>DATHKR010000316.1:0-18295 GCA_035489015.1 Kofleriaceae bacterium | reverse complement strand
TAGGCCGAGATCGGGATGTCCGACGCGGTGTGCACGGCCTGATCGCGGCCGATGGCCTGGCCGCGGATGAAGAAGCCCTCCACCTGCGACCGGTTGAACGGCTGCCCCGGATATCCCGCGGCGGCCAGCTCGTCGCGGATGACGGTGGGCAGCAGGCTGTCGATGATCGGCTTGGGCCTGGTGAGCCAGGTCTCCCAGCGGTCGCCGTTGGCCCCGAAGCCGAACAGGATCTTGCCGTCGATGTCGAGCGTCTCCGGGTAGCCGTCCTCGAGGATGTTGTAGCCGGGGAAGCCGGCCGCGTCGTACACGCCGACCACCGTCTGGCGCGCCGGGACCTGGTTCGGGTCGGTCACCGCGCCGTCGGGCGGAAGCGAGCGCAGCGCTTCGACGCCGCCGGTCAGCCCGCCGATGATGCTGAAGCCCGACGTCTCGTGATCCGACAGCACGATGACCAGCGTCCTGCGGTCCACGTGCCTGGCGAAGTCGCGGGCCACCGCCACCGCGCGGTCGAACTCGATCACCTCGTCGACCACGCGCTCGGCGTCCATCGCATGCGACTGCTTGTCGGTGTGCGCGGCCTCCACCATCAGGACGAAGCCGTTGTGGTTGTGGTGGTCGAGCACCTCGAGCGCGGCGCTGGTCATCTCGTCCAGCATCGGCTGATCCGGCGCGTGATAGTCGTCGACCGCGAAGGTGGTGGTCCCCGGCAAGAGCGTGTTGCGGCGCTTGGCGAGCCTGTCGAGCGCGACGTTCATGTTGCCGTAGGCGAACAGGCCGAGCAGCCGCTCCGGCGGCCCGTGGTGGGACTTCAGGCCGGACAGGCCGGTGGCGCTGTCGACGTAGGAGAAGCCGGAGTCGACGAAGTCGCCGATCAGGTCGCGCTCGGGATCGAGCCCGCCGTCGGCCTCCGGGTGGAGTCCCCACGCCTCCGCCAGGTCGGCGGGGACTTCGGGGTAGTCGTTGGCCGTGGCCCGGCTCGAACCGAACTGCGAGGCCGGGAGGAACCAGCGCCGCCCGCCTCCCATCAGCACGCGCAGCCCGGTGCCGGACTCGCCGGTGCCGGCGAAGTCGCTCTCGTCGAGGAACTGATCGATGATGCCGGTGCCGTTGTTGCGGTTGCCGGTGTGGACCGCGGTGGCGGCCGGTGTCGCGTCCTCGAGGTCGGCGGTGCTGATGATGCCGAGCGACTTGCCGCGGGTGCGGTGCAGGTACTCGGCCAGGTACTCGACCCGCGGGTAGAAGAACGGGTTCACGATGTTTGCCGGGTACACGCCCTCCTGTCCGTTCTTGGCGTGGGCGCCGGACGTGTAGCCGGCCATCCCCGGGGCCGAGTCGGTGACGAAGCTGTTGAGGGAGTGCGTGGTGACCACGCCGGTGGCCGGGAAGCTGTCCATCGCGAGGAAGTCGTTCGGGTCGCCGGCGGTCACCCCGTAGCGCACCAGGCGGGCGGCCGTGCGATGCGCCGTGCCCATGCCGTCGCCGAGCATGATGATGATGTTGCGCACTGGCTCGCGCCCGCCGCGCACGTCGATGACCTCGAAGTGCGACTCCAGCTCGACCGTCCCGGTGGAGTCGGTGAAGGACGCGGTGATGGTGTGGCGGCCCTTCCGGAAGCTCTTGTAGCCGCGCAGGTTGAAGCCACCGAATCCGGGCGAGCTGATGCCGTCGGTCGTGGTGGTGTTCTGCTCTCCCGAGGTGAACTCCTGCTCGACCCCGTCGATGGCGAGGGTCGCCGAGAACGGACCGGTCCCCTGGCCCTCGACGCGCAGGTCGAAGCGCTGGCCGTCCGCGAACCGCGCGTTGTTCGGCGGTGTGATCGACACCAGCGTGGGTGCCGCGTGGGCGGCGGACATCGAGCCGAGAATCAAGCCCGCAATGCAACAACCGGTGAAGCCTCGCTTCCAGTTCATGGTTCCTCCCTCGTCTTGGAGAGTGGCGGGCCGTCGAGAATGAGACGGATGGCGGACACTCTGCCGTCCTCGTCGGCGCGATTACCGAGCTCCAGGGTTCCGGTGACCTCCACCGCACCTTGGATGTAGGGCAGCTGCTGGCCTGCGGCCGATCGGGACACCACCAGCACGCTCTCGGGCGGAAGGTCCGCCGTTCCGCCGCCGGCCTCGTCGGCGAGCACCGGATGGGGCACCAGGTAGAAGGCTCCCCTGGGCGAGAGCTCCATGCGCGCCATGAAGCCCACCATGCGCACCCGCTTGCCGACGAGGCGCGTGGCCCTGGCAGTGGGCTCGAGCACCGGGCCCGGCTTGAAAATCTCGCGCAGATCGAGGTGTTCCGCCGCGGGAGCATGTCCGGCCGGCTCGGTGGCCTGCGCGGCCGGCACTCGCTCGGCGGATCGACGGGGCCAGAGTGCGTAAGCGCCGCCACCGACAAGGGCCGCACCGGCGATGATCGCGACGAGCGAACGCCTCATTGCGTGCGCAGACTAACCCCCTCGCTGGGCCCGGCAAAGGGGTTCACGGGCGGAAGTGGCGGCTGGCTGATCGTCGGCAGCTCGAGGCTCACCGAATCCGTCGCGGCTCCGCCCCGGCCAGCACCGCCTCATCTGCCATTGGCCAGGCACGCCCCGTAGGTCGCCTCGGCCGCGCGGAAGGCGACCTCCTCCTCGACGCACACGTCGTCGCCGCCGAGGGTGTTGTCGCAGGACGCCGTGCGGCACGCCATGAAGGCCCCCGCAGCGTCGCGCAGGGCGCGGCCGTCGTCGCAGAGCTCGTCGACGAACGCCCAGGTGTTGCGGAACGACGCCTTGCACGACTTGACCATCGCCGGTGGGTAGCTGCCCTCGCCCTCGCGCTGGTTGACGCACACCGCGGTTGCCTCGCAGAGGGCGTCGGACGCGGCGGTGTCGTCGCTGTCGGCCAGGGCGTGGCCGACGCCGTGATCCGGCGCGACCACGTTGGCGAGCAGGCCGAGCGGCGGCCCGCCGTTGACAAAGGTCCCCGGGACGCACTGGAGGTCGACCGTGTTCCACACGGTGCCCTCCTTCGAGCCGGTCATCGTGTAGTCGCCGGGCGGCACGCGCACGAACACGACGCCGCCGTCGATGCTGGTCGTCGTCTGCTCGGCGTCGGGGATGACGGCCTCGCTGAAGTAGAGCGGGCCGCTCTCGGCCTCGAGCGCGGGGATGGTCGTCGCGATCGCCCCTGGCATGCCCTGGCGCATGGTCGTGTAGAGCGAGCCGCCCATGCGCGCGGCGGTGGTCGCGACCACGCAGAACCGGTCGAGCTCGGGATCGACCTGGACGATCGACGCGAGCGCCTGGAAGAGCGCCGTCGACACGATCTGGACCGGGAACGGCTCGATGCCGTCGGGCCCGAGCGTGAGCGTGGCGCTGCGGGTCGGCATGAAGTCCGGGTGCTCGACGACCAGCGTGACCGGCGAGCCGACCTCGAGGCCGTCGAAGCGGAAGTGGGCGTCGTCACCGGTCACCACCGTGAGCTCGGGGCGCTCGAGGACCGAGACCGTCGCGCCGACCACTCGCGGACCGCTCACCTCGGTGAGAAAGGCCAGGACGTCGCCCTCGACCGAGGCCAGCTCGGCGAGGCCAGCGTCGACGCCGGCCTCGGCACCAGCGTCGCTGGCGTCGGGGGCGACAGCGAGGTCATCGCCGCACCCGGCGACGGACACCAGGAGCGCGAGCGCGACGGGGGATACGGGCCGGAGCATGGCACCGATTGCATCACAGCTCGGGCCGCGACGTGGTCGAGAACAGTCCCTTACTCCCCATCCAGCGTTCCGCGCGGCTCGCGGACCCTCGGAAAGCGGGCATTCTTCTTCTTTCCGCTCACGGGCGGGCAGGGGGTGAGAGAGTCACGTGCGAGGAAGGCCCCACTCTTCGATGACGGCGCGGCGCTGGAACACGGTGAGGAAGTTCGCGCTGAGCCTCCCGGCGGCGGCGGAGGACTTCCCATGGGGTGAATCCATCATCAAGGTCGAGAGGCGTGGCGTTGCTCCCCCGTCATGGCGGCGGGGCCTGATACACGGGCCCATGTTCCTCTGGCTCGGGCGCCGCGATGTCGAATTGCACGCGGTGCACGTCAAGCTGGCGGGTTGCCATGACCAGGCGGTGGAGATCGCGGGCGCGGTCCCGACCGCCGCCAGTGGGCTCGGTCAATGGGGCTGGCTCACGGTGCCCCTGGGCGCGGTCCACGTGGACCTCCTGTGCGACTGGGTGGAAGAGAGCTACCGCAACGTCGCGCCCAGGAAGCTGGTCGCCCAGCTCGAAAGGCAGCGGCGACCAGGAGCGCGTCGCTCCAGGCGACGGTGATGTGACGGCGCAGCGGCGCGAGCCGTCGCGGCCGCCGCTCGCCGACTCCTGGCGCCGCTCGCAGATGCGTGCTGGAGCGCGCGGCGGGGCTCGCTACCGTTGGCGCGATGAAGATGGACGAACGAGGTGATGGACTCGACCGGCGGGTGTTCCTCGGTGCGGCAGCGGGTGCGCTGGCGTGGGGCTGCGGCCGCGAGGCGGTGCGCGACAGCGGTGCCGCACCCGCCGCGGCGACGGCTGGGAGCGGCGCCGGCACTGCCGCGCGGCCGGCACAGATCCGCATCGGCCAGAACGAGAACCCGTACGGACCGAGCCGGGCGGCGCTGGCGGCGGTCCGCGACGCGGTCGCCGAGACCTATCGGTACACGGACTTCGAGGGCGAGTTGCTCGCGAAGATCGCGGCGCGCCACGGTGTCACTGCCGAGCACGTGATCCTGGGGACCGGCTCGTGCGGGGTCCTCATCGCCGCGGTCGCCGCGGTGGTCGAGCGCGGCACCGAGACAATCGTGCCGCATCCGGTGTACGCCGCCGTCGAGCGGCACGCGAAGACGCTCGGTCCGGTCGCGCGCGTCTCGCTGGATCGCGCCTTGCGGCACGACCTCGATGCCACGGCGGCCGCGATCAGGCCAGCGACGCGGCTCGTTTACGTGTGCAACCCGAACAACCCGACGGGCACGGTCGTCCCGTCCGCGGATCTCCGCGCGTTCTGCCGCCGCCACGCGGAGCGGGTGACGATCATCGTCGATGAAGCGTACGCCGAATATGTCCCGGACTTCTCGTCGATGGACGCGCTCGTGCGCGACGGCGCGCCGATCCTGGTCACGCGCACGTTCTCGAAGCTGTACGGGCTGGCCGGGCTCCGCATCGGATACGCGATCGCGCCGCCGAAGCTCGCCGCGGCCGTCCGCTCGGCGCGCGGGGTCGACGATCTCTGCTGGGTGAGCCGTGCCGGTACGCGCGCCGCGATCGCGAGCCTCGACGACGGGAGCTATGTGGCGTCGATCCAGCGCGAGGTCGGCCGCGAGCGTGCGCGACTCGTGTCCGCGCTCGAGCGGCATGGCCTCACGGTGCCCGCGCCGGCTGCCAACTTCGTGTTCTTCAAGCACCGTCGGCCCGAGGCGGTCAAGGCAGCGCTCGCCGCGCGCGGCGTCTTGATCTCCGCGCACGATCCCAGCGGCGGCTGCCGGATCTCGATCGGCCTCCCATCGGACATGTCCGCTGCGATCGAGGCGCTCGGCGCGGTGCTCCCCTCGCTCGCGTGAAAGGAGCTCCATGCGCATCGCGATCTCGCTCTGTTCATCGGATGCCGCCGGCGCAAGGTGCGGTACGGTCGCGCTGACACCGTGACCCGGCGCGGCTTCTGGATCGCACAGCTCTCGTGGTGGGGCTCCTACTTCGTGCTGTTTCACCTCGCCTCGCTGCCGGGGCTCGCCGACACGTCGTTTCACGGCCAGCTCATCCTCGTCGGGCAGAAGGCGGCGAAGGCCGGCGTCGGATTCGCGGCGTCGCTCGTGCTGTACGCGATCTACGTGCGGTACACGACGCACTGGCCGGCGCCGGTGCTGGGCGCGGTCGCGTTCGCCGTGTCGTTCGCGCTCGGCGTCGCGTGGGAGCTGGGGATGCGCGCGTTCTACATGCAGCGGATGGTCGACGGAGCGCTACTGCGCGCGTCGCTGCAGCCGACGTTCGTGCTGGTCGCGTGGAGCGCGCTCTATTTCACGTTCCTGTATCGAGAGCGCGCGAACACCGAGGCGGCGCGGGCGCTGCGCGGCGCGGATGCGCAGCGCGGGGTAGCGAAGGGGTGCCCGCCCGTCTGAGGGAGATCTGGGGTGCAGCGCGCGCTGGTCAGCCCGCCAGCTCGCCTGGTTGACAACATACCAACCGGTCGGTAGGTTTCATCGATGTCGAGGCGTTCTCCCTATGGATCGGGTCGCGAGCGCCTGCTCGATGCGGCGACCACGAGCATCCGGCGGAAGGGCTACGCCGCCTCGGGCATCGACGAGCTGTGCGCGCAGGCCGGGGTAACCAAGGGAGCATTCTTCCACCACTTCCCGTCGAAGGAGGCCCTGGGCATCGCGGTGGCCGAGCGCTGGGGTGAGATCGGCAAGGGCCTGGCGAAGGAGGTCGGCGGCCGCACCGCGCGCGCACGCGTGCTCGCCTATATCGACCTGCGCGAGGCGCTGATCGAGGGCGGCACCGACGAATTCACGTGCCTCGCGGGCACGCTGGCGCAGGAGGTGCACCAGACGCACCCGCGCCTGCGAGACGCTGCGGCGAACGCGATCGAGGCGACCGCGGCGTCAATCGAACAGGATATTGCCTCGGCGCTCCGCGATGCCGGGCGGCGCCATGTCTCGCCCGCCAGCCTCGCGCTGTACATCCAGACCGTGCTGCAAGGCGCGTTCGTCGTCGCCAAGGCCAAGGGCGACCCGGCCCCCGCGCGCGACGCCCTGACGCATCTCAAACGCTATGTTGCCATGCTGCTGACCGGGGAGAGGTAATGACCCGAGCATCGCTCGTCCATCGTCTCACACTCGCCGCGACAGCGCTGGCGTTGTCGAGCTGCGGCGCGCCGACGTCGGGAGCGGATGGTCCGGTCGCGTCGGTGAAGGCGCCATCGGTGGCGAGCCGGACGGGCTTCGCCGATGTCGACGGCGTGCGGATCGCCTACCAGCTCCATGGTGACCTGAGGTCGGGCAAGACGCCGCTGCTGGTCCTGCACGGATCGCTCATGTCGGGCGAGGCGATGGCGCCCCTCGTCCAGCAGCTCATCATGACCCGACCGGTGATCGCCGTCGACGCGCGCGGTCATGGCCGCACGGGCGACGTGCCCGGACCGATCACGCACGAGCGAATGGCCGATGACGCGGCGGCCGTGCTGCGCGCGCTCCACGTGCGCAGCGCCGACGTGCTGGGCTATTCCATGGGCGGCACCACGGCGATCGTCATGGCCGTCCGGCATCCCGGCCTGGTGGGCAAGCAGGTCATCGTGTCCGCGGTCGCCGAGCGCGCGGGCTGGATTCCGCAAGTGCTCGCGAGCTTCGCCGAGTGGAAGCCCGAGATGTTCGCCGCCACGCCGATCGAGCGCGAGTACAGGAGTCGACGAGCCCGCGTCGGATGCGGCCGCGCCCGGACAACACAAAGGAGAGAGACAATGAGCTACATCGACGGTTTCATCATCCCCGTTGCGACGGCGGACAAGGACAAGTTCGTCGATCACGCCCGGCGGAGCGACAAGCTCTTTCTCGACTACGGCGCGACGCGGATCGTGGAAGGCTGGGGCGACGACATTCCCGACGGCAAGGTCACCGACTTCAAGAAGGCGGTGCAGGCCAAGGACGACGAGACCGTCGTGTTCAGCTGGGTCGTCTGGCCCGACAAGGCAACGCGCGATGCGGGGATGAAGAAGATGGAGAGCAACCCGGAGATGATGAACGCGCCGATGCCCCCCTTCGACGGCAAGCGCATGATCTTCGGCGGCTTCGCGCCGATCGTCGAGGGACCGGAGAAGCCGGGCAAGCTGGGCTACATCGACGGCTTCGTCACGCCGGTCCTTCCGGGCAAGAAGGACGCGTACATCAGGATGGCCCAGGACGGCGCGAAGATGTTCGCCGGGTACGGCGCGCTGTTCGACGTCGAAGCCTGGGGCGACGAAGTGCCCGATGGCAAGGTCACCGACTTCAAGAGGGCGGTGCAGGCGCAGGAGGGCGAGACGGTCGTCTTCTCCTTCCTCGGCTGGCCCGACAAGGCGACGCGCGACGCCGGCTGGAAGCGGATGATGGAGGAAATGAAGGAGCCCGCCGACATGCCGATGGACGGCAAGCGGATGTTCTGGGGCGGCTTCACACCGATCGTCGAGCTGGGAGGAGCGGCGCGATGATCTCCCAGAATACGATCTGTCTCTGGTACGAAAAGGATGCGGAGGAAGCTGCGAAGTTCTATGCGGCGACCTTCCCCGACAGCTCGGTCGGCGCGGTGCACAAGGCGCCGTCCGAGTTTCCGAGCGGCAAGGCCGGGGACACGATCACCGTCGAATTCACCGTCTGCGGCGTGCCGTGCATCGGGCTGAACGGCGGCCCCGCGTTCAAGCACAGTGAAGCGTTCTCCTTCCAGATCGCGACCAAGGACCAGGCCGAAACCGACCGCTACTGGAATGCGATCGTCGGCAATGGCGGTCAGGAAAGCGAATGCGGCTGGTGCAAGGACCGATGGGGCCTGTCGTGGCAGATCACGCCACGCGTCCTGACCGAGGCGATGGCCAGGGGTGGTGACGTCGCCAAGCGCGCGTTCGACGCGATGATGACGATGAAGAAGATCGACGTCGCGAAGATCGAAGCGGCCGTGCGGGGAGCCGGCGCCTAGACCGACTCTGTCGTCATCAGGCAGGTAGCCGACCGCGCCGGCGAACCTCGCGGAGGGAGGACCGAATGTCCTCTCGCGCGGCCGGCGTCGCGGCCGTATCCCTTGTGTGATGCCCTGCGCTCGCCGCCGTCGTGGCCGCGTTCCGATGAGAGAGACGCTCGGAAGGGGCCGCGCGTGGCGGTGAAGGAGGCGGCCTGGGAGCGCTACGAGAGCGAGATGCTGGCGCACCTCGCGAAGTCGTACCCGGTCGACATGGGCCTCCTCGGTACACGGAACGCGAAGGCCGTCATCGCGTTCGGGGCCGCGCGCGCGCAGTCCTACGGCTTCTCCAGCGCCAGGCAGCTCTGCCGCTACACGAACCTCATGATCGGCCTCGGGAGCCGCTTCGACGTGGACCCTCAGCTCCCGTGGGCTGCGCCGATCCTCCGGTCCACGTCCCGCAAGGGCCCGGACGCGAGGCTCGACGACCTCTCCGAGCGCGCCGCGAAGCACCTCACGGCCGTCTCGGGCCTGAAGGGGAGGGTCTACATGCGGGCCCTCGCCAAGGCGCGCGGGAAAAAGCTCGAGATGCTGCCGAGCGTCTCGCCGCGCGGCGCCGAGGAGGCGCTCGCCCCGCTCTTCGCGTCGCTGTACCCCGAGAAGGCCCGGTTGATCGAGGGAACCCTCGGTCTCCTCGTGAGGGTCGCGGAGATCGGCGCTCGACGCTACAAGCTCGGCGAGGGTCAACCGTTCGCCCTCTACGCGACGCTCATGTTCCTCCTCGGAGCCGGATTCGACGGGGACCCGCAGTTCCCGTGGGCAGCACAGGTGTTGAACGACTCGCGCGCGTCGTCGCCTCTCGAGAAGGCGCGCACGCTGGCCGACGCCGGCCTCGCGTGGCTCGGCCGAGCACTTCCCCGGGACTGAGGAGCGGATCGCGATGGGTTCATGCTGCAGCTCGAGTTGTTGCGGGGGCGCTCAGCAGGTCCCCGTCGTCGGAGCGGGGCTGGTGGCGGTCGTGCAGCCCCAGGCCGTCCAGCTCCAGCTCGTGGACTTCGACGGCAGCACCCAGTGCGCGATCGCCGCCGCCCGGAGCGTTCTCCCGGAGGTCAACGAGAGACTCATCCTGGTCGCCACGGATTTCGTCGGCGGCGAGGACATCAATTGTCCGATCGAGGAACGCTTCTACTTCGACAGCTACTTCGGCGCAACGACGTGGATCATCGCCCAGGCCTACAAGCCGCGGGATCAGAGAGGTTTCTTCCTCAACCAGGCCATGGCGAAGCAGCTCCAGCTGGCTCGAGCGTACGACCTGACGCAGCAGAACCCGGTCAACCCCACCGCCCATCCGGACCGCATCATCATCAAGCACGTCGAGAACGGCGACACCCTCGACTGGTTCAACGGCGAGCTCGGTGGCCGGGGCCGGACCGGAGCCCTCGACACGGCTCGCTTCCTGGCCGAGACGACGTTCGGCAAGGCCGTCACCCGCATGCTCGGCGACATGGGCGGCGGCGCTCACGCCACGCACGTCAACGTTCTCGACGGGCCGCATGTTCACATCACCATCGCCTAGTAGCTCAGCCCACCGATGTCGACGGCCGCGCGACGGGGCGACGCGATCGGGCGACGCGCGCCAGGCCGAGCGATAGGGCCGCCATGCGGGGCATCGGTCGCTCGGTGCGGCGGGGGGCGACGCCGGTACGGAGTGCGTGCTCCAGCCGGTCGAACATGGCCTCGACGGCCCAGTCGTGGATGGGCACGAGGGTCATCCAGCTCAGGCGTGCGGAGATCGTGCCCTCCAGCTCGAGGGTATGGGTCACACGGCAGCCATCACCGTCGGGCTCGAGGTCGAATCCGTGCCAGCCCACAAGGCCGCCGCCGACCACGTCGACCCTCCAGACCCGACCGTCCCAGACGCGCAGGCGGAAGCGGAAGGGGCCGTGTCCGACCAGGGTCTCGCCGGGGATCAGCGCGAGCGGATCGGCGCCGTGCGGATTCTTGCGCCAGTTCGGGATGACGTCGCGCGGAAAGCAATCGCGGTCGCCGCCGGTCCAGCAGCTCTCGATCCAGGGAACGACGCGCTCGATCGGCGCAGCGAGCCGTCGGACGTGCACATTTCGGATGGGTCGCAATTTCATGGCCTCCATACGCATGAGTATGGAGAGGTCGATCGGACCTGTCAATACGGTTCCGTATGGTGCAACAATGGCGTGTGCCCACCCGGAAGCGCCCGGTTCCCGAAGCGCGGCTCTCGACCGCCGACTGGGTGGCCGCCGCTCTCGACGCGGTGGCGGAGGACGGCCTGGCCGGCGTCGCCATCGAGCCCCTGGCCCGCCGCCTGGGGGTGACCAAAGGGAGCTTCTACTGGCACTTCGCCGATCGCGACGCGCTCCTCGCGGCGGCGTTGACCCACTGGGAGAGCAGCCATACCGAGCGCATCATCGACGAGCTGGAGGACGTGAGCGACCCGCGCGAGCGCCTCGCGCGCCTCATCGGCGGGGTCCTCGCCGGCGGTCGTTCGGACCGCATCCACATCGCGCTCGCCACCGCCAAGCATCCGGTCGTGCGCGAGACGCTGGCCCGCGTGACTCACCGCCGGCTCGTCTACCTGCAGTCGTGCTACGCCGAGCTCGGGCAGCCGCAGCGCGAGGCTCACCGGAGCGCGCTCCTCGCATACGCCGCCTACGTCGGGATGGTTCACCTCCGCTTCGAAGCACCCGAGGAGCTCCCCGCGCGCGAAGCACGCGCCGCCTACGTCGAGCACCTCATCGACAAGCTCGTGCCCGGCGGCGCCAGAACCCGTACTGCGTCGCGGCCCGAGCTGTGATGCAATCGGTGCATGCTCCGGCCCGTATCCCCGTCGCGCTCGCGCTCCTGATGTCCGTCGCCGGGTGCGGCGATGACCGACGAGCGGCTGCGACGACGGCCGCGCCCTGCGCGACGCTGCGCGGGCCTTCATGGCGTACCGCACGGTGTCCTGCGACCAGACCCTCGGCGGCGACGACGTGTGCGTCGAGGAGGAGGTCGCCTTCCGCGCGGCCGAGGCGACCTACGGGGCGGGCCTGGCCGCTGGCAGCTGAGGCGGGGCTGGCCGTCGGCGAGCGGATCTGGTGACGTGTGCTAGCTTGCGGCATGGCCGGCGGACCGTTCGCGCAGGAGATCCCATGCCTCGAGTGCCTGGGGCAGAGCAAGGTGTCGAAGGCGACGCGCGTCCACGAGGGCGTCGAGAACGACCAGTACGAATGCGAGCGCGGGCACCAGTTCGGCGTCCACTACCGGCGTGGCCCCGCGACCGAGCCGACGTGGCCGCTGACGCCCGAGCAGATCGCCGCGATCGAGGCGATGGAGCCCACGGGCGCGAACTGAGGCCGCTGTCGCGCTGGCTTCGTCAGCTGTCCGCCCAGAGCGCGAGCACGTCGTCGGCGCCGCCGATGTCGCTGCCGTTTCCGTCGGCCGATAGATCCGGATCCTCGATGCGCACGTTCGCGAGCGCCGCCGGGATGCCGCTGATCCCGGCGAGCTTGCAGCGCACGAACGTCGCGCCCGAGAGGTCGCGTCCGTCCCAGCGGGTGAAGCGCAGGTCGCAATCCTCGAAGACCGAGCCGCGGGTCGTGCACCTGATGCCCTGCGTGATCAGCCGGAAGTCGGCCTTGCGGAACGTGCAGCCGCGGAACCGCCCCGCGTCGAGCCACGCGTTCCCCAGGTTCGCGTTGTCGAAGCTCGCCGCCGTCACGTTCGCGTTCGCCCATGTGCTGCGCTCGAGGTTCGCGCCTTCGAACGAGGTCCCGTCGATCACGGCCCCGTCGAACGCCGCGATCGCGAGCTGCGCCTGCGCGAACGAACCGCGGATGACGTGCGCGTGCTTGACCTTGAGCGACGTCGCGACCGCTCCGCGCACGGACACGTCGACGAGCTCCGCGTCGTGCAGCTGCACGGCATCGATGACGGCGTGATCCAGCACGACCCGCTCGAGCCGCGCGCCCGAGAGCTCGACGCCCCCGAGCCTCGACCCCTTCGCGTCGAACCCGACCACGTCCAGCCTCCCTTCCCCACGCTGCCCCGCGCGCACCCACGCCGCGTGCGCGGTCAGCGACGGGCGATCGAGCGCCCCGCGCGACGGCGGCGGCTCGGCCGGCTTCTCGAGGGCCCAGATCCGAGGCGCGTCCTGCGTGTACTCCTCGCGCAACGCGAGCACGCGGCCGCGCTCGCCCTCGAGCCACGCGCGCTGATACCGCTCGCTGCGGCTCGCCCGATCCTCGCGCTCCGCCTCGTCGAGCTTCATGTCTGGAATCATCGTCGCGCCGGCAGGCACGAACTTGAGCAGCTCGTGCAGCACGGTAAGCGCGCGCTCGACCATCGCCAGGCTAGCGCGCCACTCGATCGGCTGCAGATTCTCCGGCGATGGCGGCAGCTGCGGCCGCACGCGATCGAGCTCGCTGACGAACTGCCCGACGCGAATGATCGCGGACGGCCGCTCGTCCCCGAGCTGCCTCACTCCGACCTTCGCCTGGAGCGGATTCCCCTCGGTCGTCCACGCGTGCGACCGTCTGCTGGTGCAGCGCGGGCACGTCCCGGTCACCGACCAGCTCGTCCCGCTCCCCACCAGGTCGAGCTTCGGAGCTTCCGTGGTCTCGCAGTGCGGGCACGGCAGCAGGGACGCCGCGAACAGCATCTCGGTCGCCGACCTGGCCTTCGCCACCGGATCCTTCACCTGCCCGGTCCGCCGGTAATACGCCTCGAGCGCGGCCCCATCCGCCGCGTCCTTCTCGGCCTCGTACGCGGCGCGCTCGGGACTGGTGCCCGGTTCCTGGAGCGACTCGAGCAAGTCCTTCGCGAGCTGCTGGTTGCGGCGCTTCAGATCGTCGTCGTCGGGCATCGATCTCGCCCCGGACGTTACTTCGGCGTTCGCGGTACACCGGAGAACGCGGCGACGAGCCGGTGCAGGCGAGCGACCTTGGCCGGATCGAGGACGCCGAAGTCCTTCTCGATGCCAGTGCCGACCAGGTAGGCGTCGACGTACGGCAGGTACTCGCCGACATTCTGCTCGGTGACGCCGGAGGCCAGCGCCAGCGCGCCGCGCTCGCCCATGCCGCGCCGCATCGCGATCACCTTGGCGACGTCGGCCTCCTTGCCGGTGCCCGGCCCGCTCGTGCAGACCACGTCCATGAACGGGAGAGCCGCGGCAGACGCGGCGCCGAGCATGTCGTCCGACACCGCGCGCTGGTACTTGAAGGCGACACCGCCGAAGTAGAGGCCGGTCCAGCCGTGCTCCCGGCGCGTGTCGACGAACGCCTGGGCCGCTGGCTGCGTCCTGGCCGCCTCATCGATCTGCGCGGTGTCGACCCAGATCCCGTCGAGCCGGCCGCCGCACGCCGCCAGACCGCGGGCGAGCACCTCGGCGACCGGGACACCGAGCAGGTTGATGCCGACCCACAGCGACGGATCTCGGTCGCGGATCGTCATGACCAGCTCCAGGACCTCCTCGGCCGACATCCCCTGGTTGATGAGGAAGACCCCCTTCACGCCCGCGTCGGACGCCACGGCGACGCTCTGTAGCGCCGCGTCCCTGTTCACCGGGTGGACCACGGGCAGGAGGACCCGCGGTACACCGAACACCTCGCTGATTCGATTCGTCATGTCAGCTCCGCTCTATCTTCTCGGCTCGTACCGCATGGCCACCACCCCCGAGCGGAACTCGAGCCGGTCCACGAGCTTCAAGTCGACAGGCTTCGTCAGTCCCGCGAACAACGTCGGGCCGTGGCCTGCGAGCCTGGGCTGCACCACGAGCTCGTACTCATCGATCAATCCCAGCTCCGCCAGCGCCATCGGGAGCTTCACGCCGCCCACGAACAGTCCCTTGCCCGACTCCTGCTTGAGCCGTTGAACGGCCTCCCCCAGATCGCCGCGCACGAGCTCCGCGTTCCAATCGACCCGGTCCAGGGTGCTCGACACGACGTACTTCTTCGCCGCGTCGATCGTGCGAGCGAAGGGTTCCATCCAGGGTTCCATCCAGTCAGGCCTCGCTCCCGTCTGTGCCGGCGACCGCCACGCTGCCTCCATCATCTGATAAGTCACGCGGCCAAAGACCAGGGCATCGGCCTGCCCGATGTTCTCGGCCGCGTGACGGTGCAGCTCTTCGTCCGCGGAAATCGCGCGATGATCGCAACACCCGTCCAATGTGACGTTGATGGAATACCGAAGCGGTCGCATCACGCGAGAGTAGCGCTTACTTGACCGGCACGCCGGCGATCATCGACGGCGCCTTTCCGCCCTTGGCGTAGGCCGCCGTGACCACGTCCTCGGTCACCGCGACGAACATCCCCGGCTTGATCCCGGCGGCGTAGCGCGCGTTCACGGTCTGCGGGCTGGCCTGGGGCACCGTGATGGTCTCCGTCTTCTCCTTCGTGCAGATGTACTCGTAGACCAGGCCGCCGTCCGAGCGGATCTGGGTGACCCGGCGCGTGTTGTGGCCCTTGATGCAGATCGTCTGCTGCTTCTTGATGTTGACGAACTGGATCGTGACCTTCTTGCCGGATGCCTTGACCGACTTGATCGAGCCCTCGCCGCCGCCGCTCGACCCGCTGCTGCGGTCGATCCAGGAGCGCATCACGTCCGGGTACTCGATCTTGGCGTCGCGGTCGTCCAGCTCGATCCCGGCCGTCACGATGGCCGTGTGGGTCGCCGTGCGCGGCCCGCGGAAACCGGGCCAGCGCTGCATCACCTCGCCGAGCGCCCGGATGAGGAAGTCCTCCGACTTGTTGCTCCTCGCGCAGAGGTAGAGCGACATCCCGGCCAGGTAGCCCTCCGTCTGCGCGACGATGGCCGCCATCGCCTGCTCGGTGAACGAGTTGCCCGGCTCGTGGCGGATCGCCGCGAACTTCTTGGCCGGCATGGCCGACACGACGCTCTTCCACGCCTGCCAGGTCGTCTCCTCGCAGCCCTCGGCGGCCTTGCGCGACCGCGTCACCCGGGCGTCATCCATCGACGCCGTCAGGGCCAGCAGCCGCGCGTCGCTCGTCCATCGCCCGCCCCACTCCACGCGCGCCGCCTGGGCAAGGGAGAAGAGCTTCGCGTAAGCGGGGTCCACGGCCAGGAGGGCCTTCACGCGCGCCTGGTGCGCCGGGATCTTCGACGCGGTCTGGTAGGCCGCGAGGCGGACGGTGAGCCGCTCCTTGGCCGTGCGCCTGGTGTCGCCGCGCAGCTCGGTCGACAGCTTCGCCGCATCGAACCGGGCGATGTCGTCGGCGCACATCGCCCACTCGGCCGCCCGCTCGCCCTGGATGCAGACCGTGATGTAGCCGAGGCGACCGGCCTCGGTCAGCTCCGCGCCAAAGGCGTCGGCCACGTAGGCCGGATCGGTGGTCTGACTCGAGTCGCCCATCGTCGACTGTAGAACTCCTGCCCACTGGTCGATCGGGCCGTACTTCGACCAGGCGGTCTTCTCGGGCGGATAGATCGAGGGGTTGTGGTCGCTGTGGTACGTGACGGCCCAGGCCGCCACGTCGGCCCAGTCGGCGTCGGTCATGTGCAGTCGCTTCGACCAGAGCTTCCGGGTCGCCGCCAGCTCGCGGGCCTGGGCCCTGGCGTCGGCGTCCGGCGCGCAGAAGGCCGCCACCAGCGTGTACAGCGCGTCGCCCGGATCGGTCTCCTTGTGGACCTTGGCGAGCTCGCCGTAGACGCTCAGCTTGTCCGCCCCTTCGGCCTTGCACCAGGCCGGCCCCGCGGCCCGAGCGGCCGCCGCGCCGCCGACGGTGAGGGTGATGAACGAGGCAAGGCTCACGACACTTCGCTTCATGGTTGCTCCTGGCTCACGCATGGAGCGAGGGGGACCTGCAACGACAATGCCCTGACCTAACCCCGCGAGCTTGTGGGTCAGGTCACCGGTGCTGCCGTCGCTGGCCGACTTGCGCGCACAGTTCGTGCGCTCGATTCGAGCGCGCTACTTCGGGGCAGTCCGCGCGGCCGGCGCTCGCACCAGCCCGACCACGGCGCCGCCCGGATCGGCCACGGTCGCGATCCCCTGGGCGCTCGGCTTGGTGACGATCCGGCCGCCCAGCCGGGTCGCCGCGGCCATCGCCGCGGCCACGTCGTCGACCAGGACGTACGGCACGAAGCGTCCGGCCAGCGACGGCGACGGCGCCGCGGCGTAGCCGAGGCGCGCGACCTTGTCGCGGATGCTCACCGTGTACTCGGTCCGGTCGGTTTGCCGGGCCCAGGTGATCCAGCTGGGGTACTTCCAGGTGAGGTCGTAGCGACCGACGAGCGTGTAGAAGTCCGCCGCCGCCGCGACCGTCTTCTTGTTTCGCGACCAGTGCTCGAACCACACGATGTCGCCGGCGGCGGGCGTCTCGTCGCGCGCGTCGCCGTGCTCCGCCTCGATGAGCCCGAACGGCGCCCCCCAGTCATCGACCAGGACGGTCAGGCGGCCGACCTCGGGGACGTCGGTCACCGGCACCAGGACCTTGCCGAGGACGCTCGGCAGATCGACGAACTCCGACGACACGTGGCCGACCCACGCGGTCGCGAGGGGGCCGGCGGCCGCGGCAGGAGCCGCCCGGATCAGGCCGAACGGTCTGTTGCGATGCCAGATGGCCGCCCCTGCCGCCCGATCGACGAAGGTCCAGCCGAAGATCTCGCCGTAGAACGCTCTGGCTCGCGCGACGTCGGGGGTCCACAGCTCGAAGTGGACCCACTTCCCCGGCATCCGGTTCCACTCCTCCTCGTGATGCGGCGGCGCCGCGACGTCCGGTGGCGGCGTCGCCACCGCGCCGGCGATCGGCCTCGCCTCGGCGGTCGCCTCGCCGGCCGGGGTCACGACCGGCCGGGTCGTGTTCCCGTCCGAGCTGCATGCGACGAGCGCGAGCAGCACCGCGCCGAACGGGCGATTCACCGGTGCCAGCGTACACCGGGCTCTCGGTCGCGATCCGGGCGACGTCGCGGCGATCAACGCGGGACGATCTCGAAGCAGAGGCTGTACCACTCGCCGGCCTTTGCGCCCGGGATGACCGCCGTCGCCCGGTACCAGCCGGCGAGCGGCGCGCGGAATTGGGCCGGCTGCCCCTCGCGGACGCGCAGCCTCGCGAGCGCGTCGCCCCAGTCCTGGCGGTCCGGGTCGCCGCCGCCGATGAACCGCTGCACATGGCGATCGATCCGGACCGTGGCGTCGAGCGGCGTGGCGCGGCGCCACTTCTCCGGCGCGCCGGTCACCATGCGGAGCCCCTCTCCCTTCCGCAGCGCGAACAGGCGGCGCGGGAGGCAGCCGGTGTCGACGCACTCGCCGTCGGTCAGGATGAGCGGGCCGAGGTCGATGATGCTCCCCTCGCAGGGGAGCGGCACGTCGCGCGCGCGCACCGTCGCCTGCCAGTCGGGGGTCACGCCGGGATCCGGCAGCGTGTCCGCCTCGCCGCAGCCTCGCCACACGATCAGCACCGGGATGGCGAGGACCGGCGCGGCCCAGCCGAGCCGCCACAGCAGGCTCCGCCGGTAGCGTCGCCGCTCGGTGGCGAGCGCGACCTCGGCGCTGTCCACCGCGGCGCCCAGGTCGATCTGGTGGCGCTTCATCCGCGCCAGCCACGCGACCGGCATGCGCAGGAGGTTGTCGGCCCGGCAGTACAGGCAGGTGACGCCGAGGTCCGACGGCCCGTGCTCGAGCGCGGCGCCGCACTGACGGCA
>DATHKR010000315.1:0-27200 GCA_035489015.1 Kofleriaceae bacterium | reverse complement strand
TGGCAGGTGCCGGAGCCGCCGGATGGCTTTGTCGGGCGCGTCCTGGCCGCGCGCCGCGCCGCTCCGGTGGTGGAGCGCGAGCCGATCTCGGTCGCCAGCGCGCTGGCCGCGGCGTCGCGAGATCCCGGCCGTCCGCGCCGGATGCTGCCGTGGCTCGCGGTGGCCGCGGCGGCGGTGCTGGCCCTGTTCCTGGCCCAGGCTCGCTCTCCGTCGACGACCCCGGCCGGCGACGCCTCGGGCAGCGCCGCGCCGGTCGAGCGGCGCACCGTCCGCCTGGGCCAGCGCGGCGTGGCGGTGGCCGAGGCGGGCGCGGATCTCTCGTGGCACATCGAGGCCGACCTGGCGCGCGTGACCCAGCGCGCCGGCGACGTGTTCTACCGGGTCGAGCGCGGCGGACGCTTCGAGGTCGACACGCCGCGCGGGACCGTCCGAGTGACCGGGACCTGTTTCCGGGTGGAGCTGAGCGCGATGAAGACACCGTGGCAGGGAGTGGTGGGCGCCGCGATCGGCGCCGCCGTGGTCGTGACCGTGTACGAGGGCAGCGTCCTGTTCGCGGGTGGCACCGGGGACGAGCGCGCGGTCGCCGCCGGACAGGTGCTGACCGGTGGCGAGGGCGGATCGCTGGTCGCCGATCGCCGCGGCGCCGGGCCGGGCGCGGCCGGCCCGGCCGGCGCGGTCGAGGCGCCGATCGCGGCCCCGGGCGCGGACGCCTCGCGTGACGATCTGCTCCGCCGCGACACCGTCCAGCGCGCCGAGATCGCCAGCCTGCGCGCGCGCGTGCGCGGTCTCGAGCACGGCGGCGGTGGAGGCGAGGCGGTGATGCGGCGGGGCGGGCCGGCGGCGCGCGACCCGAGCGGCCGGCCGTGGTTCGACCCGAGCAAGGAGGATCTGGTCCGCTTCGCCGCCGAGTGCCGGGTGCGCTCCGACATGCCGCCGATCCTCCGGCCCGAGACGCTCGAGTGGGGCCCGCGCATGGCCGAGGAGGCCGGGCTGTCGGGCGAGGAGCTTGCAGCGGTCAACCGCGCCCTCGCCGAGCTCCAGCGCCAGGTCGTGGCCGAGCTGCGCGCGCTCTACATCGAGATCACCGGCGAGGCCGCGCGCGCCGACGAGCTGTCGGCCCAGGCAATGGCGAGCGAGCTGCGCGACAAGTCCCCCGAGGGCGAGGAGGGCCGGATCAACCAGCGCATCGCGCAGGAGCGGGCCGGCCTCGTCCCGCCGCCGGCGCCCGGAGCCGCGCTCTCCCCGCTCGAGCGCTTCGTGCGCCGCCAGGCGTACATCGGCGACGAGACCGAGCGCCGCGTCGGTGAGGTGGTGGGAGCCGGACGAGCCCACGCGATCCGCGAGCAGAACGGCGGCTGGGGCCTCCGCCAGGAGACCGTGGGCTGCCCCACCGACGACGCCGCCAGCGCCGCACCCTGAACCCGGCGCCTCCGGGTGGCGTCGTCCGCCCGCCCGCTCACTCGCCGCCGGATGACGTCACGGCCGCCACGGCCGCCACGGCCGCTCTTCGTGACGACCTCGCCCGTCGCCGCGTGGGACCGGCGCTCACCTTCCCGGGTGCGCAGCCACTCCGGCGTTCGCCTTCCCGGGTGCGCGTCCGCTCCGGCGTTCGCCTTCCCGGGTGCGCGGCCACTCCGGCGCTCACCTCCCCGGGTGCGCGGCGCTCCGGCCTTCACACTTCACCGGGCGCGGCGCCCGCGAGAGCACTCGCCTCGCGTCGCCCGCCGCCAGTCTCTCGCGGGCCGCTCGCTTACCAGTGGATGCCGACCGGTGTACTCTCTGTCGGCGAGTGAGCGCGGTCCTACTCTCTCTGCTGTCGGTGGTTGCCGTGGCCTCGCCCGCGGCGGCCGCGGCGCCCGGCGCCGCCGACATCGTCCGCCTGGTCCTGCCCAGCGGGACGCGCGTGGTCGTCCTTCGCGATCGATCGGCGCCGCTGGTCGCCGCGCGCGCGGTGTGGAGCGGGGGCACCCGCCGCGAGACCGACGAGCTGGCCGGCCTCAGCGCGGTTCTGGCCGGCGCGTGGACCGGTGGCTGCGGCCGGCTCGACACCGGCGCGCTCGCCGACGAGCTCGCCGCCGACGGCGCGTCCATGACCGGCTTCGCCGGGCGCGACACCGTCGGCCTCGGCGCCGAGTGGAGCCGCGCCGGCTGGGAGCGCGGCTTCGACCTCCTGGCCGACTGCGCGAGCAGCCCGCGCTTCGATCCACTCGCGGTCGAGGGCGCCCGCACCCGCGCGCTCGAGGCGGCAGCCAGGCGCGCCGCCGACCCGGCCTGGGCGGCCCTCGATCTGGTCGAGCGCGAGCTGGCCGGCGCCGCCACCCCGACCGCGCCACCGGTGTTCGAGGCCGGCCCGACCGCGCTCGAGCGGGTCGACGCTCGCGCCCTTCGCCAGCACCACCGCGAGCGCTACCCGATCGCCGCGATGACCCTGGTCGTCGTCGGAGACATCGATCCGGGCCGCGTGATGGCGCGAGCGCGGGCCCGGTTCGGCAGCGCGCCGCGCGTGCGCCCGCCCGATCGCCCCGCCGCCCCGACCGCGCCGCCCGCCCGGCGCGAGGTCTACCGCCGCCTGGACCGCGGCGGCGTGGCGGTCATCGCGCTCGCCTACCCGGCGGTCGGTCGATCCCACCGCGACCGCGCCGCCCTCGAGGTCGCCGCCGAGCTCATCGGCGGCGCGCGCGCCGCGCTGCTCGCCGACGCCGACCGCGGCAGCATCGTGCTCCACCGCGCCTGCCGCCCCGACGACGTGACCGCCGCGCTCGCCGCGCTGCGCGCCGCGGTCGATCGCCTGCGCGGCCCCGGTCCGGACGAGGCGGAGGTGCGGCGCGCCGCGGGGCGACTGGCCCGCGCTCGCCGCGCCGCCCTGGCCCACGCGCCCCAGGCCGCCGCGTTGCTCGCCCTCTACGAGCTGCTCGGCCCCGGCGCCGAGCACGCCGCGCGCCACGCCGCCAGCCTCGATGCGGTTCGCGCCGCCGACGTCGCCGCCGCCGCCCGCCGCTATCTGCGCCCCGAGGTCTCCGTCATCGCCACCGCCTCGCCGCTCCTGGCCAGCCCCGAGGCGGCGCGGCGCCTGCGCGGCGTGGTCCGCCGCAGCTCGAGCAACCGCGCCCGGCCGGTCCGGGCCCGCCCGCACAAGCGCCAGCGCGCGAGGCATCGATGACCGGCGCGCGCCGCGCACCTCGCGCACCGCGGACGCCCCGCCGCGCGCCTGCCGCCCGCCGATCGACCGGCCCGTCGCCGTTCGGCCGCGGCGATCTGGCCACCAGCCTGCTCCTGGTCTTCCCGCTCTTCCTCGCCTACGAGGTGGGCGTCATGTTCTCGCCCACGGTCAACGGGGTCGACTTCGTCACCCGCTGGGTGTTCGCCGCGGTCGGCTACGATCGCGAGCGCTTCCTGCTGGTCCACCTCGTGCTCGCGCTCGGCTTCCTCGGCCTCCTGCTCCACCTCCGGCGAAGTCGATCGTTCAGCCTGCGCGTCTTCCCGTCGGTGGTGCTCGAGGCGGCGCTCTACGCCCTCACCATGGGGACGGTGATCGCGCTGCTCATGGAGCGCGTGCTCGGCCTCGGGCTCGACCCCGGCAACCTCGCGCTCGGCCATCGCACCCAGGCCGTGGTCCTCTCGCTCGGCGCCGGTGTCCACGAGGAGCTGGTCTTCCGGCTCGGGCTCATGGGCGGCGCCTCCGCCGCGCTGGTCCTCGCCGGCGTCAAGCGCAGCGTCGCGGTCGCCATCGCGCTGGTCGCCTCCGCCGCGCTGTTCTCGGCCGCCCATCACGCCGGCCCGCTCGGCGAGCCGTTCGAGCGCGGCGTGTTCGTCTACCGCGCGCTGGCCGGGATCGTGTTCGGCCTCATCTTCTACTTCCGATCGCTGGCCCACGCCGCCTACGCGCACTTCCTCTACGACCTGTACGTGCTGCTCCTGCGCGGATAGCCAGCCGCCGCTAGTCCATGTACTTGTCCTCGTACTCGAGCTCCATGCTCTCGAGATACAGCTCGACCTTGCACCGCTTGATCGACTCCGCGTTGGCCTCGCTCTTCTCGACGTTGAGCTTGTGGATGCCGAGCCGGTTGAGGTTCACGGTGAAGATCACCGTGTGATTGTCGGGGCCGAGGAACTCGATGAAACCGTCGCGCTCCTGCTTGGTGCCCTTGGCGCCGCGCATCACGAACTCGTCGTACCAGCCCATGAAGTCGTCGGCGTGATCGGCCGACATGGTCACGACGATGTTGCTGAACTCGACGCCGGTCGGCTCGACCTCGGGGAAGCGCGAGACCCCCGTGTAGAGCTGCTTGGTCTTCTGAGTCACCGAGAACGACTCGATCTTGTTGACGTAGGTGCAATCGACGCCCTGGATGTCGAGCCTGAAGTTGCTCGGCAGCCACAGCTTCTGGTTGGTGCCGACCTTGCCCTGCACCGGGCGGCCGTCGCCCTTCACCGTCTTCACCTGCTCCGGCAGGAGCGTGACCGACAGATAGGCCGGCTCCTTGGCCGAGCCGTCGAGCGGCGGGAACTTGGTCTCGGTGATGAGCGCGTTCTCGAACCACTGCTCGAACTTGCACTTGAAGTCGAAGTCGGCGTGGATGATCGATCCGCTCCGGCGCGAGAACTGTCGCCGCCACGATCCGCGGATCCACTCGAGCAGCGGCTTGGACAGCGCCATGCCGATCTCGAGCTGGATCGGGTCGATCTCGACGGCGCCGAGGTGCTTGAACTGGAGCGAGACCGGGCCGGCCTGATCGCCCAGCACCGCACCCTTCACCATCCCGCCGGAGACCGACTTGACGTAGGCCGCGCCTTCGCCACCGCCCTCGTCGACCTGGAAGAGGAAGTGGCCCGCGGAGTAGCTCTTGCGGCCTGACGCCATGTCACCTTGTACTACGGCTCGACCGGCACGGTGGCTTCCCTGCCGCCGCCGCCGCCGCGCTCGGCCCCGCCCGGCTCGCGCCCGCGCCAGGCCGTATATCGTGAGGGATCGCTTACTTGACGGCGGACGAGGCCGACCCCGCGGCGAGTCGGCTCGAATCGCGTCCGGCGTCGCAGCGCCGTCGCTGGCGTCCCGATCCCGCGCCATTCACCGACGCGGCGACGGACGCCGTCGATCGACCGCGCCGCGACCAGCGGGCGGTCGCGCCGTCCGCGACGCTCTCCGTTCGCACGTTCGCGGTGATGCCGCCGGCCCCCACGCGCCGACGACACCACCCGGGTGATCGCGTGCCGATCCGCCCGACCGTCACCCTCGCGCGCAGGTGCATCGCCGCGTCGCCACCGCGCGGTTCTCGCCGCGATGGATGACCGGCCGCTGGCTTGCGGGGCGCGCGGTTTACACATACGCTGAGCGCTTCATGGCGACCTCCGGCAAGGTCGATATCGCTAAAGAGTACCGGGAGTACCTGACTCGATTCGAGTCCGAGTACGGCGATAGCGACTTCGGCGTGTTCGTCAAGCACCGCGGTCGGCTGGTCAAGAAGATGCGCCTCGAGGAGTTCGAGCCGGTCTACCGCGAGTTCTCCGACATCGCGAAGAGCTACTTCGACAGCCTCGACCGCGGCGACACGATCAACGACGTGGTGGTCAAGATGCTGCGCGAGCGCGCGATCGAGCTGCTGCTCAGCTCGCCGGTCTGAACCGGCGCGGTCGCGCCCATCTCGCGCCTCTCACGGATTGGGAGGCGGCAGCTTGTCGATGTCGAGCTGGCTGAGCGCGTAGCGGATGAGCTGCGACTTGTTGGCCTTGGTGTAGCCGCGCCGCTTGAGCTCGGCCACGGTCGCCTCCAGCGCCTCGATGTCCTTGGTGTAGAGCGAGATGCACACGACCTTGTAGTGGGTCGGGCGCGGCTTGGTGGGCGGCGCCGGGCGCCGGACCGACCGACGCTCGTCGACTCCATAGAAGTCCTGGCGCAGGATCGCCTCGGTCTCGCTGAGCGGGTCGTGCTTCAGGATCTTCGCCTCGGACATGACTCCTCCTAGTCGTCGTGGGATGGCGGCCAGGCGCGCGGTCACGCCGCGCCGGCGGCCGCGGCGGCGACCGCGGCGATCTCGCCCTCGCCGTCACCATCGGCGCCGACCGTCTCGTCGCCGATCACATCGGACTCGTCGACCACCACGTCGGACGCCGCGGGTCGCTCCACCGCCGCGCCGCCGAGCATCCAGTCGACCACGCGGGCGTAGTCCTCGGCGCCGTTGGAGTCGGGCGCGTGCTCGAAGATGGTCCGCCGGTGACTGGGGGCCTCGGCCAGGCGCGTGTTGGTCCGGATCGGCTGCAGGCACCTCTCCTTGAAGTGGCCCTGCAGCGCGGCCAGCACCTCGCACGCCAGCCGCGTGCGCGCGTCGTAGAAGGTCGGCAGCACCGCCGAGATGCGGACCGCGTGGTGCAGGTGCCGCTCCACCTCGCGCACGGTGCGGAGCACCTGCTTGACTCCGACCAGCGCCAGGTAGTCGCAGGTGACCGGGATGATCACCTCGTCGGCGTAGCTGAGCGCGTTCTGGTTGAGCAGGTTCAGCGAGGGGCCGCAGTCGAGAACGACGTAGTCGTAGCGGCGCGAGATCTGCATCAGGTTGAGCCGGCGAGTCAGAACCCGCGCCCGCACGTCCGTGCTCTGGCGAGCCAGCCAGATCTCGGCGGCGGCCAGGCTCGGGTCGCTGGTGATGACGTCGAGGTGCTTGCGGACCGGCACGACCGCCTGGGACGGATCCTCACCGTCGACCAGTATGTGATAGAGGGTGCGCTCGCCGTGGATGCCGAGCGAGACGCCGACGTTGCCCTGGGCGTCGGTATCGATGAGCAAGACACGCATCCCGCGCTCGGCGATGCCGGCGGCCAGGTTGATCGCGGTGGTGGTCTTGCCGGTGCCGCCCTTGTGGTTGAGGATCGCGAGCCGGCGCGCCCGCTTGGCCCGGAAGGCCTCGTCGCCGAGACCCTCGCGACGGCAGTCGAGGGAGCAGAACAGCAGTCGCCCGCGATCGGCCGTCACCGCCAGCTGGTAGACGTACGCGGGCACGAACGCCGCGCCGCAGGCCGAGCAGGTCTCGTTCATGCGCTTATGGAACGCCGCACCCGTGCCACAGGCAACTTTTCGGACCTGCTCGCCGCCGTCGGTAGGCCCGGCTGGACTGCTATAGTGGCCGAGGGGGAGAACAGGGATGGCCGACCGGAAGCGGACGGGGAGGGGGCACGGACAGCCGAGTCCCAAGGGAGCGCGCCGCCCCGCGGTGCGCCGCCCGATCGGGCTGAGCGGCGCCGACACGGTCGAGCTCCAGCGCGTGCTGGCCGAGCGCACCCGCGAGGTCGAGGAGAAGAGCGCGCAGCTCGAGGCGGCCCAGGACGAGCTGCGCGACCTCATGGACAACCTCGACAAGCTGGTCCGCCAGCGCAGCCGCGCGCTGGTCGAGTCGGAGGCGGAGCTGCGCCGCAAGAACGCCGAGCTCGGCCGCATGAACAAGATGAAGGGCGAGTTCGTCTCGATCGCGGCGCACGAGCTGAGGACGCCGTTGACCAGCATCGTCGGCTACCTCGACCTCATGGCCGAGGGTCGGTTCGGGGCGATGCCGCCCGGCCTGCGCCGCCCGGCCGAGTCGGTCCGGCGCAACGCGCACCGCCTGATGCGCCTGGTCGACGAGATGTTCCACGCCAGCCGGATCGAGACCGGCCGCATGACCCTGTCACCGCGCGACTGCGACCTGGTCGAGATCGTCCGCTACGTGGTGGACGACCTGGCCCCGCTCGCCGCGACCAAGCGCCACGAGCTAGGCACCCAGTTCGAGGACACGCCGCACATCCGGGCCGACCCGGACAAGATCCAGCAGGTCGTCTCCAACCTCCTCATCAACGCGATCCGCTACACGCCGGAGGGCGGCAGGGTGGTCGCGATGGTCGACCGCGCCCCGCGCGAGCGCTACGCCGGCTCGTGGGCGCGACTGCGCGTGAAGGACAACGGCATCGGCATCCCGGTCGACCTGCGCGACCGCATCTTCGAGCCGTTCTCCGACGTCCACAGCGCCAAGCACCACACTTCGTCCGGTCCCGACTCCGCCGGACTCGGCCTCTACATCGCGCGCGGGCTGGTCGACATGCACGGCGGGATCATCTCGGTCGACTCCGAGGAGGGAGCCTTCACCGAGTTCACTGTGCTGCTCCCCCTCGCCCGGAGCTGATCTTCACCCATCGGCGGCGCCCCCGCGCCGGTCAGCGTCAGCGGCGGCGCGCCTTTGGCGGCTTCTTGCCCCTGGCCGCCGCGGGCTTTTTCTTCCGCGCGGGCGCCGCGGCCTTCTTCTTCTTCGTCTTCTGGCCCGCTCCCGCACTCTTGCGCGCGCGCTCGGCTGCGGCCCGGGCACGCTCTTTCTCGCGGGCGGCCTGAACGCGCTCCCGCTCCTTCTGCGCCGCGGCCCGCTCCCTGGCCTTCTGAGCCGCCGCCCGCTCTCTCTCCCGGGTGGCCTGGGCGCGCTCCTTCTCCTTCTGCGCCGTGGCCCGCTCCTTCTCCCTCTGGGCCGCCGCCTTGTCGCGCTCCTTCTGGGCCGCCGCCCGCTCCCGCTCCTTGTCCCTGGCGGCCTGGACGCGCTCCTTCTCCTTCACCGCCGCGGCCCGGTCCTTCTCCCTCTGGGCCGCCGCCTTCTCGCGGTCGGCGTCCGCCTTGGCCTTGGCGCGATCGCGCTCCATGGCGAGCCGGGCCCGCTCCTTTTCCTTCTGCGCGGCCGCCAGCTCCCGACCCTTCTGCGCCTTCTCCAGCTTGCGGGCCTTGTCCTTCTCCACCTGGGCCAGCTTGCGGACCTTGTCCTTCTCCGCCTGGGCCAGCTTGCGGAGCCGGTCCTTCTCCTTCTGTGCCTGGAGCTTCTCCTTCTCGGCCGCCTTGCGCAGGCGCTCCACTTCCTTCGCGGCGGCCTTCTGCGTCTTTTCGGCCTCGCGTTCCTGGCGCTTGCGCTCCTTCTCGGCCTCGCGCTCCAGCCGGCGCCGCTCCTTGCGCTGCGCCGGGGTGACCTCCGACTCGTCCAGGCCACCCCCGGTGGCGGCCATCTGCATGGTCCGGAGGCGCCTCTCCTCCACCGCCCGCTGCGCCGCGGCCAGCTTGGCCGCCGTCTTCTCCGGGTCCATCTCGACCGGCACCGGCTCGGTCCGCTCGTTGAGGAGGCGGGCGGCCAGCTCGCTGGCTCCCCCCTTCTTCCGGCGCTTCCGCTTCTTCACGTCCCGGGGAGCGGGCATCTCCGCAAGATCAGGCATCTTTGTGGCCAGATCGGAGCGGTTGTGGACCAGCACCCGTCGCTCGTCCTTGAAGGAGATCTCGACCTTGTTGTCGGGGAGGAGCTCGGTGACGAACCCGGTTCCGAACTTCGGGTGCGACACGACGTCCATCTCCTCGTACGTGTCGCGGATGGAGTAGGGCCGGCAGCTGGCCAGCTCCGCCTCCGTCACCTGGGACATCGCCTCCTCCCAGGTCGGCTTGCGGCTCAGCTTTCGTCTGCTGGCGACCACCTCCTCGGTGGCCTCGACGGCGTCGCCGCGCGGCTTCCGGAAGGCGTGAACATCCGAGCACACCTGGCACTGCACGCGACGGATCTCGTCCTCGTACATGCTGATGACGGTGTGGTTCGTGTCCGCCTTGCAGCGCGGGCTAGGGCAGTAAGCCTCGATCTCACTCCCAACTTCGTCCTGGTCGTCATCGAAGAGGGAATCCATGGCGGTCGACTGTCTCCGGTCTTCCAAGCTGATGAAATTTCAATTGTTTCTGAGCAGCGCGTCCTAATCCGGAGTACCCGGAAGAATGCGTTAGCGTCCTAACACAGCTCGGTATTCCAGGCAATACCACGCCATCGCGGCGTTTTTCCCTCTTCCGGCTACCATTTCGTTCCGGTGTATCGGCGTCGCGTCTTCTTCGGCCTCATCGCCGCGGTCCTCATCGCGGCCATCGGCCTCACTTACTACAGCTACCGGAACACGCCCACCGAGCGGCTCGTCATCCTCGACACGATGCGCGAGCTGGCCAGCGAGAAGATGATCGGCATCCAGTCGGAGATCGCCAAGGCCGCGACCGACATGTTCGAGAGAGTCGATCTCGACAACCTGTCCGCGCTCGGCGCGCAGATGGAGACCTCGCCGCTGCTCAGCGTCCAGGTGCTCGACATCGACAAGAAGGCGGTCTCGGGCGGCTCGTTCACCAAGCGAACACCCTCGGAGGACGAGCCGTTCCAGCGCCTGTTCCGCGACAAGGTCATCCCCGACCTCGACCTCGACAAGGTCATGGTCGGAGAGCGCCGCACCCTTCACAAGTACTACGGCGACCTGTCGTACCTGTTCACCTGCACCCGCAAGCTGCAGGACGGGAAGTGGTTCTTCGTCGTCGTCGAGACCGACATCACCTTCCTGTTCGCGAGCGTCCTGCCCAACTTCTTCGACAACATCGGCCGCCACGTCTACCAGATCGTCGACCGCTCGGGCGAGCTGGTCTATGGCCTGCGGTTCGGGGGCGGGCCCGACGCCGACGTGGTCGAGCTGCCGTTCCCCACGCTGACCGAGTGGCGCCTGCGGGTGGCGCCGCGCGACGCCAACCTGCTCGCCTCGCGCGCGTCGCGGCGCGCCACCCTCGACCTGGTCCTGATCGGGACCTCGCTGGCCGTCATCCTGACCGGCTTCGTGGTCATGCTGATCTCCATGCAGCGCGAGCGCCGGCTCAACGAGCTGAAGAGCGAGTTCATCTCCAACGTCTCGCACGAGCTCAAGACCCCGCTCTCGATCATCAGCATGTTCGGCGAGCTCCTCTCGATGGGGCGCACCCGCTCCGCCGCCCAGGCGACCGAGTACGCCGAGATCATCCGGCGCGAGAGCGTGCGCCTGTCGCGGCTCATCGACTCGGTGCTCGACTTCTCCAAGATCGAGCGCGGCGGCAACGTCTACGAGTTCGCCGACGATCAAGACCTCGCCGAGGTGGTGCGGCGCGCGCTCGACCTCAGCCGCCACCGGCTCGAGCAGGCCGAGATGGAGCTCGACGCCGACCTGGCCGACGATCTTCCGCTGGTGCGGATCGACACCAACACGATGACCGTCGCGGTGCTGAACCTGGTCGACAACGCCATCAAGTACGCCGCCGAGGGCAAGCGGATCGAGGTCGGCCTGCGCCGCTCGCATGGCGGCGTCGAGCTCGAGGTCCGCGACTTCGGCCCGGGCGTGCCCGCCGACGAGCGCAACGCCATCTTCGAGCGCTTCTATCGCTCGCGCACGGTGCGGCTGAAGCCGATCCGCGGCTCCGGCATCGGGCTCGCGCTGGTCAAGCACATCGCCGAGGCCCACGACGGCGAGGTGCGGGTGCGGCCGGGGGCCGGCGGCGAGGGCTCGATCTTCCGGCTCTGGATCCCCGCCCCGGCTGGTGCGTAGTCAGCTGGTAGTCGCTCGGCGCCCATGGTTAAGGTACCGCCAGGATGACCGTCCCCCCGCCCACCGACCGGAAGCAGATCCTCATCATCGAGGACGAGCCGGACATCGTGCGCGGGCTGGAGGACGCCCTCGAGTTCGAGGGATTCCAGGTCCACTCGGCGTCGACCGGTGAGCAGGGGATCAGCCTCGCCAAGGAGACCCAGCCGGACTGCGTCCTCCTCGACCTGATGCTGCCCGACGACAACGGCTACCGGGTGTGCGAGCAGCTGCGCGTGCTCGATCCGGTGGTGCCGATCATCATGCTCACCGCCAAGGTCCAGGAGGCGGACAAGATCCGCGGGCTCGAGGTCGGCGCCGACGACTACGTGACCAAGCCGTTCTCGGTCGCCGAGCTGATCGCGCGCATCAACGCCATCTTCCGCCGGCAGGCGCGCATGGCCCTGCACGACGACACCTTCCTCATCGGATCGTGGGAGGTGCACCCGCGCAAGCACGTCATGGCCCGCGGCCGCACCAGCAAGCGGCTCAGCTTCTACGAGCTGGAGCTGCTGAAGCTGCTGCGCGAGCGGTCCGAGGACGCGGTCTCGCGCGACGAGCTGCTCGAGAAGATCTGGGGCGTGCAGCCCAACCCGCAGAGCCGCACCGTCGACAACTTCATCGTCAAGCTGCGCCGCAAGCTCGAAGAGGACCACAAGAACCCGAAGCACATCCTCACCGTCTACGGGTTCGGCTACAAGCTGGTCCCCTGAGCGCGGCCTCAGCGCCGGCGACGGCGCAGCACCAGCGCCAGCCCGGCGAGCGACAGCAGCGCGACCGGGCCGGATCCGGAACCGCCGCCGCCTCCGGTCGAGATCGCGCAGCCGCCCGACTTCAGCTCGGCCGCCCGGCACTCGCGCGGATCGTCCTCGAGCGGGTAGATCGCGCAGATCCCGGCGACGTCGTCCGACTCCGGCGTGCCCTTCTTGGTCTCGCCGCAGTCCTGGAAGTTGAACATGGTCGAGTTGCGCACCTCGTCCGGCAGGTTGGGGTCGAGCGAGCAGAGCGGCAGCGGCTCCCCCTCGTCGTCCTCCAGCCGCACGCCGGCGCTGATCCAGCAGGTGTGATCGAGCCCCATGAGGTGGCCGACCTCGTGGGTGAACGTGTTGGCCAGATCCGAGGAGCAGGGCGGGCCGTCGCTCGGCTGTCCATCGATCGTGACCCGGAAGTTGATCGCGTTGAGCTCGATGTCGGCGTCCAGCAGCGCCCCGTTGCGGTCGCTGTCGGCGTCGTCGATGAAGTGGAGGGTGGTGAGCCCGGCCGCCGACGGGTCGTGACAGTCCTCCGGCTCCTCGTCGGTGGCGGGCACGCACCAGCGGTCCTCGCGGAACTTCACGATGTTCACGCCGTCGAGACCGACCTCGCTCGCCTTGCGCCCCTCCAGGCTGACGTAGAAGTACGAGCAGTCCTCGACCGCGTGCTGCCAGCGGAGGAGCACGCGCTCCATCTCATCGAACTCGAGGTCACCCTCGATCTGCGAGTCGCCGGCCTCGTCGAAGGAGAGCTTCGCGCAGCCGGACTCCCAGTAGACCTGGGCGCGCGTCTGGGTCGCCTCGGTGCGCACGTACGGGATCGAGCCGATCCCGCCGGGGCCGCTGCCCGCGCCGCCGAGCGCGTACAGCCCGCGCACCGGTCGGCTCTCCCGGCCGCGCCGATCGCGCGCGACCGCGACCCGCGCCGACACCCGGTCGCCCGCGCGCAGGAGCGGCTCGGCGTGCAGCTCGACCATGCGGACGCCGTCCACGCTGCCGCCGCGCTGGCGCACCGTCACCTCGCGGCCCGACCGGGTGCGAATGACCGACTCGGTGACGATCTCGGTCCTGCCGCGCGCCCAGCGGCTCGTCGCCGAGATCACCTCGCCGGAGACCACCTCCTCGACCCCGCCGGCCGGGTCATTTCCGGCCGCGCGAGCGCTTCGGTCCGGGATCAACAGCGCGGCGAGCAGGGCACCCGCCGCTGCGGCGGATCGAAGGGAGCGCACTTCTCCAGGCTAGCACGGCGTGCTACAAGCTGGGGCTTCGATCCATGGATCCCGCTGCGCCCGTCACAGCGCGCCCGGTCCGCGTGCGAATCGCTCCATCGCCGACTGGCGATCCACACGTCGGGACCGCGTACATCGCGCTCTTCAACTACGTCTTCGCTCGCCAGAGCGGCGGCGCGTTCGTCCTCCGCATCGAGGACACCGACCAGACCCGATCGCGCGCCGACAGCGAGGCGCAGATCATGTCGGCGCTGCGCTGGCTCGGGCTGCGCTGGGACGAGGGTCCCGACGTGGGCGGTCCGCACGGCCCGTATCACCAGTCGGCCCGCCTGCCGATCTATCGCGAGCACGCCGACCTGCTGGTCGCGCGCGACAAGGCGTACCGCTGCTTCTGCACCGCCGAGCGGCTGGCCGAGCTGCGCCAGAAGCAGCAGGCCGAGAAGCTGGCTCCAGGCTACGACCGGCACTGCCGCGGGCTCGACCCGGCCGAGTCGGCCAGGCGAGTGGCCGGCGGCGAGGCCCACACCATCCGGCTGGCGGTGCCCACCACCGGCTCGGTTCGCTTCCGCGACCGCCTGCGCGGCGACGTCGACATCGCGGTGACCCAGGTCGACGACCAGGTGCTGCTCAAGTCGGATGGCTTTCCGACCTACCACCTGGCCAACGTGGTCGACGATCGCCTGATGGAGATCACCCACGTCATCCGGGCCGAGGAGTGGATCTCGTCCACGCCCAAGCACGTGCTCCTGTACCAGGCGTTCGGCTGGGACCCGCCCGAGTGGATCCACATGCCGCTTCTGCGCAACCAGGACCGCTCGAAGATCTCCAAGCGAAAGAACCCGGTCTCGATCGACTTCTACCGCGACGCGGGGATCCTGCCGGCCGCGCTGCTCAACTTCCTCGCCATCATGGGCTGGTCGTTCGGCGGCGACCGGGAGAAGTTCACGCTCGAGGAGATGGTCGGCGTCTTCTCGTGGGACAAGGTCTCGCTCGGCGGTCCGGTCTTCAACATGGACAAGCTGCGCTGGCTGAACGAGCAGTACATCCACGAGCTCGACTACGCCCAGCTGGCCGCCGAGCTGGTGACCTGGCGGCTGGGCTCCGACCGGCTGATCCCGATCATCCGGCTGGTCCGCGAGCGCATCAAGCAGCTGTCCGACTTCGTCCCGGCCACCGAGTTCTTCTTCTCGCTCGACGTCGACCTGGCGCCGGTGGCGGCCGAGCTGGTGATTCCCGACGTGGCCGGTCGCGACCTGGCCAAGGCGCTCGCCGAGCTCCTCGAAGGCTACGAGCAGCTGCCCGCGTTCACCGCCGGCGAGCTCGAGGCCGCCAGCCGGACCCTGGCCGAGGCGCGCGGCTGGAAGACCAAGCACCTGTTCATGGTGCTGCGCCTGGGCCTGACCGGGCGCAAGGCGTCGCCGCCGCTGTTCGACACCATGGAAGTGCTCGGCAAGGAGCTCTGCCGGCACCGGCTGCGCCGGCTCGCCGACCTCGTCGGACAGCGTCCGTGAGCCTGGTCGGGCGCCTCCTCCGTCGGCTCCTGGTCGACAGCTGGCGCCAGATCGAGGCCGAGCGCGATCCGGACGACCCGCCACTCGCCGAGGGCAAGGTCGACCTCCGGCCGCTGGTGGTGCTGGTCACCGTCTGCGTGGCGCTGACCCTGCAGGAGTACATCGGCGAGCGCGACTTCTTCCGCCAGTACTTCCCCGGGCTGGCCGAGGGCGACTACGGCGAGCTGCGCGCCTATGCCTGGTGGTCGGGCTGGCGCTTCACCGGCTACGTGCTCGTCCCGGCGCTGGTCATCGTCTGCATGCCGGGGCAGCGGCTGCGCGACTACTACGTCAGCCTGCGCCAGTTCCGGCTGCACTACCGCATCTACCTGGTCCTGTTTCTCCTGGTGCTCCCGTTCGTGATCGGGGCGGCCCAGTTCCCCGCCTTCTACTACACCTATCCGTTCTACAAGGCGGCCAATCGCTCGGCGTTCGACTTCTGGGCCTGGGAGGCGCTGTACGCGCTCCAGTTCGTGTCGCTGGAGTTCTTCTTCCGCGGCTTCATGCTGCGAGGGCTGCGCCGCCGGTTCGGGGCCGGCGCCATCTTCGTGATGGTGGTGCCGTACTGCATGATCCACTACGGAAAGCCGATGGCCGAGACCTTCGGCGCCATCGTGGCTGGCCTGGTGCTCGGCACCCTGGCCATGCGCACGCGCTCCATCTGGGGCGGCGCCGCGATCCACATCGCCGTCGCCCTGACCATGGACCTCCTCGCGGTGAGCCAGTGTCCGCCGGCCGACTCCGGGCTGCGCTGCCCGGCCCACGGCGAGCTCCTGGAGTGAGCCGTGCTGGAGCTGGCGTGGTGGGCCTACGTCGCTGTGGTCGCCGCGCTGGCGGTCTACGCGGCGCACCGGCTGCACCTGGTGGTCGCCTTCTGGCGCACGCGCGCCGCCGCCGCTGATCCGACGTCCGCGCTCGCCGATCCGCTGCCGGTCGTGACCGTGCAGCTGCCGATCTACAACGAGCGCTTCGTGGTCGAGCGGCTGCTCGACGCGGTCGCCGCGCTCGACTGGCCGCGCGATCGACTCGAGGTCCAGCTGCTCGACGACTCGACCGACGACACCGCCGCGATCGCCGCCGCCCGGGTCGCCGAGCTCCGCGGCCGAGGCCTGGCCATCGAGCACGTGCGCCGGGCCAGCCGGGCCGGCTACAAGGCGGGCGCGCTCCAGCACGGCCTGGCCCGCGCGCGCGGCGAGCTGCTCCTGGTGCTCGACGCCGACTTCGTCCCGCCGCCCGATCTCCTGCGCCGCATGGCCGGATCCCTGACCGAGGGCGTGGCCATGGTCCAGGCCCGCTGGGACCACCTCAACCGCTCGGCGAGCCGCTTCACCTCGCTGCAGGCCCTCCTCCTCGACGGCCACTTCGGCGTGGAGCAGAGCGCGCGCGCCCGCACCGGCTGCTTCTTCAACTTCAACGGCACCGGCGGGCTGTGGCGGCGCGCGGCGATCGACGACGCGGGCGGCTGGCACGGCGACACGCTCACCGAGGATCTCGATCTGTCGTACCGGGTGCTGCTGCGCGGCTGGCGCTTCGCCTACCTGCTCGAGCAGGCGGTGCCGGGCGAGCTGCCGGCCGACCTCAACGGCTTCCGCTCGCAGCAGTTCCGCTGGGCCAAGGGATCGATGCAGGTGGCGCGCAAGCTCCTGCCCGCGGTGCTGACCGCCCGCCTGCGCCCGGCGGTGCGGCTCGAGGCGCTCTTCCACCTCACGCACAACCTGCCGTACCTCCTGACCGCGACGCTCGCGCTCCTGGCGGTCCCGGCGCTGGCCTGGCGCGACTCGCCGGCCCCGGCGTCAGCCTGGATCGAGGCGACGCTCGCGCTCGGCGCCGCCGCGGTCAGCGTTGCCTACCTGGTCACCGCCCAGCGCGCGGTTCGCGGCGCCGCGCTCGGCCTGCGCGCCGCCGTCTCGGTGGCGCTGCGCGCGCCGGCCCTCATGGCGCTGACCGCCGGCATCTCGCTCGGCCAGGCGCGCGCGGTGCTCGAGGGGCTGGCCGGCCGGCCGTCAGAGTTCGTGCGCACACCCAAGCAGGGCAGCGCGCCATCCGCGGGAGGCTACGCCTCGGCGGCGGGCTGGTTGCCGGTCCTCGAGCTCCTGACCGCCGCCTATCTCGCCACCGGCCTGGTACAGGCGCTGGCCGCGCACCGCTTCATGGCGGCGCCGATCCTGGCCGTGTTCGCGATCGGCTTCGCCTGCGTCGGCGCCGGTTCGCTGGCGCACGATCGTCGAGGTCGCCGAGGTCGAAGGCAAACCCGTCCGGAAAAAAAAGCGGGCAGCGAGGCGCTTGACCTCGACCACCCGTCTTTTCCGAGCCAGCAACCGTTCGACCGGTGAGTACTTATTCTATCCCCTACGTATACGTAGGTGGGCTCCGCGATGGCCGATATGGGCTTCCCGACTGGCGGGCGTGCACGCCTCGGCTAGAGACAGATCCCAGGATAGCCGTTGTAGGGAAAAGAATTGGCTCTGCCGAGTCGAACAGTCCTTTGCTCGCTCGTCAGAATATCACCGGCGACTCGATCGTCAAGCGCGATCCACGCGCGGCACCGACGACGATGCAGCGCGATCGCGTTCGTCACGCACGCGTCGACTCGCGCGCGCGATCACCGTTGACACGCGCGTCGACTCAGCTCAACCGCGACGCCATTCCGGACCGGTGCCGCCCTGCACCGCGATCGATCGCGTGCCCATCGCCAGCATCTCGTCCTTGTCGATCACGCCGTCGGAGCGCTGCTCGACCGGCAGCGCGTGCTTGCCGGTATCCATGCGGATCGCGTCGCACGGGCAGGCCTCGACGCACAGGCCGCACACCACGCAGCGCAGCTCGTCGATCTCGAACACCGCCGGGTACTTCTCGACCCGCTTGTCGCTGGTCTCGGCCGGGATGATCGTGATGCAGTTGGCCGGGCACACGGTCGGGCAACACATGCACGCCACGCAGCGCACCGAGCCGTCGTCGCGCTGCATCAGCCGGTGCAGCCCGCGCGTGCGGGCCGGATACGGCTTCTTCTCCTCCGGGTACTGGATGGTCTCGACCTGGGAGCGGGTCACCACGTTCTTGAAGAAGTGCTTCACCGTGATCTGGAGGCCCTTGAGCGTCGCGTGCATGAACGAGGCGTCCTGCAGCGGCGGCCGCGGCACCCGGACCGTTCGGACGTTGGCGTTGCGTCGCGAGACGCTCACGACCTCGAGGCCGGCCGGCTTGGCCGCCGGCGGGGTGTGCTGTGAACTCGCCATGGATTACCTCACATGCCGGGCAGGACGGCCGCCGGCGCGCGCAACGACCACAACAGCCAGAGGATGAGCGCCGTCGCCATCACGTTGACCAGCGAGAGCGGCAACAGGCGCTTCCAGCCCAGCTGCATCAGCTGATCGGGCCGGAAGCGGGGCAGGGTCCAGCGGATGGCCAGCTGCAGCCAGCAGAAGAACACCACCTTGCCGCCGAAGGTCAGGAACTGGATCAGCACCACCGCCCAGTGCGGCAGGAATGCCACCCAGCCCAGGAAGTGAAAGCCGTCGGTGTAGAGGAAGGGGAACTGCCAGCCGCCGAAGAAGACCGTGGTCATCACCGAGGCCAGGAAGACGATCTCGATGAACTCGGCCAGGAAGAACATCCCGAACCGCATCCCCGAGTACTCCACGAAGTAGCCGATGATCTCCGGCTCGCCCTCGGGCAGATCGAACGGCGCGCGCTTGGTCTCGGCGATCGCCGCGGTGAAGAACAGGAACAGCGCGGGCAGCTGCACCGCCCAGCCCCAGTGGATGGGGTTGGGTCCCTGCCACGCCACCATCGCGCCCGGCTCGAGGGTGCCCATGACCAGGAACACGCCCATGAGCGACAGGCCCATGGTGACCTCGTACGACATCATCTGCGACGAGGCGCGCAGGCCGCCGAGCAGCGCCCACTTGTTGTAGCTGGCCCACCCGGCCAGGGTCGCGCCGTAGTTGGCCACGGTCATGATCGCGAAGTAGAAGATCAACCCGAACTCGGCCGAGTAGACCTGCATGTCGATCGCGTGGTTCGTGCTCGGCCCGACCCGCATGTCGATGACGCGGAAGAACTCGTCCGGGTAGATGGTCGGCCCGAACGGGATCAGCGCGAAGGCGATGAAGACCGGCGCCAGGGCCAGGATCGGCGCGAGGGTGAACAACGCCCGGTGCGCCTTCTCCGGGACGAAGTCCTCCTTGGAGATCATCTTCAGCGCGTCGGCGACGAAGTGGAGGATGCCCCACAGCTTGATCGGACCGATGTTGGCCCGGTTGGGGCCGAGCCGGTCCTGCATCATCGCGCTCTGCCGCCGCTCGGCCCACGTGAGCAGCGAGGCGAGCGGCATGACCAGGAGCAGGATCAGGAGGACCCACTTGAGTGCTCCCGAGTCGAGGACCCAGAAGATCCAGTCGGTGGCGGTCCAGGAACCGCTTTGAGAGGTCGTCTCCATGGGCCCTTTACCCGCGCGAGTTGGCGAAGCGGAGCTGGATGGGGCGAGCGTCGCTGCCCCACACCGTGCCGCGGAAGTCGGCCACCTTCTGGACCATGTCGTCGAACACCTGGCGCGCGCTGCCGTAGCCGAGCGCGGCGCCGGACGCCTGGGCCAGCCGGGTGATGACCTCCCAGGCCGGCAGGGCCTGTCCGCCCGGCTCGTAGGCCGCCTGCATCCGCTGCACCAGCCCCTGCCGGTTGGTGACCGTGCCGGCCACCTCGGCCCAGGAGGCGCTGGCCAGGGCCACCTTGGCCCGCAGCGTCACTCCGTCCTCGGTGTCGGCGATGACGACCAGCGCGTCGAGCCCGGCCAGCCGCGCCATCGCCTCGTCGGACAGCGGCAGGTGATGGCCGAGCACCAGCAGCGCCTTGATCTCGCCCTCGAGCAGATCCTCCTCGAGCACCGCGGCGCCCGCGGCCAGCTCGCCGCCCAGGATCGCGCGGATGCCGCGGCGGTTGGGATTGACGTCGGCGTCGCGCAGGATCTTGTCGGCCCGCTCCGGCACCGGCGGCTTGCCGCCGACGTAGAACCGCTCGATCCGCCAGATGTCGCGGGCCAGCCGGGCCAGCGCGTGGTTGTCCTCGTTGGTGTGCTGCGGCGAGAACACGACCCCGACCTTGTCGCGGTCGGTCTCGAGCACCGCGCGCAGCGCCACCGCCGCCGCGGTCAGCGCCTGGTCCCAGCGGGACGGCAGCCCGCCGACCAGCGGCGAGACCAGCCGCTTCTCGCGCAGCGCGTGGTACGTGAAGCGGCCCTCGTCGCACATCCAGTAGTGGTTCACGGCCGGGTTGGGGCGCGGCACCAGCCGCCACACTCGCTCGTTGCGGTGCTGGATCTCGATGTTGCAACCGGTCGCGCAGCCCTGGCACACCGACGGCGTGGCCAGGAGCTCCCACGCCCGCATGGTGAAGCGGAAGTCCTTTGCGGTCAGCGCTCCGACCGGGCACACATCGACCGTGTTGATCGAGTACGGGTTGTCGAGCACCTCGCCGGGCGCCACGCACAGCTCCTCGTGGTCGCCGCGCCGCTTCATCTCCAGCTCGTGCTCGCCGGCCACCTCGTCGCACACGCGGATGCAGCGGGTGCAGAGGATGCAGCGCTCGGCGTCCAGCACGATGTTGGGCCCGAGGTCGACCACCTTCGGCTTGTGGACCTTGGGGACGTCCAGCCGCGAGGGCGCGTTGTCGTGCTCGAAGTAGAGCGACTGCAGCACGCACTCGCCGGCCTTGTCGCAGATCGGGCAGTCGACCGGGTGGTTGAGCAGGGTGAACTCGAGCATCTGCCGGCGCGCGCCCCGCGACGTCGGGTCGGTCGTGTGGACGACCATGCCGTCGGCCGCCATCGCCTGGCAGGACGGCTGCAGCTTGGGCTGGCCCTCGACGGTGACCAGGCACTGGCGGCACACCGCGACCACGCTCAGGCCCGGGTGGTAGCAGAACGCGCTGATGTCGATGCCGAGCGCGCGGGCCGCCTCGATCACGTTGGTGCCCTTCGGCACCGTCACCGGCATCCCGTCGATGGTCAGGGTGACGCTGGCAGGCGCCTCCGGCCTGGCGGGTGCGGGTGCTTCCTTGTCTGCTCTGGTCTCGGCGCTCATATCACTTGTCGCATTCCCCGCCGATCATGTTGATCATCCCGAAGATCGGGACCACGTCGGAGATGAGGTGGCCGTGGATGGTGCGAGAGATGGTCGACAGGTTGATGAAGCTGGGGGAGCGGCAGTAGCACTTCCACGGCCGCCCGGTCCCGTCGGAGACCACGAAGAAGCCGAGCTCGCCGTTGCCGCCCTCGACCCAGGAGTACGCCTCGCCCGGGGGGACCTTGATCCCGTCCATGATGTGCTTGAAGTGCCGGATCATGGCCTCGATGGTGTTGTAGGTCTCCTTCTTGGGCGGCAGCGTCACCCGCGGGTCGGCCGCCATCACCGGACCGGCCGGGATGTCGCGCATCGCCTGGCGCAGCATGCGGATCGACTGGCGCATCTCCTCGAGCCGCACGAGGTAGCGGTCGAAGCAGTCCCCTCGGGTCCCGACCGGGACGTCGAACTCGAGCTGGTCGTAGACCAGGTAGGGGTTGTCCTTGCGCACGTCGTAGTCGACCCCGCACGCGCGCAGGCACGGGCCGGTCAGCCCGTAGCCGAGCGCCACCGATGCCTCCATCGCGCCGACGCCCTCCATGCGGTCGCGGAAGATGCGGTTGTTGGTGAGCATCACCTCGACCTCGGCCAGCACGCCCTCGGTCCTGCGCAGGATGTCGGTCAGCCGGTCGTCGAAGTCGTCGGTGAGGTCGTGGGCGACCCCGCCGATGCGCACGTAGGAGTAGGTCAGCCGGGCGCCGGACAGCTCCTCGAGCAGCTCGAACAGCCACTCGCGCGCCTTCAGGAAGTAGAGGAACGGGGTGAACGCGCCCAGCTCCATCGCGGAGGCGCCGATGCAGGTCAGGTGGTCGGTGAGGCGCGAGACCTCGCTGACGATGACCCGGATGTACTGGGCGCGCGCCGGAACCTCGCTGACGATGCCCATCAGCTTCTCGACCGCCATCGCGTAGCCGACGTTGTTGATCATCGGCGAGACGTAGTTCAGCCGGTCGGTGTACGGAAAGATCTGGGTGTACGTCGCGTACTCCGACTCCTTCTCGAAGCAGCGGTGGAGGAAGCCGGGCTGGACGTCCGACTCCACCACGCGCTCGCCGTCGACGGTCAGCACGATGCGGACGGTGCCGTGCATGGCCGGATGCGACGGACCCATGTTGACGGTCATGAGCTCGGTCGGGAGCTCCTGCTCGTCATCGAGGTCCTCGATGTTCTTCCGGCCCAGGACCAGCTTCTTCAGCTCTGCCATGTCACTCGTCCGTCCACTCGCGCCGGACCAGCGGCTGGCGGCGCTCCTTCGGGTAGTCCTTGCGCAGCGGATGACCGATGAACTCTTCGTACATGAAGATCCGGCGCAGGTCGGGGTGGCCCTCGAACGAGACCCCGTACATGTCGTAGGCCTCGCGCTCGAGCCAGTTGAAGGCGGGCCACAGGCCGGACAGCGAGGGCACCACCAGGTCGTCCTCGGCGAGGGGCACCTTGAGCCGGATGCGCTGGCCGTGGACCAGCGAGCGAAGCTCGTAGACCACCGCGAACCGCGCCCCGGGCGCGCCCGAGCCCTCGCCGCGGGTGCGCGAGGCGTACGCGGTCGGCACCGTCCCGGCCGACGGCTGCAGCCCCTCGAGGCCCAGGTAGTCGATGCAGGTGCAGTAGCAGGGCAGGGCGAACGCCATGGCCGGGTCGTCGCGCAGGTAGCGCGCGATGTCGACCAGGGCGCCGCGCGTCACGATGGCGACGTCCTCGCCGTGGTGGCTGGAGGTGGCCAGGATGCCGGCGCCGAACTTGCCGCGCAGCGCGTCGAGGACAGCCTTGGCCATGTCAGCCTCCCGTGCGGAGCAGCTGCTCGCGCTTGTGGCGCACCTGGGAGTGGCCGCGCCCCTCCTGCACTCGTTTCATGAGCAGCATGATCGCGTCGAGCACCTGCTCGGGGCGGGGCGGGCAGCCCGGGATATACACATCGACCGGGATGACCTGGTCGGCCCCCGGCATGGCGCTGTAGTTCTGGTAGAAGCCGCCGGTCGAGGCGCACACGCCAAAGGCGATGACCCACTTCGGCTCGGCCATCTGGTCGTAGACCCGCTTCAGGATCGGCCCCTGCCGCTCGGTGATCGTCCCGACGATCATGAGGAGGTCGGACTGGCGCGGCGAGAAGCGCGGGAACTCGGCGCCGAACCGGGCCAGATCGTACTTGGGCGCCGCGACCGACATGAACTCCATGCCGCAGCAGGCGGTGACGAACGGATACGTGAACAGCGAGAACTTGCGGCCCCAGTTGGCCGCGTCCTCGAGCTTGCTGGTGGCGATCTCTAGTCCCATCCGATTGCCTTCTTTCGCCAGACGTAGGTCAGCGCGACGACCAGCACCAGGACGAACAGCATCATCTCGGTGAAGCCGAACAGGCCGACGCCGCCGCCGGGGGCGACCGAGAGATCTCCGTAGAGGACCGCCCACGGGTACATGAAGGCGGTCTCGATGTCGAAGACCAGGAACAGGATGGCGACCTGGTAGAAGCGCGTCGAGTAGCGGGCGCGAGGCGAGCCGATTGGCTCGGAGCCGCACTCGAACGGGCCCAGCTTGGCGGGCGTCAGGCGCTTGGGCCCGATCAGGACCGCTAGCCCGGTGAAGAGCCCGCAGAAGGCGGCCGCGAGGACGAACGACGCGCCGAGAGGGATGTAGGCTTGGAGCTCCAAGGCGGGCGAATCATAGAGCGAAGCGCGGCGCCTGGCTGCTCATGGCCTGCCAAAAGAGAGTGAACCGCAAAGACAGCGATCTGCTCGCCCGCTGGACGCCGCGCGGTGACGCGCTCGCGCGACGCGGAGCGAGAGCCAGCTGAAGCGGCGCGCTAGAAGCCCTGCTGCGCGTTGCGCAGGGCTTCCTCGAACGCGGCGACCATCTCGGCCGAGGTGTCGACCAGGTAGATGACCTCGGGGAACGCCTTTCTATGGGCGCGGATCTCTTCCACGATGGCGCGCGCGGCTTCCTCGACCCCGACGCCGCCGATCCCGATGCCGAGGCCCGGGATGGCGAGCACCTGGTACTTGTTGGCGTGCGCTGCGATGAGGGCGGCGCGCGCGGCGCGGCGGACGTTCTCCGCCGCGATGGTCATCCCCGGCTCCTCCATGGTGGGGACGTGGATGACGAACCGGGCAGGCAGCGAGCCGCCCTTGGTCACCAGGGCCGCTCCGACCGCGATCGGAGCCCGGCTCATGGCCTCCGTCTGGATCTCGTCACCGCCATGACGGCGGATGGCCAGAGCCACCCCGCCTCCCATTATCCCCTTGGAGTTCGCGGGATTGACGATGGCGTCGACAGGGAGGTTCGTGATGTCGGCCTGGGCAACGTGGACCTGCATCGGCTCCGCGCGCGACACTACCATGCAGGTATCAGCCTAGCAAGACAAGGACGAGCGTTTTCAGCCGTTTATCAGCTCGACCTGGTCACGCCCGGGCGCCCAGGGCGCCCGAACGCCAGGAGCGATCAGGCGGCGAACGCCTTCTCCAGCTCCTTCTCCACCTTCTGCTCGGTCCAGTTCCTCGCGACCGAGAGCTCCTTGACGATCAGGTTCTTGGCGGTGTCGAGCATGCGGCGCTCGCCGAACGAGAGCGTCTTGGTGCTCTTCAGCCGGTAGAGGTCGCGGAACACCTCGGCGACCTCGAACAGCGACCCGGTCTTGATCTTCTCCATGAAGCCGCGATACCGGCGATTCCAGGTCTGCTTGTCGATGTGCACGTCCTGCTCGCGCAGGATATCGAATACTTCGTCGACTTCCTCATCCGTGGCGACCGGGCGCAGCCCCACCTGGTCGGCCTTGTCCTTGGGGACGAGAATCTGCATCTCGCTGTCCAGGACCTTGAGAACGTAGAAGGAGATGACCGTACCGTTGATCTCCTTGGTGTCGATACCGACCACCTTGGCGACTCCCTGGGCTGGGTAAACTGCTTTGTCGCCGATCTTGAATTCGATCATCGTCCCGGACCTCCGTTGGTGAGGATAGAGAAGGGCTCGGCGGTGCCCGGCAAGCAATCGGAATGCCACTGCCTGCTGGGGGGCGAAAGAGCGAGTGACTACGGGGGGATAGCTGCGGGGGGCGCTCTTTCGGCCTGAACCGCCTGTGTCAAGGTGGCGCAGTCTACCTCACAGACAGTACGCTCGCAATGAAAAAAACCCCCGTAGGCTCGCCGGGTTCCGTGGTGGCTGGCCGCCTAGCCCGGGGGGCGGCGACTCGGCCAGCCGCCTGGAGGGTACAGCAGGGGTGACGTGCTAGCGTGAAGCGATGCGCGGTCGGGAGGATCCGCTCGGCGTTCTCCTCGTGCGCTCCGGCGCGCTATCGGAGGACGAGGTCGGCGACCTCCTCGAGCTGCAGGCGCAGCGCTGGCCGATCGCCTCGCTCGGGTACGCACTCGGCCTGGCCGACGAGGAGACGCTGGTGCGCGCGCTCAGCCACCAGCTCGGCGTGGCCGGAGTCGTGCTCGACCGATCGGTGATCGCGGTCGACGTGCTGGACGGCGTCGCCCCCGAGCTGGCTCTCGAGCACCACATCCTGCCGCTGGCCGAGGACCGTCACTGCCTGCTGGTCGCGTGCGAGCAACCGTCGGCGGTGCCCGAGGTGCTGCGCGAGCTCGAGTTCATCAAGGGGAAGCCGGTCATCGCGCACGTCGCGCTCAGCCTGACCCTCGAGCGAACCCTGCGCGCGTGCCTGCGGGCGCGAGCCCGCGGTGAGCGAGTGGTGGCCGGGCCGCTGGCGCGGATGCCGGAGGCGATCGGGCTGGACGCGATCGTGGTGGTGGGCGACGCGGCGGCCGATCCGGCGAGGGCGGCGAGCACGGCGAGCGGGTCGGGCGTGGCGATCGCGGCGGTTCCCGCGGGCGGGTCGGGACTGATCACCCCGCCGGGGCCGGCACGCCCGGCGACGCTGGCGCTGGCGCCGGCCGGCCCGACCGGGTCGGTGAGCGCGGCGAGGCCGACGCCCGCGCTCGCGCCCGCCCTGGTCGTCGAGGACGTGACCGGCGAGGTCGGGTTCGAGGAGGTGATGCTGGCGGTGACCGAGGACGTCGCCTCGGTGCGGATGTGGCTGGACGCGCCGCGCACCGAGCCGAACGCGGACCCGATGCTCGGCTCGCTCGATGTGGCAGTGCCGGCCGATCTGTCGAGCGACGGCGAGTCCGGATCGCACCCGCTGGTCTCGGCCGACACCGCGGTGGCCCAGCTCATGCGGCGCGGCGCCACCGCGGCGATCGAGCTCATCGACCTCGACGGTCGCGACGGAGTCGAGTACCGCCCGGTGCGCGGCACCGGCGGGCGCGTGCTGGTGGTCGACGACGACTTCGCGTCGCGCCAGTTCCTGGTCAAGGAGCTGGTCCCGCTCGGCATCGAGGTGCAGACCGCCGAGCACGGCGGCGAGGCCCTGGCCCGCATCACCGAGGAGCCGCCCGACGCGATCGTGGTCGACGTGATGCTGCCGGAGATCGACGGCTTCCACATCTGCCGCGCGGTCAAGCACAGCCGCAAGTACAGCCGGATCGGGGTCATCCTGATCTCGGCGGTCATCGACTCCGGGCGGGTGACCGACGAGCTTTTGCGTCGGCACGGCGCCGACGCCTACTTCGAGAAGCCGCTCCAGATGGACCGGCTCAAGGCGCGCCTGCACGACCTGCTGCTCGCGCGCGGGGCCGGCGACGGGCGGGGCGGGCAGGTGTCGTTCGAGCGGGCGCTGTCGCTGTATCGGGTCGGCGAGCTCGACGAGGCGATGGGCGAGCTCCGCCGCGGGATCGACCAGGACCCGCTGTCGGCCAAGCACCACTTCGTCCTGGCCAACCTCCTTCACAAGAAGGCGCTCATCGTCGAGGCGATCGACGAGTACGAGGCGACCCTCGAGCTCAAGCCGGACTACTTCCCCGCGCTGACCCGGCTGGCCTATCTGTATTACAAGCAGGGCTACGCGGCGCGCGCGATCGACACCTGGCGCCGGTCGCTGCCGCTGTGCTCCGACCCGGGGCTGCGCCACAACATCGAGGTGTTCATGCGCAAGTTGATCGGCGACCTCGACGGTCGCTGAGCGCGGGACGAGACTAGTGCACCGCGGCCGAAATGACGTCAACGAGGCGGTGTGGATCGCCGTCGAGCGCAAGGCGCGACGACGACGGGCTACTCGCTGTAGCTCGAGGAGTTGCAACGCAGCGATCGGCGGTGAGGCGCACCGGATCGTTG
>DATHKR010000314.1:0-6973 GCA_035489015.1 Kofleriaceae bacterium | reverse complement strand
GGCGCGATCGGTGTCGACCCGGCGCTGGAAGTAGCGCATCGCCAGCGGCGCGGTCGGCGGGGTGTCGAGCTGACCGTGGAAGAAGTAGGCGTCGCCGGCGTGGAGCCGCCAGCCGGCGCCGACGCGGACCGCAAAGCCGGTATGTCCGGCGGTGTGGCCAGGCAGCGGGACCGCGAGCAGGTCCGGATCCCCGAGCAGCGAGCGGACCCCGTCGAAGCCGAACCAGCGCTCGCCACCGTCGTCGAACAGCCGCCAGTCCGGGTCGTGCTGCCAGTGACCGGCGATGTAGCGCATGCCGGCGCGGCGGCCGGTGCGGCTCATGGCGGCAGTGTGCTCGGCGAGGTGCACGTGGATCGCCGCGCGAGGGAAGTCGGGGATACCACCGGCGTGGTCGAGGTCGAGGTGGGTCAGCGCGACGTGGCGGACATCAGCCGGCGAGTGGCCGAGCGCGCGCACCCGGGCGATCGCGGTCTCCGCCGGATCGAGACGCGGCGCGGTCATCCGCACCCAGCCGGCCCCGAGCCGGCCCGGATCCGCGATGTCGCCGGTGCCGAGCCCGGTATCGACCAGGACCAGCCCGTCGCGAGGCGTCTCGATGAGGAGCACGTGACAGACCATGCGGGCGCGGGCGAACAGCCCGCCGCGCCCGTTGACCAGCCGCGCGCTGCGCGGACACATCGTGCCGGTGTTGAGGTGGTGGACTCGCATGACCACCAGATGCCACGAGCCCCGACATAGGCAAAATACATTGTTGTGATTGAGGCTATAGTCGCTGCCTATGGAGATGCGAGAGCTCCGCTACTTCGTCGCCGCGTTCGAGGAGCGCAGCGTCACCGCCGCCGCCCGCCGCAGCTTCGTATCGCAGCCGTCGGTGTCGGCCGCCATAGCCAGCCTGGAGGCCGAGCTGGACGCGGTCCTGTTCGTCCGCCACGGCAAGGGCGTATCGCCGACCGCGGCCGGCGAGCGGCTCTACCCGATCGCGCGGCGGATCGCGGACGAGACGCGAGCGGCCCACGCGCTCTTCCACCAGCCAGCCCGGGCCCGCCGCCTCACCCTCGGCCTCATGCGAACCCTCGACATCGCGAGAACCCTCGAGGTCCTGGCCCCGCTGACCCGCGATCCCGACCTCCACGTCCGACTGGTCGGCGCCGATCAAGCCTGCGACGCGAGGGTCGTGTCGAGGGTGATGCTGGCCGCCGCCGAGGAGTTCGTGCCGCTGTGGACCGAGCGCTTCGTGGTGGCGCTACCGCCCCGCCACCCCCTCGCCGGCAAGGAGCGCCTGCGAGGCATGGACCTCGTAGGCGAGCGCCTCGTCGACCGCTGCTACTGCGAGTACGCCGATCTGTTCGCCAAGGCCAGCCCGCGCTTCGACGTGGTCGCGATCGCCCCGTCGGAGGAGTGGGCTGTCGCCCTGGTAGCCGCCGGCGTCGGGATCGCCATCCTGCCCGAGGGCGCCGTCCGCCCGACCGACGACGTGGTGGTGCGGATGATCGCCGACGCCGACGTGACCCGCGAGGTCGGCCTCGCCTACGGCGCCAGGGGCGGGGCATCGGCCGAGGTGCAGAGGCTGGTCGAGAGGCTACGCGCGCGGCCGGCGGCGGTGCGAGGCCGCCGCGCCAGCGCGGCGACGCGGACGACGGCGACGCGGACGACGGCGACGCGGACGACGGCGAAGGGTAGCAAGGGGCGAGGCGGCCGGGTGGGCGGCGGTGGCGGTGGTGGAAGTGGCCGCCGGGGCCGCGCGGCCAGCCGGTCGCCGTGACCGGTGGTCGCGGCCGCCGACCGCGCGACGCCGGTCGCTGGCCGCGCCGTCTGGCGGGCACTCTCGCTGGGCTTCGCCGCATGCGACGACGAAGACAGGCCATACATGTGGCAACCACGGAACACCGTCGCCAGGTGGCTGCCCGCGCTGCCGCGCGGCCCGCCGGGAAACCTCGCCCAGAATCAACGGAACGCGGATCGGGCGCGGCGGTGCAGCACCCCCGGATGCAATCATGGGTTCGCTCCGGTTCCGGCCCGTCCTCCGCCCTTTCGCTGAGCGCTCGGCAGATCATTGCGATCGAGTAAGCCGAGCCGCTTCCAGCCAGTGGTGAGCAGCCAGACCGTCGCGGTCGCCGTGGGCCGACCCAGGGCGAGCAGCTCCTTCTGCCACCCCTCGCGCGGATCCAGGCGGACGGCCCAGCCATCGAACCAGACCGCGCTAGACCACGGATCGAGGGCAGCGACACGGCCCGCTGGGGCGGACGCCCCGGCGAGCCGTGCATGATGCTGGTGATTCTGGAGCACATAGCGGATCGCGTTGCGGACCTCGGTAGGAGTCCTGAGCGAACGAGCATGGTAGCGCTCGGCGAAGAACCGCCCGCTCCGCCCGAACGCGCGATTCAGCCGACGAGCCAGCCGCACCTCGAGCCCGATCATCCCGCGAGTGAGGCCGTCGGCCCCGCCAGCCTCGACGATGAGGTGCAGATGATTCGACTGCACGCTGAACTCGATCACGCGAAAGTCCGACCGGTGGCCACCGGCCAGGATCGCCAGCCGCACCACCCGCATCGACCGATGGCGGCGCAGCGAGCCGACGCCCCCCACCACGCGCAGCGTGACGTGTTGCGGATTCCGCGCCGCGAACCGTTCCCGCCGCCCATGCGCCACCCTCGTCCGCCCCCGAGGTCGCCCGGCCCCCGGCCGCCATCCACCGCGCCCCGAAGGCATCCGGGCCTGATCGAGAGTGAGCTGAGCACCCGGCGCGGCTCGCCGGCCCGAGAGTCGCGACGAACGCGCGAAAGATCGAGATGACATGACGAGCATCTCGGACGTCGGCCATGACCGTTGCCGATGATTCGCGGCGATGCGATCGCGGCGATGGGATCGCGGGGTGCGATCGCGGCGATGGGATCGCGGCGATGCGATCGCGGGGTGCGATCGCGGCGATGGGATCGCGGGGATGCGATCGCGGGGATGCGATCGCGACCGAAAAGATCCCGGCGATGCGATCCCGGCGATGCGATCCCGGCGATGCGATCCCGGCGATGCGATCCCGGCGATGCGATCGCGGGGTGCGATCGCGGCGATGCGATCGCGGGGGTGCAATCGCGGGGGGATCGCTGGTGGAGCGGGATCCGGAGGAGGGCCAAGGAATCGGTAGGAATTGTCAGAGCCCGCCCGCCGCGGGTAGCGCGTGAAACGCCGTCCGCATCAGGTCGATCGGCGCAATTGATTCTGGGCCAGGTTCGGGCAGACGGGCCGACGGGCATGTAGGCCGCGGCGACGACGCGCGACCGGCTCAGGTACAGCCCGGACCGACGGGGCGCGGCCGCATCGTCGCGATCTGCGCCGGCGTCGTCCGGCAAGACCCTTGCCCAACGACGCAATCGCCGAGGCCAGGCGCGCGGTGGAGTGTGCGCCCTCATCGACGCGAGCACGCGCTCGACACCGGCGCCGCTCGCGCCTCGGGGCGAAGCTCGACGACCCGCGTCTCCCAGCCCGATTGCCGCGAGCGGGCCCTCGAGATCCCGACACCCTGGTCGGTGGTGGACTCGGTCGCCGCCCTCGACCCGCGCGCCGAGCTCGCGGGCAGAATGGGCGACCCCACATGGCCTCCAGGCCCGCTTCATGAGCCAGGCCTCCCCGCAAGCTGGCGCCGGGATCTCGAGGACCAGGACGGTCCTGGTCTTCATCACCCAGCTGCGCCTGAAGATCGGCCTGGTCTTCGGCAACCCCGAGACGACCACCGGTGGCAACGCGGGGCCGATGGCGGTGACGAGGCCCGCCGCGCATCACCCCGGTCCTCGCGCGCGTCATTCCGCCGCCTCGCCCGGCGAGGGCGGTGCGACGTCGAGGGCCCAGCAGTAGAAGGTGAGCTCGTCGACGTCCTGCTCGATGAGCGCGGTCAGCGTCGTGCCGCCGGCGTGTCCCGAGTCGCGGAGCGGCAGGAGGAGGTAGGGCCCGCCCTGTGCGGCCTCGGCCTGGAGCCTGGCGACCATCTTGAGCGGATCGTGCGGCCGCGCGATCCGATCGTTCAGGGCGGACGCGAAGGTCATCGCCGGGTAGGGGCGATCGGCGCGGACGTTGTGATAGGGGGAGTAGCCGGCCAGATACGCCCCCTCGACGGGATCGTCGGGAGAGCCGTACTCGAGGGTCGCGCCGCCCATATTGCGCAGCATGTCGAGGGTGGCCGCGCGGCAGTAGACGGCTCCGAAGGCGTCGGGGGCCTGCATCGCGGCCACGGCGACGAGGAGGCCGCCGTTGCTGTTGCCTCGCGAGGCTAGCCTCGACGGCGTCGTGTAGCCGGCTGCGACCAGCCAGCGCGCCGCGGCGATGTAGTCGTCGAAGGCGTTCTGTCGCCGGGTCTTTCGCGCGGCCTCGTGCCAGTCGCGGCCGTACTCGCCGCCTCCTCGTATGTTGGGAAAGGCGAGGATGCCGCCCAGCTCGAGCCAGGCGGCCTGGAGGGGCGTGAAGCGCGGCTCCACCGAGATGTTGAAGCCGCCGTAGGCGGTCAGTCGGACGGGCTGGCGGCCGTCGCGCGGCATTTCCTTGTGGTGGACCAGGAACATCGACACCCGCGTGCCGTCGCGCGACTCGTACCAGACCTGGTCCGTCACGTAGGCGGATGGGTCGAGGCCCGCGTCGGGCACGTGGTAGGGCGCGAGGCGATCCTCGGCGTAGTCGTACTGGTAGATCGACGGTGGATGGACATAGGACGTGAAGCTCACCCACACCTCGTCGCCGGTCCACGCGCCGCTGATGCCGCTGACGACGCCCTCTCCTTCGTTGTGGTTGACCGAGCCGAGCGCGGGGAGGACGAGGTCGCGCAGGTAGGCGCCGTCCTCGGCGTGGATGCGCACGCGATGCGAGGCCGCTTGCGAGTAGACGGCGTAGAGTCGGCCGCCGGCGCCGGTCACTGTCTGGAGCGTGTCCGGTGTTTCGGGGATGATCGTGCTCCACTCGGTCGGCGAGGCCAGTGGCGCGACGCAGAGACGGCCGCGCGGCGCGTCGAGATCGGTGTGGATGAGCAGCTTGTCGCCGATCACCTGCACCTTGTTGATCGACTGCATCGCGGGGGCGACCGGCACGAGCTCGTCGTCGGCCAGGCGGAGCAGGTAGACGATGTTGGCGTGGACGAAGTCCCACAGGGTCAGCGCGGCGAAGCGGCCGCACTCGCTGACGTCGACGGCGCACCAGCGCTCCTTTACCTTGTCGTCGCCGAAGATGCGGCGGGCTGGCTCGGCCGAGCCCAGCCGGTGGTCGTAGATCGCGTTCCAGCTGTCCTCGTCGCCCGCGGTCACCTCGCCTGGCTCGGGGCACGCCGCGTAGAAGAAGCCGGACGAGTCGGGTCGCCAGGCCGGCCGCTCGTGGCTGGCGCCGCAGGGCCGGTCGGGGAGGAGCCGCCCGGTATCGACGTCGAGCACGTGGATCACCGCGCCGTGGGTGCTTCCCACCGCCTTGCCGAAGGCGACCCGCGCGCCGTCGGGCGACGGCACCGCGTGGACCAGCACCTCGTCGCTTGCCCAGGTGTTGGGGTCCAGCAGCGGCTCTGGCGGGGCGCCCTCGCCGCGCCGCAGCATCAGCTTGAGCTTGTCGTCGCCGGCGTCCGCCTGCCAGAGGAGCTCGCGTCCGGGCGTCGCGGTGCGAATCGGCGGGGACAGCCGGGCGTGGCGGGCCGAGCGAGTGACCGCTGCGCGCAGGCAGTCGCGTCCCGGCACCGCGTCGAGCAGCGCGCGGGTGACGGCCTCCTGGGCCGCGATCCATGCCCGGGTGTCGGGATCGTCGAGGTGATCCAGCCAGGCGTACGGATCGTCGAACCACCTGCCGTGCCTCGCGTGGCCACCCGGATCGCGTCGCGCCGGGGGAAAGGCCAGGGCAGGGTCCGGCTTCCTCATCGGGTGATTCTCCGCCGGGGCGCACCCGGGTGCGAGCGAAGCCGAGGCCTTGCAGGCCGGGGCCAGCGCTCGCCGCGTCGAGGCCGGCGGGAAGGCCGGCGCGGTCATCGACCGGGGCGCTGGACCGCCCGTCGGTGAGGGGTGCGCGTGCGCAAACATCGGGAAGGCTGGAATGAGTCGCCCGTCGCGGCCGTACTATCGGCGGGCCTCATGTCCACTGGTACACCTGCGACCACAATCTCCAACGACTGGGACGAGCTCCTTCGCGCGGGGCGCCTCGACGAGCTGACGGTCGCCCTCGACCGCGCCGAGCGAGACGTCTCCCCCGCCGCGAGCGGCGCGACGCGGGAGGGTGGCGCCGCGGAGGGCGCGGGCCTCGAGCCAGCGGTCGATGAGGCCAGAAATCTGGACCTTCTTCGCCTCCGCGCCGAGCTGGCCCGCCGGCGGCGCGGGCCGGTCACCGACCTGGTCGCCGCGGCGCGGGCGCATCGCGCGGCCGACACGCCGCATGCCGCGCGCCTCGCGGCGTGGGCGGCGCAGGCGCTGTCGCGGCTGGGCGGGGACGCGCTGGCCTCGCGCATGCTGGGCGAGATTCCGGTCGCGCCCGCGCAGTCGCCGGACCTGGCGGCCGATGAGCAGGCCGCGGCGCTGTCCGATGCGGCGTCGCGGGCGCGCGGGCGCGGCGATCTGGTCGAGGCGGCCCGGCAGTCGGCCGCGGCCGCCGAGGCGGGCGCCCGCAGCGACGGCGCGGCCGTGCTTCGCCTGGCCGCGGCGCTCGACGGGTGGGCGGCCGGCCAGGCGGATGCGCTCGCGGCGCTGCGCGCGGTTCGCGATGACGGCGCCGCGCCGCACGCGGTGCGGCGCCAGGCGCGCCAGGCGCTCGACGCGATCGAGAGCGAGCCTGGTCGCGCACCGGCGTGGCTGCTGGCTCGCGACCTGGTCGAGCCGCGCGCGGGCGGACCGCTCGCCATGCTCGGCCGTGCCCTCGGTGTGACGTTGCCGGACCGCGCGGTGCCGACCGCGTCGCACCTGCGCGCCGCGCTGGCCGAGGCCGGGTTGGCCACCCTGCGGGTCGTTCTCGACGACGCGCTGCTGGT
>DATHKR010000313.1:0-5683 GCA_035489015.1 Kofleriaceae bacterium | reverse complement strand
ACCCAGGCGCTGAGCGTTTCACCACGCGGGACAGCGCGTTCTGCGGCACCGAGCACATCGGCATCGACCGATGCCGACAGGCGTCGCTTCCTGATCATACGGACATACTACCGTGTTGCCACGTTCGTGGCACGTGGCGATGCCACGCGATCAGCTCGCCTCAGACCGGGGCATGTGCGATCGCCCGAGCACCTGGGGAACCACAGGGCGGATCGATGTCGCATGCGAGGTGTCCGATCCCTCCTCGGCCGGACGCTTGCCGGGCGGTCGTGAACCGGTGAACCTACGGACCGTGTCCGGACCGCTCCGCGATCACGGCGAGGTGCGCCAGGTGCTGCGCTACTGGCTCGAGGCGCTGCGTGTCGAGCAGTCCTTGGCGTCGAGACCGCGCGCGGTGCGTCCGCGCGGCGACATGCCGGCCGAGGCGCCGCACAGTCAGTCGTACTTCCGCCTCGGCGTCGAGCACGCGGCCTCGATGGTCGGCGCGACTGGCTCGATCGCGGCCCCGGTCGACGATGCGCTGCTCCGCTTCGTCGAGCACTGGATGGCGCGGACCCGCCGGCGCACCCAGGTGGCCAGGGCCGGCGGCGAAGAGACCAGGCGGACGACGTGGGTGCTCGGATGGCCCGCGGTCCTGCTCGAGCAGCGCGAGGAGATCGCGACGCTGTTCCGCTTTCCGGTGGAGATCGAGTGGCGCGCGGCCGAGCGGCGATGGAATCCGTTCGATCGCAAGGCCCCGCTCATGTCCACGGCGGCGCGCCCGGATCAGGTCGTGGTGCGAGTCGCGCAGACGATCGGCGACGACGGCGAGGTGCTGCCGGTGCCGATCTCGGTCGACCGCACCCTCCTCCACCAGTCGCTCGGCGTCGCCGAGGAGGAGATCGCCGAGCTGGAGCGCCGGTGGGTGACCGCACCGGACCCGGCTGGCATGGCCGCCGACGTGCTCCGCCTGCTGAGCGGCGAAGCGCTGGCCGATCCCGGCGCGCTGTTCGCGGGGCTGGTCGCGGCGGCCAGGCAACGGGCCATCAAGGGGATCGCTGTCTACCCGGTCGGGATCGTCCAGGACGGCGAGCTGGTGTTCGCCACCTATCACCTGCAGAACGACCTGCGCCAGCTGCGCGACCAGCCGCCGATCGAGCGTCCGCTCGCCGCGGGCACCGCGCTGTCCTCCTATCTCACCGGCCGGCCGATCGCCGCGGGACGGGCTCCGCTGCGCGCGCGATTTCGCGAGCGTGGGATGACGGAGAGCCAGCGCGCCGCCGGCGAACGGTTCCTCGGGTCGACACTCACGGCGGTGCAGGGCCCTCCGGGGACCGGCAAGACCGAGCTCATCCTCAACCTGGCGGCGCAGGCGCTGGTCGACCGGGTGAAGGCGTTCGTCCTAGGAGCGCCGATGGCGAGCGGGCTGCTCGTGGTGGCCAGCACCAACAACCGCGCGGTCGACAACGTCGTCGATCCGCTGGGCCAGGCGCTGCCCGACGAGCGCTTGCCGATCGCGCTGCGCACCGGCAACCAGGAGGTGACCGCGTCGCGCACCGCGCGCGAGCTGCAGCGAGCGCGCGACTGGCTCGCCCGTCAGGACCCGGCCGGCGCGCTCGAGCGACTGGACCTGGCGCGCGACGCATTTCTGGCCGCGAGCGAGGCGTGCGAGGCGGTCGCCGCGCCGGAGACGGCGCGCCTGGCCCGCTGCGCGCGCCTGGCCGAGGCCCGCCGCGAGCTCGACGCGCTCGGGCCTCCCAGGCCCAGGCTCGCCGCGGGGTCGCGCAAGGCTCGCGTGGCGCTGCGCGCGGAGCTGGTGCGCCTCCAGCGGGTCGCGAGGGTTGCCGGCGCCAGGCAGCTGGGCCGGCTGGAAGAGCGATGGACGAGGCTCGCCGTCGAGAGCCCGCTCGGCGGCGAGCTCTCCAGCGTGCTGCCGCCCGAGCTGGATCCGTCGTGGTCCGCGGGCGACAAGCTGACCGCCTGGGACGAGGCGATCGAGGAGGCGCTCGATCTCGTCGAGGCCGCCGCGGCGGCAGGGTCTCGCGTGCGGCGGGACGCGCGCCGGCGGGCCGGGCTCGAGCAGGAGCTGGCCGAGCTGGAGGCCGCGCCCGAGCCGGAGCCGCTCGATCCGGCCGCGGCGCGCGCGCTCGAGCCGCTCGGCCACGCCCTGTTCTTGCGCGCCCTCGAGGTCCGCGAGCGCTGGGCGGTCGCGAACCGCGACGAGCTCCTGGCCGCGCTCGACGCCGCGACTGGCGCGGCCGTCGGCCAGCGCTCGCTGCGACGGCGGCTGTCCGGAGAAGGCGGGACCCGCTCGGCGCTGCGCGCGCTCTATCCGGTGATGGGCTGCACCCTGCTCTCGCTGGGCGGCTCCTTCGAGCTCGCGCCCGATTCGATCGACTGGCTGGTGATCGACGAGGCCGGCCAGTGCCAACCGGCCTATGCGGTGAGCGGCCTGGCGCGCGCCCGCCGCGCGCTGCTGGTCGGCGACGTCAACCAGCTGCCGCCGGTGGTGAACATCTCGGAGCGCGACGAGGCGCGCGCCCGCCGCGACGCACAGGTCAGCATGCCGCGCGAGCGGTTCGAGGTCTACCGCGTGCACGAGGGCGGCGACGGCTCGGCGCAGACGCTGGCCGACCGGGCGGTACCGGACCGGCCCAGCCTGTCGGATCACTTTCGCTGCCAGGCCCCGATCATCGGCCTGTGCGACGAGATGTGCGGCTACCGGCTGTCGGTGCACACCGCCTCCCGCTCGCGCGCGGCCCAGCTCGCCAGCCTGCGAGCGCCGCTCCTGTTCGCGGCAGTGGACGGCGCCCAGATGCGCGCGCGCGGCAGCTGGTCCAACCCCGGCGAGGCCGACCGGGTCGTGGCGTTCTTGCTCGAGCTCCGGGCCGCCAGGATCGACTGGAGCGAGATCGGTGTCATGGCCCCATACGTGGGCCAGGTCGAGCTCCTGCGCGCGCGCCTGCGAGCGCACGGCATCCCGCTGACGGCCGCCGGCGCGGACGGGATGGAGCCGGAGGAGGTCGGCCTGTTCGGGCCGACCGGTCGGCTGTCGGTGGGCACGGTGCACCGCTTCCAGGGCGGCGAGCGATCGATCGTCCTGTTCTCCACCGTCGTCACCGAGGCGCGCAGCCTGCCGTTCCTCGACGATCGGGTGAACCTGCTCAACGTGGCGGTGTCGCGCGCGCGCGACCACCTGATCACGTTCGGCCGCGAGCAGGCCCTGCGCGCCGGCGTGCGCACACGCCTGCTCGTCGAGCGGGCGGAGCGCATGTGACGGTCCGCCTCCTCGATCAGGTATCGCCGTCGAGGTGGGCGATGCACTTCTCGAGGAGCCGCAGGAGCTCCTTGCGCTCGGTGGGTGTCAGCGGGGCGAAGCACGCGCCATCCCCCTCCTCGATCACGGCATCGAGCTGGGCGAGCTTGCGCGCCGTCACGCGCGGCTCGATCACGAACGCCCTCCGATCCTCGGACGACGGCACGCGCCGCACCAGCTCGAGCGCCTCGAGCCGGTCGATCGCCCCGGTCAAGGTCGGGCTCGAGAGCGCGAGCAACCGCTGCAGCCGCCCGATCGTGAGCGGGCCTTCGAGGCTCAGCAGAGTGAGGATGTGGGCCTGCTCGGCCGACACCCCGGTGCGCCGAAACTTGCGGTTATGCACGCGGTTGACGAGCCGAAACAGCCGCACCACGCCGTTCGCCAGCGATCCGCGCAGCCGGTCGGATCTGCGATCATCTTGCATACGAGATATTTATCTCGTATACGAGAGAAAGGCCATGGACCGCGCACACGTGCTCCAGCTCACCGCGCAGCTGCGCGGGCAGCTCGCGGCGGCGGACTCGTCGCCATCGCCGCCGTCCGCGCGGCCGCCGCCATTGGCGTCTCGCGAGCCACTGTTCGCGGTACCGGCCGAGTGCTATCGGGATGCCGGCGTACTCGAGAGGGAGAGGGCCGCGCTCGCCGCTGCGCCGCGCGTGGTCGCGGCGGCGAGCGCGCTGGCACCCGGCGCGTGGCTGCCGGTCGATCTGCCAGGTACGTCGCTCCTGCTCGCGCGCGATGCGGACGGCACCGTGCGGGGCTTTCGGAACGCGTGTCGCCATCGCGGCACGCGGCTCGTCGACGCACCGTGTGCCGCAGCCAAGGCGATCACGTGCCCGTACCACGCATGGACGTATGATCTCGCGGGCCGGCTGATCCACCTGCCGCACGCCGCGGCGTTCCCCGGCATCGATCCGGCTGATCGCGGCCTCGCTCCGCTGCCGGTCGTCGAGCGGCACGGGCTCATCTGGCTGGGCACGGATGTCGACGCGCACCTCGGCGCGCTCGGTGCCGACCTCGCCGCGCTCGACCTCGATCGCCACGTGCTTTGGCGTCGCGGCCGCGCGCGCCGTCGCTGCAACTGGAAGCTCGTGATCGAAGCGTTCCTCGACGGCTATCACATCCGGGTCCTGCACCGCGACTCGGTCTACCGCTTCTTCCTCGATGCGATGTCGGTGGCCGAGCCGGTCGGCCCGCACATCCGCGCGCTGACCGCCCGTCGCGCGCTGCGCGACGCACCCACCGACGTCGATGCGCTTTCCCCGTCCGCGCTGCGCCTGCTCGCGACGCCGAGCCTGCTCGTGTTCCCGTTCACCACGGTGGTCGAGCATCCCGACTTCCTGTCGATCATGGTCGCCGAGCCCATCGCGCCCGACATCACCGACTGGGACCACCTGATGCTCGTGCCCGCCGACCGCATCCACGAGACCGAGCTCTGGGACCGCAGCTGGCAGCTGATCGAGGAGGGCGTCTTTCAGTCCGAGGACCTCTGGGTCTGCGAGCAAGCCCAGCGCTCGATCGCCACGGGCGACACCACCGAGCTCACCTTCGGCGCGCTCGAGTTCCCCGTGCAGTGGTTCCACGCCGCGCTCGCCCGCGCCGCCGGACAGGCCAAGGTATAGGCGAGTGAGTGTTCACTGGGTCATCGAGCAGGGTGTGTTCTCCGAAGCCGCTGATCGCGTCATCGCTGCCCTCGACGGACGTGGGCTCCCATGGTCGCGCTATGCGGATGGCGTCGAAGGCGCGCGGCTGCCGCCCGCGGGCTCGTGCGCGCTCTTCTGGGGTTCGCTCGGCGTTGCCTACGGCGACGACAGCGTCGCCCGCCGGTGGAGGCCTGGGGCCATTGGTGACATTGCGAGGTTCGCCTGCAGCGCATACTACCCGCCGCTGCGCCCGTTGCTCGCCAACGCGAGCTGCGTCCTCACCACCGTGCGGCGCCTCGTGAACGACGCGCGAGGGGAGCTGCGGAGTCTCGGCGACCCGGAGTCGGTCTTCATCCGACCCGACAGCGCCCTCAAGCCCTTCTCGGGCCGTGTGCTGGAGGTGGGCGCGATCAACCTCGCGGCCCTCGACCACGGCTTCTACTACGACGACGAGGACCTTCCGATTCTTGTGAGCCCGCGACGAACGATCGGACGCGAATGGCGGTTCGTGATCGCGGATTGTTCTGTGGTGACAGCCTGCGAGTACGAAGCCAGCCGTCGAGGACTTCCCGGAGTGGTTCCTGACTCCGCCCTGGCTCTGGCCTCCCAGGTCGCCGCCAACGAGTGGCAGGCGGCCGAGGCTTTCATCCTCGACGTGGGCGAGGTGGATGGCCAACCGCGAGTCATGGAGTTGAATCCACTATCCGGGGCAGACCTCTACACTTGCGATGCGCCTGCCGTTGTC
>DATHKR010000312.1:0-7817 GCA_035489015.1 Kofleriaceae bacterium | reverse complement strand
CATGCTCGGGCGGTGGAGATCGTCATGCGGGCCGCGGCTCATCGGTTCGGTGCCGGGGCTTCGGATGAGGAGGAGTGGGGCGTTGCGGGGATGCTTCATGACGCGGACTATGAGAAGTGGCCGGCGGAGCATCCGCAGCGGATCGTTGGTTGGCTTCGTGAGCGGGGGGAGGCGGCGATCGCTCATGCGGTGTCGGCTCATTACACGAAGTGGAATGTTCCCTATGAGACGGCTCTGGACCGGGCTCTTCTGGCTTGTGATGAGCTGACCGGGTTCGTCGGGGCTTGCTGTCTGGTGCGGCCGGAGGGGATCTCGACGCTGGAGGCTGGCTCGGTGATGAAGCGGCTGAAGGACAAGCGGTTCGCTGCTTCGGTCGATCGGGGTGAGGTGCACGCCGGGGCGGAGATGCTCGGGGTGCCGCTTGTCGAGCTGGTTGCTTTTGTCATTGAATCGCTGCGGCCTCATGCGGCGGAGCTGGGACTGAGCGGACGTACAGGCCCGGCGGCGACAGGGGGCTCAGGCGTGGCTTAGTCGCGGCCAGGGCCGGGCCTGGCCGGGGCTCACCCTGGGGCCGGTTCTCTTGCCAGGCGGCAGATGAGGTCGAAGTGGCCGGGCGTGACCGGCTGCACAGAGAGGCGCATGCCTCGGCGGAGGAGGAGCATGTCGTCGAGGGCGGGGGTTCGGCGCATCTCGTCGAGGGGGACGAGGCGGGGGAACTTCTCGACGAACTCGACGTCGACCATCGACCAGCGGGGGGTTTCTGCTGTGCTTCTGGGATCGTAGTACTTGCTCTTGGGGTCCCAGGAGGTGAAATCGGGGTAGGCCTCGCGACAGACTCGGGCGAGGCCGGCGACGCCGGGAGGGTCGCAGCTCGAGTGGTAGAAGAGGACTCGGTCGCCGAGCTTCATCGCCTTCATGTGATTTCGGGCCTGGAAGTTCCGCACGCCGTCCCAGTGCTCGGTTTGTTTGCGCTGGAGCACATCGATGCCGAAGACATCGGGCTCGGTTTTCATCAGCCAGTCGGCCATGACTCCTTCTTGTACCTGGTCCGTTACCGAGGTGATGATATGTCCCATGGTCGCGGGGCAAAAGGGGAGCGGGCTGCCGGCGGTGGACAACCCGCCGCTCAGCACCGCTGCGGAGGGACTCGTCGTTCACGTCGGCTTCTCCACCAAGGGAGGCTGGCTGTCACGCGGGATCCGGTGGTTCACCGGGTCCCGGGCGTCACATTGCTTCGTCGTCTACCGATCGGATGTGTTCAACCAGGAGATGGTGCTCGAGGCGTCGGGCAACGGGTTCCGGATCATCTCGTGGCGGCGGTGGGACAAGGGGAACAAGCTCATCGCGCTCTACCGGCTGCAGATGCCGGAGCCGGATCTGCGGGTCGGGCTGCAGCAGCTGTCCAACCGGCTGGGCGACGCGTTCGACAAGCTGAGCCTGATCGGCTTCGCGCTGCAGCGGTGGTTTCGGCTGAAGCACGTGCCGTTCAACTCGCGGGAGAAGCTGGTCTGCTCCGAGGCGGTCGCGCTGTTCCTCCACTGGTGCGGGATTCCGATCCCCGACGTCAGCGTGGTCGCGCCGCAGGATCTCCTTCACCTGGCCGAGCACCGCAAGGATGTGTTCGAGCTGGTCGACTACTCGGCCATCTTCCCGCGCATCGCGCGGCGCATCGCGCGGAGCAGCCGGCGGCTGAGCGGCCAGGTCGCGGCCGGCGCGGATCCTCCTCTCGTCGGTTGACAGGTCCTCGCACGGGTTCCATTCTCCCGCGGCGTGCCGACGACCACACCGTCGGCAATGCCCAAGGAGGAGGCGTTCGATGGCATTCACACTCCCGGAGCTCCCGTACGCAAAGGACGCTCTCGCGCCGGTCATCTCGCAGGAAACCATCGAGTATCACTACGGCAAGCACCACGCTGCCTACGTGAACAAGCTGAACGAGCTGACCCAGGGCAAGCCGCTCGCCGAGCTCAGCCTCGAGGAAGTGGTCAAGAAGACCTGGAAGCAGCCGAGCGACCAGCCGGTCTTCAACAACGCGGCGCAGGTGTGGAACCACACCTTCTACTGGAATTGCCTGTCGCCCAAGGGCGGCGGCGACCCCACCGGCAAGGTGGCCGAGGCGATCAGCAAGGCCTTCGGCGACTTCAAGTCATTCAAGGAGAAGTTCGCGGCCGCCGCGGTCGGCCGCTTCGGCAGCGGCTGGGCCTGGCTGGTCAAGACCGACGGCGGCGGCGTGGCGATCGAGACCACCCCGAACGCCGAGACGCCGATGGCCGACGGCAAGACCTGCCTGCTCACCTGCGACGTATGGGAGCACGCCTACTACGTCGACTACCGGAACGCCCGGCCCAAGTACGTCGAGGAGTTCTGGAAGCTGGTGAACTGGGACTTCGTCTCGAAGAATCTGTAGTCGAGCGCGGCCCGAAGGGCCAATCACCGCGGCTGGCTGTCAGACGAGCACGCTCACCAGGGCGTAGCTGATGGCGGCCAGCACCGCGGTGGCGAAGATGCCGATGTAGAGCGGCTTCATGCCGACGGTGGCGAAGCCGCGCAGGTGGACGCCGAGGCCGACGCCGGCCATCGACATCGTGATGAGGAAGCCGGACACCGTCGTCACCATGTGGGCGAGGGTGACCGGCAGCTCCTGCTGCTGCCAGAGGAAGCTCTCCTCCAGGTGGAGGGTGAAGTCGGGCAGGAGGTGCATCGTGCCAGCCAGCGCGACCAGCACGAAGCCGAAGATGAACGGCGGGAAGAGCGTGCTCATCCGGCCGAGCTGGGTCACGTGGGCCTGCTGGCGGCGGCGTTTCTGCGCCCCGTACCAGGCGCCGATGATCATCACCACCGGCGCGAGCAGGAGGACGCGGACCAGCTTGACGATGGTGGCCACGTCGCCGGCGATTGGCCCGTAGGCGAAGCCGGTCGCGACCACCTGCGGCGTGGAGTGGACCGCGGTCCCGGCCCACACGCCGAACTCGCGCTGGCCCATGTCGAGGGCCGCGCCGATGGCCGGGAACAGGAACACCGAGACCAGGCCGAGCACGGTGATGGTGGTGACCGCGAAGGCGGTCTCGTTGTCGTCGGCCTCGATCACCGGCGCGGTGACCGCGATGGCGGTGCCGCCGCAGATCGCGGTGCCGACTCCGATGAGGATGCCGAGCTTCTGGCCGACCCCGGTCAACCGGCACAGCCACAGGGTGAGGCCGAGCGCGATCATCACGCAGAGGACGCTGATCACCAGCGCGTGGCCGGACGTGCGCATCACGTCGAAGAAGTCGAGCTTGGCGCCCATCAGCACGATCGCGATCGGCAGGAGCTTCAACACCGCGTAGCGGACGCCCGCGGTCATGCTGGCGTGCAGGCCGACGGTGTTGCGCACCAGGATGCCGAGCAGGATCGCGACCAGCATCGCGTCGATCGGGTGGCGGGCGGGGTCGCCGATCGAGAACGGCGGCACCGGCAGCTGGAAGATGACCTGGGCCGCGACGGCGAGGACCAGTGTCAGCGCCAGACCGGGGATGGTCGAGGATCGCGTGCCGTTCATGGGCGGCTCTCGGCTCGCATCAGATGATGAAGTCCACGCCGCCCAGCGAGTGCGGCCGATTCACGCTGGTGTAGCGGTCCCACGAGTCGGGCAGGATCGTCACCACCCGCTTGCCCGGCCCCAGCCGGCGGGCGATCTCGAGCGCGCCCCACACCGCCGCGCCGCTCGACGGGCCCGCGGTCACGCCCTCCTCGCGGGCCAGGCGGCCGGCCATGTCGAACGCGTCGTCCTCGCTGCAGGTGAGGATCTCGTCGATGACGGATCGATCGAGCACCGCCGGAACGAAGCCGGCGCCGATGCCCTGGATGGCGTGCTGGCCGGGGCTGCCACCGCTGAGGACCGGGGATGCGGCCGGCTCGACCGCGACGATGAGGACCGCGGGCAGCTCCTGCTTGAGCCGCTCGCCCACGCCGGTGATGGTGCCGCCGGTGCCGACCCCGGCCACGAAGGCGTCGAGCATGCCGCCGGTGTCGCGCAGGATCTCGATCGCGGTGCCGGCGCGGTGGGTCTCCGGGTTGGCCGGGTTGGCGAACTGCTGGGGCATGAAGCAGCGCGGGTTGTGCGCGACGATCTCCGCCGCGCGATCGATCGCGCCCTTCATCAGCTTGCGGGCCGGGGTCAGCACCACCTCGGCGCCGTAGTGGAGGAGGAGCGCGCGCCGCTCGTTCGACGCGTCGTCCGGCATGGTCAGGATCAACCGGTAGCCCTTCACCGCCGCGACCAGGGCCAGACCGATGCCGGTGTTGCCGCTGGTCGGCTCGACGATGGTGTCGCCGGGGCGGAGCCGGCCATCGCGCTCGGCCGCCTCGATCATCGCGATGCAGGCGCGGTCCTTGATGCTGCCGGCCGGGTTCTGGGCCTCGAGCTTCACGATCACGTCGGCGGTGCCGGCCTGCGCGCCGGCGATGCGCCGGAGCCGCACCATCGGCGTGGCGCCGATGAGCTCGAGCACGGAATCGGCGATCGGCGGGCGGTCCATGGCCCCGAATCTATCAGGTGATGTCACCGGCGGGGCGCCGGGGGGCCACCGGCGGGCGCGAGCGACGTGCGCTACATTGCGCCCATGCGCATGCGCCACTGCCTGCCCGTCGCCGTTCTCGTGGCCGCCTGCTCGCGTGCGCCGGAGGGGCCGCCGACGCTGGCCAAGCTGCCCGACATCGATGCCGCCGCGGCCCTGGCTCACATCAAGAAGCTGTCGTCCGACGAATTCGGGGGGCGCTCCCCCGGCTCGAAGGGTGAGGAGATGACCGTCGAGTACCTGACCGCCCAGCTCAAGGCGGCCGGCCTCGAGCCCGGCAACCCGGATGGCACCTGGATCCAGAAGGTGCCGCTGGTCGGCTTGACGTCGTCGGAGATGACCCCGCTCTCGATCAAGAAGGGCGATCAGACCACCACCCTCGCCCCGCATGACGACGTCATCGCCTTCAGCCAGCGGGTGACCGACGCCATCGCGCTGACCGACTCCGAGGTGGTCTTCGCCGGCTACGGCGTGCAGGCGCCCGAGTTCCAGTGGGACGACTTCAAGGGCCTCGACGTGGTGGGCAAGACGCTCCTCGTGCTCATCAACGATCCGCCGGTGCCGGATCCGAAGGTGGCCGGCGGACTCGACCCGGCGGTGTTCGGCGGCAAGGCGATGACCTATTACGGCCGCTGGACCTACAAGTACGAGAAGGCGGCAGAGCTGGGCGCGGCGGCGGTGTTCATCATCCACGAGACCGTGCCGGCGGCGTACCCGTTCAGCGTCGTGCAGGGCTTCGGCAACGAGCGGTTCGATCTCGTCACGCCCGACAAGAACATGGGCCTGGCCGCCATCGAGGGCTGGCTGTCGGTCGAGGCGGCCACCCGCCTGCTCGCCGCCGCCGGACAGGACTTTCAGAAGCTCAAGGCCGCGGCGGTGACGCGCGAGTTCAAGCCTATCCCGCTCGGCGTGACCGCCTCGATGTCGTTCAAGCAGACGTCCCACCCGATCGAGTCGAGGAACGTGATCGCCAGGCTGACCGGCAGCGACGCGGCGCTCAAGAACGAGTACGTGATCTACACGGCGCACTGGGATCACCTCGGCGTCGGTGACGAGCGCAACGGCGACAAGATCTACAACGGCGCGGCCGACAACGCGTCCGGCACCGCGGCGCTGCTCGAGATCGCCCGCGCGATGAAGAAGGCCAGCCCGCCGCCGCGCCGCACGATCCTGTTCATGGCGGTGACCGCCGAGGAGCAGGGCCTGCTCGGCTCGCAGTACTACGCGCAGTTCCCGCTCTACCCGCTCGACAAGACGCTGGCCGACATCAACGCCGACAACAACCTGCCGATGTGGGGGCGGACCAGGGACGTGACCGTGGTCGGGTACGGCGCCTCGGACCTGGAGGACGTGCTGGGCCAGGCGGCCGCGGAGCAGGGCCGCACCGTCAAGCCCGACGCCGAGCCGGAGAAGGGCAGCTACTACCGCTCCGATCACTTCAACTTCGCGAAGAGCGGCGTGCCCTCCCTCGCGGTCGACGACGGCGTCGACTACGTGGGCAAGCCGGCCGGGTTCGGCAAGACCAGGCGAGAGGAGTACCTGGCCAACGACTATCACTCGCCGTCGGACGAGGTGAAGCCGGACTGGGACCTGTCCGGCTTCGCCGAGCAGGCCAAGCTCCTCTTCGCGGTCGGCTACCGCGTGGCCCAGGGCGCGAAGTACCCCGCCTGGCGGCCGGGCAACGAGTTCAAGGCGATCCGCGACAAGGCGCTCGCCGCCTCCGCGAAGTGATCAGTCGTCGTCGTCGATGCCGGTGCCGATGCGCAGGACGTTGCCGTCCGGGTCGGCGACGTTCATCTCGCGCAGGCCCCAGGGCATGTCGGTCGGGGCCGTCCTGATGTCGGCGCCGCGGCGGCGCAGCTCCTCGTGCAGCCGATCGACGTCGGGGGTGAACATCATCGACCACGCGCCCGGGTGCCCCTGGCAGCGCTGGCACAGGAACAGGTTCGCCTGGCCGCGACTGACCGACGCGAAGTCGGCCGGGTCGCCGTGGGTCCAGTCGATCCGGAAGCCGAGCGCGTCGCGGTAGTAGCGCAGGCTCGCGGCCAGATCGTCGACCGTGAAGATCGGCCGCGGGCACGAGAGCTCGGTGCTGGCGTCGGTGCAGGCGCGCGCGGTCGCGGCGAACGAGGATCGTGTGTCGTCCCCGCGGCACGAGCGAAGAGCCACCAGACCGAGTGCCGCCACGCAGACCGCTGCCATTGCCGCGCTCTTCATGGCGGGACCATACAACGGGGCGTACACGAATGTCCGTTGGCATGGATCGGTGGCGCTGCGATCGACATGTGCGCCGCGGTGGTATATCGACCGCGTGTGTCGCTCGCGCACCGGCAACTCGGTGGTGGCGACGGCGGAGCGGAGGATCCGCTTCAGCCTCGACGGGGCCTGGCGCCGTTCGTGGGCGCGACCGTCGGAGACGACATGCCGGGCAGGCCGAGCTGAGCCGGGACCGGCGCGGGTGCGCTCGAGGTCGAGGTCGATGTCGAGCGCGAGCTCGGTCGAGCCCGGCGGTCGTCGAGGACGGTGCGGCCGCCGAGCTCCGCGGCGCGACCCCGCTCGCGGGCGAACAGATCGGCGAGCGAGGGGCCGGTGAGCGTCCCCTCGAGCGCGCGGCTCTGCCGGTCGAGCTCGCGCAGCGCCGCCATGCGGTCATCCTGGCCGAGGCGAGCGCGGCCGACCGCGTCGCGCATCACCGCGATGGTCCGGTCGTAGACCGCGAGGGGCACCGGGAACGGGCTGCCGTCCTTGCCGCCGTGCGCGTAGGAGAACCGGGCCGGGTCGGAGAAGCGCGCCGGCGCGCCGTGGATGACCTCGGCGACCAGCGCCAGCGACTCGACGGTGCGCGCGCCGACCCCGGGCACGAGGAGGAGGTCCTCGTACGCGCGCGGGCCGACCTCGGCGGCGGCGCGCAGGGACGCGTGGAGCCGGCGCAGCGAGACGTCGGCGGCGCCGACCGCGTGGTGGCCGGGCATGGTGAGCTGCGGCTGCGGCTGCCCGCGCGCGTCGACGAGCGCGCGCAAGACGCGATCCGGGCCGCCGGCGACGAGGTCGAGCTGGACCGCGCGCGAGGGGGCCGCGCCGCGATCGGTCATGTTGAGGATCGTCCCGGCCGGCGGCCCGTCGACCGCCGCGTGGGGCCGATCGACGAAGCTCTCCAGCCCCTCGGACAGCCAGTGGTAGCGGCGCGCCATGCGCTGGCCCGGGCTCATCCCCTGCTGCACCACGGTCCACCGGCCGGCCGCGCTCACCACGAAGCCGTGC
>DATHKR010000311.1:0-3921 GCA_035489015.1 Kofleriaceae bacterium | reverse complement strand
CACCTTCATCGAGTCGTAGGTGTCCCAGCGGGCCCACTCGCGGGTCGTGAAGTCGTGGCCGTCCGACAGGCCGACCCAGAGCCCGCCCCGCGCGGTGCTGCCGTCCGGCGCGACGTCGAGCTTCATCACGTCGCTCTTGCCGTTGCCGTCGAAGTCGCCGGTCAGCACATCGATTCGCTCGTGGGTGTACCAGCTGGCCCACTGGCGGGTGGCGAAGCCGGCACCGGTCGACAGCCCGACCCAGACCCCGCCGGTGGCCGGATTGGCGCGGTCGTTGTCCACCTTGAGCACGTCGGTCTTGCCGTCGCCGTTGAAGTCGCCGGTGCGGAACGGGATCGCGTCGTGGGTGAACCACGTGGCCCACGGCGCGCCGGTGTCGAAGCTCCACACCTCGCGCGGCGGTGAGCCGACCAGTCGTCGCCTCGACAGCCCGACCCACAGGCCGCTCGAGCCGGCGCTGCCGTCGGTCGCCACGTCCACCTTCATCACGTCCTCGCAATGGTCGCCGTCGAAGTCGCCGGCCATGACGACGATCTTGCCGTGGGTGGTCCACAGCGCCCACGGCGGCTGGCTGGTGTCGAACGAGCTGCCGGTCGACAGCCCGACCCGCAGCTCACCGTCGGGGATCTGCGTCCCGTCGGCGGCCACCTCGACCATCATCACGTCGGTCAGCCCGTCGCAGTTGAAGTCGCCGGCCAGGAGGCGGGACCTCGAGTTGGTCTGCCAGTCTCCCCAGTGCTGGCTGGTGAAGCCCGAGCCGGTCGACAGCCCGACCCAGAGGCCGCCCAGCCCGTTGCCGCCGCCGAGCGGATAGTCCAGCTTCATGAGGTCGGTCTTGCCGTCGCCGTCGAAGTCGCCGGTGACGACCTTCATGTCGGCGTAGGTCGTCCAGGTGGCCCACGGCCCGCCGGTGGCGAAGCCGCCGCCCGCCTGGGCCAGCGCGACGTACACGTTGCCGGCCGGCGATTGACCGCCGTCCTCGCGCACGTCGAGCTTGAGGACATCGGCGCGATCATCGCCGTTGAAGTCGCCGCCGAGGACCTGCACCCGGGGGTGCATGGTCCAGGTATCCCAGCGCTCGCCGGTGAAGTGGCGCGGCGGGCTCTCGTCGGAGAAGGAGAGCGCGAGGCTGGGCGGGAACGCGCGCCACAGCGCCCCGACCAGCGGAGCCTGCTCGGCCGGCTCGAACTCCTCGTCGAACGGAGACGTGTCGCCGCGGGCGTAGCGCTCCACCACGTCGGCGAACTCGATCTCGTACTCGCCGCGCATGAGGTACGGCGCGGCCAGCGACTGGAACGTGATCGACGGGTAGGGGACGCCCGGGTCGACGTTGTAGATGTTTCGCTGGTTGGTCGCGTAGTCGATGAGCCCGGGATAGACCTGTCCGTCCTGATGGCCGGGGTAGAGATCCCCGAACAGGCTCCGCGTGCCGGGAAAGTACACGTCGAGGAGGGTCTCCCAGCCGACCCGGTCGGCAGCCCGGCCGCGCAGCTGGCTCGCCTCGATCATGATCGAGATGAAGTGGAGCGCCTCCGAGTGGCTGTTGATGACCGCGCCGCCGAAGTTGCCCAGCTTCTCCTTGAGGTGAAGCGAGTAGGACAGGTACGTGAGGCCATTGCCGCCCAGCCGATCGGCGAAGGTCGGCTCCGCCGCGCCTTCATCCAGGAAGCGAAACGTATCCTGCAGCCGGTCGTAGATCTCGTCGTGATCGCCGGGGTGGTGGACGAAGCTGGTGCCGCTGTCGGTCACCGCCAGGTGCGCCCACAGGTACGCCAGCACCGGCAGGCAGCGTCCGTTGGTGGTGAACGAGTCCCCGTCGGGATAGATGCTCCAGGCCGGATACCTGAACCAGCCGCCGTCCTGCAACAGCCGCTCCTGCAGGTGGACGCCGAGGCGGATGAGCGTGTCCTCGGCGAGGCCGCTGCCCGGCCCGGCAGGGACCGGTCCCAGGTCCTCCATCGCGTACTTGTACGCGTTGAAGTCGATGAAGCGGAAGGTCCCCGGCGCCGAGCCTTCCCCGGTGCGAAGACCGAGGCCCGAATAGAACGGGTGGACCAGGTACTGATAGAGCCCGAAATCGAGCCGGTTGGTCGGGCTGCCGTCCAGCTGGAGCACCTGATTGGCCAGGAACGTGTTCCGGGGAGGGATGTTGGCGCTCATCGACCGCGTCCACCCCAGCGCCCCGCTCGCCACCGGCGTCGACGCCGACTCCCATCCGAGCAGCTCGTCGTCCATCCCGCCGAGCGGCCCCATCGGGTCCTCGACCAGCAGGTCCTTGGTGCTCGCGTACGCGATCACCCGACCGTTTCCCACCGTATCCACCGCCCACGAGATCGGGGCGACCGCCCCGGCCCCACCCGGGAGCAGCTCGATCGTCTCGAACACATTCATGCTGCGAGTGAATTCGAAGGTCCTCCGCACATGAAGAGGAAGGCTCGGATGATTCCCATGGATCGACACCCGAGCGTGATAGGACCTGCAGCGGTCCAGCGAGATGCTCGGCTCCACCAGCCCCGCCTTGTCGACCACAAGTCGATCGCGGCTGACCAGACGCTCCCCGGGCCTCCCACCGACCAGCTCATCCACCACCAGCGGCTTTCCCGTGCTCAGCGTGGCCCGGTACCGCCCGTTGCTGACGACGACCGTGCTACCCGACTGCGAGCAGGTGATGGGTGAGGACCCGGCGGCCGCGGCCGCCGACTCGTCGATCTCGACCGGCGGAGTCGGCTCGACGGCACAAGCCGCCACGAGGATCGAGAACGACGCGGTGCAGGACATGAGGGCGCGCATGAGCACCCACTCTGCAACCCGCGAGCCTCCTCCCGCGCGATTGCCTCCGAGCAGTTGGTGCGCCCTGCCGAAGCCGCGCACAGGGGACGTCCCAGGTGACGCGCACCGGTGCCAGCCTCCCGCTCCATGCACCGTGCAGCTCTCACTGCCGGTCACTGCTGACCGAGTCCGCGAGCTACGGACGGCCTCCGGCGGCTCCGTGTCCCACAGCACGCGCGCCAGCCCGGAAAGTGCATGTCCGCGGTGCAGCCCTGTTCTGTGATCGCCGTGAGACAGCGGTCCAGCTCCTGCGACAGCACCGGTCCGGTACGGTTCGTGTTGCACTCGGTCGTGCGCACGCGCTTGCAGGCGGGCATCGTCTCCTGCCCCGGAGTGGGAGTGTCGAGATCGCAAACGATCGCCGCCTCGCACCACGCCTTCGCCATCTCGGCGCAAGCGGAGGCGACCTCGATCGGAATCGACGCGTCCGGCGAGCCGGCGTCAACGGTGGTGCCGGGCGGCTCCGGATCGTTCCGAGGCGGGTAGTGCGGGTCGTCGTCCACGCACCCGAGCGCCCCGTTCACTCACAAGCCGACGTCTGGCGGAGGTGCGATCAGCGAACTCTCCATGGGGGTGGCCACACCTCTCGGAGCGCCTGAGTTCAGGCGTAGATCGCATCGACGGCGATGTCGAGACCGTGGATCTGGATTGTCTCGCCGGAGACTCGGATCTCGGGACTCCAGTTGCGCCCCTCGCGCCGGCGAACCTCGATCCGCCGTTCGTCTTGAGACACGAGGACGTATTCCTCGAGAGAGTCGAGCTGCTGAAAAAGCGCGAAGCGCTCGTTGCGGTCTCGTTGTTCGGTCGACCTGGACAGCACCTCCACGACGACTCGCGGATTGGTGATCGCTTCGCCCAGGCTCTTACCGTTCTTGTCCTTCGCTCCGCGTGTCAGGATCGCACCGCACACGATGCTCGCATCGGCGTACGTCGAATGCTGAGCCTTCTCGATGTAGAAGAGCGTATCGGACGAGTAGACACGGCACTCGGCGTCTTGCGGCAGCGCGCGAACCATCGCGGCAGACAGCCGCCCGTGCTCGGGCGTACCGCGTGACATCGCGTAGACCAGCCCGTTGATCCATTCATGCTTCG
>DATHKR010000310.1:0-39598 GCA_035489015.1 Kofleriaceae bacterium | reverse complement strand
GTAGCGGGGGCAGGATTTGAACCTGCGACCTTCGGGTTATGAGCCCGACGAGCTACCGGACTGCTCCACCCCGCAACGAGAAGTGCTGTAACGGAGAAGGTTTGTGCCATGGACGCTGATGGGCGTCAAGGGATGGGGCGGGGGGAAGTTGGTTCTGGTTCTTCGCGGGGTCAGTTCGGGGGCGGGCCGTGGCGGGCTAGGAAGGGCTCGAGGTGGTCGGCGACCGTGGCTGGTTGCTCGAGGGCGGAGAGGTGGCCGGCTTCGGGGATCATGTGGAGGGTGGCGCCGGGGATGGAGGTGGCGATCTTCTGGGAGCGGTCGGGCGGGGTCGCCACGTCTTCTTGGCCGCAGAGGACGAGGGTCGGGGTGGCGATGCTGGAGAGGTGACGGGCGATCGAGGGGCGGTCGAAGACGGCGCGGAGGGCCGGGTAGAGGGCCTTGGGGTCCTGGTCCTGGAAGATGGCGAGGCCCTTGGCGACGGTTTCGGGTCTGGTCCGGCGGGTGGTCTCTCCGAACATCTTCAGCTTCACTACCGGGGTCACGAGGGGATCGAGGCGGATGGCTCGCTGGATCTCGGCCAGGACCCGGTAGGCTCTTCGCTGGGCGACGGGCTCGGGGTCGGCGCTGGTGTCGAGGAGGGCCATGGCGGCGACTCGATGGGGGGCGCGGAGGGCCAGGCGCATGGCGGTCATTCCTCCCATCGACAGGCCGCAGAGGAGGGCCTTTTCGATCTTCTCCTGGTCGAGGATCGCCAGCCAGTCGTCGGCGAGGTCCTCCAGGGTGAAGCGGCCCGGCGTGGTGGAGTGGCGGTGGCCTCTGGCGTCGACGTTGAGGACGCGGAAGTCCTTTGCCAGTCGGGGGACCAGGCCTTCCCACATCCTTCCATCGAAGAGGAGGCTGTGGCCCAGGATCAGGGGCGGGCCGGCGCCCTGGACGTCGTAGTAGATGCTTGCTCCGTCGCGTTCTAGCGTGGGCACGGCCGGACGGTATCACGCGGCCGGTTGGGCTAAGCTGGCGCCGTGCCGGGGCGGCGGCGGATCGCGCTCACTTGGGCCACTCGGCTGAATGCTCCGCTTCTGGCCTCGGGGCTGGCGACCCTGGTCTGTGCGCTGCTCTATGCCGCGCACCTGGCCCGGTGGCTCTCTTTGCCGGGGCTCGATGCGTGGGAGGAGACGACCGAGGACGCCCGGGCGCGGCTGGTCGGGGCTCGCTCTCCGTCGGACGATCGGATCGTCATCGTCGGTCTCGATGACCGCACTCATGCGCAGGCTCCCGAGCTGTTCCAGACCCGACGCGGGCTGGCCCGGTTGCTGACCGCGGTCGCCGCCGAGCGGCCGGCGCTGATCGGGCTCGACCTCTTCTTCGCTCAGCCGGAGATCCGGCTGGACCGGCGGGTGGTGAGTCTGGTCGAGGATGCTCTCGCGCGGATCGGCGCGGTCATGTCGGAGCGGTCGGCTCCCCTGCCCTCGTCGCTGTCGTCGGCGGTCGGCGCGGCTCGCTCGGCGCTGGCCGCGGTGCTCGAGGAGCTGCGCGGCGACGATGTGCTGGCTCGCGCGGTCGGCTCGGCGGCGCCGCTTCACCTGGCGTTCCTGCTGCACCTCGACGAGGACGCTCCGCGCGGCTCGCGGCCGGCTCCGGCCGGGCTGGAGCGCGCCCGGCTCGGGGAGGCGGTGGTGATCGATCAGCCGCTCGGGCGGCGGCCGGCTCGCGCGGCGGCGGCCACGGTCTCGCTTCCGGCGATCGCGTCGGCGGCGGCGGGCGCCGGGTTCGTCAACATCACGCCGGATGGCGACGGGGCGGTCCGGCGGGTCCCTCTCGTGCTCGAGTACGGCGGGGCCTACTACGCCGCGTTCGGGCTGTCGCTGGCGGCGGCGGCGCTGGCCGCGGAGTCGGGCGACCCGGGCGATCAGGGGATCAGCTACGTGACCGGGGACGACTTCGTCGAGCTGGCAGGCGGGCGGCGGGTTCCGGTCGATCACCGCGGGCTGGCCACGCTGTCGTATCTCGGCCCGGCTCGCACGTTCCCTCATGTGTCGGCGGTCGATGTCGTCCGCGGCGCGGCGCCGGCCGGATCGCTGGCCGGGAAGATCGCCCTCATCGGATACACCGATGCGGCTCGCGACACGATCATCGAGCCGTTCGACAACATCCTGCCCGGGGTCGAGGGCCACGCGACGCTGCTGCACAACCTCCTCCACGGCGAGCTGCTGCAGCGGGTCCAGCCGCGGGTCGCGCTGCTCCTCCTGGTCGGGCTCGGCGCAGTCATCACCACGCTCCAGCTTCGCCGGGTGCGCCAGCGCGGGTCGTGGGTGGTCGGGGTCGGCGCGGCGGTCGCGGTCACCGCCTACTTCGCGACCAGTCAGCTCCTCTACGCCGCGCACTCGACGCTCATCCCGCTGGTGGCCCCGGTGCTGGCCGCGGCCCTGGTCACCGCGGCGGCGCTGTCGACCGGGCTCGCCACCGAGGGGCGGGAGAAGGCGCGGCTTCGCTCGGCGTTCTCGCGCTACGTGCCGCCCGGGGTGGTGGAGCGGCTGCTGGCCGATCCGTCGCGCATCCGGCTGGGCGGCGAGCGGCGCGAGCTGACCGTGCTCTTCTCCGACATCCGCGGGTTCTCGCGCTCGGCCGAGAACCTGGAGCCGGAGGTGCTCTCGGAGTACCTGAACGAGTTCCTGACCCCGATGACCAGCCTGGTGCTCGACCAGGGCGGGATGCTCGACAAGTACATCGGCGACGCGCTCATGGCGGTGTACGGCGCGCCGCTCGAGGTCCCCGATCACGCTCCGCGCGCCTGCCGGACCGCGCTGGCGATGCTGGACGCGCTCGGCCCGCTCAACGCGGAGTTCGAGCGGCGCGGGCTGCCGCCGGTCCACGTCGGCATCGGGATCAACAGCGGGCCGATGTCGGTCGGCAACATGGGATCGCAGGTTCGCTTCGACTACACCGTCCTGGGCGACGCGGTGAACCTGGGCGCGCGCCTCGAGGCGCTGACCCGCGACTACCGGGTCGATGTGCTGGTCGGCGCCAAGACCGCCGGGCTGGCCGGCGCCGAGTTCGTGTTCCGCGAGCTCGACTCGGTCAGGGTCAAGGGCCGCGAGGGGGTCGAGTCGGTGCACGAGCTGTGCGGCGCGCGCGGCTCGGCTCGCTTCTCGCCCGACTCGCTGGCCGGGTTCGGCGCGGCGCTGACCGACTACCGCGCGGGTCGCTGGGAGGAGGCGGACTCGGGGCTGCGCGGGTTCCTCGCGCGCAACCCGGGCGACGGCCCCGCCCAGGTGCTGATCGATCGCATCGCGGCGCTGCGCGCGCGCCCGCCCGACGGGGCGTGGGACGGCGTGTTCGATCAGCTGGTAAAGTGACTGCCCTCGACCGACCAGCCCAGGAGCCCGCGATGTCCTCCGCGAACGCAGACAAGGTGATCCTCTCCTGCGCCCTGACCGGGGCGGTCACCACCAAGAAGCACTGCCCGGCCATCCCGTACACGCCGGCCGAGATCGGCGAGGAGGCGCGGCGCGCGCACGAGGCCGGCGCCGCGGTCGTCCATGTCCACGCGCGCACCGACGAGGGCGCCCCGACCTGGGGGGCGGACACCTTCCGCCGCATCAAGGAGGAGATCCAGGCGCGCAGCCCGGTGCTCATCAACTGGTCGACCGGCGGGGCCGGCCCGATGACCTCGCGCGTCGAGCACCTGAAGACGCGGCCGCACATCGCCGCGCTCAACATGGGCTCGATGAACTACGCGAAGTGGAAGCCGGAGAAGAAGGAGTTCGCGTTCCAGTTCATCTTCCAGAACTCGTTCGACGACATCATCGCGTTCGCCCGCGCGATCCGCGAGGCCGGCGCCAAGCCGGAGATGGAGTGCTTCGACACCGGCCACACCGGGTCGTACGCCGTGCTGGAGGAGCTGGGCCTCATCGACCCGCCCTATCACTTCTCGTTCATCATGGGGGTGCTGGGCGGCATTTCGGCCACCGCCCGCCACCTGGCGTTCCAGGCCAGCTGCGCCCCGGCCGGGTCGCGCTGGAAGGTGATCGGCATCAGCCGCGAGCAGTGGCCGCTGTGCATGGCGGCGCTGGCCCTGGGCGGCGACATCCGGGTCGGGCTGGAGGACAACTTCTACCTGCCCGACGGCGCGATGGCCCGCTCGAACGGGGACCTGTGCGCGGCCGCGGTCGACCTCATCCGGCTGTCCGGGCGCCAGCCGGCCACCGTCGAGGAGACCCGCGCTCTCCTCTGGCCGCGAGGCGGGGCGAACTCGTAACACCCGAACGCCATCCATGGATGGGTTCGCCCGCGCGGGGCCGGGGCATGCCCCCCCTCGGGGGTTCGTCCGCGTCGATCTTGCGCGAACTCGGGCGGAAAGAGGGTTTGCTCTCTCTCGATCTGGCCGAAGCAGTAGGGGGTCCCGCTGTATATGAGCGCCATCCTGCTGGTCGAGGACGATCTCGACATCCGCATCGATCTCGCCGATCTCCTGCGCCATGAAGGGTACGAGGTCGCGACCGTCGCCAACGGGCAAGAGGCGCTCGACTGGCTGCGCCAGGCCGGGCATCACGCCGACCTCATCCTGCTCGATCTGATGATGCCGATCATGAACGGTTGGGACTTCCGCTCCCAGCAGCTCGAGGAGCCGTCCCTGACCACGATCCCGGTGGTGCTGCTCTCCGGCGCCGGCGACGTGGCCCGCCACGCCATGGCGCTCAAGACCGCGGGCTACCTCATCAAGCCCCTGCGCCTCGACTCGCTCCTCCACCTGGTCGCGCGGTTCTGCGACCAGCCCGCCGCCGTCGGAACGGCGTAGCCAGCGGCGGCGGACACCGGCGGCTGCGGACTCGCCGCGCGTGCTAAGGTCCGCCCCCATGACAATCAGGCTGGATCTGGTCGGTGCGCCACTCGATTCGGTGCGCCACGCCTATACCTGGCGCGACACCGTCCTCTACGCGCTCGGCGTCGGAGCACGCATCGGCGAGGTCGAATATCTCTACGAGGGTCGCGGCCCCAAGGTGCTGCCCACCTTCGCGGTGATCCCGTCGTTCCGCGCGATCGGGCAGGTGGTCGGCGCGCTCGGCGTGCCGCCGCTGTCCATCCTGCACGGCGAGCAGACCATCCGGCTCACCCGGGCGATCCCGCCGCGCGGCGAGCTCATGACCACCACCGAGGTGACCGGGATCTACGACAAGGGCAAGAACGCGCTGGTCGTGGTCGTGGCCCGCACCACCGACGGCAGCGGCGCGCCCCTGTTCGAGAACGAGTTCTCGCTGATCGTGCGCGGCGCGGGCGGGTTCGGCGGGGAGCGCGGCCCCGAGGCGCGCGCGGCCGAGCCGCCCGAGCGGGCGGCCGACTTCGTGGAGGTCCAGGCCACCACCCCCGAGCAGGCCGCGCTCTATCGGCTGTCGGGCGACCTCAACCCGCTCCACATCGCGCCGGAGGCGGCCAAGCTGGGCGGCTTCGACCGGCCGATCCTGCACGGGCTGTGCACCTACGGATTCGCCGGGCGCGCGCTGATCCAGCGCGCCTGCGGCGCGGATCCGGCCCGCCTGCGCAGCTTCGCGGCGCGCTTCAGCGGCGTGGTGTTCCCGGGCGACACCCTGACCACGTCCGGCTGGCAGATCACGCCCGGCCAGTGGGTGCTGCAGGTGGCCACCCAGGAGGACAAGGTGGTGCTCTCGCATGCGACCGCGGAGGTGGACGGCTGATGGAGGGGACCTCTCTCGTCGGCCACCAGCTCGGCGCCGAGGTGGCGGCGGCGGAGCGGCTGGCGCGCGAGGCTGGCGCGCTGGTGCTGAAGTTCCACGGCGCCGACCTCGAGGTCGAGCGCAAGGCCGGCAACGAGCCGGTGACCGTGGCCGACCGCCAGGCCTCCGAGCTCATCGTCGGCGGGCTGCGCCGGGCGTTCCCCGACGACGTCATCATCTCGGAGGAGAACGCCGACGATCTGCGCCGGCTGCGCGCACGGCGAGTCTGGTACATCGATCCGATCGACGGCACCAAGGACTTCATCCGCGGCGAGGACGGCTTCTGCGTGATGATCGGGCTGTGCGTCGACCACCGGCCGGCGGTCGGGGTCATCTACCAGCCGATCCACGACCGGCTGATCGCGGCGGCGACCGGCGGGGGAACCTGGCTGGTGGCCGGCGGCGCGGCGCCGGTGCGGGCCGAGGTGTCGAGTGTGGACGAGCTGAGCGGGGTGCGGCTGGTCGCGTCGAAGTCGCACCGCGGGTCGAGCATCGATCAGATCAAGACCGCGCTCGGCATCACCGACGAGCTCAACATCGGATCGATCGGGCTCAAGCTCGGCGTCATCGCGATGGGCGCGCGCGACCTGTACGTGAACCCGTCGTCGAAGACGTCGAGCTGGGACACCTGCGGTCCCGAGGCGCTGCTGGTCGAGGCGGGCGGCAAGCTCACCGACATCCAGGGCGAGCTCCTGCGCTACGACGACGAGGTGATCAACCACCAGCGCGGGCTGGTGGCCTCGAACGGGCGAGTGCACCAGGCGGTGATCGACCGGCTCGGCCCGCTGTTCGCCGGCCAGCCGCTCTGAGCGGGTCGTGACGCCGGCGGACACCGAAGCGCAGGCGGTCGGGTCGGTCCCGCCCGGCGCCACGCTGGTCCTCTACGACGGGGTGTGCGGCCTCTGCAACGGGCTGGTCACCTTCATGCTGCGCCGCGACCGGCGCGACCGGTTCCGCTTCACCTCGCTGCAGGGCGAGCTCGGGCGCGGGCTGGTGCGGGCGCGCGGCGGGGATCCGGACGAGCTCAGCACGCTCTACCTGATCGAGCGGGCCGGCCAGCCCGACGAGCGCGTGTGGCGGCGCGGGCGGGCCGGGCTCATCGCGCTGGCCTCGCTCGGGCGCGGCTGGATCCTTCTCCACGCGCTCCGCGTGCTTCCGACCGCGCTCCTCGACCTCGGCTACCGCACGCTGGCCAGCCGGCGCTACCGCCTGGGCGGCAGGCTCGAGGCGTGCCCGGTCCCGGCGCCCGAGCACCGCCACAAGTTCATCGGGTAGCCCGCGGACGCCCCCGACGCTCGCTACACGCCGACCACGTCGTCGTGGCGGCGCAGCTCCCAGACCAGCTCGAGCGTGTCGTGCCCGGACGGCTCCAGCACGACGGGCCAGCGCAGGAAGCCGTTCTCGTCCGGGCGGCGCTTGCCGGTGACGCGCTCGGCGTCGACCGAGATGCGCACCTTCTCCACCTCCGAGACCGGCAGGCGCTCGGTCACGGTCACCCGCCGCGTCTGGCCGCCCAGGTTGGACAGCTTGATCCTGACCAACGTGCGGCGCACCGACCAGGCGCTCAGCATGCGCGACTTCTCGTCGAGCGCCTCGACCTCGCGCGACACCCGCAGGTCGGGATCCGGGCCCCAGCCCAGCTCGAAGCGCTCGCCCGCCGCCACGTAGCGGATCGACGTGCGGCCGCACAGGCCGCTGTCGCGGACCAGGTCGACCGGGCCGGCCAGGAGCGGCCCGGCGCCCCGGTTGGTCTGGGTGCTCTTCAGCAGCACCGACGGGCCGACCTCGGGGTGCGCGCACAGCTCGACCTCGGCCGCGGAGCGGAACGAGCCGAGCCGGACCCGGTAGGGTCGGCCGTCGGACGGGATCGACGCGCGCTCGGCCGCGCGCCAGGTCTGAACCTGTCCGGCGTCGTCGATGCCGGGCAGCTCGGCCGACGCCGCGCGCACCGGCACGGTCACGTCGCCGGCCTGGCCCAGCCCGGTGTTCTCGATCTCCTGCTCGCGCGCCTCGACCACCACCGTCTCGCTGCGGCGGACCGCGCGCAGGACGTCGCTGGCCAGGTGGGGCGGCTCGACCCCGAGCGACGCGCGCTCGGTGGACAGGACCAGCTCGACCTCGCGCCAGTCCTCGCCGGTGTTCTGCCAGACGCACGCGTCGGTGTCGATCTCGACCTCCGGCGTGGTCGCGCCGGCCGCCGCCGCCTCGCCCAGGCGCGCGGTGTGGCACGGTCGCCAGCACGCGCCCGGCACCGCGTATTCGACTCGCAGCGCGCAGGTGGCGCCGACCGGGCCGCGCAGATCGATCTCGAGGTCGGCGCGCTCCTCGTCGGCCGGGCCGTCGAACGACTCGATGCGCAGGCTGAGCCGGGCCAGCACCATGTCGAGCCGCTCGATCTCGCTGTCGAGCTCGACCTGGCGCTTGCCGAGCGATGCCTGGGCCCGGGCCAGCTCGTCGAGCCGCTCGGTCCAGGTCCCCTCGACCTCGGCGCCCCACGCCACGTCCTCGCTGAGCTCGACCATGGCGAGCGACGCGGCCCGCTCGATCGCCGCGCCCTCGCGCGCGACCAGATCGCGCTCGTTGCGCAGCCCGACCAGGTTCAGGACCAGGGCGTCGCGCTCGCGCTCGAGCGCGTCGCGCTCGGTGTCACCGTCGGGGGACGCGGCGTCGTCGCGCAGGCGCACCACCGCTCGCCGGCGGATCCGCGCGTCGACCACGGTCACCCCGCTGCCCTCGACCACCGCGACCGCGAGGGTCTTGTCGCTGGCCACCGGCGAGATGCGCTCGACCAGGATCCGCTCGCTGGCCGCGGCCAGCGACAGGTTGCCGCGCCGCACCACGTGGGCGCGGTCCTCCAGCAGGGTCACGACCGCGACCGGCAGGTCGATCGCGCGCGCGTCGCGACCCGCCGGTGCGTCGCCCGGCGCCTGCGCCTCCTCGGCCGCGCGTCCCTCGTCCTGTCTCGCCATGCTCATCCCTCGCGCCGGTTGCCGCCCGACAGCTCCTGCTTGGCCGGGATGCGGATGTCGTAGTCGGCGCGCAGCTCCTCGCGCGCGCCGGCGCCCAGGGTCAGGCGCCAGCGGTAGCCGCCGCGCAGGCGCGGCTCGCTCGGCCGGGCCAGGTCCTGCTCCCACGCCTCCCAGGCCGGCTTCACCGACGGAACCGTCACCTGGATGTCGTCCTCGTCCTCGCGGATGACCGGGATGCGCTCGCGCACCTCGATCGGCGCCGGCACCTTCAAGTTGCTGCGCAGCTCGACGTCGATGTGGTGGTGGAGGACCAGCGCGCCGCCCATCAGGCCGGCGCTCTCCTCCCGGTAGCGGGTGTTGCGCGCCACCTTGATGCCCTGCTCGACCCCGAGCCCGACGGTGAGCTTGCCGCGCGCCGCGGTCAGCTCGATGCGACTGGTCAGGAGGAAGTCGCCGCGCAGGTAGACATCGACCGGCCCGGGCAGGAGCGGCGACTCGAGCGGGTTCGCGACGGTGGCGGTGCGAAAGACGTCGGTCGACTCGCGCGGCACCACCACGTAGAGCGGCTCGCTCTTCGCCCGCCGGTCGACCAGCGGCAACGAGTGAGCGTCGCCGTCGGACGGGACGTCGACCCGCGACTCGGCCCGGTAGGCGTAGTCGTAGCCCTCGGCCCACGACAGCACGCAGCCGGGCGGCAGGGTGACCGCGAGCGAGCGCTGGCGGGCGCCCTCGACCGCGCCGAGCACGTCGAAGCGCACCTCCACCCGCTGCTCGATGAGGAGCGCGAGGTAGAGCTCGACCCGGCTGGCCAGGACCAGCCGGCCGCGCCGGCGCGACGAGGCCGGCGGCATGCGGAGGTCGCCGTAGCGCAGCAGATCGGCGCTCGCCTCCAGCTCGACCGGGCGCGGCTGGGCCGGCGGCGGCGGCTCGCCGGGCGCGAACCCGGCCGAGGCTGCGTAGCCGCTGATGATCGGGGCGCCGCCGCCCCCCACCGCGGCCGGCGCGGTCTTCTTGTCGACCTGGCGCGCGGACAGCGTGCGGATCATGCCCGGCGCCGCCGCCATGCTCCCGGTGGTTCGCCGGCCTCGCGCGGCGGGCGGCGGTGGCGCGCCCGGGGCCGGGCGCCCCGCCGGCATCGGCTGGGCCATCGGCATCGCCGCGGGCGGCGCCGCGTGCACCGCGGTGTCCTCGTCGAAGTCGTCGCCGCCCATGCGGCCCTCGAGCCGCGCGTGCACCGACCTCGACACCACGCCGGTGATCGCGTTCGGATCGCCCGGCAGGATGTGCGAGATCCGCGTGGTCTCGTCGGCCAGCCCCACGCCCTGGGCGCTCGGGGTCGGGCGCGGCACGCGTCCGCCGAACTCGCGGTCCCAGTCGCGGTAGAGCTCGTCCACGCCGGTCGGCGGCGGCCGCCAGCCCACCCGCGGCGGTGACGGCTGCCTGCGGCCGATGCGGATCGAGGCCAGCTCGGGCAGCTCGGTCCACGCCTGGGCCTCGGCGGTCGACAGGGTCAGGGCGACCTGGGCCCAGTCCTCGCCGGTGTCCTGCGCGACCATCGCGCGCAGCGACAGCGCCGCGCCGGTCATCCCGTCGTCGAGCCGGAGCGCGTAGACCGGCGCCCAGCGCGCGCCCGGCACCAGGTAGTCGAGCACGAGGCGGCAGCGGCGCGGCCCGGCGTCGGCGGCGCCGTCGCCGCCCAGCGAGATCACCACCGCCTTGCGCAGCTCGTGCTCGTGAGCCTGGCGCGCGGTCGACGCCCGCCGGAACAGGTCCTCGAGCATGTCGCGGCGCCGGCGGGCGCGGGTCAGCTGCTCGCGAGCCTGCCGCAGCGCCTCGGCCAGCTGGCGCTCGCGCTCGGTCTTGAACCGGATGAGCGACAGGCGGGCCGAGGTCGGCGACGGAGACGGAGCGGCACCGGCCTTGTTGCGCGGGCGCGCGATGAGCCCGAGCCGCTCGAGCTGGGCCAGCTGGTGCTCGATGTCGGCGACGTCGCGCTCGAGCATCCGCTCGTCGAGGCGCGCGCGCTCGACCTCGGCGTCGTCGGCCGGGCGAAGCGATGGATCCGGATCGGGGACGTCCAGCACCACCCGGAGGTCGACCGCGGTCGGCAGCGCGGTGCCCGCTCCGAGCGCCAGCTCGGTCGGCTCGGCCGGCTCGACCCGCGCGCGCACGCTGGCGTCGTCGAGGCCGAGCGGCAGGCCGGTCAGGCGCACCGAGCGCGGGTAGCCCACCCCGTCGGCGGCGAGGTCTGCCACCCGCGTGATCCGGGCGCCGCGCCGGTACACCGTCACCGCGTCGATGCGCGACGCGATCCCCTGTGGTGTCATCGACGCGAGCGTCGGCTCCCGGGGCGAGGCTGTCAAGCAGAGCGGTCCTGGGTTGCGGAGCCGGCGAGACGATGAGCGCGGCCCACCGGCGACGGAGCGGCGCGGCGACGAGATCGCGCGGGCTGCTCCCGGCGGCGCGGCGCGATCAGGTCCATGCCGCCGTGGCCAGGCCGACGACGATCGCCGAGACGCAGAGCAGGGTGAAGAGATGGGCTCGCATGTGGTTCATCGATGAGAGATACGAACGCGCGCGCGAGATGGTCGACCTGGCGTCCGCCGGACTTCTCCGGTGGCCGGTCGCGCATGAGGTCACGCTGGGTTGCGTCGGACATGCGCGAGCGACTCACCGCGTCGCCCGGTCCACCACGCACAGATCGGCGCGCCCGGCCGCCACGATGGTCGACACGTCGTCGAGCGAGGCGATCCCGCCGGCCACGATCGTCGTCGCCCCGGTCTCGTTGCGCACCCGGTCGGCCAGGGCCACGTGGGCCATCCTCGCCACCCCGGCTCCGCTCTCGCCGACCAGGACCGCGTCGGCCCCGGCCGCCAGCGCGTCGGCCGCGCGGGCCACGGTCAGCCCCGGATCGCCCGCCGCGATGCGCGCGATGCGCGGCGCGCCGGCCCGCTCTCCGCCCAGCATCAGGGCCGGGCGCACGCCGTCGAAGCCGGGCAGCCCGAGCCCTGCCCCGCCGGCCGGGCCGCCGCGCACGCCGTCGACCGCGATCCGGTTCTCCAGCACCGCCGCGCCCAGCCGGACCGGGACCAGCGCCGGCGAGCGGGTCTCCACCCCGGCGCGCGCCGCGAACCACGCGTCGAGCCGCGCCACCAGCGCCGGGTCGCGCCGGGCCAGGCCGTCGTGCGAGACCCGCAGCGAGCGGGTCATGAGGCTGAAGGCGAGCTGGATCCCGTCCATCGCGCGGTAGCGCTCGGTCCCCTCGAACCACTCCAGGCTGACCTGGGCCGCCCGCTGCAGGGACTCCACCGACGGGCGCCGCGTCCGCTCGTAGAGGTCGAGCGCCGCCTCGACGTCGCGCTCGCCGACCAGCGCCGAGGCCAGCGCGATCGAGTCCTCCATCGCCAGCTTGGTGCCGGAGCCGATCGAGAAGTGCGCGGTGTGGGCCGCGTCGCCCAGCAGCACCACGTTGCGATCGTGCCAGCTCCGGTTGCGCACGGTCGGGAAGCTGCGCCAGATCGATCGGTTCTTGATCAGCCGGTGCCCGGCCAGCTCGTCGGCGAACAGGCGCTCGAGGTACGCGATGCTGGCGTCCTCGTCCTCCGCCACCAGCCCGGCCCGGGTGAAAGCCTCGGCGGTCGTCTCCACGATGAAGGTGGAGCCGCTCTCCCGGTAGCGGTAGGCGTGAACCCGCCACAGGCCGTGCTCGTTCTCCTTGAAGTAGAAGGTGAAGGACTGGAACGGAAACGTCGTCCCCAGCCAGACAAATCGATTCGGTCGGACGTCGATCTCGGGTCCGAAACCGGCCGCCCGCACCGCGCGCACGTGGCTGGCCACGCCGTCGGCGCCCAGGACCACGTCCGCCTCGCGGGCCAGCTCGTCGAGGTCGCGCACCTCGCGCTCGAAGTGGAGCTCGACCCCGAGCTCGCGGCAGCGGTCCTGCAGGATCTGGAGCAGCACCCGCCGCTCCATGCCGCAGAAGCCGTGCCCGGTCGACCGCAGCATCTCGCCGCGCCAGTGGATGTCGATGTCGTCCCAGTGCGCGAACGAGCCGCGGATGGCCGCGTAGCTCTCGGGGTCGGCGCGGCCGAGGTTCTCGAGCGTGGCGTCGGAGAACACCACCCCGAAGCCGAAGGTGTCGTCGGGGCGGTTGCGCTCGAGGACGATGACCTGATGGCCCGGGTCGGCCCGCTTCATCAGGATGCCGAGGTACAGCCCGGCCGGCCCTCCGCCGACGCTCACGATCCGCACGGGCGGTCTACTCCTCGCCCCGCAGCTCGGCCGCCAGGCGCGCGGCGTGGGACCGCTCGACCACCTGGTTGACCACCGCCTCGACCTGCTCCGGGGTGAGCCGGCTGCCCCGCCCGCGCGGTGACCCGCCCACGTTCTCGGATCCGCCCCAGCCGCGCAGGTCGTCCGGGGTGTAGCCCTCGGCCTCGTTGAGCGCGCGCAGGATCTCGGCCACCGGGAAGTCGACGATGTACTCCGAGCGGCGCCAGATCGAGTACAGGAAGTGATCGGTGGCGCGCGAGTAGATCTCGACCGCCGCCTTGATGCCGGCCTCGACCATCTTCTGGCGGGCGTGCTGGTGGTCGATGTCGACCAGCACCCAGCCGTCGCCGCCGCCGACCGCGCGGTAGTCGCCCAGGAGCGGCATGGTCTCGCCCTGCCCGCGCAGGAACCGCTCGATGCGGTGATGGACCTCGTCCAGGATGCGGGCCATGCCGTCGGCGTCGAGGGTGGTCATGAACGGGCGCCGAGCGGTGTAGGGCTCGAACACCCAGCGCACCTCGCCCAGGAGGTCGCGCTGGTCCGGCAGCGGGAAGCCGCCGGCGGACATGTCGAGCAGGTCCTCGACGTAGGCCAGGGTCCGCACCCACGGCTCACCGGCGCGCTGCGGGTGGAAGAGGATCCAGGTGGCCAGGCAGACGTCCTGGTCGCAGTCGTTGACCCAGATGGTCGCGCGAGGCCCGTTCTTGCCGTGATAGAGGTCGAACAGGCCCAGGATGACGGCGCGGCGCACCTGCTCGCAGGTGGCCGAGGTGCAGCTGCGGTCGACCGACTCATGGTGGTTGAAGTTGCGGTACGGACCGCCCGGCGTGATCTCGAGGAACGGCTCGCCGCGGGCGTAGCCGTCGAGCGCGATCGAGAACGGCGGATGGGTGGCGACGAACTCCGCCCGTGACACCACCTTGCCGGGGATGATCTGGAGGTTCACCGCCACCGGGGGCTCGTTTCCGCGCCGGGACGGGCGAACGGGGCGGCGGCCGCGAAGCGCGCGTTCATGCGCGCGGCCATGGCCGGGGCCGCGCCGGCGTCCTCGTGCTTGAAGAAAACGTATACCTCGCGCCAGCGGCGCCCCTCGGTCCGGATCCGGGAGATCCAGGCGTCCAGCTCGGCGTCGGTGTACGAGGCCCGGCGCAGGCGCAGGTACCCGAAATCGGCGGTGGCGACCATCGGCGAATCGCCCGGATCCGGCTCGGAATGCGGCTCGATCGCAGCGTCCTCGGTCGAGCCACGCGGCAGCCGCTCCGGCGGGACCGGCTCGGCCGGTGGATCGCTGTCGGCCGCGCACAGCGCGCAGCCGGCGTCGCGAAGGACGTCCATCACCTCCGGCTGGTTCCACGACGCGTGGCGAAACTCGAACGCGGCCTGCATCCCGACGGGCAATTCGCCCAGGAAGCGCCGCAGCCGCTCCACGTCCGCCCGCTGGTAGGGCGGGAGCTGGAAGAGGAGCGGGCCCACCCGCCCGCCCAGGCTGCTCGCCGTGCGCCACAGGTAGGCGACCGCGTCGGCGGTGCCCTCGAGCCGGCTCTTGTGGGTGATTCGCTGCGGGGCCTTGAGGACGAATCGGAATCCGTCCGGCACGCGCTCGGCCCAGCGCGCCAGCATCTCGGCGCGCGGCATCCGGTAGAACGTGTTGTTGATCTCGACGGTGCGCAGGCGGTCGGCGTAGTACGCGAGAAGCTGCGCGTCCGGGAGGTCAGCGGGATAGAACGGCCCTCTCCACTCGGGATAGGAAAAGCCGCTCGTCCCGGCGTAGAGCTCCATCACGGCCCTGATGTTACCGCACTTTGGGCCGCGGGCGCCCACCCCGCCCGGGCGGCTTCCGCGCTGCCGGCGCCGCCTCGACAGGCGCATCGACGGCCTCTTCGACGGCCTCCGCGGCAGGCTCCGCGGCCGGCACGGCAGCCGGGCGTCGGTCCGCCCGCAGCCGCTCGTCCAGCCGGCCGAGCGCCTTCAATAGATCCGGGCGCCGGTCCAGCACCGGGCGCATCGGGTCCTCGGCCATCTGCTCGAGCCGGCGCCGCGCCGTCTTCAGCGTGAACTGACCCGGATCCAGCCCCGGCTCGACCTCGCTCCAGTGGAGCGGCATCGACACCGGCCCGCCCGGCAGCGGACGCGCGCTCAGCGGCGCGACCAGGAGCTGGCCGTGCCGGTTCTGCAGCCAGTCGAGGTAGACCTTGCCGCCGCGGGCATCGATGACCCGGACCATCGTCGCGATGTCGGGGCGCTCGGCCTCGACCACCCGCGAGACCAGCCCGGCCAGGGTGCGGCTCTGCTCGTAGGTGCACTGGCGGGCCAGCGGGATGAGCACGTGCAGCCCGGTCGAGCCGCTGGTCTTGACGTAGGTCTCCAGCTCGATCGAATCGCACACCCGTCGGATGGTCCGGGCGACCTCGATGACGTCGGCGAACGGCGCGCCCTTGGGATCGAGATCGAGGATGCACCAGTCCGGCCGGGCCAGGTCCGCCACCCGGCTGCACCACACGTGGAGCGGGATGGTGCCGAGGTTGACCACGTAGAGCAGCGACTCGACGTCGTCGCACACGAAGTAGTGGATGTCGCGCTGCGAGTGCTCGCTCCACACCGACTCGGTGCGGACCCACTCCGGCGCCCACTCCGGCGCGTCCTTCTGGTAGAACGACTTGCCCTCGATGCCGTCGGGGAACCGGGTCAGGACCAGCGGCCGGTCGGCCAGGTACGGCAGGAGCCAGGGCGAGACCTCGCGGTAGTACTCGATGAGGTCGCCCTTGCTGTACTTCTCGGCCGGCCAGAAGATCTTCTTCAGGTTGCTGAAGACCACGGTGCGATCGATCGGCGCGACCGCGGGCTCCTCGCCGTCACCCTCGGCCTCGGCCTCGGCCGCGTCCTCGCTCGCGGGTGGCTCGTCGTCGGCCCGGCGCCGGCCGACCTCGCACTCCTCGGGCCGCTTGTCGCTGCGCTGGCGGAGAAAGGTCGGCTGGCGCAGGAGCTTGCCCTCCGGCCACTCCTTGTAGCGCACGACCACGACCAGGCGCGGCTCGACCCAGGTGTGCCCCGACGAGCCGGGCACGTCGAAGTCGTAGCGAGCGCGCGGCGACTCGTCGAGCGCGCGGCGGATCGCGACCAGCTCGGCTTCGGCGAAGCCGCCCCCGACCTTGCCGGCGTAGACCCAGGCATCACCGCTCCGCGCCGCCAGGTGCAGCCCGCCGAACCCGGCCCGCGCCCCGCCCGACGGCGGCGTGTAGCCGACCACCGCGAAGTCCCCCTCCCGCATGGAGCGCACCTTGATCCAGCTCGACTGGCGGCCCTGCCGGTACGGCGAGTCGGCCCGCTTGCCGACCATCCCCTCGAGCCCGAGCTGCATGACCCCGGCGTAGAAGTCCTCGCCGCGGGTCTCGATGTGGTCGACGTAGCGGAGCACGCCGGTGCCGGGCAGGAGCCGGCGCAGGAGGCGCTTGCGCTCGGCCAGCGGCAGGTCGCGCGCGTCCATCCCGTCGAGGGCGAGCAGGTCGAACGCCATGAACACCGCCGGATCGGACAGCGCCGCGCGGGCCACGTCGCGCGGCCGGCTCAGCATGGCGCGGGTCTGCAGGCGGCCGAAGTCGGGCCGCCCGGTCGCGTCGCACACGACCACCTCGCCGTCGAGGAGCAGCGAGTCGACCGGCAGCGAGCGCAGCGCGAGGTCGATCTCCGGGTAGACCTGGGTCGCGTCGCGCCCGCCGCGGTAGCGCAGGTACGAGCGCCGCCCGCGCGCCCCGGCCAGCAGGCGGAAGCCGTCGTGCTTGAGCTCGAACACCCAGCCGGCCCCGCTCCACGGCGTGTCGCGGCTCTCGCACAGCATGAGGCGGAGCGTCTCGGGATCGACCGGGCGGCGCGGGGCGCCGGCGTCGACCAGCGCGGCCCGCACCTCGTCGATCCGCGCGGCGCCGCCGGCGATCTCCTCGACCAGGAGCCCGGACAGGACCGAGCCCTCGCCGGGCGGCCGCTCGCCGGTCGGATCGGCGAAGCCGTCCGGCTTCTTGATGAGCAGCCACTCGTGGCCCTCGGTCTTGTCGTCGGAGCCGTTCCAACCGCGCGCGTTGGCGCTCCGCTTGGTGCGGACCAGGGTCCAGCGACCGCGCAGCTTGTGCCCGTACAGATCGAAGAGGATCTTGCCGCTCTCCATGCTGGCGCCCGGCTCGGCGATCTCCTGCCACGAGCCGCGATCCCACACGATCACCTGACCGGCGCCGTAGTTCCCCTCCGGGATCGTCCCCTCGAAGTCGGCGTACTCGACCGGGTGATTCTCGACCAGGACCGCCATCCGCTTCTCTTTCGGGTCGAGCGAGGGGCCGCGCGGAACCGCCCACGACACCAGCACGCCGCCCATCTCGAGGCGGAAGTCGTAGTGGAGTCGGGTCGCTGCGTGCTTCTGGACCACGAAGCGTCCCCGCCCGGCGGGGGCCGGCGCACGTTCTGCCGCCGTGCCACTGCCAAAGGGTTCAGGTGTGCGGCCCGCCGATCTCTTGGCTCGATAGCGAGAGAGCCGGTCGTCAGAGCCTGAATTCGCGGGCATGAGGATTGCGTTGTTACTATAGCTAGAAAGAGGAGCCCTGATTCATGCCCGCACGCGCCATCAGCTCGGCAACCGTTTCCTTTGGACTGGTCTCGATCCCGATCAAGGTCTACTCGGCGCACGAGACCGCCAACGACATCCACTTCAACATGCTGCACGCCGAGTGCGGGACGCGCCTCAAGCAGCAGTACATCTGCCCGACCCACGATCGAGTGGTATCGCGCGACGAGACCGCGCGCGGCTACGAGTTCGCCAAGGGCCAGTACGTGCTGCTGAGCGACGACGAGTACAAGGCGCTCCTCGAGGTCGCCGACAACACCATCGCGCTGACCGAGTTCGTTCCGGCCAAGGAAGTGGACCCGGTCTACTTCGAGCGCACCTACTACCTGGGCCCCGACAAGGGCGGTGAGCGGGCCTATCGCCTGATCATCGACGCGATGCTGGAGACCGGGCTGGTCGGGCTGGCCAAGTACTCGGCGCGCGGCAAGCAGTACCTGGTGCTGGTGCGCCCGTTCGGCAAGGAGGGGCTGGTCATGCACCAGCTCCACTACGCCGACGAGGTGAAGAGCTTCGACGAGGTGCCGATCAAGGAGGGCAAGCCGGCCACCGCCGCCGAGGTGAAGCTGGCCGTGCAGCTCATCGAGCAGATCGCGGAGAAGAAGTTCGCCCCGGAGAAGTACGAGGACGAGGTGAAGGGGCGGATGCTCGAGCTCATCGAGAACAAGGTGCAGGGCGAGGAGATCACCGCGCAGCCGGAGCCGGCCCCGCAGGCCCAGGTCATCGACCTCATGGAGGCGCTGCGCAAGAGCCTGGGCATGGGCGGCGAGGACGGCGCGGAGGCCGCGGGCGAAGGCGAGGGCCGCCGGTCAGCCAAGAAGGCGCCCGCCGCGCGCGGCAAGGCGGCCAAGGACGACAAGGAAGACAAGGCCGACAAGGCCGACGGCAAGGCGGAGAAGCGCGCCTCCAGCCGCCGCGGGTGAACACCGACGACGGGGCGTGGCCGGCAATCGCCGACCTCACCCCGGTCGGGCCGGCGACGCTCCGGATCTCTTCGCGGGCGCGATCCCGGCTGCCCGTCGTCAGCTCCGAGGTAGCCTCCGTCGCCCCTTGGGGCTCCGTCGTGACCTGCATGGGGCGTGGCGATCCCGGCGTGCCCGTCGTCAGCTCCGAGGTAGCCTCCGTCGCCCCTTGGGGCTCGGTCGGCTAGTCGAGCCCCGCGATTGGCAGTAGGATTGCCACCGAGTGCCCGGAACGGGTGATCTGACCCTCAGCCTGCACGGGCAGAAGAGCACGGGCAGCGTTGCTCCCGCGCCCCAACCGGTGCTCGTGCTGGCCCTGGAGTGCGATCGGCTCGCCGCCGGGGCGTCGCGTCACGCCCTCGGCGGCGTGGTGCAGGTCCTGCTCGGCCGCGGGCGCGAGCGCGAGTCCGAGCGCCACACCGGCGCCGCCGGCGACGAGCTCCTGATCCGGGTCCCCGATCGCTGGATGTCGTCGCAGCACGCGCGCATCGAGTGCAGCTTCGGGCGCTGGATCCTCTACGACGCCGGGTCCAAGAACGGGACCCTGGTCAACGGGGCGGCGGTCGACCGCGTGGTGCTGCGCGACGGCGACCTGATCGAGCTCGGCCACACTCTGCTCTGGTTCCGCGAGCGCGTGCCGCTCGCGCCCGGCGATCCAGTCGACCTCCACCTCTCGCTCGACGCGCTGCGCGCCCGCCCGCCCGGCCTCCTCACCCTGGCGCCCGGCTACGCCCGCGCGCTCGGCGAGCTCGAGCGAGTGTCGCGGTCGCTATTGCCGATCATCCTGACCGGCGAGTCCGGCACCGGCAAGGAGCTGCTCGCCCGCGCCATCCATGCGCTGTCGGGGCGGCCCGGCGAGCTGGTCGCGGTCAACTGCGGCGCGGTCCCCGACTCGCTCATCGAGAGCGAGCTGTTCGGCCACAAGCGCGGCGCCTTCTCCGGGGCCAACGAGGATCGCCCCGGCCTGGTCCGCAGCGCCGACCACGGCACCCTGTTCCTCGACGAGATCGGCGACCTGCCGCTGGCGTCGCAGGCGGCCCTGCTGCGCGTCCTGCAGGAGCGCGAGGTCATGCCGGTCGGGGCCAACCGCCCGGTCGGCGTCGACATCCGGGTCATCGCCGCCACCCACCGCGACCTCGGGGCGATGGTCGACCGCGACGAGTTCCGCCAGGACCTCTACGCCCGCCTGGCCGGCTACATCGTCCTGCTCCCGCCGCTCCGCCAGCGGCGCGAGGACATCGGCCTTCTCATCGCCGCGCTGATGGCCCGCCACGCCGCCGCCACCGGCATCGCGGTTCCCGCCATCGACGCCGCCGCCGCGCGCGCCCTCTTCCTCTACGCCTGGCCGCGCAACGTGCGAGAGCTGGACAGCTGCCTCATGGCCTCCGCGATCCTGGCCGGGACCGAGCCGATCCAGCTCGAGCACCTCCCGGGCGAGGTGCGCCAGGGCGCCGCCCGGGCCGCCCTCGGACCGGATCTCCCTCCCGGCGCCGGCGACGGCCACGCCACGCCGCTCCCCATCCCGGGCCGCCAGGGCCCGAGCGGAGGCACCGCCCCCGGCATCCCGATCGCCGCCCGCGACGACGACGCCGACGACGACGACCCCATCGACCACGTCCAGCGCGGCCCCCTCACCGACGAGGACCGCCGCCTGCGCGACGAGGTCGTGGCCAGCCTCCGCTCGCACGCTGGCAACATCAGCGCCGTGGCCCGGGCGATGGGCAAGGATCGAAAACAGATCCAGCGCTGGGTGAAGCGGTTCGATCTGGACCCGCAGAGCTACCGGTAGCCCCGCCGCCCGATCGCTGCGAATGGCATCCTGTCGCGCCGGTTTGACGGATGGGCGAGGGTGCGACGGTGCGACAGGGGTGCGACAGGCGGTGCGACAGGGATCGTGACGGGCCCCTGGCGGTACATGCGATGGCTTCCCGCCTGGTTGGCTCGTTCGAGGAGGCGGCACATCCGATGCAATGACCACGGACCGGAGGGTGGTCATGAATCAAAGCCGACTCGAAGGTGTTCTCACTCGCAACCGCCGACAGCTGGTGCTCGACGTCGCTCTTGCAGCGGTCTTCCTGATGGCGCTCTTGCTCTCGGGCCTGGCGTTCGGCGCCGAGCTCCCCAAGCTGAGCCTGCAGCCGAGGGTTCGCGTGTCCCCCGCGGCCGAGATCATCCCGTCGCAAGACGAGGTGGCATCGTTCGCCACCTTCGACGAGCCGCAGCTCGCCGCTCGTTGACTGCTGAGTGTCCGCGCCGCCGGCGCGGATTGTCCGGTCCAGGTCGTCTCTCGTGAAGAGCGTCGGCCGACCTGGGTCGATCGGCTCACGGCCGGGTTCTCCGGTCGTGTGGTCGACGAGCGGGATCACCCGCTCGCCGGCGCCATCGTCGTCGTCTTCAACGCGCGCCCCGTTGGCGCGCCCGGGATGCTCGCGGCCGGCACCGCGCGCGACCGGGCGCGCCCGCGGAGCGGGCCTTTGCTGATCTCGTTCCCGGCCCTGGCGCCGGCCCCGGAAGGCGAGGCCGAGGGCGACGCCGACATCTTCCTCGACGCCGGCGCGGTCGCGCTGTCCAGCACCGAGGCCGACGGCCGCTTCGCGTTGCCGACCCTGCCGCCGGGGCGCTACGTCCTCTTCGCGCTCCACGTCGGCCCGCCGTCGGCGACCAGCGACGTGCTCATGATCGACCAGGGCTTCCTGGCCGCGCCGCTTCGCCTGGTGATCTCGCGAAGCAGCGCGGCGCTGCTGTAGAAGCTCAGTCCGGCGCCGCCCGCAGGTGGTCGACCAGGACCGCCACCGCCCGCCGCGCCATGTCGGCCGCCTCGCCGTCCTGGTAGACGGCGTGGATGGCCTGGTGGTACTCGCCCATCTCGGCGATGACCTTCAGCCGGCCGGCCGACACCGGGTCGCGCGCGACCGAGCGCGGGACGAACGCGATGAAGCCACCGCGCGCCGCCGCCTCGATCATGAGGAGCGCGTCGTCCGCCTCGCCGATCAGGCGGGGGCGAAGGTGGTTGTCCTCGAGGTAGCTCTCCACCGCCGCGCGCGCCGAGGACGAGGCGCGGTACTGCACCAGCCCGACGTCCTGCCAGTCCGGGCCCGGCTCGAGGTCGGGCGGCGCCACCGCGACCAGCACCGAGCGGGCGAGCTCGGCGATCTCGAGCCCTCGCGCCGCGCTGTCCGGCGGCGGCGACTCGGTCAGCACCAGGTCGATCTCGCCGACCCGCACCGCGCGGACCAGCTCCACCGCGTCGCCGGTCACGATGCTCGGCACGCAGTCGCCGATAGCGAACAGCGGCATGAGGAAGTCCGCCGCGGCGGTGCGCGCCACCGCGGCGCTGATCCCGACCCGCAGGATCCGCGGCAGCATGCTCGGCGCGAAGCCGAGCGCCTCGACCAGTCGCTCGCCGGCCCGGAACATCACCGAGGTGTGCTCGTGGGCGAGGCGGCCGGTCTCGGTCAGGCGCAAGCCGCCCGCGGTCCGCTCGAACAGCGCCGCGTTGAGCGCGCGCTCCAGCGCCCGGATCTGCTCGCTCACGGTCGGCTGGGTGACCCCCAGCGTGGCCGCCGCGGCAGCGAGGCTGCCTTCGGTCGCGGCGACGTGGAAGTAGTAGAGGTGGTTGTAGTTGAGCATGTGGCTCTCTGCTGGCGGGAACCGCCCCGGCGGCGTGGCAGCCGGGCGCCGCGGGGAAGCCATCAGCGATCTCCGTCCATCGCCCGCAGGATATCATTCAGAGCAGCGGGCTTGACGAGATGCTCGTTGCAGCCGGCCGTCCGGCTCCGGTCGTGGTCGACGGCCTGACCAAACCCGCTCAGCGCGATGATGCGCGCGGTGTCGCCGCGCTGCTGGCGCAGCCTCCGCGCGACCTCGTAGCCGTCCATGGCAGGCAGCCCGAGATCGAGGAAGATGATGTCCGGGGTCCAGCGCTCATCGAGAACGAGGCACGTGGTTCCGTCGTGCGCCACCTCGACTTGATGGCCGAGCGAGGAGAGCAGCTCGGCGAAGATTTCAGCGTAGTCGCGGTCATCATCGACGACGAGGACGCGCCGTGAAGTCATAGGCTCTCTTGAGTCTCCCGCAGGCATTAAGTCCGCAGTGTAGTAACTCTCCACTCACGGACAAGAGTGGAGAACCGTTACAGAAAAACCGTGCGCCACCCACAGGGGACGCCGAACCCTCCACGGGTCATCGCTGCCGATCGCCGCCGGCGAGATGCAAGGTTCTCGCGGAGGGCTCGCTCCGGGTGTTTGGAAAGTCGAGTGAGTGTGCCGTTCAATGAGAGGTGTGCAAGCTCCGGTCACCCTTCGCAGGAGATCGGCGCGCACGCATTGCGCACCTGGCGCCTCCTCCGCCCGCGCCGTTTGATGGCGTGCCAGCCTGGCGGCGTCGCGAAAAAATACAGGTCACCTGTCGATCCAGCGCACCTCGTTCGACCAGCTCACGAACCAACCAACCGGCGCCGCCCTCCGGTGCCCTGACCCAGGAGACGACCATGCAATACCTGCTGCTCATCTACGACGAGGAGAAGAAGTTCGAGGACATGTCGGCCGCGGACCAGGAGAAATTCTCCGCCGCGTACTTCGCCTACACCGAGAGCATCAAGAAGAGCGGCCATTTCCGCGCCGGCGATGCGCTGCGATCGGTGTCGACCGCGACCACGGTGCGCGTGCGCGACGGCAAGACGCTCACCACCGACGGTCCATTCGCCGAGACCCGCGAGCAGCTGGGCGGCTACTACCTGGTCGAGGCGGCCAACCTCGACGACGCCGTCGCGCTGGCCGCGCGCATCCCCTCCGCCCATCACGGGGGGAGCATCGAGGTCCGGCCGATCATGGTGTACGGCTAGCCGCGGGCGGCCCCGCTGGCCGGGCTATGCTCGGCCGGCGGATGCTCGACCTCCCGGACCGCATCTCCCGGCTCTATCGCGACGAGTCCGGCCGCATCCTGGCCACGCTCATCCGCGCCCTGGGCGACTTCGACCTGGCCGAGGACGTGCTGCAGGAGGCGTTCGCGGCCGCGCTCGATCAGTGGCCGGTCGACGGCGAGCCGGACACCCCGCGGGCATGGCTGACCACCACCGCGCGCAACAAGGCGGTCGACCACATTCGCCGTCGGCGCGCCTTTGCCGACCGGCGCGACGCGCTGGAGGTGCTGGCCGCGCTGGAGGCCGACGAGCGTGGCGCCGGTCCGGCCGCGATCGCCACCGCCGCCGACGATCACCCGCCGGCCGGCCACCTGGCCGACGATCGTCTGCGCCTGGTCTTCACCTGCTGCCACCCGGCCATCGCGATCGAGGCGCAGGTCGCGCTGACCCTCCGCACCCTGTGTGGGCTGTCCACCGACGAGATCGCGCGCGGGTTCCTGATCCCGGCGCCCACCCTGGCCCAGCGCCTGGTCCGCGCCAAGTCGAAGATCCGCGCGGCCGGGATCCCGTACCAGGTGCCGGGACCGGCGATCCTGCACGAGCGCCTCCAGGCGGTGACCGCCGTCCTCTACCTGGTCTTCAACGAGGGGTACGCCGCGACCGCCGGAGATCTGCTGCTGCGGGTCGATCTGTGCGCCGAGGCGATCCGGCTCGGCCGCCTGCTGGTCAGCCTCCTGCCCGACCAGGCCGAGGCGTGGGGTCTGCTCGCGCTCATGCTGCTCCACGACGCGCGCCGGCCCGCCCGGGTCAGCGACACCGGCGACCTGATCCTGCTCGAGGAGCAGGACCGCTCGCGCTGGAACCAGGCCGACATCGGCGAGGCGCTGCCGCTGGTCGAGCGCGCGCTGGCCGGCCGACCGGTCGGGCCCTACGCGGTGCAGGCAGCGATCGCCGCGGTGCACGCGCGCGCCGCGCGCCCGACCGACACCGACTGGCGCCAGATCGCCGCGCTGTACGGGGTCCTGGCCGGGATCACCCCGTCACCGGTGGTCGAGCTGAACCGCGCCGTCGCGGTGGCGATGGCCGACGGACCGGAGGCGGGGCTGGCCCTGCTCGACGTGCTCGACCGCGACGGCGCCCTGCCCCGCTACCACCTCTTGCCCGCGGCGCGCGCGGATCTCCTCCGCCGGCAGGGCCGCAACCGCGAGGCCGCGGCCGCCTACCGCGAGGCGCTCGCGCTCGCCGCCAACGAGGCCGAGCGCCGCTTCCTCGTCCGCCGGCTCACCGAGGTCGAGGACTGATGCCGGTCAGCGCGCCGCGCAGGCGCGCGATCCGCGGCGCCCTGCGGAGATTCAGCCTCGCCTCGGCCTCGAGGTAGGCCGGGAAGTACCGCAGCCGGCGCGGCAGCGCGCGCACGACCGGGCGCATCCCGCGGATCGACGCGCGGTAGAGCGCGCGCTCGAGCCGCCCGAAGCGCAGCCCGTAGCCGGCCCGCAGCGACCCGGGCAGGAGCCCGGCGGTCATCACCTGGTACCAGTCCATGACCGGACCGAGCGCGGGGTTCGGCGCGGCCAGCACGAACCCGCCGATCTCGCGGGCGGGCCGACCGACGCCGAGCTCGCCGGATTCCAGCATGCGCGCCATGTACGCCCGGAAGCCGGCGTGGTCGGCCGGGATGGACGAGTCCGGGATGCCGAACAGGTACGCGAACCGCTTCTGCTCCTGGTAGAAGCGCTCGACCAGGGCGGGCTCCATCGGCCCGAACAGCGCCTCGCGCACCGCGATCGACGTGTCGACCAGGGTGGCGTGGACCCAGAGCAGCGCGTCGACCTCGTTGGCGTGGTAGGCGGTGCCGCGCGGCCAGCGGCCGACATCCTCGTCGATCGAGCCGCGCACGCGGGTGTGGATGGCGTGGACCCGACGGGCGGCGCGGACCGCGTCGTCGAGCTCGCCGAACGCCATCGCGAAGACGGCGGCGAAGGTGCGCTGGAACCGGCCGCGCGCGTCGGTGCGGGTCGCGGAGTGCTGGTCGACTCCGTGGGCCACGAACGGATGAGCCAGCTGCATGAGGATGGCGCGCCCGCCGCCCCACAACTGGATCACCTCGCGGTTGATCTCCCACGACGCGCTGCCCGGGCCGTACAGCCCGGCGCGCGGCTCGGCCACCTGCGCCCGGGCGCGGGCCAGCCCGGCTTCCAGCTGATCGCGCGAGACCAGCACGACGGTCTACCGCCGGGCCACCGGTCAGCGCTTGATGCCGACCACCATGCCGTCGGGGGTCGGCACGCAGACCGAGTCGCAGGCCGCGGCGGTCTCCTCGTGGAAGCGGCGCATCGCCTCGCCGCGGGGGCCGTCGTCGAGCAGGTTGCCGAACAGGTAGGCGTTGTCGCCGATGACGAGGCCGCCGGGGCGCAGGTTGCGCAGCGCCCAGCGCCCGTACTGGTCGTAGCTCTCCTTGTCCGCGTCGATGAAGACCGCGTCGAACGGGCCGTGCTGCTCGAGGCCGGGCAGGATCTCGAGCGCCGGACCGACCAGGACCTCGACCGCGCCGGCCGCGCCGGCCGCCTCGATGTTGCGGCGGGCCACCTCGGCGTGCGCCGGCAAGAGCTCGAGGGTCCACACCCGACCGCCGTCGCCGAGCGCGCGCGCGGCGCGGATGGCGGAGTAGCCGGCCAGCGTGCCGATCTCGACCACGCGGCGCGCGCCGATCAGGCGGAGCAGGATCTCGAGCAGGCGGCCCTCGCCCTGCCCGAGCTGGATGGCCGGCATGTCCTCGCGCTCGGAGGTGCGGAAGGCGAGCTCCAGCCCGGCGTCGTGGGCGCCGTGGACGCGATGCACGTACTCGTTGATCGCGGCGTCGTCGTAGCGCGCGCCGGAGCGGGAATCGTTGTCGGCCATGGGCCGGGATGGTGGCACACCTGCGGCCGAAACTCACACCGCGATCATTCGTCCGGCTCGGCGCCGGCCTCGCCGCCGTCGTCCTCCTTGAACGGGCTCAACCGGCCGAGCCGCGCCATCTGGTTCTCCACCGCGGTCGCCTCCTCGCGAAGGAACCGGCGCACCGCCCGGTCGAGGCCCGGGTGGTACATCCGGTGGACGCTGTGCGTCGGTGACGGCTCGAACCCGCGCAGGAGCTTGTGGGATCCTTGCGCACCGGCCTCGTACAGCGGCGTGCCGCGCTCGATGCAGCGCTCGATCCCGAGGTAGCAGGTCACCTCGAAGTGGAGCAGCGGCACGTCCTCGGTCGCCCCCCAGTAGCGGCCGTACAGCGCCTCGGCGCTCTCGAGGAACAGCGCGCCGGCGATGGCGCGCTTGCCACGCACCGCGCGCGCCATCAGCACCGCCTCCGGCATGCGGCGGACCAGCGCGGTGAAGAAGCCGTGCTCGAGGTAGGCGGTGCCGCCGTGGGCGGCCACGTTCACCCGGTAGAACCGCTCCAGATCGCGCAGGTCGGCGGCGGTCATGCTCGCGCCCGGCACCAGCTCGACCGCGTCCACCGCCGCGCGCGCCCGGCTGCGCTCCTTGCGCACCTGCTTGCGCCGGCGCGAGCTCATCCGCGCCAGATAATCGTCGAAATCGCGGTAGCCGCGGTTGTGCCAGTGGAACTGGAAGCTGGCCCGCGCGGCCAGGCCGAGCTCGACCAGTAGCTCGCGCTCCTCGTCGGTGACGAACAGGAAGTGAAGCGACGAGCAGTCCTCGTCCTGGGCCACTCGCTCGATCGCCTCGACCAGCGCCACGCCGACCGCGCGGCGCTCGGCCGGCGGCAGGCCGGGATCGCGCAGGAGCCGCGGTCCGGTCGCCGGCGTCACCGGCGCGGCCACCACCAGCTTCGGGTAGTAGTCCAGCCCGGCCCGCTCGCTGGCGTGGGCCCACTCCCAGTCGAAGATGAACTCGCCGAAGCTGTGGCTCTTGCGGAACGCCGCGGCGGCGCCGACCAGGCGGCCGCCCTTCTCGGCCAGGACGTAGCGCGGCTCCCAGCCGGCCGAGCGACCGATCGAGTCCGTCTCCTCGAGCGCCATCAGGAACCCGTAGCGGAGGAAGGGCGAGCCGGCGTGCTCGAGCGCGTCCCACGCGGCCGCATCGACGTGGGCCATGCGGCGGACCACCCGGGTGGTGATCACGCGCGGTCACCTGCGTGCGGCTGGCGCAGCGGCCCTGCCCCACTGGCCAAAGCCCACGCGGAGAGGCTATCCTTCGCCGTCACATCGAGGTACGCCATGTCGAGTAACAACGAGACCCTTCGTCAGATCGAGGACCTGGTCAAGTCGGAGCGAGTGGTCCTGTTCATGAAGGGATCGCGAAGCTTTCCCCAGTGCGGCTTCTCCGCCGCCGTCGTCCAGATCCTGAACAGCCTCCTGCCCGAATACAAGACGGTGAACGTCCTGTCCGACCCGGGCATCCGTCAGGGGGTCAAGGACTTCTCGTCGTGGCCGACCGTGCCGCAGCTCTACATCGGCGGCGAGTTCGTCGGCGGCTCCGACATCGTGCGCGAGCTCTACGCCACCGGCGAGCTGCAGAAGAAGCTCCAGGTCGAGGCGACGGCGATCGAGCCGCCCGCGGTCACAGTCACCGCGACCGCGTCGCAGGCGCTGCGCGACGCGCTGGCCGAGGCCGGCCCCGATGAGCACGTCCACCTGGCGGTCAGCCAGGGGTTCGAGCACGAGCTCTCGCTCGGGCCGCGCCGCCCCGGGGAGATCGAGGTGACCTCGACCGGGGTCACCCTGCTGGTCGACCCGCTTTCGGCCAAGCGGGCCAACGGGCTGACCGTGGACTTCGTGTCCGGCCCGGACGGCTCCGGCTTCCGCATGGACAACCCGAACGCGCCCGCCTCGGTGCGCCCGCTCGGCGCCCGCGATCTCAAGGCCCGGCTCGACGCCGGCGAGATGGCCGAGCTCTACGACGTTCGCACGCCGGACGAGCGGGCCCGCGCGCACATCCAGGGCAGCCGCATGCTCGACGAGGAGGCGGTGGCCCACCTCGACGGCCTCGATCGCTCCACCCCGATCGCGTTCTACTGCCACCACGGCCAGCGCAGTCGGGCCGCGGCCGAGCGCTTCCTCGCGCTCGGGTTCCGCGATGTCTACAACCTCGAGGGCGGGATCGACGCCTGGTCGCGCGAGGTCGATCCCAAGGTGCCGCGGTACTCGTGATGGCAGAGCCAGCCCAGCAAGATCGATCGACCGAGCCGTGCCCGTGCGGCTCGGGCCAGGCCGCCGCGGCGTGCTGCGCGCGCTACTTCGCCACCGAGGCGGGGCCGGGTGAGGCGTGGCCGCCGACCGCCGAGGCGATGATGCGCTCGCGCTACAGCGCGTACGCGCTCGGGGCCATCGAGCACATCATGGCGACCCACCACCCCGACGCCACCAGCGACGTCGACCGGAAGTCGACCGAGCAGTGGTCGCGCGAGGCAAAGTGGCTCGGGCTCGAGATCGTGTCGACCCAGGAGGGCGGCGCGCTCGACCAGTCCGGTGAGGTGGAGTTCATCGCGCGCTACGAGGTGAACGGCACGCCGCTCGCGCACCACGAGAAGGCCCAGTTCCGCCGCCACGACGGGCGCTGGTACTACTTCGACGGCCAGATGGTGCGGGCCCGCCCGGTGGTGCGCGACCAGCCCAAGGTCGGCCGCAACGATCCCTGCCCGTGCGGCAGCGGCACCAAGTACAAGAAGTGCCACGGCGCGGCCAGCGCCTGACCCTTCGGTGAGTCAGTCGCCGGGTGGCAGGTACCCGTCGCGGCGGAAGTTGCCGCGCCCGGTCGGCCACAGGAGGCACCGGTCGCCGGAGCCGGGCACGGTGAAGAACAGCACCTCGCCGTCGGGCGACTCGTCCTTGAGGCTGACCGCGATCTCGAGCTGGCCGTCGCCGTCGGCGTCGGCGATGGTCGGCACCGCCATCGAGCCGCGCCCGGGCAGCGCCAGCCGGGCGACCTGGTTGCCGCCGCCGTCGAGCACGAACAGCGCGCCCTGGTCGTCTTCCGGCGAATAGCTGGCGAACACCACCTCGGGCACGCCGTCGCCCGACAGGTCGGCCACCGCCACGCCGCCGGTGAGCACGTCGTCCCGCTCCGTATAGGTGTAGCTCCACATGTCCTCGGCCGCGGCCGACACCGCGTGGATGCGCCCGTCGAAGCCGGCGAACACCACCTCGGGCCCGGCCCGGTCCGGATCGAGGTCGACCACCGCCACCTGGTTGGTCGCGCCGACCACGTTGACCCCGTCGAAGTCGTCGAGGCCGGCCAGGTAGTCCGGCTCCAGGACCGGCGCCTCCCACCCGTCCGGCCGCTGGCCGTCGTTCTTCACCACCCACAGCGCGACCCCGCGCTCGCGGTCGTCCTGCGAGGCGTTCTGCACCGAGGCCAGGACGACGAGGTCGGCGATCCCGTCGCCGTCCATGTCGGCGATGGCCGGAGCCGAGTTGGTGAAGTGGGCCTGGTTGGCCGACTCCTCGTCGTCGGCGTAGCCCTGGCGGGCCTGGGCGTAGTCGTGCAGGAAGCGGATGCCCATGAACTTGGCCGGCCGGAAGATCGAGGCTGCGTCGAAGGCGCGCCCGGTCCCGTCGTGCAGGCTCAGGTACGCGTTGTCCTGGGTGGCGAAGATGTCGGCCCGGCCATCGCCGTCCACGTCGCCGACGGCCAGGTTCTGATCGTACCCGCCGGTGACGTAGCACTCGTCATCGCAGCCGGACGAGCCGGTGGTGTTGGGCGGGAAGCCAGACACGATGGCGCCGCCGACCGGCTCCACCGCGATGACCAGGTCGCGCTGGCCGCCCGACTCGGCCGGGCTGGTGGTCACCGCGATCAGCTCGAGGCGGCCGTCGCCGTCGATGTCGGCGGTGGCCAGCGAGCGGAGCTCGTCCTCCCACTCGAACGGGAAGCCGGGCAGCGGCTCACCCGACGAGTCCCACGCGTAGATCCGGCCGCGCGCGGCGGCGGCCAGCTCGAGGCCGTCGCGGTCCGGATCGAGATCCGCGACCACCGGCGACGACCAGATGCGGCCCTGGGTGCCGGCGTTCCAGGCCACCTCGCCGTCGGCGCCCCACACCGTCATGGTCTCGTCGCGGCCCGCGGCCACCTCGACCTCGCCGTCGCCGTCGAGATCGGCCACCACCGGCGAGGCCAGCCACGCCTCGGCGCCGTCGTCGGCCAGGCCAAAGGCGAGCTCGGGCTGGCTGGCTCGCGCGGCACCGCCGCTGCCGGTGCACACCGGCGCGGGCGGCTGGATGCCGCCGCCGTCCCCGCCGTCGTCGTTGCCACCGCCGTCGTTGCCGCCGCCGTCGTCGCCCCCGCCGTCGTCGTCCGCCCCGCCGCCTCGCTCGACCTCTCCCGCGCTGCAGCCCATTGCCATCGATCCCGCCACCAGCGCGGCGAACGAGATCGCCAGCGCTCCCCTGGTTCTCATGGAGGCCATGGTAGCGCGGAATTGACGGTGCTTCGCAGCGCTCGAGTGGCTCACACGACCCGACACCGCGGCGAAACATGGGACATCGCGCCGGGCCGCGTGAGAGGATTCGCGCGCATGCCGTCGTGGAGGCTCCTCGCGCTCGCCCCGATTGTGATGTGGGGTGGGACCCTGGCCTCGGCCTCACCTCGGCCTCCGGTGGTAGGCGGCAGACCGGCCAGCCCCGGCAAGTGGGACGACGCCGCGGTGGTCTTCTTCGGCGACGCGCCCGGCTGCACCGGGACGCTCATCGCGCCCGACCTGGTCCTCACCGCCGGCCACTGCATCGGCGGGGTCAGCCGGGTGAAGCTCGGCGAGGTCGACCTCACCGCCGCGGGCGGCGAGGAGATCGCGGTCGCACGCGAGATCGAGTACCCGGACTCGTTCGGCACCTTCGACGTCGGCCTGCTGGTGCTCGAGCAGCCGTCGGCGGTCACGCCGCGGGTGATCGCGACCGGCTGCGTGCTCGACCGCTTCGTCGCCAACGGCGCGGCGGTCGAGATCGTCGGCTGGGGCGCCATCGACGAGGACGGCAACCAGGACACCAACCTCCTCATGGAGGCCGAGTCGGTCATCACCGACGTCGACTGCACCGGCGGACGAGGCTGCAACGCGTCGGTCAGCCCGGCCGGCGAGCTGGGCGCCGGCGGCAACCGGGTGGACTCCTGCTTCGGCGACTCGGGCGGGCCGCTCTACCTCCTGACCGAGATCGGCGACTTCCTGGTCGGGGTGACCTCGCGCGGCTACGACGACGCCAGCCTGCCGTGCGGCGAGGGCGGCATCTACGTTCGCGCCGACGCGGTGGTCGACTGGATCGAGTCGGCGAGCGGCGAGGCGCTGCCGCGCGCCACCTGCAACGCGCCGCCGGCGCCGACCGTCTCCCGGGCCCGCCTCGAGGTGCCGGCCGGCGACTCGGTCACCACCCGGGTGGCGGCCAACGATCCGGACGCCGGCGACGGCCACAGCTACGCGATCGAGGTGGAGCCGATGCACGGCCGGGCCCGGACCGGCGACGACGGGACCGTGACCTACACCGCCGGCGACACCGAGGGCGCCGATCACTTCGCGGTGCGGGTGGCCGACGACGGGATCCCGTCCCTGTCCGGGGTGGTCGAGCTCGACGTGACGGTGCTGCCGTCGGAGGGCTGCGGGTGCCGGGCGTCCGGCCCGGGTGCCGGCGGGGCGGCTGTGATCGGGCTGGCCGCGCTCATCGCGCTGACGCCGGGGCGGCGCCGACGCCGCCGGTGATATACCATCCAGCTCATGGCCGGCTGGCGCCACTGCTCGAGCTGTCGCAGCGAGATCGACTTCGAGCAGGTCTACTGGGAGTGCAGCGTGTCGACCTGCGCCCGCGTGGCCAGGACCGGGCTGTTCTTCTGCTCGGTCTCCTGCTGGGAGGTCCACCTGCCGACCATGCGGCACCGCGAGGCATGGGCGGTGGAGAAGCGAGCGCCGACCGAGCAGGCCTGGCGGCGCCAGCTCGATGACGAGCAGCGCGCCCAGGCCGCCCAGCCCGACGGTGGCGGCGGGTCGAGCTCGAGCGAGGTCAGACGCCCGGCGCCGGTCCGCGAGATGACCACCAGCCCCGACGTGCCGGCCAGCCGCGACGCGCCGGCCAGCCGCGACGCGCCGGTCAGCCGCGACGCGCCGGTCCGGCGGGTGGTGGCGACGCCGGAGCCGGCCGCCGGCGAGGACGTCGGCGACGACATCCTCATCGTCGTCTCGAAGCTGAAGAAGTACATCCGGGTCCGCTCCGGCATGAACACGTCCGACAACGTCATGGCCGTGCTGAGCGACCACCTGCGCAAGGTCTGCGAGCTGGCCATCCGCCACGCCGCCGACGACGGCCGCAAGACGGTGCTCGACCGCGACTTCAAGGCGATCCTCTAGCGAGCCTTGAGGGCGCGCGCGGCGCGCGTGGCGATGCTCTTGAGGTTGCGATCGGCGTCGCGGCGGACGGCCTCGGAGCGGAGCGCGTCCTGCAGCGGAATGTCCATGTAGCGGCGGCGCAGCGGCGAGACCGCCGCGTCGCCGTGCTTGCTGGCAAGCTGATCGAGCTGGCCGCCGACCTGCTCGTAGCGGCGGAGGAACTCCTGGGTCGACACCACCGGTTCGGCGGGCGGCGCCGCCGCGGCAGGGGGCGGCTGCTCGGCGGCCGGCTTCGGCTCGGTCGGCTTCGGCTTCGGCTCGGTCGGCTTCGGCTCGGTCGGCTTCGGCTCGGCCGGGGCCGCGGCGTGGGCGGCGGGCGGCTTGCGCGTGGAGCGCGGCTTCGGCCGCTGGCGCGGCTTCGAAGGGGCGGGCGTCGGCTCGTTCGCCTCGGCGGGATCGTCCGCGGCAGAAGGCGTCGGCGGCGGCGTCACCGGCGGGGTCTCGGATGGCGGCCGCGCGATCGGGGCCGGTTCCGGCGCCGGCGGCGGGATCCGCTCGGGCGCCTCGACCGGAGGATCGCGGACCGCGGCCGGCTCCGCGCCAGCGAGCGCGCCCGCCGCGACCGGGGCGACCGGCTCGACGCTCGCCACCGACGCCGACTCGTCACGCCCGCGCCCGCGGCCGCCGGTGCCGCGCATCACCAGGGCGATCACCACCGCGACCGCGGCCAGCGTCACCGCCGCGCCGATCGCGATCCACCGCCGATCGTAGATGCGCCGGGTCTGGCCCGAGTCGGTCAGCTCGGTCAGCTCGAGCGGATGGATCACCAGCTGCTCGGCGCTGGGCACGCGATCGTCGTCCATCCCGATCTGGACCGTCTCGTCGTGCTCCTCGCCGTCCGGGTGGCTGTCGGCCCGACCGAACGCCGCGTCGAGGTGCGCGATGATCGCACGCGCGGTCTGGAACCGGTCGCCCGGGTCCTTGGCCATGAGCCGCATCGCGACCGCCTCGAGCCGCGGGTCGGCCCGCAGGCCCGGCACCCGCACCGCGATCGGCGGCACCTCGGCCGCCAGGTGGGCCTTGGCGATCGCCACCGCGCTGCCGTCGAACGGCAGCCGGCCGCACAGCATCTCGTACAGCATCACGCCGAGGCTGAACAGGTCGCTGCGCTCGTCCACCTCCTCGCCGGTCGACTGCTCGGGCGACATGTACGCCGGCGTGCCGAGCACCATCCCCTCGGTGGTGAGGCGCTGCTCCGGCTCCATCATCTCGCCGACCGCCGCGATGCCGAAGTCGACGATGTGAGCGATCTCCTCGTCGCCCCCCTTGGTCACCACCACGTTCTCGGTCTTGAAGTCGCGGTGGACCAGGTTGCGCTCGTGGGCGTGGGCCAGGCCGCGGCACAGCTGGCGGAGCAGGGCCAGCACCCGCTGGGCCGACAGCGGCGCCTCCTGGGCGAGCAGCTGGTGCAGCTCGCGCCCCTCGATGTAGTCCATGACCAGGTAGAGCAGGCCCTCCTCGGTCTCGCCGAAGTCGACCACCGAGAGCACGTTGGGGTGGTCGAGCCGGCTGACCGCCTCGGCCTCGCGCGAGAAGCGGGTGCGCGCCTTGGCGTCGGCCGCCATGTCGCCGAACAGCACCTTCACCGCGAACCGCCGGCTCATCCGCATGTGACGGGCGCGGTAGACCCGGCCCATCCCGCCCTCGCCGAGCAGCTCCTCGATCACGTAGCGGTCGGCCAGGAGGTGGCCGATCAGCGGGTCGCCGACCAGCGACTGCAGCGCGGCCCCGTCCAGCGGGCAGCGCGCGAACCCGGCCCGGAACACCGACAGGCACTGCGGGCAGGCGTACCGCTCGCTGGGCGCTGGCGACGGCAAGCTCACAGACGGCCTTCCACCGCCACGAACGCGCCGCCCTGCCCGTCCACCTGCAGGCGGAGCGAGCGGGCCGCCACCGGGATCCGCTCGATGTCTCCGCCGCTCGAGTAGTAGAGCACGCCGAACAGGACCGCCGAGGCGGCCGCCACGCCGAACGAGATGTCGGAGGTGACCGCGTTGCGAGTGACCGCGTCCCGCTCGCTCTGGTTGCACAGGCGGTCGTCGGGGCGGCCCTTGCACTCGTCGTACTTGCTGCGCGCCGCCAGCCAGAAGCCGACCCCCGTGCCCAGCGCCGCCACCCCGACCCCGGCGGTCACCCAGGTGGCGGGGGTCATGCGGCGCGGCGTGGTGCGGACCAGGATCGCGCTGCCCTCCTCGCCCTCGCCTGCGTGCCCCATCGGGGATTGCCGCACGGTCGCGTCGGGCAGGATGAGAGAGGCAGACTCGGCGAAGCGCGCCTCCGCCTCGTCGAGCTTGATCATGACCACCTTGGGCCGCGACGCGCTGCGCCCGGTGCTGGTGTCCACCCAGGTGCTGTCGACCTGGATGCGGTTGCCGACCCGGACCGCGACCAGGAAGAGGATCTCGTCGGCGGTCAGGCGCTGGGCGGTGTCCTTGATGCAGGCCTCGTCGACCACGCACGACTCCGACACCCCGGCGGACGGCAGCCGCCGGTTCGCCTCGCGGCCGGACACCACGTCGACCACCAGCTTCTGGTGCAAGGCGCGGCCGAGCGCGGCCGACAGCTCCTCGACCTCGTCCTTCTTGAGGTTGACCTGCACCGACACCGCGATGCCGACGCGTGGGGCCTTGTCGGCCGCGGCTGGTCCGGGCACGACGACGAGCGCCGCGGCCGCGGCGAGGATCATGGGATATAGGCGACGGTCAGACAATTTTGCGACTCCGTGTAGGACGTGTCGGCATCCACCTCGACACAGATCTCGTTGTGACCGGCCCAGAGCGGCAACATCGCCGCGCCGACTCCGTTGGGAGTAGCGACCCGCTGGGCCGCCACCACCGCCGCGTTGCTCTCGCGGTCGAAGCCGGTGACCCGCACGTTGTACGAGGCGCCCGGCTTGCCGCGAACCATGACCGGAAAGTCCGGCCCCTCGGTCACGATCGCCTGGTTGTCGACGACCAGCGCGGGGCCGGGCAGCGCGGCCGGCTCGGTCTCGAACCCCATCTCGTCCGGCTGATCGACCCGGATGAGGCCGACCCCGCCGTCGCCGCCCGGGGTGCTGCACTGGACGGTGCTGCCCACGCCGCCGCGCGCCTGCAGCGTCGCGCCGGTCCCGCTGGTCACGCCGGCGCCGGCGCGGAGCAGGATCGCGCCGCCCGAGCCGCCGCCGCCCCCGCCCCCGCCGTTGCCGTCGCAGGGTCCCGGGCTGGCGCCGTCGACCGAGACGATGCCGTCGAGCTGGATCGTCGCCGGGCTGGTCAGCTCGAGGATGCCGCCCGAGCCGCCGCCGAAGTGGCCACCGACCAGGCCGAGCGCGCGGCCGCCGCCACCGCCACCGGCGGGCGACTGGCTGGCCGGCGGCATCGGCACCAGCGACGGAGCCGCGGTCGGCTCGCCCGGCTCACCGCCCTGCGCGCCGCCGCCGCCCGACTGCGCGTCGGCCCCTCCGAACGCGCCGCCACCGCCGCCGCCCGGCTCGGTGTCGAGAAGGGCGTCCTCGCCCCGCCGCCCCGAGCCGGCGCCGCAGCCGGCGTCCTCGACCGCGGCGGCGCCCGAGCAGCCGCCCACGCCGGCCGTCTGACCCGAGCCCTCGGCGCTGACCCGCCCATCGATCCGGATGCCGGCGTAGCCGACCATCCGCACCGGGCGGACCCCGCCCGCCACCACGTCGCCGTGCAGGTCGACGCGGCTGTACAGCGACACGCCGCTCTCCTCGACGGTCTCGATGGAGCCGCCCACGCCGCGGTCGAGCTCGGCCAGCATGCGGCGGACCAGCCCACCCTCGCTCAGCTCGTCTCCCTTGCTGACCGCGATCGACAGCGGCAGATCGCTGCCCGCGCCGCGATCCTCGTCGACCGGGAGGCGCAGCTCGAACGCGGCCCAGTGCCCGTCGCCGCTGACCGTGAACGGGACATCACCGCCGGAGAACGCCTCGCCAGCGACGGAGACGGTCATGTCGGCGGTGAAGTTGGCCCCGAGCAGCACGACCGGTACCGCGCGAACCCGATCCTGGTCGGCGGGGTCGAGCGCCGAGCCCTGTCCCTCGAAGACCAGCTGCGGCGTCACCTGCTGCACGTGGAGCGCGTCGGGGTCGGCGTCCGGCTCGACCTGGATGCCTCCGTCGCCGCCGCCCTTCAGATCGTCGGCGTCATAGCGAATGCTGCATCCGCCCGCGGTCGCGAGCGTCCATGCCAGCGCCAGCAGCAGAGAGCGCGTCTCCACGAACCTCTCCACCATTATAACTCCCTGGACCCCACCAGCTCACGCAGTACTTCGTCGGCGTTCTGGAAGCGCTCGTCGGGGTCGCGGGCCATGAGGCGCTGCGCGACCGCCTCGAGGTGCGGATCGACCGACAGACCTGGGACCCGATCCGCGATGCGAGGAGGAGACAGCGACATGCTCTGCAGGGCGATCATAATCGGCGAGCCCTGAAAGGGACGTTCACCGGCCAGCATCTGGTACATGAGCACACCGAGGCTGAAAAGATCCGACCGGTGGTCAAAGGACTGGCAAAGAGCCCGCTCCGGCGACATGTAGGAAAGAGTCCCGATCGCGGTCCGCTTGGTGGTGAGCCGCGCCTCGCCGCCGCCCAGCTCGACGGCGACACCGAAGTCGAACAGCCTCGCGGTCTCGCGCCGTCGATCGGCGGAGACGAGCACGTTGCCCGCCTTGACGTCGCGGTGGACGATCCCGCGGCCGTGGATGTAGGCCAGAGCGCGACAGAGGTCGGCGACCAGAGAGACGACCCGCTCGGGGTGAAGCGGCGCCTCGCGCCGGAGCAGCGTCGATAGCGACCGCCCCGCCACGAACTCCATGACCACGAACGGCTGCCTCCCGCGGGTGCTGCCGAACTCGACCACGCGCACCAGGTTCGGGTGGTCGAACACGCTGGCGCGCGCCGCCTCGCGCACGAAGCGCTCGTAGTGGCGCGGGTCGGCCGACAGCTCGCCGAACAGCACCTTGATCGCGTACCGGCTGCCGTCGGCGTCGACCCCGTGGTAGACGCGGCCCATGCCGCCCTCGCCGAGCAAGCTCTGCACGCGGTAGCGGTCGCCGAGGGTCTGTCCGATGAGCGGGTCGCTGAGGAGCTCGACCAGGCGGGTGCCGTCGGCCGGGCAGAAGCGGAGCTGGCGGCGGAAGGCCGCCTCGCATGCGGGACACAGGTAGCGGCCGGGGCCGACGTCGGGCTGGGCGGACGCGGTGCGCACGCCCGCGGGAGGCGCCGGGGGATTACTTCCCATTCAACCAGTTGTGCCAATACGGCGTGAGGCGACAACCGGCCGTCCCATGAGAGCGGCGTGAGTCGAGGATGGCTGTCGCGGACGGCTCGCTGCGTCGCGTCAGCGGGTCAGGTCTTGACCGTCCACGCCAGGCGGTAACCCACGCCCTGGCGGCTCTCGATGAGATCCTCGATCCCCTCGGCCTTGATCTTTCGGCGCACCCGGCGGACCAGCTCGCGCACGTTCTCGCCGTCGGCCTCCTGCGACTTGAAGTCGAGCAGATCGGCCAGCTCCTGCGACGAGACGAACGCCAGCTCCGGATCCGGGTGGAGCAGCCGCCGCTCGGTCAAGATCTTGAGGAGCGCGAACTCGAGCCGGGCGAACTCGAGCGCGGTGTCGTCGTCGATGCGCATGATCCCGCCCGACGCGCGCTGGACCAGCGCCATCTCGTAGCCGCGCACGCTGGTCACCCGCGCCTGGAACGCGATGTCGCGCTGCCGGGTCGGCACGGTCTGACCGGCGCCGGAGCGGCCGGTCGTGGTCTGCACGCCGCGGGCGGAGAAGTAGAAGCTGACCGCGCCGAAGCGGATCCGCTCGCCGTGATGGATCGGCGCGTTGCGCGCCGGCTCGTCCTCGACCAGCGTGCCGTTGAGGCTGCCGCGGTCGAGGACCCGCCAGCTGCCCTGGTCCGGCGAGGCCAGCTCGATCTGCGCGTGCACCGCCGAGACCGAGTGATGGAGGATGGCGACGCCGCACTCGCTGGCCAGGCGCCCGACCAGGGTGCGCTCGGCCAGCGCGTGGGTGTTGCCCCACTGGTCGATGAGGCCGGCGGCCGGCTCGTTGAGATCGTGGCTGACGATCTGCTCCGCCGTCATGTCGGAGCAGGTTGCGATCGCCTCGGCGTGGGGCGTGCACAGGCCCCCCCACCGGATCTCCGCTCCGCACTGAAGACAGGTGTTCATGAGGCCCGGGCCATGGATCGGACCACGAAGGCCTTCCGGTGACAAGCTGGGGTGAGCGCCTCCCACCAGGCGAGCGGGATCACGCGACCGCATCGGTCAGCTGGAGCCGGACCTGGGTGGAGCCGGGGGGCGCCCCTGTCCGGTCAGACCGAGGCTGCGCAGACAGGCGGCCGGGTCGGCCTCGAGGCGCTCGGCCAGGCGGCCGAGGTCGGCCTCGCCGAGATCCACGCACACCTCCCCGCCGGTGGGCGGTTCACGCGCGGTCCGCGCGCCCCGGCCGGCCGGGCCGCTGCCCAGCATCTGGCGCAGGACCGCGCCCAGCCCGGCCAGATCGCGCCGGGGATCCGCGTCGCCGCCGCCCGCGCCGATGCCGAAGTCGACGATGCGCGCGCGCTCGCCGCGCCGCCGCTCGCGCGAAAGGAGCACGTTCTCCGGCCGCAGGTCGCGGTGGAGCACGCCGCGCTCGTGCGCGTGGGCCAGCCCGTCGGCGACCTGGCGGAGGATCGCGAGGGCGCGCTCGCGCGGCAGCGGTCCCTCGCGCGACACGACCCGCGACAGGGCGTGGCCGGCCACGTAGTCGGTGACCACGAACGGCAGGCCCTCGCGGCTGGTGCCCAGGGCGGAGACCGGCACGACGTTCGGGTGATCGAGCCGGCG
>DATHKR010000309.1:0-2918 GCA_035489015.1 Kofleriaceae bacterium | reverse complement strand
CGCGGCCGCCCTGCGCTCGCGCCGCGCGCGTTCTTCACTCGGCCGCCGCGCATCGCGGCGGCCGAGTGGGTAGAGTGGACATCCACTGACTGATCGAAGAGGAGATCCGCGATGCGATTCTTGAATCCGGCGACGATGCCGGCTCCGTTCGGTTACTCGCAGGTGGTCGAGACGGGCCCGGGCCGCACCATCCATCTCGCGGGTCAGGTGGCGATGAACCTGGCGGGCGAGATCGTCGGTCGGGGGGATTTCGGCGCGCAGTCCGAGCAGGTGTTTGCCAACATCGCGGCCGGGCTGAAGGCCTGTGGCGCCTCGTTCGGCGACGTGGTGAAGCTGACCATCTACGTGACCGACATCTCGCAGATGACGGCATTTCGCTCGGTGCGCGACCGGTACGTGAACACGGAGCGGCCGCCGGCCAGCACGCTGGTCCAGGTGGCCGGGCTGGTGCTCGAGGGGCTGCTCCTGGAGATCGACGTGGTCGCCGTCGTCGAGGCGCCCGCCCCGGGATGACCGCCTCGCCGGACGAGGCGCCGGACGGGACGCCACCGGTCAGGCGCGACTGGATCGCGGAGGCGGCGCTGACGGCGGTCCGGGAGGTTCGCCAGCTGGCGTCCACCATCTTCGCGTTCTTGCGGGCTCCGTTCCGGTTCGCCGAGGAGTGGAAGGCGGGCACGTCGACGCCGATGAACCCGATCGGCGTGGTCGCCGGCTCGGCGGTGGTGGTCGGGGCGCTGCGCCAGGCGGCGATGGCGGCGCTGGGACGAGACGGCGACCGCGGCCTGGTCGGCGCGGCGCTCAGTGCGCTGGGACCGTACATTCACTTCGCTGCGCTGGCGGTTTGCTGTCACCTGGTGCTTCGCCTCGTCACGCGCCGCCCGGTCCGGATCGGCGATTCGATCGCGATCGGGCTCTACGCCGGCGGTGGCCCGGCGGCCATCGCCGAGAGCCTGGTCTGGCTGGTGGTCATCGCGATCCGGGTGGCCGGGGGCGAGGTGTCGTCTGGCGCGCTCAGCATCGGCCTTGGCGTGGCGTTCAGCGCCTTCTGCATGACGCTGGCCATCGCGCTGGCCGGCCTGTTCCATCCTCGCCACTGGCAGATGGGGGTCGCGTTCGCGGTCGCGTTTCCGGTCATCGGGCTGGTGTTCGGGCAGCTCGACCCACCCGGGAACTACGGGATGCACTGGGTCCTGGTGCTCATCGGGCCTGGCGCGGCGCGGCTCACGCTCGGACTGTGAGCAACCGCCTGTGAGCGGGCGGGCCTTGAGCTCGCACCCGGGTTCGCGCTAGAGCGTTTCCATGAATCCGTCGATCGCTCGCGCCTCGGCCCTGGCGCTCGTTGCTCTGCTCGCCCAGCCGACCTCGACCGCGTCCGGCCAGGCCGCGGCCGGCCTCACTCCGAGCGAGAAGAGCGCCGCCTCGCGCATCACGGCGCATGCGATCGCCGGTCACATCCAGTTTCTGTCCGACGATCTGCTCGAGGGCCGCGGCCCCGGGTCGCGGGGCGACGGGCTGGCCCAGCGCTACATCGCCGCCCAGATGAAGATCGCCGGGCTCCGCCCGGGTGCGACCGGGAACAGCTACCTGCAGCCGGTGCCGCTGGTCGGCATCTCGACGACGCGGCCGCGCACCGTCACGTTCTCGGCCAGGGGAAGGCGGCTCTCGCTCAAGAACGTCGACGACATCGTCATGAGCTCCGGGGTCCAGAAGGAGCGATCGACCATCTCGCGCGCCGAGGTGGTGTTCGTCGGCTACGGCATCGTCGCGCCGGAGCACCGCTGGAACGACTACAAGGACGTCGACGTGAAGGGGAAGGTCGTCCTTGTCATGAACAACGACCCGTCGTCCGATCCGAAGCTGTTCGGCGGCGTCGAGCGGCTGTGGTACGGCCGGTGGGACTACAAGTACCTGCAGGCGGCCAAGCAGGGCGCGATCGGCGCCATCGTCATCCACACCACGCCGTCGGCGGCGTATCCCTGGTCGGTGATCCAGAGCTCCAACGACGAGTCGTTCGAGCTGCCCGCGGCACCGGGGGAGCCGCGGCTCGAGGCGAGGATGTGGGCCACCGAGGACGCCAGCCGGAGGATCGCCGCGCTCGGCGGTCACGATCTCGACAAGCTGCGCGCCGCCGCCGAGACCCGCGAGTTCCGCCCGGTCCCGCTCGGGACGGTCATGTCGCTGTCGCTCAGGAACAAGCTGACGACGGTGAAGAGCGCCAACGTGCTCGGCCTCCTGCCCGGCAGCGATCCCACGCTGAAGAACGAGGTCGTGGTCCTCACTGCCCATCACGATCACCTCGGCATCGGCCGCCCGATCCAGGGCGACTCGATCTACAACGGCGCCATCGACAACGCGTCCGGTTGCGCAGCCCTCCTGACCATCGCGCGCGCCGCCGCGCTGGGCCCGCGGCCGCGCCGCTCGATCCTGTTCATGACCGTCGCGGCCGAGGAGGAGGGCTTGCTCGGCTCGGAGTGGTACACGCGGCACCCCACCTTCGCGCCGGGGAAGATCGCGGCCAACCTCAACATGGACTCGGTGAACAAGAACGGCCGCACCACCGACGTCGGCTTCATCGGCTTCGGCAAGTCGTCGCTCGATCGGCAGGTCACCGCGATTGCCCATGCCCAGGGCCGCACCGTCAGGGGCGACCCCCAGCCGGATCGGGGAAGCTTCTACCGCTCGGACCAGTTCAACTTCGCGCGCATCGGCGTGCCCGCCCTGTACGCCCGCGGCGGACCGAGCTACGTCGGCCGGCCGCCCGGCTGGGGCGAGCAGCAGATCGAGATGTACATCCAGCGCCACTATCACCAGCCGTCCGATGAGTACGACGCCAGCTGGGATCTGTCCGGCGCGGTCGAGGACGCCCAGCTCTACCTCCTGGTCGCGCTCCGGGTCGCCAGCGATCCCAGGCTGCCGGC
>DATHKR010000308.1:0-28781 GCA_035489015.1 Kofleriaceae bacterium | reverse complement strand
ACCGGCTTTGCGGTCCGCGTCGGCGCCGGCTGGCGGCTCCACGCCGGCGACGCCTACTTCTTCCACGGTCAGCTCGACACCCCGCCGACCGCGCCGCTGGCGATGCGCTACTTCCAGCGCCGGGTCGACACCGATCGCGCCCAGCGCCGGGCCAACCAGGAGCGCCTGCGCTCGCTCAAGGCCGAGCACGGGGCCACCGTCACCATCTTCAACGGCCACGACGCGGTCGATCTCGAGCGCGCGGTCTCGGCCGCCTGAGCGCACCGCTTCACGTCCCACGTGCTGGCTCGTCTCCGGTGCATCAGAGGGACGCGACCTGGCGTGCGGATTGTCGCATCCATCGGCTCGCACCGACGATGGTTGCCGCCCGCTGCCCATCCGGTCACTGGTGTCGCGTCGGCCGATGTTCCAGACTCGTCGGGGGTGTCTCGGCACGCCGATCTCGAAGCGCCCATCCAGCGGCCGACGCTGTTCGTGGGCCGAGAGGCAGAGCTCGACCGGCTGGTCGAGGCGTCGTCGCGCGTGCCGGTGGTGCTGATCTGCGGTGTGGCGGGCGTCGGCAAGTCGACGCTCGCCTCCGCCTTCGCCGCCACCTGGCCCGGGCCGGTGGTGAGCTCCGCGCTCGCGGGCGAGACCCTGGCCGAGCTGGTCGACGATGTCCGTCGCATGCTGGGCCCGCCGGCCGTCGACATCGGCTCGGTCGCGGAGCGCCTGCGCGGGCTGGCCGCGCGGCTCGACGAGGCCGCGGGTCTCTGGCTCATCGACGATCTCCACCGGCTGGCGCCGGCCGATCGGCGGCTCGGGTTTCGCGTCCTGGGCCAGAGTCTGCGCCGGGGCCGCGTCCTCATCACCTCGCGCGAGCGAGTCGGCGTGGACGCCGGCGGCCCCGACCACGCCGAGCTCCGCCTGGGTGGGCTCGCCGACGCCGACGCGCGCCGGCTGTGGCTGCTTCTCGACGGGCTGTACGGACCGGCCGGCGGGTTCGAGGTCGCGATGGCCCGGTCGGGCGGAAACCCGTTTCTGCTGCGCCGCGGGCACGCCGGGAACCTGTCAGACGAGGACCCGCTGGGCGACTCGGTCGCCGGTCTGTCGCCCGCAGAGCGCCGCGTCGCGGGCGCCCTCGCCCTGTCCGAGAACCGCCTGCCGTTCGAGCTGATCGCGCGGCTCCTCGGGGCCGACGACGCGCGCGAGGTGGTCCGCCGGCTGGTCGACCGCATGATGATCGAGATCCACCCGGACGGTGCTCTGTCGATGCACGACCTGGTGCGCGACGCGATGCTGCGCAGCCTGGAGGCGGATGAGCGGGCCGCGCTGCACGGCGACCTGGCCCTCCTCCTGCCCGACTCGAGCCTCGATCCGGCCCGCCGCGCGCGCTCGGTGTGCCGCCATCTCTGCGCGCTCGACCGCCACGAGGAGGCGGCCCGCTACCTCATCGAGCGCGGCAGCGAGCTGGACAAGTTCGGCGCCGCCGGCGAGCTCCTGCGCGGGCTGGCGGCGATCCCGAAGGAGCGGCGCAGTCCGGAGGCCAGCGCGGCGCTGGCGAGAGCGTCGGCGCGCGCGTTCGATCTGGCCCGCGCTTACGCCGAGCACGAGCGGCTGCTCGGCGCCGGCGTCGGCCCTCAGGTCGAGCTGGCCCTGGTCCACGCCCTGCTCGCGCTCCTGACCGGACGGCCGGCGGTGGCGGACGCGTCGCTCGACCGGATCGCGCAGGCCGGCGAGCTGGCCCCGGCGATGCAGATCCGCGCGCTCACCACCCGCGCGATGGTGCGGGCGTACTCCGGCGAGCCCGGCGAGGCGGCCGCGAGCCTCCTCGGCGCGATCCCACGCGCCACCGGCCCGGCGACCGAGGCCCCCGTCTGGCTCTACCTCGCCTTCGTGCTGACGACCGAGGAGCGCGACACCGAGGCGTACGAGGCGATCCGCCGCGCGCTGGTCCTTCGCGGCGAGAACGCGCTCTCGTACCGCTCCAGCGTGCTCGCCTCCACCGTGCTTGCCGCCATCGCCGGCGCGCTCGGTCACTTCGACGAGGCCGAGGCCGCGCTCGACGAGGCGAGGCAGCTCATGGCGGGCGACGAGGACGTCCTCCTCACCACCTACGTGCGCTACACGCGGGCGGCCCTCCTCGCCGAGCGCGGCGACTGGGTGGAGGCGCTCGAGGCGCTGCGAGCCCTGGTCGATCTGTTTCGCCAGGGCGGACACCTCGTCGGCGAGCTGAGCGGCGCGGCGCTGCGCGGGCGGATCCTTCTGGTCATGGGCCGACGGTCCGAGGCGCTCGGCCTGCTCGACGAGTGTCGCGCCGCGGCCAGCCAGCGCGGGCTCCCGGGCATCGAGCGCGCGGTCGAACGGGCGCTGGCGTGCGATCCGGCCCGGCTCCTCGGCGGAGCCGCCGAGCTGAAGCCAGGTGTCGCGGCGGCGGGCGGACGAGCCGGCACCCGGGTGTGGCATCGACTGGCGGGCGCCATCCGCCTGGCCGCGGCCGGAGAGATCAGGCGCGCGAGCGCGGTCGTGGCCGCGGAGGCGGCGCTGCCCGACCGGCCCGGCCACGAGCTCGGTCGCGTGCTGGCCGCCGTCGCCGAGGCGGTGATCGCGATGGTCGGCGGCGACAGCACGGCGGTGCAGACGCACCTTTCGGCTGCCCGCGCCCAGGCGGCCGCCGCCGGCATCGATGAGGACCTGGTGACGGTGCTGCTCGCCGCGCTGGGGCCGCTGCGGGTGGTCTCGGCGGCGGGCAGCCGGATCACCTCCGGTGCGGATCTGACCATCGGGCCGGACGATCGCGTGGTCGACGCCCGCAGCCACGAGCTCCGCGCCGGCGCGCAGACGGTGTCGCTCCTGCGCCGGCCGATGCTGCGGCGCCTGCTGTACGGCCTGGCCCGGCGCCGCGGCGTGGTCGTCTCCAAGGACGAGCTGGCCGCCGCGCTCTGGTCGCGCGACTACCACCCGCTCAGCGACCACGGTCCGCTCAAGTCCAACATCGCGAACCTGCGCAAGCTCATCGAGCGGGCCGGCCTGTCGATCGACTTCGACGACGACGGCTATCGGCTCCTCGGCGCCGAGCGGCTGATCTACATCGAGCCGATCTCCTGGCCACCGGGCTGAGACGCGCCGCACTCCACCCGGCACTTCACCCGGATTGACCCCAATTGTTCGGGGTGTCGAGCGCGCCCGTACTAAGACCAGGGTTCGGTTGTGTCGCCCCGACCAACCGAACCCGCAGTCAGACGGGGTGCCGACGAAGTCGGCGGGGTTCCCCGTCGAAATCGACCGGCGAGCGCGGATGCGCGAAGCCCTGACAACAGGGCTAGCTGAGGTCAACCGAAGCGAGCCCTGGGGTCAGAGATCTCCGGGCAGGCCGCCGCCTGTGAACGGCTGGATGTCAAAGGAGGACGGACAGTGAAGATATCGAATCATGGACTGTTGCTCTCACTCTTCCCCGCGCTGCTGATGGCCTGTGCCGAGACGCCCGAGACCCAGCCGGAGCTGGGGGAGGAATTCTCGGACTTCGCCGGCCAGCGAGGCGTGCGGCTCATGACCCAGAACATGTACGTCGGGCTCGACGTGCTGCCGCTCGCGTTCGCGCCCTTCGACCAGCTCCCGTTCGCGGTGGCCGACGGCTTCGACGACGTGGTGGCCAATCGCCCGGAGGATCGCATCGACGCCATCGCCAACCAGATCGCCCTCACCAGGCCGCACCTGGTCGGGCTGCAGGAGGTCACCCGCCTCTACGAGCAGACCCCGTCGGACACCATGCTGGGTGTCTTCACGCCCAACGCGACCGACGAGCTGGTCGACTTCCTGGCGGTGCTGCTGGACGAGCTCGCCCAGCGCGGCCTGGTCTACGAGGTGGCGGCCGAGCGGCTCGGCACCGACATCGAGGTGCCGCGCTTCGACGGGATGGTCGACGGCAACCCGACGTTCAGCGACCTGCGCGCCACCTTCTCCGACGTGCTGCTGCGCCGGGCCGGCGTGCAGACCACGCCGCTCTTCGCGATCGACTTCACCGCGGCGCTGCCGTTCCCGCCGATCCCGGGCGCGCTGGTCCACCGCAGCGCGGTCGGCGTGGTCGCCCGGCTCGGCGGTCGAGACGTCCGCGTGGTGAACACCCACCTCGAGGTGATCGTGGACATCCTGCCGCCCGAGCTCCAGCCGCAGTTCGCCCAGGTCGCGCAGCTGATCGAGCTGCTCGGGACGGACTTCCAGCCGGAGCTGCCGACCATCGTGCTCGGCGACTTCAACTCTCCGGCCGAGACCGGTCCGAGCTATCAGTCCATGGTCGGGGCCGGCTACGTGGACCTGTGGCCGGAGAGCATCGGCGGGGATCTGCCCGGCTTCACCTGCTGCCAGGACGTGGTCCTGACCAACCCGGAGTCGCTCCTGTTCGAGCGGATCGACGACATCTGGACCAAGGGCATCACGCTCGAGGAGCCGATCCTGGCCTTCACGGTGGGCGATCTGCCGTTCTTCCGGACGCTCAGCAAGCCGCGCCTCTGGCCCTCGGATCACGCGGGCGTCGTCGCGCTGCTCCGCCTCTGAACGGGAGCGCATCGCACTTCGTCCTGTATGCTGGCCACGCGTGTCTGACCGCTTCAACCAGATTCGATGGGACGCCTGGAGCCCGCGCGAGCGCGCCACGCTGCTCTATGTCATCCGCAATGATCAGATCCTCCTGATCCGGAAGAAGCGAGGACTCGGCGCCGGCAAGATCAACGCCCCCGGCGGCCGCGTTCATGACGACGAGGCGCCGGATCGATGCGCCGTACGCGAGGTCCAGGAGGAGCTGGAGGTCACGCCGGTGGGAGTCGAGGAGCGGGCCGAGCTCTCGTACCAGTTCGTCGATGGCTATTCGCTCCACGTCCATGCGTTCGTGGCGCGTGACTGCATGGGGCACCCACAGGAGACCGCGGAGGCCGCGCCGCTATGGGTGCCGATCGAGGACATCCCCTACGACCAGATGTGGGCCGATGATCGCATCTGGATGCCGCTCGTGCTCGCGGGCCAGCGCGTGCGTGGCTGGTTCCTCTTCGAGGGAGACACCTTGCTGGGACATCGCGTCACGGCAGGCCTCGCGCCTTGATCAGAGGTCGCAGGTCAGATAGCCGCTCAGGCGCCAGCACTGGGTGTTGACCCAGCCGTAGGGGTCTTGCCAGTACCGGAAGACGATGCAAAGCGGGTCCCTGGGGATCCACCAGGGGCGCCACGGCGTGGCGATCGGCCCGGCTTCGACGGGGAAGATCATCGTGCTTCCGTTCTCCGGGACCGAGGAGATCAGAGTGTCGCAGAGCGAGTCCTTCGTTCCCCACAGGCTCAAGATCCCAGGAGTCGTGTCGACGTTCAGCGCCTGCAGGCTGGCCCGCGAGTTGCCATTTCCATCGTCCGCGAGGCACATGCGCACCGGGGCCTTGGCGCCCTCGAGGCTGCTGGGCACCACCGTCTGCGCGCACCAGACCCGGACCTGAGCGCGCGCGTCGGTCGCCATCGACGCCACCATGGCAGCGGCCGCCGCGCCGATGAAGAGGAGGGCGCGAGTCCGGGACGTCCTCGGCGGAGACCGGTGCGCTCGATCGAACATGCGATTCATCACGGATGTCCTTTCTGATGGCCCACGGCCATCACTGTCCGCGCGACCAGAGCAAAGGGCAGGGCGCGCAGACGGCAGGATGAATCGGTCCGACAGCGCAACGAAGTCAATCCAGGTCAAAAGGCCGTCGGGGATGGCTCGTGCCCGAGCCCACCCGGCCGGTCACGTATTCCTCCTCGCGCCGCTGCTCGAGCTGCGCCCGGCCGTATCGCCTGACAGGGTTGTGCGGTTCACTGCGCCATGGGCAAGCTCGACGACATGCGGCGTCAGCGCGAGGCGCTGCACGCTGACAACTCGGTCCCGCCGTCAGCAGTCGCGGCGCCGGAGACCGACAGCACGACCGGAAGGTGCTCGGCGTGCCGCAAGATCCTGGCGCTGCAGCACGACGGCATGATCGGCAGCCACCAGAAGGGCCTGGGGAAGCTCTGCCCTGGCTCGCGCAAGCCGCCAGGGTGATCCCCGGGTCGTCGTAGGCGCCGATCTTGGGACGCGCGATCTTGCCCTTCCTCCGGGCTCTGCGATTCTGCGGCCGTGGCCCTGACCGTCTACCACTACCCGAAGTGCAGCACCTGCCGGAAGGCCCTGGCCTGGCTCGAGAAGAAGGGCATCGCCTTCGACAAGATCGACATCGTGGCGGCCCCGCCCGGCAAGTCGACCCTCGCCAGGGTAGCCCGCGAGGTCGGCATGAAGCGCATGTTCAACACCTCGGGCGAGTCGTACCGGAGCGGCGGCTTCAAGGAGCGCCTGGCCACCATGAGTGAGTCCCAGGCCCTCGATGCCCTCGCCGCCGACGGCAAGCTCATCAAGCGGCCGCTCGCGGTGGCCGACGGGGTCGCGCTGGTCGGCTTCAAGGAAGACGAGTGGGCGACGGCCCTCCGCGGTCGCAAGTAGAGAGCCGTCGGTGGGCCGGCAGCCAGGCCAGCCGACGCGCTACGGGGCGCGCCAGCGGGGCGGCTTGCCGAGCGCGTCGCGCCCGCCGCCGTCGACCCAGGCGATGCCGGTGCACTTCTCGGCGGGGCCGAGACTGCCGCGCACCGCGAACATCTCGCGGAGATCGCCGAGCAGGGTGCGCGGACGCGCGGTCGAGAACGGATAGCGCGACATCTCGAACACGCGCTGGGCCGCGCGATTGTCGCCCTTGCGCGCGTCGTGGCAGCTGGCGCAGTGGCTAGCGAAGATCGGCTCCACCTGCGGATAGAGGACCGGGCGGGCCGGCGCGGGGCAGCGGAGCGGCTCTGCCGCGCGCGCCCAGCTCCACAGCGCGCCGCTGGCACCGATCAGGGCCGCCAGCGATGCGCCGTACACCAGGGTCTTGCGCGTCACGGGATCAGACTGCCAGGTCGGGTGAGACCAGGCAGGCGGCGCGCCAACCAGTCGACCAGGTTCTATTGCGTGAGCCGGCCACCGCCTGGCCGGATCGGCATGCCGAAAGCGCCGGTCTCGCGCCACGAGGACTGGAAGTGCGCGACTTCGGCCGCGCGGAGGATGGCATTCGCGCTGCAATCCCGGGCTGCATGACAACCAGACACAGAGTCCTCTCGGTTTCGTTCCTGGCCGCGGCGAGCGCGGCGATGGCGGGATGCGGCTTGGGCGCCGAGGATCCGGAGGCGGCCCTCGAGACGGCGGCCGCCGGATCGTGCGGCGCGCAGACGATCCTGTTCGCCGGCGCCTGTCGGGGCGCGGCGTGGATCGACACCAACCTCGCCCCGGGCAGCCTGCCCTTCGTCGGCGCCAGCGCGCTCGACGGAGCGGCGCCGGGCACCGGCATCATCGTCTACGAGCGCGTCGACGCCAGCCACACTCGCGCGACCGTGCTGTCGACCGCGCTGCCGCTGCCGGCGGGCAACCATCCCCATCCGACCCGCGGCGGCTACAAGATCGAGCAGATCCGCGACCTCACGATCTCCGAGGACCAGGCGCACCACTTCTTCTTCCAGCGCACCGACAAGGCGCCGGTGTTCCTGATCGAGCAGGACCAGTGGGCCATCGTCCCCGGCGACTGGCGCGCGGTCGAGGTCCTGCCGGATCACACCGCCACATATCTCGAGAAGGACGGCGCCGGCCAGTCGCTCGGGTTCCTGGGCCAGAGCTGGCTCGCCGTGACCGCCAGCGTCAGCGAGCTCATGGCCGAGAGTCCCCTCGACGTGAAGGGCACCAGCTCGAACCCGTACCAGACCGCGACCGCCATCCAGGTGGTCCAGTGGTACCCGACGCCGTGGGACTGCCCCCCGGGCTTCCAGTACGACTGCAACATCGTCGCCGTCCTGGTCCAGGATGGCGGGTACATCGACGAGAACGGCGATCTGGTGGTCGAGGCTCACACCGAGGACACGATCGTCTGCGGTTGCTGGAACGGCAACGCCCTCTACGTCGGCAACGGATGGTGAGACACTCGCGTCGATGAGCGAGTGGAACCTTCCCTGGGCCGCCGGCTGCCGTTGCGATCGCCTCCGCATGCGCATCAGCGAGCCGCCGATGGTGACGGTGGCCTGTCACTGCGCCGGCTGCCAGCGCATGTCGGCCAGCGCGTTCTCGCTGAGCATCGTCGTGCCATCGAGCGGCTTCGAAGTCACCCAGGGGGAGGCGGTCATCGGCGGACTGCACGGGCCTTCGCGCCACTTCCATTGCGCACATTGCAAGACGTGGGCGTTCACGCGGCCCGCCCGCATGGAAGGCCTCGTGAACGTGCGCGCGACGATGCTCGACGATCACTCGTGGTACGCGCCATTCGTGGAGACATGTCGCGCCGAGGGCTTCCCCTGGGCAACGACGGGCGCCGCGCACAGCTTTCCAGACATTCCGCCGAGCGAGGCGTTCGGGCCGATCGTCGCCGACTTCGCGCAACGCGGGCCGCGTCCACCTCGCTGACGACCGTCGCGCGGCCCGCCTACGGCGCGGGCGGCGGAGACGCAGCGGGTGCCGTTGCCGCTGGCGCCGGAGCGGCCGGGGCTGGCTGGGGCGGCGCGGCCGGCGCGGCGGCTGGAGGAGCGGCCGGCGCATCGGCGGCCGGAGCGACCGGCGCCAGCCTCTCGAGGCTGGACAGCTGCCACCCGCGGTCGCCAACGATCTCGATCTCGCCGAGGAACCGCTCGAAGCTGGGCAGATCGCGCTCGAAGTCCTCGGGCAGGTTCGAGTAGGCCGCCATCATGAGGACGGGGAACGCCGCGCTGTTGTTCTTGTCCGGGATGTAGGCGAAGTCGGGCCGGACGAGCACGAGGCGCACGCGGACCGCCCGACTCGTCGGCGACAGGTGGACCTGATCGATGTTGGCAACGTCGACCGTCGCGACGTAGGCGCGTCGACCGGCCAGGGTCGCGTCTCCGCGGTCGAGCATCTCCGACGCGAACCGCCGCTCGAGGACCTCCATCTTCTCGAGGTCCACGGTCTCGTAGCCGACGCCGGCGATCTGATCGATGTAGTTCTGCATGAGCACGCGCAGCTCCTTGATCCTGAGCGTCCCGGAGATCGGGAACGTGCGCAGCCAGATGACGCCGTCTCGCTGGCGGTGCTCGTAGCGCAGGTCGAAGGTCGGGATCGACAAGGTGGCGTCGGGCTGCCCGTCGGCGTCGCTGTCGAGGCGATAGTCCGACACGAGCTCGTCGGACTTCTTCTGCTCGAGCTCGCCGTCCCGCTTCCGCTGGAAGTTCTCCAGCCGCCAGGCGACGTCGAGGATGCCATCCGCCGCGGGAACGACGCGGTACGGGTAGGTCGTGTGCGCGAACGCGCCGTCCGTGAACGACCCGGTCGCCTTGACGCACCCGGCCGCGCCGAGGGCCGCGAGCCCGGCCGCGATCCACGCTGCACGACCCGCGCGCCATCCGGCTCCGTGCCACCCTCCCGCGTCCCTGTTCGAATTCTCCACGTCGTCCTCCCGGTTGTCGACCGCGCCGAGTTTGCCGCGGTCCTCGCGTCGAGGTCCAGGCGTTCGAGCCTACGGCGCGGGCGGATCGACCCGCAGGAACAGCTGCTGCCAGGCGGTGTGGCGATCGGGGGCGGAGGTCCGCTGGCCGTCGAAGCGCTGCTCGAGCAGCTCGAAGTCGGAGGCTCGGGCCAGGCGGATCCACCGCCAGTCCGGCAGGCGGCCCGACTTGCTCCCGCCGGCGACCTGGTAGACCAGGAGGTGGACGGCCCCGCTCTTGATGCCGTAGTCGTGCGGCTCGGCGATCCGATCGTGGCCGTCGAGCCGGAAGCGGATGAGGCGCCGCTCGCGGATCGCCTGGCGGATGATGCGATCCACGTCGCGCGGGAACTGCGTGGTACTCACGACCTCACGATGGTGATCGCGGCATCGGGGTGGAGGGCGCCCGGAGCGCTCTCGTCGCCGCGCGGCCGGAGAATGTCCGCGATCGCCGTCACGTGAGGATCGGGCGCGCCGAGCGCGGCCAGGGCGCGCTCGAGCTCGAGGACGTACTCGAGATTGGACCCGCTGGGACCATGCGACCGCCGCACCACGTCGGCGATGGCCGCGACCGACTCGTCGCCGGCGAAGTAGGGGTTGGCGTCGGTGGCGACCCAGGTCGTGGCCGAGACGGTCGAGCCGTCGTCGAGACGTACCTCGAGATGGATGGCGTCGTAGCCCTGCTGCTCGCGCACGTGGAGCGCGTCGAGCACGGATGGCAGGTCGGCGCCGTCGATCTGGTAGGCAGCCCCGCCGCAGCGGGCGCCCGCCGCTCGGATCAGGGTCGCGACCCGGCCAGGTGCATCCGTGGTGCCGCGGTGATCGGTCGAGCGCTGCCACAGCCGGCGCGACCAGCCGTCGATCCATCCGGGCCGCCGTGCCAGATGGGGAAAGGCGGGGCGCCAGATGAGAGAGCCATACCCGAAGATCCACGAGGTCCCAGGAGACACCGGCGATGATCTTAACATCACCCGGAAGGCCGATCGCGCCGGAGTGGCTGGCCGCTGCCGGGCGGCTGTCGCTCAGAGGGTGAAGTTGTAGACCACCGCCGCACCTCGGTCGCGGGCCAGACGGCACGCGTCGCGCATCCTGGTCACGAGCTCGATGAACACGCTCGCCGGCGCCACCGGCGCACTGGCGGCGCTGATCTCGGCCGCCCACCGGTCGCCGATCCGGTGCACCGCGAGGTCGTCGAGACCGGCGAAGAGCGCGACCCAGGCCGGGCTCATCTCGAACGCGCCATCCGTTGCCTTCATCTCGTCCGGGTCGCCGGCGAGGTGGCGCAGGCGGGCGCCCGCGAACGTGAGCGCGGCGGGGCCGGCCTGCCCGGTCACGTCGCACACGATGGCAGTCAATCGGTCGGGCGAGCCGGGGTCTCGCACCAGGGGCAGGATGCCGGGCAGGTCGACGTGGGCCAGGACGAAGTCAGCCTCTCTCAGCTCGACCTCGTCCGCATCCTCACCGTCGAGACCTCGACCGATTCGATCGGCATCGCCGACCCAGAGTCCGCTCCAGAAGCTCACGTGGCCAGGGTCGATCGGTCCGGCCGGCGGCGCAAGTGGCGTTCTCATCCCGTCAGGCGGATCATGGACGCGCTCAGGGCGTGTCCATGTTGGCCAGCAGGCGAGTGACCAGCGCGACCTCGGCGTCGATCGCCTCGTCGTCGAGCTTGTCGGCCTCGGGCTCCATGATCGCGAGCAGCGCCACCAGGATGGATCGCGCTCCGTCCACGTCACCGCGGGCGAACTTCTCGCAGGCCGAGATCATTCCTTCGGCCTGGTTGACCAGCAGGGCGGCCTTCTGGACCCCGACGCCGTCGTGGTGCGGACCGTCGTCCGACCACGGCACGACGATCGCTCCGCTCTGCTCCTCGGGTTCGGTCCAGCCGAGCGCAGGCTCCGGCGTGTAGGACAGGCTGACCTCGCCGACCTCGGTCTCGTGCGGATCCACTCGCGACAGGCGGGCGACCATCCCGCCGCGCCGCCGGCTGGCAAAGGCGGTGGCGACGTCGAACCCCGCCCGGGCCACACCCTCCTCGTCACCCGGGATGCCGTAGAGGCGGTCGATCCGGAAGCCGGGCGCGATCGCCAGGTCGAACGACAGATCGTAGGCCAGCGGGGTCACCATGAAGTCGAAGTCCCGGTCGAACACCTCGGTGACGCGCTCCAGGTCGGAGAGGTAGTAGTAGGCGCCGCCGCGCGCGACCCCGAGCAGGTCGCCGAGCGCGTCGTCGTAGCCGAGCAGCACGCCGAAGAAGCTCAGGCCGACCTGGCGGGCCGCCGCCGCCTGGACCTGCTGGCTGAACTCGTCGGACCCGTCGACCTGCGGGTACCCGCACGAGAAGATCATCACTCGTTCGAGCCGGTCCGGCGACGGCGAGGCCGCCGCGATCTCGTAGGCCCGCCGCGTCGCCGCCTCGATGTCCCAGTCGCCGCCCGCCTCCAGGCCGCGGACCTCGGCCTCGAGCGCGTCGGCGTCGGTGACCGGACCCAGCGGGTGCAGCTCGCGGACACGATCGGTGAAGGCGAGCACGGCCAGCCGGTCGCGCGAATCGAGCTTGTGGATGAGCTGCACCACCGCCTCCGTCGTCTCCGACATGTCGATCGACATCGCGTCCGAGGTGTCGATGGCGACGACGAGGTCGAGCGGCGGGCGAAGGCGATCCGCGGGCAGCCCGCTCACCATTCCGAGGTGAAGCCAGTAGGTGAGCTCCCCGGTCTCGATCGAGGGGAGCACGCCGAGCGCGGGCCGGCTGCACAGCAGCGACTCGCACGGTGGTCCCTGGGTGGGCAGGTCGTGCTCCGACAGCAGGCCCTCGACCGAGATCGAATCGGCCGGCGGGACCTGGCCATCGGCGATGAGCTCGCGGGCGTAGGCGATATCCTGGGCGCCCCCGGGTGTCGCTCCCACGTCACCGCCAGGAGGCGCTCCCATGCCATCGCCGCCACCCGAGCCGTCTCCCCAGCCACCGGCGCCACCGCCATCATCGATGTCGCCGCCGCCGCTGCCCTCGTCGCCGCACCCCCACGGCGAGAGCACGGCGAGAAGAGGGACGAGCAGCGCTGTGCGACCGATCCGGGGACGTGCGGACATGGTCCCGGCGCCTTGCATCGCTCGTGCCCCGCCAGCCGCCGGCGGTGGTCGTTACGAGTCGGGCGGCTGCCCGGGCCGACGCGCTGGAATCCTGTGATCAGGTCTCAGAAAACCGGCTCGGGGCAGTCGGAGGTCACTGGTCGTCGACGTTCGCCTCGATGGCGGCCTGCACGGCAGGGTCGACGTCGGACAGGAAGTCGTCGCCGGTCGCGGCCTCGATGGCGTCCACCGACACCCGGAAGTCCTGCCAGTCAGCGGTGCTGCTGATCAGTGCATCCGAGTTGGGCATCATCACGGCGATCACGCGCGTGCTCGCGGTGACGTCGTCCGGACCCTGTCCCACCGCGTCCAGCACCACGATCACCTTGAAGGTCTGGTCGGGGACCGAGACGCCATCTCCGATCGTGTCCGAGCTTGCACTGAACACGCCGCCGGAGACGATGAACAGCTCCTTGCCGGTCCCGGCGATCTCGCGGGACTCGGTCTCGAGCCGCTCCCATGGGCCGCGGTTGTTGTTCGCCGCCTGCGGCACCATGTTCGACAGAAAGAACGTCTCCGAGTTGGCGGTGGTGTCGAGCGTGCGATCGGCCGACGGAGTCATGTGGCCGCGATCGAAGCCGCTGCCGCTGTAGTCGTCGAGTGATGCCTGGGGCAGCGCTGGCGGGAGGGTGTCATCGGGGCGGTAGTTGTCCTGACGATCGGTGCTGCCGAGGTACGAGCTGTTGAGCTCCCAGCTCACCCAGTTGGGCACCTTGCGGCTGCCGTTGTAGGAGATGACCTCGCCCTCCTTGACCGACAGGAACCTGTCGAAATCGTCGGCCGACACCGACGCCGGGAGACCGAGCGTGGTGTGCACGCTGATTTCGGCGCCGGCTCCGTCGCCGGTGTCGTCGCCGGTGTCGTCGCCCGTGTCGTCGCCCGTGTCGTCGCCGGTGTCGTCGCCCGTGTCGTCGCCCCCGTCCCCGCCGTCGGTGAGATCGGTGATCGCGATGTCGTCGATGTTGATCCGATTGGCTCCGCCGTCGAGCTTGCGGATCTCCAGCCGGACCGGGCCGTCGAGGTTCACGTCGAACGTGGCGGTCGACAGCGCGCCGGAGCTGGTGGAGCGCGGCGTGCCGACCTCCGTCCACGAGGCCCCGCCGTCCTCGGACGAGAACAGCCCCCAGGACCCGCTCTCGTCACTGCCGAAGGTGCCGTGGCGGATCGCGACCGTCGCGGCGCCGTCGTCGAGATCGGAGAGCATCGTGATGCGACCGCTGTTGCGAAGGCGCCCCGACCTCGTGCCGGTCTTGCCGTCGGACGCGCTGGTCCCGATCAGCGCGTCGTCCATGTTCCAGGCCCCGGTGTCGAGCGTCACGTCGGCCGCCGCATAGGAGGTCTTGGACCCTGCTTCGAAGCCCTCGAGGGTGGACGCCAGCGCCTGGCCCTCTCCGGTCCGGTCGCCCGCGATCTGGTCGCCCTCCAAGCCGTCGGCACAACCGGTCGCCGCTGCGACGAGCGACACGAGGACAGTGGCCTGGAGACAACGAGAAAGGCTTTCGCGCATCAGTTCCCCCTTTCGGGCCAGCGCACCGGCACGTGGCCGCTGCGCCTTCGATTCCCGATCTGCCTGTTCGACGTCCCGGGACAAGGAATCAGGTCGAAGCCGAAATATCGGCTCTCACGAAGAAGCAGGCCAGTGGGGAAGTTGGTGCCACTGACGCTTGATGTCCGCGCGGGCCTCCGCCGGCACCTGCGAGCGCGCCGCGGGCCTCAACGGTGGCGCTCATCGCGTCCTCTACGCCGCGAGTCCCTCGGCGAGCTCGCCAGGCGATCGCGAACCCGCGTTCAGCTCGTCGCCGCCGGCGCGCGAGACGCGTTCACTCGGGGCAGAGGGCCCGTGCAGGGTGCCGCGACATCATCGGGGCGCGACCGGCGCGTACAGCTCGAGGCGGTTGCCGGCCGGGTCGCGGGCGAAGAAGCGCTCGATGCCCTCCATCGGCCGGCCGGCTTCGATGGCCACGCCGGCCGCCTCGAGCCGCGCGCGCAGCGCGGCGAGGTCGCCGACCTCGAACGCCACGTGGCGCTTGCTGCCGGCGTTGTCGGCGCCCACCTCGAGCGAGAGGTGGAGCTCGACGTCGCCGAGCGCGAACCAGCAGCCCGACCGGCCGGCGTCGGCGGGCCGCGCGAGCGGGGCGAGCCCGAGCAGCTCGCCGTAAAAGGCGCGAGCTGCTCCGACGTCATCGATCGACAGGTTCACGTGGGCGACGCGGCGAAGGAGCATCCGCAGATGCTACCTCCGCTCGCGCAGCCGCGCCCGCCGGTCAGATGTTCCAGCGCACCATTCCCTGGAGCAGGTTCTCGCTCTTGTCCTCGATGAGGTAGCGATTCATCGTGTACTGGTACTCGAAGCCCAGGTAGAGCTTGGCCGGGGTGAACTGGACCGCCTTGCCGAAGTCCCACAGGAGCTGGGGCTGGCTGGTGATGAAGTTGTTGCCCTCGCCCAGCGCCGGGTCGCGACGGGACTCGCCCTCGCCGAAGAGGCCCCACTGCAGGAAGCCGCCGAAGATGAAGTCCTGGCTGCCGAGCGAGAACGACTTCTGCCAGGCGGTGCCGAGCTGGAGGTCCACTCCCTTGTAGACGCGGTCGTCGCGGATGACGGTGGTCACGCTGAGGAAGTCGAGCCACGGCACCGCGAGGTCCCAGTGCAGACCGTAGTAGTTCAGCATCCCGAACTTCGACACGTGCTCCATCTCGTACTTGATCGAGACGTCGGCGATGAGGCCCCAGTCGTACGGCTTGCCGTTGATCTTCTCGGCGATCTTCTTGGGCGAGATCGCCAGGGTGGTCCCGCCGAAGAACCCGCCCCGCTCGTTGGCCGACGCGTTCGACGGGTCGTCCTCGCCGAAGTCGGAGTCGGCCGCGTTGAACGGTCCGGTGATGTCGTAGTAGAGGAAGACGAACCCGTACTCCCACGGCTGGAATGCCTTGATGGAGAGGACGGTGCGCGACACGCCGCCGTTGAAGTCCTTGTTGAAGCAGTCGATCGACCCGGGGACCTCGCCGATGACGCCGTTGTCCTCCTCGATGTCGTCCTCGCTGCCGGTGAAGCAGTGCGCGTGAAGCAGCTCGAGCCAGACGCCGGCCGAGGCGTTCGTGGACCAGAGGGTAATCGCCGCAAGAACAGGAACGACCAGGTTTCGCTTCATGGGGGCCCTTTCGTGGGGTGATGCAGAAAACGAGGCTTCTGTTCGTCGCTCGTGGAGCAGGTGGGTCGACGATCAATCCGGTTCGTACGGCCTCCCGATCGCGGCCGGGGCGCGCGACCGGCCGATGAAGCCAGCCAGCGTGATCATGGTGAGGACGTAGGGGAACGTCTGGACCAGCTCGTTGGGGATGCCGATGTCGAAGGTCTGCAGGGTCACCTGGATCGCCTCGGCGAAGCCGAACAGGAGGCACGCGGCGCACGCCCACAGCGGCCGCCAGCTGCCCATGATGACCGCCGCCAGCGCGATGTAGCCCCGGCCAGCCGACATGCCGGCCACGAAGCCGCTGCCAGACAGCGACAGCCACGCGCCGCCCAGCCCGGCCAGCGCGCCCGAGCACAGCACCGCCTGCCAGCGGACGCCGTCGACCGAGACGCCGAGGGTGTCGGCCGCCTCCGGGTGATCGCCGACCGCGCGGACGCGCAGGCCCCAGCGGGTGTACGCGATGACGACGTGCACGACCGGCACCAGCAGCACCGCCAGCCAGAAGACCGGGTTGGCGAAGATGTTGCCGCCCAGCCCCTCGATGACCGGCGAGTTGGACGACGAGTTGTAGAACATCTTCAGCAGATAGGGTGTGATGCCATAGGCGAGCATGTTGATCGCCACGCCGGCCACGATCTGATCGGCCTTGAACGTGACCACCACCAGCGCGTAGAGCGCCGCGGTCGCGATCCCGGCCGCCATTCCATAGGACAGCGACACGCTGATCGCGCCGCCGCTGTCGTAGGCGCCGGCTGCCGCCGCGAACGCGCCCATGAGCATGATGCCCTCGAGCGCGATGTTGGTGACGCCGGAGCGCTCCGACACCGAGCCGCCCATCGCGGCCAGCGCGTACGGCATGGTGATGCGGAGGACCTGGGCCAGGAACGTGAGCGACAGCAAGCTGTCGATGAGGTCGCTCATCAGTCGACGCCCGCCCGCACCCGCCGGCGCATCGAGTAGGCCGAGGCCGCCGCCACCGCCAGGATGATGACCGCCTGGAGGATCTCGACCAGCTCCTTGGGCACCAGCTCGCTGACCTCGAGCCCGCCGTGGGCCAGGGTGGCGAACAGGAGCGCGGAGGCCACGATGCCGGCCGGGTGGTTGCGGCCGAGCAGCGCCACCGCGATCCCCATGAATCCAACCCCGGAGCCGATGTCGCGCTCGAAGTAGTGCTTGTAGCCGAGCACGTAGTTGGCGCCGGCCGCGCCCGCCAGCGCGCCCGACAGCGCCATCGCGCCGATGAACGCGCCCTTCAGGCTGACCCCCGCGTTCTCGGCCGCGCGCTGGCCGAAGCCGACCGCGCGCCACTCGAACCCGTGCCGGGTCCGGGTCAGGAACAGGTGCACCAGCGCGGCCAGGACCAGGGCGAAGAACAGGCTCGTGTTGGCGGCGCTGCCCTCGAAGCCGAGGTGGTGGAGGTGCGAGCTCGCGATGACCGTCTTCGTGTGAGTGGTGTACGCGACGAAGAAGAGCGAGTTGCCCGCCCACAGGACCAGCGCGGACACGATGAAGTTGAGCATGATCGTGTTGATCACCTCGTGCGCGCCGTAGCGGGCCTTGAGCAGGCCGGGCAGGGCGCCGACCAGCCCACCCGCCACCATGCCGGCGCCGACGCAGAGGACGACCGCGACCGGGCCGGGCGTGCCGGGCGGCAGGTAGGCGCCGGCCAGGGCGGTGACGAACGAGCCGGCCACCAGCTGGCCCTGGGCGCCGATGTTGAACAGCCCGACCTTGAAGGCGACCGCGACCGACAGCCCGGTCAGGACCAGCGGGGTCGTCTTGAACAGGACCTGGCCGATGCCGTAGCGGGTGCCCCAGGTGCTCTTGAGGAGCAGCTGGTACACGACCAGCGGCGACTCGCCGACCACCAGGATGAGCACGCTGCCGGCCACCAGCGCGGTCAAGAGGGCCAGCCCGATGGTGGCGAGCTCACGGCGGAGCATGGGCGGCCTCCTCGGTCGGGCGATCCGCCCCGACCATCATCGCGCCCACTCGATCGAGCACGTTCTCGACCCCGAGCTCGGCGCCGTCGAGCGTCGCCACGATCTGCCCCTTGTAGATGACGACCAGGCGGTCGGCCAGGCTCTTGAGCTCGCTCAGCTCGGCCGAGACCAGGAGCACGGCCAGGCCGCGGTCGCGGGCCTCGATCATGCGGCGGTGGATCGCCTCGATCGCGCCGATGTCGACCCCGCGGGTCGGCTGCGCGCACAGGAGCACCGACGGGGCCCGCCGTGACAGCTCGCGCGCGACCACCACCTTCTGCTGGTTGCCGCCCGACATGTCACCGCACTCGTGACCCGGGTCGTCGGGGCGGATGTCGAACTGCGAGATCAGCTCGACCGCGCGCCGCTGGATGCGGCCGGTGTCGAGCACGTCCACCTTCCAGGTGAAGTCGCGCTGCTGGCCGAAGATGAGGTTGTCGCGGATCGGGTAGTCGAGGATGAGGGCGCGGTCCTGCCGGTCCTCCGGGATGTGGGCGAGGCCGGCCTCGTAGCGCCGGTAGATGGCCGCGCTGGTCACGTCGCGCCCGCCGATCCGCACCTGGCCGGAGTCGGTCCGGCGCAGCCCGACGATCGCCTCGATGAGCTCGCTCTGGCCGTTTCCCTCGACCCCGGCGATGCCGAGGATCTCGCCGGCGCGCACGTCGAGCGAGATCCCGCGCACCGCCGCGACCCCGCGCGAGCCGGTCACGTGCAGGTCGCGCACCTCGAGCACCACGTCGCCCGGGCTGGCCGGGCCCTTCTCGACCCGCAGCAGCACCGGCCGCCCGACCATCGCGCGCGCGATGTCGGCCGCCGACAGCCCGCCGCGCGGCATCTCCTCGACCACCTTGCCGCGCCGCATGACCGTGACCCGGTCGGCGATCGCCAGCACCTCGTCGAGCTTGTGGGTGATGAGGACGATCGTCATCCCCTCGGCGACCAGCCCGCGCAGCACCGCGAACAGGTCGCGCACCTCGCCCGGGGTCAGGACGGCGGTCGGCTCGTCGAGGATGAGCACGTCGCACCCGCGCCACAGCACCTTCAGGATCTCGACCCGCTGCTGCTGGCCGACCGACAGGTCCTCGATCCGGGCCGACGGATCCACGTCGAGCCCGAACTTCCCCGACAGCGCGCGGATCTCGTCGGAGGCGCGGCCGAGGTCGAGCAGGCCGCGGCGGAGCGGCTCCCGCCCGAGGATGACGTTCTCGGCCACGGTCAGCGGCCCGACCAGCATGAAGTGCTGGTGGACCATGCCGACCCCTCGCTCGATCGACTGCGCCACCGAGTGCTTGCCGACCGGCTTGCCCTTGATCCAGATCTCGCCCGAGTCGGCCTTCACGTGGCCGTAGGCGATCTTCATGAGCGTCGACTTGCCGGCCCCGTTCTCGCCGATGAGGGCGTGCACGGTCTGCGCCTCCACGCGCAGGTCGACGTCCTGATTGGCGTGGAGGGCGCCGTAGCGCTTGGTGACGCGGCGGAGCTCGAGCGCGGGCGGGCGCCCGCTGGTCTCGGCTCCTGCCGCCTGGCCCGCTTCCGTCTGGCTCATGCGTCCATCCTGGGCCGCGGACGCCGGCTGGTTACTCGGTCGGGACCTTGATCGTGCCGTCGATGATCTGCTTGCTGAGACCCTTCATCTCCTCGACCACCTCGGCCGGGATCCGGTCCTTGTTGTTGTCGTCGTACACGAACCCGACCCCGTCGTCGGACAGGCCGAACTCGAGCACGCCGCTCTCGAACTTGCCTTCCTTCACCTTCTTGATCGTGTCGTAGACCGCGACGTCCACCTTCTTCAGCATGCTGGTCAGGACGCAGCAGGGCGCGACGTGGAACTGATCGCTGTCCACGCCGATCGCCATCTTCTTCTGCTCCTTGGCCGCATCGAACACGCCGTCTCCGGTCTTGCCGCTGGCGTGATAGATGATGTCGGCGCCGCGACCGTACTGGGCGATGGCGAGCTCCTTGCCCTTGGTCGGATCGGCGAACGCCTTGGGCTCGGTGCCGGCGTAGGCCGAGAAGACCTTGCAGGCCGGGCAGGTCTGCTTCACCCCGGCCATGTAGCCGACCTCGAACTTGCGGATGAGCGGGATCTTCATCCCGCCGACGAACCCGAGCTTCTTGGTCTTGGTCACCCGGCCGGCGATGGCGCCGACCAGGAACGAGCCCTCCTGCTCGCGGAAGCGGAGGCCGACCAGGTTCTCCGGCGGCTTCTCCACCCCCTCGGGCAGGTTGTAGTCGATGCAGGCGAACTTGACCTTGGGGAACTCCTTGGCCAGGTTCGTGATGTCGTCGCTGAAGATGAAGCCGACGCCGATGACCAGGTCGTCGCCCTTGGCCGCCCGCTGGCGCAGCGCGCTCTCGCGGTCGGAGCCGTCGCCGGGCTCGATGTAGTTCACCTGGACGCCGAGCTCGTCCTTGGCCTTCATGAGGCCGCGGTGGGCGGCGTCGTTGAACGACTTGTCGCCCAGGCCGCCGACATCGAAGACCAGGCCCACCTTCACCCCGCCGGCCGGGGCATCGCCGGTGGCCGGGTCCTTGGCGGCGGCGGGATCCTGGGTCGCGGCCGGATCGGTCGGCTTGGCGGGGTCTCCCGCGGCGGGCTCCTTCTTGGGTTCCTTGGGGGCTCGCTTGCAGCCCGAGAGATTACAGAAGAGGAGCGCGGCCGACGCAGAGGCGAGGCCGAGCGCGCTCAAGAGACGGGGGGTCGGGATCATGGATGGTCTCCGATTGGCGGCGGCGCACCATACATCGCGGTCAGCGCCGCTGACAAGCCAGCCCACTGGATCGACGACGCGAGCGCCCGCCGATCAGCGCGAGACCGCGGTGCGACTCGCGGGTGGCGCGTCGCGACGCACCACGTCGCCGCCCTTCATCACGAAGAAGACGCGCTCTGTCACCGTGATGTCTTCGAGCGGATTACCCGGCACTGCAACGAGGTCTGCTGCCTTACCTTTTGTGACGCTGCCGGTCTGGTCGGCGATGCCGAGCAGCTCCGCCGCCGAGGAGGTTCCGGCGCGCAGCGCCGCCAGCGGGCTCATGCCGAACTTCACCATCAGGCGGAACTCGCGCGCGTTGGTGCCGTGGCGGATGACGCCGGCGTCGGTGCCGAGAGCGATCTTCACCCCGGCCTCGAGGGCCAGCTTCATCGATGCGGCGCGGCCCCGGATCGCGGCGCGCGCCTTGGCCGCGATCTCGGGCGGGAGCTTCTGGGTGGCCGGGTCGATGCCCTCGTAGGCCATGAGGGTCGGCACCAGGAACGTGCCGCGCCGCTTCATCAGGCCGAGCGTCGCGCGGCTGAGGAACGAGCCGTGCTCGATCGAGTCGATGCCGGCCTCGACCGCCTCGCGCGCGCCGTGGTCGCCGTGGGCGTGGGCGGCGACCTTGCGGCCGAGCCGGTGGGCCTCGTCGATGAGCGCGGTCATCTCCAGCGCGGTGAGCTGCGGCGCGTCGACCGAGTCGTGCAGCGAGAGCACGCCGCCGGTCACGCACACCTTGATCACGTCGGCCCCGTACTTGATCTGGAAGCGGACCGCCTCGCGGAACCGCTCGGCGCCGGCCGCGATGCCGTCCTTGATGCCGGTCTCGCCGCCGAAGCGCTGGTAGGGGAAGCCGGTCTCGTCGCAGTGGCCGCCGCGCGCGCCGAGCGCGTGGGCGGCCGCGATGATGCGCGGCCCGCGGGCCCAGCCGTGCGCGATCGCGTCGCGCAGCCCGATGTCGACGAAGTCGCCGGACCCGACGTTGCGGACCGTGGTGAACCCGGCCATGAGCGTGCGCTCGGCAAAGGTGGCGGCGCGGATCGACTCCTCGGGCAGGCCGCGCCGCATGTCGTCGACCAGGTCCTGGTTCCAGTCGCTCGACCGCTGCGTGGACAGGTGGGTGTGCGCGTCCATGAAGCCGGGCATGAGCGTCGCGTCGCCCAGGTCGATGACGCGCGCCCCGCTCGGCACGGCCAGCTTGCTGCCGACCGCGGTGATGCGTCCGCCCTGGACCACGACCACCGCGTCGGTGACGAGCTTGTTCGACTTGCCGTCGAACAGGCGCCGCGCCTTGAGCGCGACGACCTCCTTCTTCGCCTGGCCGCGCGCGGCCGGGGCCGCGATCGCGAGGGCGAGGGCGAGGAGGGTGAGCGAGCACGCGATCCTGGTCATGGGGCGGCATGATAGCCGCTCGGCCGCCGGCCGGCGCCAGGTGCGCCGAAAGCAGGACGGGGCAGCGACCTCGCGAGAGGTGCTGCCCCGGGTGCGTCTCCCACCCATTCAGGGATGTGGGAGTGGATGTGGGAGCCGGAGAGCTACGGACAGCGGCGCGAGAACGGGGTCGCGATGGCCGAGTTGCCGTCGAGGAACCAGGCCAGCACGATCGTGCCAGGCACCTCGAACACGTTCTGCTGGCGACCGGCCGCGAACGTGCCCGGCTGGCCGCGGTTGATCCCCGGGACGAAGAAGTTGAACGGGAACCGGACCGCCAGCGAGCGCTCCACCGACTCGGCGTTGTCGTAGCCGAACACCGCGGTGAAGTTGAGCAGCCCGCGCCGGCGCACGCACTCGAGGACCGGGCGGATCGGGCACGCGTCGCCGATGCCGTCGTCGTTGGCGTCCTCCTGGCCGGCGTTGACGATGGTCGGGCAGTTGTCCTCGCCGTCGTTCACGCCGTCGAGATCGTGGTCGGCGATCCAGCCGATGTCGCGGAACAGCGGCAGGGTCAGGTCGACCCCGTGGCCCTGGTTGGCGTTGAGGGCCGGCTCCATCAGCAGATTGGGCGTCGCGCTGGTGTCCCAGTGCGAGACCGACGAGCCGGGCTGACGCGGGTCGGGCGTGAACATGAGCACCATGTCGTTGGCGTCGGCGCCGGCGCGGCGGGTGAGGTCGAGCTCCAGCGTCGCGACCACGCCGGGCAGGGCGCCCTTGAGCGCGTTGCCGGCGGCGAGCGTGATGCGCGCGGACGGGATGGTGATGGTCGGATCGACGCCGCCCAGCGCGGCCGGCGGGCTGCCGGCCACGTTGTCGGCGACCAGGACCGCGATCGCGCCGGCCGCCTGGGCGTTGGCGACCTTGATGGTGAAGCCGCACAGGCCGCGGTCGAGCAGCGCGATCTTGCCGGCGACGTCGCTCGTGATCGGCTCGCAGCCGTCGGTGGTGGTGCCACCACCGGGCGCCGCCAGGCCGTCGTCGGCCAGCGCGACCTCGCCGGAGAGCGCGTCACCGATCGGCGGACCGAACGCGGCGGCGCCGACCAGGTACTCGCCGGCGACCGAGCCGGGCTGCTCGACGGTCAGGATCGGGGTGCCGGGCACGAGGGTGGCAGGGACCTGCTCGGTCACGTTGCCGCCGGTCCACACCACCTGGCGCGGGTTGATGGTCGAGGCGAGGCGCTCGGCGTCGGTCATCTCGTCCCACGCCTTGCCGGTGGTGTCGTCGAACAGGTTGACGAGGTACGCGTCGGGCATGCCGAGGAAGAGCGCGCCGGTCGCGCCGTTGTAGAAGGTCTGGAAGCCGAGGCCGTGGCCGAACTCGTGCAGGAGCACGGTCACGAGATCGATGTTGGCGCCGTGGGCGTCGTCGAACCCGAGGTACCAGCTGGTCCCGCCGAGGCACGCGGGATCGCCGTTGAGGCTCGAGTTGAACTGGGCCTGGATGTCCGGACCGGTCGGATCACCGTCGACGCCGGACAGGCGGTTGGCGAGCGCCTGCGAGTACCAGGTGCCGGGCAGGATGGCCCCGGGGAAGTCGCTCTCGACGCTGATCGCGCCGGCCGAGCCGAGCGTCGCGCTGGTCGGGGTGCAGGTGAGTGGGTTGAAGAAGGCGCGGATCTGGATCTCGACGGAGCTGTCGAGCAGCGCGCCCCACACGTTGGCGGCGAACTGGAAGGCGTTGAGGCGCTGCTCGCCGAGCGTGGTGGCCTCGTTTCCGCCGACCGGCTCGACCGGGGTCGGATCATTGAAGCCTTCGCCCGGATCGTCGGAGTTGACGATCGTGATCGTGGCGGCGATGGCGTGAGCGGGTGCCAGCGCGAGGCCGGCAGCGGCGAGGAGCGGGAGGGCGCGCATGATCACTTGACCTCCAGGCCGTCGTCGGTGGTGAGGAAGCGGAGCGCGTCGTCGGTGCTGTCGGTGCAGGTCGTCGCCAGGCCACCGGCGCCGTCGAACTTGACCAGCGCCACGTTGGCGTAGCCCTCGACCTCGGCGACGCGACCACCGCTGCGCGCGCGCCGTGCCGTCACGCTGGTCTTCTTCTGGAAGACACGCGACAGCTCCTGCTTGTAAGTGGCCACCTCCGACGAGGTGAGTGCCACGGGAACCCGCGCCGTGTCGGCGGGCGCGGAGTCATCGGGTCCCGGGTCGCCCGCGCACCCGACCAGCGCGAGCACGAGAATCGCGAGCGAAGACTGCATCCTGCGCATGTGAATGCCTCCCTGCAAATTGGTGCCGGAGCATATCCCTGTTCAGTGCGATGCTGACCGGGTGTTTAGGGGAGTGCATGACTGCTGCTGTCAGACCTGTCGGCACACCTAACTCCGCGGAAGCCGCGCGTCGGCCGCCCGCGATCGCCGTCGACGTCCCATGGGACGCCACTCGATTCGCCACCCCGGCTGCGCTCTCGCAGTCGCGCTAGCTGGGCGCCGACGAGCCGAGCCGGAACCAGATCTGCCGCGGCGTTCGACACACGCGACACGCGACCGACACCACCCGGAGCCCGGGCGCCGCGCTCTGGTGATCCCCGACCACGAGCTCGCCGTCACACACCGGGCACGGCATCGAGCCAGCCCGCAGCTCGATCACCGCCGGCGACTCCACCTCGATCGGCCGATCCTCGGATCCACCGGGCGACAGCGCCGCGAGCTTCTCGCGATCGCGGATGAGCTGCCGGGCCGCGCGATCCCGCGCGCGCCGCTCGGTCCGCTCCGGTCGCTTCTTCCCCATCGTCAGCCCCCGTGGCGACGGAGAAAGGCGAACAGCACGGCGACCGCGGCGACCACGACGACGACCACGCCGATCCAGCCGAGCAGACCGAGCCAGGCGCTGCGGAGATGAGCGCCGCCGCGCTCGGCGCACCGGGTGCAGATCGCGAAGGTCGTGACCCCGCCGGCGCTGGGCGTGCAGCAATCGGCGCACACCGGCGCGCGACAGCGAGCGCAGGGGCCGGCCGCCTCCGCGCCGCACAGCGAGCAGCGCGCGACCGGGCCGTCGCCGGAGCCGATGAGCTGTCCCGTCACGTCATGACGATAGTCGATGCCACGCCGCCAGAGGACCGGATCGATCTTGCATGCGCGGCTCGCGGCTCGCCTTTTCGCCCGGGTGGGCGGTACTAGGTGATATGCATCGGTGGATGTGTCGCTCTCGCGTCCTCTTCTCCCTGGCGTTCACTCTCGCGGCGATGTCGGCCGCGGCTGGCTGTGGAGGCGATGACGACGACGACGGCGATGACGGGGCGGTCGGGGCCGACTCTGGATCGGGGGAGGGCGCCGACGCGGGGGTCGATGGGGTGGACGCGGCGCCGGTCGCGTGCGCGACGGTTCGCGAGGACTGGATGGTGATCGGGACGGCGTCGGGCGAGGACGACTATGCGCTCGAGCTGCCGGCCCGGTCGGCGTCGGCGACTCGCTGGGAGGAGGTCGACAACGAGGCGCTCATCCTCGACGTGAGCGGCTCGGAGCGCGGCGTCATCGGGCAGCTGGTCATGCACCAGGGCCAGGCTCTGTTCTCGTACGGGATGTCGCTCGGGCGGCTCGCGGCCGGCGAGCAGGTGAGCGTCGCGATCTCCACGATGTCGGCGATGTCCGCGACTCGCGAGGCCTGCGTCGGGCCGGCCGTGCTGACGCCCGCCGCCGAGCTCGGCGACGCGGCCGACGGGCTCATCAACGCGCCCGCGTTTCGCTGGCCGGCGGCCAAGCGGTTCGATGATCTGCCGGTGCTGGTCGGATGGTCGGCGGCTCGACGGGCCTATCAGGCGGTCTACACCACCGAGGACGGCGGCACGGTCGAGCAGTGCGGGGGCGGCAGCGACGGGATCCAGGCCGAGATCGCGCGCTGGGGCAGGGCCTGCGACATCGAGGGGATGTTCTCGTACGGCGATGCTCCGCGGTGGGGACGATGCACCGGGTCGACCCCGTTCTCGACGGTGACTCCGGTGCTCGACGGGACCCATCCGATCTTCTATTACGGCGACGGGCACAACCGCCTGTTCGAGAGCCGGGGCGGCTACGGCGAGACCTGTGGCGGTGGCGGCCCGGAGAAGGCGGACGGCGACCTGGTCGGCTGGAACGTGGAGAACCCCGGCAACGGGCCGGAGCTGGACGGCGACCTGGTCATCACGGTGCGGCCGCTTCCGGTCGCGCTCGATCCGATCGGCTACGCCGAGTTCGGCGGGCGGCGCGAGGGGCTGCTCGACTCGTACGCGCCGTGGGTGTACCGGCTCACCTTCCTGGAGCTGGCCCGCGAGGACAAGATCGACGGCGAACTGTCGTTCCCGCTCGAGCAGTACCTCTACGTCGATGTCCACATCGCCGACGTGGATGGGTCCGGTGACCGCGAGTGCTCGCTGTCGGTGTCGGGCGGGTTCATGGTGCGCGCGGTGACCGCCGGCGGCGAGACGATCGAGGGGCCGCAGATGACCCAGTCGTATGCCGGCAGCGGCAACGACTGGAAGCGGCTGGCCATCCCGGTGCCGGCCGGCACCACCGCGGCCGACATCGATCACCTCGTGTTCGACGCCTACGACGACGACGGCATCTACCTGCTCGGCCTGGGCGACGCGTTCCTGGTCCAGCCGGACGGCGAGGCGGGCGCGGTGCTCGACTACGTCCACCAGGGCGACCTGCCGCTCGCGTTCTACGTCGACGACGACACCAGCAGCTGCACCGGCGGGGTCAACACCGACGGCCCGGGCGGACTCCCGTACGCCTGTGCCGGGACGCTGGTCGAGGTCGACCCGCGCGCGCCGGCCGATCCATAGTCGCGGCATGAAATACGTCAATCTCGGGCGAACCGGGCTCAAGGTCTCGCGCCTCTGCCTGGGCGCGATGAGCTATGGCGATCCGACCGACCGGGCCTGGATCCTCCCCGAAGCGGAGGGGCGGCCGTTCATCCAGCGAGCCCTCGAGCTCGGCATCAACTTCTTCGACACCGCCGACATGTACTCGAAGGGGGCGAGCGAGGAGGTGCTCGGCCGCGCGCTCCGCGACTTCGCGCGGCGCGACGAGGTGGTGATCGCGACCAAGGTGTTCTACCCGATGACCGGCGACCCGAACGGGCGCGGGCTGTCGCGCAAGCACATTCTGGCCGGGATCGACGCGTCGCTGCGCCGGCTCGGCGTCGACCACGTCGACCTCTACCAGATCCACCGCTGGGATCCGGAGACGCCGATCGAGGAGACTCTCGAGGCGCTCGACGATGTGGTCCGCGCCGGCAAGGCGCGCTACCTGGGCGCCTCCAGCATGTTCGCCTGGCAGTTCGCCAAGGCGCTGTACCTGGCCGACCGGCGCGGCTGGCGCCGGTTCGTCTCGATGCAGAACCACTACAACCTGGTCTATCGCGAGGAGGAGCGCGAGATGCTGCCGCTCTGCCGCAGCGAGGGGATCGGGGTCTTGCCGTGGAGCCCGCTCGCGCGCGGCTTTCTGGCCGGCAACCGCTCGCGCGAGGAGCGCGGCGCCACCACCCGGGCGAAGACCGACCAGTACGCGCACGCGCTCTACTACGCGGAGGCCGACTTCGCGGTGGCGGCGCGCACCGGCGAGATGGCCGCGCGGCGCGGCGTCCCGCCGGCCCAGGTGGCGCTGGCCTGGCTGCTGCGCCAGCCCGGCGTGACCGCGCCGATCATCGGCGCGACCCGGATGGCTCACCTCGAGCAGGCGGTCGGCGCGCTCGAGCTCACCCTCGGTGACGACGAGTGCGCCGAGCTCGAGGCCCCCTACCAGCCCCACGCGGTGCTGGGGCACGAGTGAGGGGGCGCTCGAAGCGGCTCGCTACTTGTCGGCCAGCGCCTTGTCGATCGCGGCGGTGAGGGCGGGGTCGTCGGGCGTGGTCTTGCTGCCGAAGCCGGCGATGACCTTGCCGTGCTTGTCGACGAGGTACTTGTGGAAGTTCCACTGCGGCTCGCCGCCGCCGCCGGCGGCCAGGAAGTGGAAGACCGGGGAGGCGCCCTCGCCCTTCACCACCGACTTGGAGAAGAGCGGGAAGGTGACGCCGTAGCGGACCTGGCAGAAGGTCTGGACCTCCTTGTCGGTGCCCGGCTCCTGGCCGCCGAAGTCGTTCGACGGGAAGCCGAGGACGACGAGGCCCTTGCCCTCGTACTTCTTCGACAGCTTCTCGAGGCCGGCGTACTGCGGGGTGAAGCCGCACTGCGACGCGGTGTTGACCGCGAGGACGACCGTGCCCTCGTAGGCGGTGAAGGGCTGCTCCTTGCCCTCGATGGTCTTCGCGCTGAGCTGGTGGAACGATGTCACCTGATCGGCTCCTTTCGCCGGGGCGCTCTGGCCCTGGTCCTGACTTGCGGACGGATCCGCCGGCGTCGCCGCGGCGGCCGGCTCGGCTGCGGCCGGCTCCGCCGCGGCCGGGGTGGCCGGCTCGTTGGTGGCGTCCTGGCTCGCGCCGCAGGCGAGAGCGAGGAGAGAGGCGGCGGCCAGCGCCGCGCATCCGGCGGTGCTGCTCGGACGAAAATGGTTGCGCATGGGCCGGGACTCTAGTGCACCACCGCCGAAATGACATCAACGATCCGGTGCGCCTCACCGCCGATCGCTGCGTTGCAACTCCTCGAGCTACAGCGAGTAGCCCATCGTCGTCGCGCCTTGCGCTCGACGGCGATCCACACCGCCTCGTTGAGGTCACTTCGGCCGCGGTGCACTAGAGGGTCAGCGGGCCGACGACCTCTTCGCCGCCTCGAGCTGATTCTTCGCCTCGGCCAGATAGCTGGCCAGGCCGTCCGGGTCGGCCGCGGCGCACGGCGGGCGGGCGGCGAGGGCGCGCTCGACCAGGGCGGCCGCGGGTGGATCCGCGGCCAGGCGGACCA
>DATHKR010000307.1:0-7111 GCA_035489015.1 Kofleriaceae bacterium | reverse complement strand
CGATCGAGCGCCGTCATCACCTCGGTCATGGTGTCGAGGAGGACGCGGAACGCCGCCCCGCCGTCGCCCTCCTTGTCGGGGTTGAGGTCGACCGGGCGCGGCGACCACATGAGCAGGTAGTAGGCCGGGTTCTGCAGGGCGAAGCCGCGATAGGCGTGACCGAGCCGGCGCAGGCGCTGCCACGGGTCGCGTCCGCGCGCCGCGGCCAGCGCGACCGCGAAGCGGCGAAACCCCTCGGCCAGGAGCGCGCCGATGAGCCCGTCCTTGGCGCCGAACTCGGTGTAGAGGACCATCGTCGAGGCGCCGACCGCCTGGGCCACCCTCCGCATCGACAGCGCCTTGGGACCCTCGCTCAGCAGGAGCTCGCTCGCGACGTCGAGGATCTCGCGGCGGTCGAGCTTGCGGGTGCGCGCGGTCTTTCCAGCGGTGGCGGCCATCTCAATAACGACGTTATACAACCCCCTCGCGCGCTCGTCAAGTCGAGATCAGCGCCGGATGGACGCGCGGCGCGCGGGAGGGTTGGCCCGGCCTTCACATCACAGGGGCGACGATGTCGGGGCCGGCGGAAGCGCCTCGCCACCCGGGCCGTCGGTGAAGTCCAGGGGCGAGACGGCTGGCTCCTGCCCGACGCCGGGCGCGCTCCAGTCGCACACGCCGTCGGGGAAGACCGCGCCCAGGCGCTCGATCTGCTCGGAGGTCAGCCCCGCCGGCGCGTAGTCGGCCGGGTCCAGCGGCCGGAGCTGGCACTTGAGGATGTTCTCGGCCAGCGGCCCGCCCGCGACCTGGCGCGGCGACGCGTGCGGCGCGAGCAGCGGATCGGCGTTGCACACGGCCGGATCGGTCACCTTGGTGCTGAAGGTGGTGTCGGTGCTGAGGTAGCAGAAGTCGAACGCGTTGCCCGGTCGGTGGCGGGTGATCTTCTCCTCGAGGCTCCGGCAGCCGGTGTCGGCCTTCACGTCCCGGACCCAGCGGTCCATGGTCAGGAAGGACTGCAGGGTCAACCCGGACGCCAGCGGCGCGATGAGCCCGGTGCCGTAGCGCCACATCACGTGGTTGCCGTGGCCGCCGCGGGCCTCGTCGAGGCGGGCGCGCAGCGAGAAGCTGCGCCAGATGTGGTGGATGCCGAGCCCGGCCGGCGGCGGGATGCTGGAGTCGTCCCACCCGCGCAGATCGATGATCGGGACCCGGGCGAGGTGGGCGCCGTCGGAGACGATCCCCGCCGCGTACGCGATGGCCAGCGCGTCGGCGTTCCCGCGCGAGCGGGCCGCGGTCGGCTGGACGTCCCCGTCGGCGCCGCCGATCTTCTCGTTGAGGACCACGAACTCCTCCGCACTGATGGCGCCGGACACGAGCGCGGCCAGCCCGTACTGGACTCCCTCGTTGTCGCGCGTGCTGCGCGCCCGGTTCGTCCCCTCCTCCACGCCCCAGATCGACACCGCGTTGTCCTCGCCGCTGCAGCGGAGGCCGCCTGGATTGGTGACCGGGTCATAGACCATGGACAGAGGAAGCTGGCAGTTGTTGCGCATGCCGGCGCCGGGGACCGGGCCGACCGCCCCGGTGACGTTGTCGAGCACCGCCTCGGGGACGAAGTTCCCCGGCCGGCCGACTGCCGCGAACGAGTTGAACCACGCGTGACAGCCACTCTGGTCCCTGTGGCCGTTGATCGCGGCCTTCTTCCCGTTGATCTCGGCCTGGGTCATGCCGGCGGTCAGCGCCGCCCAGTCCGGCCCGGCGTAGAACCGCACCAGGCGCTCGCAGTCGGCCACCTCCACCGCGGTCGTCTCCGAGTCGGGATAGGTGCAGGTGGGCTGGATCCCATCGAGCAGGCCCGGGTAGATCGACGCGGCGGTGAGCTGGTTGATCGAGCCGCCCGAGCAGCCGTTGCCGATCGTGTAGCGGACCTCGCCGTAGGTGTCGACGACGTGCTCCTTCATCATCATGAGGGCCTCGGTCATCGCCACCCGGTTCGAGTTGTAGAGCGAGTCGGTCATGCTGTTGATCGCGACCATGAAGCCGCGCGACAGCGCCACGTCGTCGGTCCAGGTCTGCTCCGAGCGGAACTGCCGGCGCGGCTGGCCGGTGCTGGCGCCGAACGAGTAGACCAGCTTGCGGTTCCAGGCCGGCTGCGGCGCGTACGGCTTCCAGCCAGTGGCCGGGTCGTCGCGGGTCGGGTCGAACAGGACCGCGATGTCGTAGATGCCGCGGTCGAGCGTTCCGCGCTCCACGCGGACGATGTACGGCACGGTGACGTTCGCGTCGGTCGTGGTGGTCGCCAGATCCGCCGGCGCCGGCGCGGCCGGGTCGAATGGCCGGAAGCAGCCATTCGCCGGCGGGGGCGTGGGCGGGTTGGGATCCGGCAGCGAGCTGACGCAGCCGGGCGTGGTGGTCCGGTAGTAGAGCTTGATCTCGGTGGCGATGTTGCACTGCGCGTCGACCGCGGTGGTGCCGAGCCCGCTGGCGTTGGTCGCGGGCGTGTCGCCGTTCTGCGGGATCGCCACCGGGGTCGCGCACACGAACGGCTGGATCTGCGGCCCGGAGATGACCGGCCCGCCGATCGGGTGGTTGGTGATGGTCAGCGTGGCGGCGCGGAGCCCCGCCGCGCGCGCGGTGACCACGTTCTCGCCCCCGGCCAGACCGGTGATGACGCCGGTGATGCGCCCGTCGGACCGCCGCGCGAACGCGCCCGAGACATCGCGATCGCCGACCTGGACGCGCAGCCTGTGAATGGATCGATGCCGCGGCGGCACCACCTCGACGAAGGCGTCGCCTCCGCTGACCAGATCAGCCCGGTTGGAGAGTGCCCTCAGCTCCAGGGCGCGCCCGTGGTGAGCCGACGGCTCGACGGTGGACGCGCTCGAAGCCGTCCCTTCCTCGTCGGACATCTCGCCGCACGCGCCGAGCGCGCTGCAGCAGACGATGAGAGCGAACCTGCCAAGCCGACCTCGTGGAAGCATGCTGGCGCTCCTTCGCTGGTGTGGCCGCCATGGTCCGCCGACGATCGAGCTCCGTCAACCCGCGATTCACTCACTCACGCCCACACGCACCCGACTGGCAATTTATCGCATGCCCTTCAACCCGTACTGCAACAGACCGTTCCCGCCCCCCTCGATCAGCCGAGCACGCGGACCTTCGTGCCGTCGGTGATGTAGGACGGCGCGAAGCCGTAGGTGCGCCGCCAGGTGCGGGACAGGTGCGCGGAGTCGACGAAGCCGACCTCGTGCGCGATGTCGGTCAGGCATGCGCCCACCGCCATACGCGCCGCCGCGCGGACGGCCTTGATCCACAGCTGATAGCTCCGCAGCGAGACGCCCATCGTGCGCGAGAACAGGTGCGACGCGGTCGTGTACGACAGGTTGAGCAGCCCGGCCATGTCATCGAGGGTGCACTCCGGCCTGGTTCGCATGAGCTGGCGGAGGATGCGCGTGCGCGGATCGGACGGCTGTGGCCGCGGCAGCTGCTCCGTCGCGGTCTGGACCAGCTCCTCGAACAGCTGCGCGGCGGCCGACAGCGACAGGCGGCCCTCGTACGCGCCGACCAGCTGCTCGTCGAAGCGGGCGAACGCCGACCGGTCGAGGACGAGCACGCCCGGCTCCGGTATCGCGCAGAACGCGTGGAAGCGCGGGTGGTGGACGTGGATGTTGACGCTGATCAGCCCCACGTCGATCGCGTGGAGCTGGCGCGTGCACATCGGCGCGATGCCGACCGCGTCGTGCCTGACCACGCGACCGGGCGCGGCAACCTCGATCGAGTCATGGCTGACGGTGAGGAGCAGCACCGCAGCCTGCCGGGTGGTGTTGCCGGCCAGGAAGCAGGGGCTGGTGAAGATGCAGCCGCGAGAGCCGAACCAGTAGACGTGATCGGTCGGCGCGCTCGACGAGGATGAGGAGGATCGTCCGGAGCGTGGAGCGGTCCTCATCGTGGTCGCATACTAGCTCCTCGCGCGGCGCGCGGATCGGTGAACTGCCGCTCACGCGCGTCGAGGTCATCGCGCGCGCAACTGCGTACAAGCGACGTCCACGGCCAGGAGAATAGTCTCGGTTCCGCCGCTGGCCCGGATTCCCGGATCGAGGCCGGTAGTCGGACCTTGGATCCTCAGCGGCGACACTGTCACTCGTGAGGAGAACCATGAGTATTCAGACAAGGCCCCTTCGTCGCGGCTGGCTCATCTCTCTCGCCGTGTGCTGCTCGACCCTCTTGCTGGGCGCCGAGGCGCGCGCGGGCGGCACATTCCCTCCGGTCTCGTCCTTCTCGAACAGGGGTCCATTCTCGACAGTTGTCGAGACTCCCGCGAGCGTCGCGTGCACCATCCACCGGCCGACGACCCTGGGTCAGAACGGAGTCACGCACCCGGTCGTCCTGTGGGGCAATGGGACCGGCGCGAGCCCCTCGACCTACAGCGCGCTCCTGTCGCACTGGGCCAGCCACGGGTTCATCGTGGCGGCGGCGAACACCTCGAACGCGGGGAATGGCTCGCAGATGATCGCCTGTCTCAACTTCGTCCTCGCCCAGAATGCCAACCCCTCGAGCGTCTACTTCCAGAAGGTCGATCCCGGCCGCGTCGGCGCCAGCGGACACTCGCAGGGCGGCGCCGGCACCGTGATGGCCGGCCGCGACGGCCGCGTCACCGCGACGGCCCCGGTCCAGCCGTACATCCGCTTCATCCCGGGCGGCGGTCGCTTTCTGACCAGCTCGATCGGCCAGCAGCACGCGCCGATGTTCCTCGTCTCCGGCGAGGACGACACCATCGCGGTGCGCGGCACCCACCAGCAGCCGATCTTCGACGGCGTCCCCGTGTTCGTCTTCTGGGGGACGCTCGACAACGCCACCCACTTCGAGCCGGTCGGCGACGGCGGCGACTTCCGCGGGCCGCTGACCGCGTGGTTCCGCTGGCAGCTCATGGATGACGGGGCGGCCCAGGACCTGTTCGACGATCCCTGCACGCTCTGCTCGGACGCCAGCTGGGACATCGAGATGGACAACTGACCGGACCGCCGACGTCGGGCCGCTGTATCGTCGCCCGATGAGGCTGATGCTCTCGCTCCTCGGCGTCCTCGTGGTCTGGTCGGGCGGCTGCAACAAGGAGTCGTCCCCCGGGACCGCCCCCGGCGCGAGACCGATCACCGCCGGGACCACCGACGCCCTGTGGGCGTTCGCGCCGTCGGGCGCGCGGCTGGCGGTGGTCGTGGCCGACGGCGCGCTCGACCCGCTGCACGGCGGCGCGCTGCGCGCCCTGGCCGATCTCGAAAAGGAGCCCGGCGGGGCGGCGATCGCCGCGCGCATTCGCAAGGAGGCGGGCGCGCTGCCGGTCAATCCTCTCGACCCGGCCGCGCTGGCCGGGATCGGGATCGATCTGGCGAAGGGAGCGGCCCTGTTCGAGGGGACCGGCGGAAAGGTCGCGGTGCTGCCGGTCGCCGACGCGAAGAAGCTGCTGGCCCGGTTCGGCGGCACCAGCCAGGGAGGCGTCGATCGGCTCGGTCCGATGATGTGCAGGGACGTGAGCGGGCGCTACGTGTGCGCCGAGAACCAGGCGAGCCTCGAGCTCGCGGCAAAAAAGGGCGGCAGCAGCCAGATCGCGTCCTGGCCCGCGGACATGCGCGGTCACATCGAAGTCTTCGTGTCGCCCGAGCAGCTCGGCAACCTGCCGCTGCAGGCGCCGCAGGGGCTGCGCGCGGCCGCGGTGTTCGAGCGCGGCGCCGTCACCGTGCGCGTCCACGTGACGGGCAAGCCGACCGGACCGCTCGACGGCGTGCGCGGGGCCAGGAGCGTGCTGGCCGCCGGGCTGGCCGACAAGCAGCCGGTCGGTCTGGTGCTGATCAACGTCGCCACGCTGTGGGAACAGCTCAAGACAAAGATGATGGCCGAGGTCGCCACCGTGCCGCCCATGCCGGGCGGCGTCCGGGTGTCCGACCTGATCGCGTCGATCAAGGGAGAGCTGGTCGGCCATGCCCTGCCCGGTCGGCCGCCCCGCGGGCTGGCGCGGATCGGGCTGTCGACCGACGGGCCGATGAAGAAGCTGATCGGTGCCTGTGCCGAGCTGGCCCCCCGCGCCCCGCCCGGCGTCACGCTGGCCCCGAAGGGCGACCACTGCGCGGTGACGGTGGATCCGGCCGCGATGGGCGCTCCGGCGCCCGGCATCCCGGCCCTGACGCTCGATCTGTGGGTCGAGCCCGGCGCCCTGGTCATCGGGCTCGGCGACCACGCGGCGAAGTCGGACGCGAAGCCCGGGCTCGCCCCCTTCGCCGGCGAGCTCCTCGCGGGCCAGTGGCTGTTCGCCGCCTGGGGACGCGGCGCCGTGGCCGGCGGGCCGATCCTGGCCGCCTTGCGGGCCCAGGATCCGACCGGAGGCCTGGTGGAGTGGGCGGTCCATCACCTGAACGAGCTCGGCGTGGCGTTCGGAGTGTCCGACGACGGACTCCACGTCGTCTTCCGACTGCGAACCCTGTGGGCCAACCCCGACGACGTGATCGCAGCCGTGGAGACCGCGCTGAGCCATCCGGCCCCCGGAGCCCCCGACCCGGAAAAGGCGCTGGAGAAGGTGGCCGCCGATCACCCCGACTCCCCGTTCGCCCGCGACATGCAGGCCAACCAGGCCGGACTGACCGCCGTGTCGTTCGCCACCCTCGGCACGATGGCGGCGGTCGCGATCCCCGCCTTCACCAAGTACATGGCGAGATCCAGGGCCAGCGAGGCGCGCAGCTCGATGTTGAGGATGTCCCTCGCTGCCGGGCGGTCCTACGCCGAGAGCGACAGCGCCGCCGGCGCGTCTGGAAGACCCGCGTTCCCCGCGCCGAGCGCCGGCCCCACCCCGCCGCTCGGCGAATGCTGCCGCCAGGGAGGCAAGTGCGCGCCCGACCCCACCCTGTGGAAAAAGGAGCCGTGGACCTCCCTCGGCTTCTCGATGGACGAACCCCACGTCTACTCCTACGAGTACAAGGTCATCGGCAAGCCCGGCTCCACCGACCCACCCTACGGCTACACCATCCTCGCCCACGGCGACCTCGACTGCGACGGCGTCTACTCCACCTTCTCCATGCACGGCGAGGTCGACCCGAACGCCCCCGGCGGCGTCAACAGCCCCTCGACCGTGGAGAGCCGCGACGAGATGGAGTGA
>DATHKR010000306.1:0-5863 GCA_035489015.1 Kofleriaceae bacterium | reverse complement strand
GACGGCCGGTGAGGCTGCGGGTCGTGACCCTTGGCCTGGCCGAGGTCGAGATGCGCACGGCGCGCGCGTTCCTCGCCATGCGCGCGTCCGCCGCCCGCAGCGGTATCGATCTGGGGATCAACAGCGGCTACCGGACCCAGGAGCAGCAGGCCTTCCTCCATCTGTGCTGGCGCAATGGTTGGGGCAACACCGCGGCGCGACCCGGCTACTCGAAGCACCAGAGCGGGCGCGCGCTCGACCTGGATGTGCGCGACCCGGCCACCTTTGCCTGGCTCGCGCGGCACGCGCGACGCTTCGGCTTTCGTCGCACGGTCAGGAGCGAGCCCTGGCACTGGGAGCACATCCGCCGGCCAGCCAGGAAGTCGAAGCGCTCCACAACCTGATTGGGGCGCGCCGTCGCCCAGTTGATCCTCGTGTGAAGTCTCCGCCTCACCGTTGTTAGGGGCGGTGAGTCTCGCTCCCGTGCGCACCGGGGGCCTAACTGGCGACGTGGAGACACCGGTGGCGAGGCCAGAGGCGCGGGAGTGGCGGGGGGTGGGCCGGATGGCCGGCCTGGCCGCGATCCTGGCCCTGATCGCCTGCGACCCGCAGGCCGATCCGGGCTTCCTCGAGCAGCCGATCGCCCGGCTGGCCGCCGTGGTGGATCCCTCCGCGGGCCTGTCGCCCCAGGAGATGGCCGACCTGACCTGGCAGATCGTCTGGGTCGAGTTCATGGGCGATCGAGTCAGGCGGTTCATCGACCCGCTCGGCGGGCAGGGCGCGTTCCCCAACCGCTTCGAGCTCGAGGTGATGGGCCCGCCGGCGGCCCGCTTCCTCAACGACTTCGGCGCCGTGAGCCAGTACTCGGTCGAGGCCCGCATCGGCGTCGCGCTCATCGATTCGTCGGCGCCCGAGACCTACTCGCGGCAGGTCCTGGTCTACCTGCCGGAAGAGATGCCGTGGCGGTCGGTGAGCCAGGACTTCCTGGGCGGGCGGGTCGACCCCGGGCTCCACCTGTTCGAAGCGGTCGACCCTCCCTGCACGACCTACCTCCCCGCCGACCACCCGGCGGCCGGTCTGCTCGATTGCCTCCGCCTGGCCACCGGCGACCTCGACGGCCTCATCGAGCTGCGCGGCACCGACGGCGGCCCCTTCCCGCCGCCCGACTACCCCAACTTCTTCCTGAACCCGGTCTGCGACCCGCCGTGGGAACCGTGTGACGGCTGACCATGACGCGCCCCGCGCTCGACATCGACCGGATCTACCGAGAGCACGGCTCGATCGTGCTCCGCCGCGCGGGCCAGATCCTGGCCGACGCCGACGAGGCGAGCGAGGCGCTGCAGGACATCTTCGTCGAGCTGGCGGCGCGGCCCGAGCAGTTCGCCGGCACCAGCTCGGTGGCGACCTTCCTCTACCGGGTGACCACCAACCACTGCCTGAACCGGCTGCGCAACCAGCGGCGGCGCGCCCGTCTGACCCAGCACGCGATGACGAGCGGGATCTGGGCCACCCATCCGCCGATCTCGGTCGACGCGCAGGAGGCGCTCCGCCACCTGCCCGAGGAGCTGGCCCGCATCGCCGTCTACTACTTCGTCGACGAGATGACCCAGGAGGAGATCGCCGGGGTGCTCGGGTGCTCACGGCGAGCCGTGAACAAGAAGCTGGCCCGGTTGCAGGGGGAGCTGGAGGCGTGGGCCGGGACCAGGTCGGCAGCGGCGCCGCGCGCGGCCGGAGGACCGGCAGTCGAAGACCGCGCGCGGCGTCGCGACGCCGGCGATTGGGAGGAGGGCGGAGGATGACGACGACGCGATCGACGGTGCTGGTGCTGGTGGCCGCGGCGGTGGCGGCGGCGGTGGGGTCGTGCGCGCCGGGCGACGAAGCTGGCGACGGCGAGCCGACCGGCGGCGAGGTCTCCTCCAGCGAACGGCCTGCCGGGAAGTCGCGGGCGACGCTGGGCGGATCCGGCGCGCGGACGCCGGGCGCCCGGCCCGGCCGCGCCTCGGCCCCGGCGGTCACGGTCACCCTCATCACCGGCGACCGGGTGGTCGTGATCGGCGAATCCGTGAGGGTCGACGCCGCGCCGTCGCGGCGGGGGATCTCCTTCCGGGTCGTTCGCAGTGGTGGCCGCATCCGGGTGATCCCGTTCGACGCCGTGGCGCTCCTGGCCTCGGGGGCGCTCGACCCGCGCCTGTTCGACGTCACCGAGCTCCTCGAGCTGGAGTACGACGACGGCCACCGGGCCGACATGCCGCTCCTGGTCGCGCGCGCCGGCGCCGCCGGCCTGCGCGCGGCGAGCGCGGCCCTGGCCGCGGCCGGCGCCCGGACCACGCGCGCGCTGCCAAGCATCGGCGGCGAGGCGGTCTCGGTGCCCAAGGCCGGCGCGTCCGCCGTGTGGTCGGCCCTGGTCGGCGCCGATCGGACCCCGCGCGCCCTGGTCGGCCCGGGCGGCGGACCGGGCACTCGCGTCTGGCTCGACGGCAAGCGCCAGGTCGTCCTCGATCGCAGCGCGGCGCAGATCGGCGCGCCGGCCGCGTGGGACGCCGGCTACACCGGGGCCGGCGTCGTCATCGCCGTGCTCGACACCGGCATCGAGGCCACGCATCCCGACTTCGAGGGGCGGATCGATCAGGAGATCGACTTCCTCGACGGCGGCGCCGACGGCGCGCCCGACGACGTCGGCCACGGCACCCACGTCGCCTCGATCCTGGCCGGCAGCGGCGCGGCCGAGGGCGGCCTCTACCGCGGCATCGCGCCTGACGCCCACCTCCTGGTCGGCAAGGTGTGCGAGCTCGATGGCTGCCCGGAGTCGGCCATCCTGGCCGGGATGGAGTGGGCCGCGTCGAGCGGCGCCGCGATCGTGAACCTCAGCCTCGGGGGCCCGGACACCAGCGGGACCGATCCGCTCGAGCAGGCGATCGACGAGCTCACCGCCCAGTACGGCACCCTGTTCGTCGTCGCGGCCGGCAACCTGGGCGACTGCGGTGGGCCGCTCGGCGACCAGGTCACCTCGCCCGGCACGGCCGACGCGGCCCTCTCGGTCGGCGCCGTGGAGCGCGACGACCTGCTCGCCTGGTTCTCGTGCCGCGGCCCGCGCATCGGCGACGCCGGGGTCAAGCCGGACGTCACCGCGCCGGGCGTGGAGATCGTGGCGGCGCGCGCGGTCGGCACCCCGGCCGGCGACCTCGACCCGGTCGACGAGCTCTATGCCCGCCTGTCGGGCACCTCGATGGCCACCCCGCACGTGGCGGGCGCCGCCGCGCTCCTCGCCCAGCAGCACCCGGGCTGGCGCGCCGCGGAGCTGAAGTCGGCCCTCATGAGCTCGGCCCGGCCGACCGAGGGGATGACCGTGTTCGAGCAGGGGACCGGCCGGATCGACCTCGCCCGCGGCATCGCGCAGACGGCGACGGCGTCGCCGGCCAGCGTGGCGTTCGGCGTCGTCCCCTGGCCGCACGACGACGACGAGCCGATCGCCCGCACGCTCACGTACGAGAACCACGGCGACCAGGCACTCGATCTCACCCTGTCGGTCGAGGCGAGCGGGCCCGACGGCGAGCCGGCGCCGGCCGGGATGTTCACCGCCCTGCCGAGCGCCGTGTCGATCCCGCCCGGCGGCCAGGCCGAGGTCACCGTCACGGCCGACACGCGGGTGGAGGGGCCGGACGGCGTGTACGCCGGCGTCCTGGTGGCCAGCGCCGGCGAGCAGTCGGTGCGAGCCACGCTGGCCGTCCATCGACGGGCCGAGACCTACGACACGACCTTCCGGGTGGTCGACCGACAAGGCAACCCGACGTGGGCCTTCGTCACCCTCGCCAACCTGGCCACCGGGGACTTCGAGCTCCTCTACATCGAATCGGGCGAGCTGACCTTGCCCCTCGCGCGCGGGTCGTACCTGGTGGAGGTGTTCACCGCCGCGGTGGGGGACCGGGACTTCCTCGACGAGATCACGATGGTGCAACCGCTCCTCGAGGTCACCGGGCCGACCGAGGTGCTCTACGACGCGGGCCGCGCTGCCCCGGTCGACCTCGGTGTCACCGATCCCGAGGCGCGCTCCTGGCTGGAAATCATCGAATACCGGCGCACGACCGCGGCGGGCGATTTCGGGGTGGCGTCCTTCGTCTTTCGCGAGGGCGCCGACCGCACACCGAGGGCGTTCCTGGCCCACGTGGGCCCCGAGGTCGCTCCCGATGAGCTCGAGACCTTCCTCGGCTCCTGGCTCGCGCGGGTCCCCCCGGACGATCCGGACCGGACCTTCGATAGCCCGGTCGTCTACAACCTCTTCTTCGCCCCGCCCGCCGGGCGCTTCCCCACCGGCTTCTCGGGCCGCGTCGCACCGGAGGACCTGCACGCGGTGGAGATCGAGGTCCACGCCGGGCTCCCCGGCGGCCAGACCGTGACCATGTCGGGCGCCTTTTCGTCGCCGGACGACGACGTCGCCTGGCTGAGCGGCAACTATCACCGCACGCCGGGCAGGCGCACGCACTACTTCACGCCCGGGGTTCGCTGGCTGACGATCGTGGACCAGGAGGACGCGAACGGGGAGGTGCCCGTCAGTCACATGACCAGGCCACCGCGCGACGACTTCCCCGCCCGCGAGATCTGGAACGGCGGCGTCCTCGGCCCGATCGTCTCCAACCCCGGCTTCTCCTCCGGCCCGCAGTTCGCCCGGAGCGACGGAACCTTGTTCTACTGGGCCGACCTCTTCGCGGACGGCGCCGGGCACTCCTCCAGCGTTCGGGGCGAGGCGCAGGTCCGCCTGTTCGCCGGCGACGAGCTCATCGCCGAGGTGCCCTTCCTGATCTACCCGATCCTCGGGCTGCCCGAGGAGGAGACCTCCTACCGGCTCGAGGCCGAGTCGATCCGCCCGCCCGGCACGGATCGATCGTCCCGGGTGAGCGCGACCTGGACCTTCCGCTCCTCGGCCGAGGACGAGGGGCAAGCGCTGCCGCTCTTCGCGGTCCGGTACCAGCCGCGGCTCGACGGCGAGCACCGGGCCCCTGGAGGCGGCTTCGTCGCGGTGCCGTTCCAGATCAACCGCCAGGAGGGGGCGCCGTTCGCCCCGATCCGCGCCGTGCAGATCGAGGCCTCCTACGACGGCGGCGCCACCTGGCACCACGCCATCGTCCTGCGCATCGGAGATCGCGGCGTGGCGATCCTCCACCACCCGGCCAGCGGCTCGGTGTCGCTGCGCGCCCGGGCGGCCGACACCGCCGGCGACGCGGTCGACCAGACCATCGTGGACGCCTACCACCTGCGCTGAGCGCGAGCCGACCATGTTGAGACGCACTCTCCCCGACGGATGCCTTTCCAGCCTGGCGCTCGATCAGCTGGTGATCGGCCAGCTCGATCCGGGCCGGCGCGAGGCCGTGCGCTCCCACGTGGACGGCTGCTATCGCTGCCGCGTCCGGATCGCGGCGCTCGAGGCCGAGCGCGTCCGCTTCGCCGACGACGCGCCCCGCCGGCGGCGCCCGGCGTCGATGCCGAAGCTCCGGCCCGCGATCGCGGTCGGCGCGGCGTTTCTGGCCGCCGCCGCGGCGGTCGTCCTGGTCGTCGGCCGGCGCCCCGCTCCGGACGATCCGCCGGCCGACACCACCCGCGCCAAGGGGAGCCTCCGCCTCGAGGTCTACGTCAAGCAGGGGGGGCAGGTCCTGTCCGCGCGCGGCGCGCTGCTCCACCCTGGAGACGCGATCCGCTTCGCCTACGCCGGGGTCGACGGCGGCTACCTCGCGGTGCTCGGCCGCGACGGTTCGGGCGAGGTCTCGCGCTACTACCCGCCGGGGGATCGCGCGGCCCCGGCGACTCGCGCCGAGGAGGAGGAGGCTCTGCCCGGCAGCATCGTGCTCGACGGCTCGCCGGGGCCGGAGACGATCTACCTCGTCCACTGCGA
>DATHKR010000305.1:0-5802 GCA_035489015.1 Kofleriaceae bacterium | reverse complement strand
CGCCCTGCAGAACCCGGCCTACTACCTGCTCATGTGGTCGCCGCGCCCGGTCGACCTCAACCCCGACAAGGAGGGCGACGGCGGGGCGGCGTTCCGCGTCCTCCTCGACACCATGACCGAGGTGATGACGGCGCTCGATCGTCCCGCCCGCGACATCGAGCCCGCGGCGATGAACACGTGGTCGATCGTGCACGGCTTCTGCTCGCTCGAGCTGGCCGGCACCTTCGGGGCGCGAGCGCATGCCGACGCCGCCTACGAGACGACCCTCGACTTCATCGAGGGCGGCCTTCGCCGCTGACCGCCGACCGCTGACCCCCCTTTTTTGTCCAATGAATAACACTGTTATGCAAAGGGCCAGACCAATGACAGAACCAGCTCGATCTCTCCTCGCTCTCTCTCGCGACCAGGCCCGCGCGTGGTGGTCGCGGCGCGACACCGACCAGCGCTGGCTGACCACGCTCGCGACGCTCCTCATCGCGAGCGGGCTCTTCCATGTCGTCGTCTGGGTGATCTCGGGCGAGCCGTGGGCCGGCCCGGTCTCGTGGCGGAAGCCGATCCTGTTCGGGCTCTCGAGCGGCGTCACCACGCTCTCGCTCGCCTGGGTGGTCGGCCTGCTGCCGAGCTCGCGCGGGCGCGCCTTCCAGACCCGGCTCTACGCGGTGACGATGGCGCTCGAGGTCGGGCTCATCACGATGCAGAGGTGGCGCGGCGTCGGCTCGCACTTCAACGAGGCGACCGTCTTCGATGCGACCGTGTTCCGGGTGATGGGCGCCCTCATCGTGACCGCGAGCGTGCCGATCGTGATCTGGACGATCGCGATCTGGCGGCGGCGGACGCTGCGCGCCGACATCCGGATCGCCGCGGGCGCCGGTCTCGCGATCCTGGTCGGCGGCCTCCTGGTCGGCGTGTTCATCTCGGTGCGCGGCAACTTCGTCGCGCCGGGTACCGCACCCTCGATCGTCGGCCGCGGCGGCATGGCCAAGCTCCCTCACTCGATCGCGCTGCATGCCCTCCAGGTCCTCCCGCTGCTAGGGTTCTGGCTGGCGGCCACCGTGCGCGACCTGTCGCGCCGGGTGCGCGCGCTGCAGCTGGCCGCGCTCGGCTACGTGCTCGTGTTCGCCGCCGTGCTGGCCCAGATGCTCGCCGGCCTGCCGCCGACCCAGCCGACCGCGCTGGCCGCGGCGCTGGCCATCGCCGGCCTGCTCGCGCTGGGCATCCCCGTCGCCCAGGCCGCGATCGGAACCCGACCCGCCGGGGATACGCAGGAGGTGGGCTGATGGACGCGCTGTTCTCGCTCTCGGGCATCCTGGTGATGCCGATCTGGCTGGCGATGATCGTGCTGCCGGGCTGGTCGGTCACCCGTCGCGTCGTCGGATCGCCGCTGGTCGCGCTGGCGCCGTCGCTGCTGTACGCCGCGCTGGTCCTGCCGCGGATCCTCGAGCTCTTCCCGGTCGTCGCCCGTCCCGAGCTCGAGGCGGTCGCGATGGTGCTGGGCACGCCCGACGGCGCCACCATCGCGTGGATTCACTTCCTCGCGTTCGACGTCCTGGTCGGCCGCTGGGTCTACCTGGACGCGCGCGCGCGAAAGATCTCCGCGCTGGTGAGCTCGCCGATCCTGTTCCTCGTGCTCATGTTCGGACCGCTCGGCTTCGCGCTGCACCTCGTCGCCCGGCGCGTGCTCGGGCGACCGGTCGAGGCGGCCGGCCGGGGCGCTGACGCCTGACCGGCGTGATCGGTCCGTCAGCGCGGTCGCGGATCGTGGCGCTCGATCCAGCCGGGGAGCCCGCCGGTCACCGCCCTGGCGTCGATCGTCCCGCGCGACCAGAGCGTGCGCTCGACCATGGCGCGGAAGACTCGGTCGAGCGCCGCGCGCACGTGCGGGCCCTCGAGCAGCTCGAACGCGCGGGCGATCGCCTCGATGGTCGCCAGGCCTCCCGGTCGGCGCTCGAGTCGCAGGCCGTAGGTCGTCGGTTCGCCGGCCGGCAGCGTCACGCACGGAACGTCGTCGAGCCCGGGGACGCGGGTGCGGACCCGTCGGGCCTGGCGCCAGGTGCCGTCGGGGACGATGAGGGTGACCGGCTCCGGCGACGGAGCGAGATGCTCCAGGGGAGTCGCTTCCTCGTGGGGGAACAGGAGCAGCGGGCGCGTCCCCGGTGGCGCGACGTACGGCGGGCACGGGTGGTGCTCGTGGCCGCGCACTCGCACCTCGCTGCCGGCGATGCACTCCGCGGCCAGGCGACCGGTGTTGGTGGTCTTGCGGTCCTCGTAGCGGTGGATGAACAGGACCAGCCGGGTGCGGGTCTCGAGCGGCGGATCGGGGAACAGGTCGCACACGCACAGCCCGCCGAGCATCCGGCACCGGTGGCAGCGAAGCGCGCCGTTGTCGCGGCGGCTCACCTCGACCGCTCGCCGCGGCGCCACACGTAGATCGCGATGGCGGTGGTGGCGACCGCGACCGCCGCCAGGGTCCCGCCGGTCACGTAATTCCACGGCGAATCGCAGGCGACCGTGCAGTAGACCAGGCCTCCGACGACGAGCAGGTTCACGGCGCCGGCGCCGACCGCGCCGGGCACCGCGGTGAGGCGGCGGTCGACCACGACCTCCTGGGAGCCGGCCAGGAGCAGGCAGCGCGGGTAGCGCTGGCGGACCGAGACCTCGTTGGAGAAGGCGGTCGTCGGACAGTCGGCCAGGAGCTGGCTGACCGAGAGCCGCGCGGCGCGGCGCGGGCGAGCGCGGTCCGACGGATCGGCCGCGCGATCGGCGAGCTCGACCTCGACCTCGTCCTCCATGGCCAGGCGGTAGCGGCTGCCCGGGATCCAGATGTCGGCCCGACCACGCCGGCGCAGCTCCGGCGACATCCGCCCGATCTCGCTGGCGTACACCGTGACCACCTGCCTCGCGCACCCGCCCAGGCCGACCAGGACGACCAGGACCAGCGCGCAGCTCAGCCGGACTCGAGCGCTCACGGCGCATCCTACCAGCCCGTCGCCGCGGCGGGCGCCGGGGCCGGGTGCGTCGACCGGCGGTCAGAAGTAGCGGCCCACACCCAGGTCGAGGCGCAGCCCGGTCCTCCACGCCATCTCCGGCTCGCTGCCGGCGGGCATCTCCTGGCGGAAGGCGCGCGTCTGGCTGGCGGCCTCGAGCCGCCCGAAGAAGCCGGCGGTCAGCCCGAGCTCGAGCCCCACGTGGGCGCCGACCAGCCCGACGGCGGAGGTGCGCGGGTCCAGCCGGGCGGCGCCGGCCCGCTCGAAGCTCTGGCGAAGGACACCGCCGCCCGCGCTCGCGCCGAGATCGATCGTCAGCGCGCCGACGTCCCAGGCGTGGCCGGCCGCCAGCTCGAGCGCGATCTCGTCGTCGTCGGCCCGGAGCGCGTCGTTGTCGTGGCCGGCGCGGCACGCGCCCAGCCGCGCGCCCAGGCGAAAGCGCGGGAAGTCGGCGGCGTAGCCGGCGTAGCCGCCCAGGCAGGGCGATCCTCCGTCGACCAGCGGGCTCGCGCCGCGCATCCCGACGCCCAAGGAGTGGGCGCGCCGGAGCTCGTGCCCGCCCTTGCGGACCAGCCGCGCGTACTCGACGCGGCGCAGGAGCCCGTCGCGCAGGATGAGGAGGTGCCCGGCGGCGGCCTCGACGCTGCCCTCGAGCAGGTACGACCGATCGCGGGCGCGGACGAAGTAGGTGCCGGCGCGCAGGTTGAGCGTCCGGCTGGCGGCGTGGCGCGAGATCTCGACCACGGGCTGCGCTCCCTCGCGCGCGAACAGGAGGTAGTCGCGCCCGGGCGGGACCTGGACCAGCGCGCGCCCCGCGCCCAGGCTGGTGCCCGGGCGAGTCAGCACGAAGTCGCCGCGGCCGCGCACGTCGTAGCGGTACGACGGGTGCTGCAGGAGGAGGGTCTCGCTGGTCGCGCGGAGCGTCTCGGCGTAGGCGTGGCGATACGCCTCCTGCACGGTGACCGCGCCGTCTCCGTCGGCGTCGGCCGCGCCGACCAGTCCGGAGATGAGGAAGTGGGTGAAGAAGGAGCCGCTGACCTCGTCCGACTCCTGGGCGTCCTCGTTGGCGGCGCTCGCGCTCAGCACCACCATGCCCTCGCCGGGCAGGCGCTCGTCGACCACGACGCGGATGGCCGGCGCCACCTGGCCGCCCTTGCCGCGGGTGAGGGCGCCGGACCGGCACGAGTCGACCACCAGCACCCGCAGCCGGGCCGGCGAGCCGCGCACCAGCGCGTCGAGCTCGCGCGTCGACATCGACGTGCCGCCCAGGTGCAGCGCGCTCGCGTCGGCGTGGCCCGAGTAGTAGACGAACAGCATCGTGTCCGCCTCGCTGGTCCGCTGGCGGATGCGCGCGTTGAGCTGGATGAGGGCGCGGCGGACCTCGGCCGCGCCCTCGCCGTTGAGGACGAGGATCTCCTCCGCCGTGAACCCGCCCAGGTCGCGCAGCACCTGGGCCATCCGGGTCGCGTCGGTCTCGGCGTGGCTCAGCCGGCCGTCACCGGGCCGGCCCTGGTTGTTGCCGACCACGACCGCGTAGCGCTCGACCCCGGCGAACGCGCGGCCCGGTGCGATCGCCAGCGCCGCGCCGATGACCGACGCGGCGATGATCGACGCGGCGCTCACGGCGAGCTCCTGACCAGGCGCAGCTCGGCCGCGGCGCAGCGAGCCGGCGGCCCCGGCGGCGGCGCCGGCCCGTTCGCGAGCGGCACGAGCGGGACCGGATCGCGGCACCAGATGACCTGGACGATCTCGTCGCCGGGCGCGGCGTCGAGCTCGATGCTGAAGGGCAGGGGAATGCCCGTCCCGGCCGCCGCCGGCGCCGACGCGGTGCCACCGGCCGGGTAGTAGAGGGTGACGTGCCCGGCCTGATCGCGGCCCACCACCGCGACGAACCCGGCCTCGGGCGCGGTGTAGGACAGCTGCACGCGGTCGCCCGGCTCGACCGCGACGTCCTCCTCGAGCTCGAGGACCGCGCCGCTCGCCGCGCGCTGGACGTGAGCGACCACCGAGAGCGTGGGTCCCTTGGCGCTGGTCGCGCGGCCGCCGCCTCCTCCGCCGCCGGTCTTGCCGGGCGTCCGGACACCGTCGGGCGGCGCGGGATCGGCGGCGCGCCCGGCGACCAGGACGGCGGTCGCGGCGGCGGCCAGGCCGAGCCCGAGCCCGGACGCTCCCAGCCACCGCCGTCGCCGGTCGCGCAGCGCGGGGCCGCCGACCGGCCGCGCCTCGAGCCACGCCGGCGGCGCGCTCGCCACCGCTGCGGCGACCGCCGCGTCGTCGGCGCGGGTCGCCTCGAGCCGGTCGCGGCACGCGCCGCAGCCGGCGAGGTGCTGCTCGGCGGTCGACCGGAGCGCGCCGTCCAGCTGGCCCACGGCCACCGCGTCGATCGCGAACTGCGACAGGTGCTGGCCTCGGGCGGTCATGCGACCCGCTCCTCCTCGGCGCGAGCTGCCGCGGCGATCGACACCCGCGCGCGCGCGAGCAGGTTGCCGACGTGGCGGCGCGAGCAGCCCAGGATGTGGGCGATCTCGTCGTGAGTCATCTCGTCCACGTGGTGGTAGACGACCACCTCGGCCACCTCCGGCTCCAGGCGGTCGAGGAGCTGGGCCGCGGTCGCCAGCGCCTCGCCGCGCGCCGGCGCGGCGCGCGCTCCGGCCGGGGCGACCGCGACGGCGAGGAGGCGCGCCCGGGTGCGCGTGTTGCGCAGCTGATTCAGGCAGAAGTGAGTGATGGCGGAGTAGAGCCATGCGACGAAGCTCGGGAAGCGATCCATCTGCTGCGGGTGCTCGACGACCTCGAGGAACACGTGCTGCACCGCCTC
>DATHKR010000304.1:0-4009 GCA_035489015.1 Kofleriaceae bacterium | reverse complement strand
CGAGACCGCCGTGGCGCGGATGCTCGGCGCACGGCCGCTCCAGAGCGCCGACATCGTCGCCGTGATCGCGCGCGAGGCGGGCGCGGCGGGATCGTTCGCCGCCCCGTGGAGCGCGGCCGGCCTGGCCGAGCTGACCGAGGTGCTCGGCGCCGATCCGGCGGCCGACCTCTCGCCGCTTCGCGAGGTGCGCTTCCTGCTTGACCACCGCGGCTGCGCTCGCCTGCCGTCCGAGATCCTTCGCGCCGACGGCGAGCTCCGCGCTCTCCTGGCGCCGGTGCGGCCGCTGGTCGCCGACGAGCTGGCCGGGCCGGGCTCGCACCGCTTCCTGGACGGGGTCGGCGCCCGCGTCGCGCGGACCGCCGATCTGGTCGGCGAGCTAGTCGATGGCGATCGAGCGGCCGCCGTCGTCGCCGCGGCGGGCTCGTCGCGTCTGATCGCGCACCTGGCCGCGGCGCCGCCCGGCGAGCTCGGCGACGTGCAGGCAGCGCGCGTCGTCCCGGGCGCAGGCGACACCCTGGCGGCCATCGGAGAGGTCTGGCTCACCGGCGAAGGGCCGCTGGCCGACGCGGTGCGCAGGCTCGCCTCGGCGCCGCCGCTCTGCGACCGGCAGTTCGAGCGCGAGCACCAGGCGCAGCTCCGCCGGCTCGGCGCGCGCTCGCTCGGTCTCCCGGCGCTCGTCGATCTCATCTCGCGGGGCGAGCTGGCCGTGACCGCGCAGGAGGCCGGGCCCTTCCACGCGGCGATCGACGCGGCCGCGGGAGAGCTCGGCCCGGCGCTGTCGGGGCGCCTGGCCGCGGCGGCGATCTTCCCGGACGAGGAAGGGACCATGCGCGCGCTGGTCGGCGATCGGAACGCCGCGCTCATCGCCGACGACGACGAGGTCCGCGCCCTGTGGAGCGGGCCGTGGCTGCGGCGAGATGTCGCCTCGCTGGCCTACGTGCGACGGCTCGGCGCGGAGGCGATCGGCCCGGACGCCGTCGCGCGCGCGGTCGCGCGCGGCGAGCTCGGCGGCCAGCGCCGCCGCCCGGCCTTTGCCTACCTGACGGCGCGGGGCCCGCGCCTGTCCACCGAGCGGGTGGACGAGCTGGCCATCGCGCCGATCTGGCCCGACGCCGGAGGGCGCCTGCGGCCGCTGGCCGAGCTGCGGCGCGACAGCGAGGTGCCCTCGGTGGCCGAGCTCTACCGGCTCTGGCCGCGAGCCACCACCGTCGAGCCCGACGACCTGCACGGCAGCGCGATGGCCCTGGCGCGGGCGATCGGCCTCGAGCACGTGGTCGTCGAACCGGGCCTCGCGACCGCCATCGAGGATCTCCTGGCCGGCTCGTCGGCGCCGCCCGGCGCGCCGTTCCGCGGCGATCCGGTCGCGCTCGATCTGGACGCGCGGCCCGACCTGGCCGCCGCCGTGATCGCGCTCCTGGATGACGCCGCCGGCGAGCTGCCGCGCGCCCGCCTCGAGCGCGCCCTCGAGGCGCCGATCTACAGCGGCACCGATGGCGTCCGCCGCAGGCTGGGACGCTGGGCGACGCCGGGCCCGGAGCGATGCCACCGGGGAGCCGACGGCCTGCACCGGGCGCTCGCCGCCGGCCGCTACCCGGTCCTCGATCCGGGCCAGGAGCGAGCCCTGGCCGGGTTCCTCGACGCCTGCGGGCTGCGCCCGGCCACCGTGATCGACCTCATCGGCGCGGTCGGCGTCGACGGCGGGGTCGACGAGGCCAGCGCCGGAGCGGTGCGCGCCGCGCTGGTCGCCGCCCGCGACGAGCTCGCCGCCCTCGAGCCGCGCGCCCGCTCGCGCCTCGCGCAGCTGTCGATCTGGCCGACGGCGGACGGCCGCCAGCTGCCGGCCCGCAGCGTCCTCCGCGGCGCCGAGCTGGAACCCATGCTGCCCGCGACCGCGAGCGAGTGGCGGGCCGCCGCCACCTGGTCGGCGCTCCTGTCGGAGGCCGCCGAGCCGGACGCCGCGCGGCTGGCCGGCGTCGTCGAGTTCGCCGATCCGATCGCCGCGCTCGCCGCCGCCGTCCACGCGCTGGCGGTGCCCGGGGCCCCGCTGACCGCCCAGGCCCCGCTCCTCGCCGATCCCGCGCGGGTCGCCGAGGTGGCGGCCGTCTTCTTCGGCGCGCGCCGCGCCGAGCTACCCGCCGAGGCGCTGCCGGTCGGGGTCGACGCCGACGGCAACCTGGTCGCACGCCGCCTGGTGGCGGCGACCCCGGACGAGGCCGAGCTCGCCCGCGGGCTGTCACTTCGCGGACAGATCGCACATCCCGACTGGGCCAGGCGGATCGACGCCGCGGCGCCCGGTGCCCTCGACCGGCTCACCTTGCGCCAGCTCGTCGCGGCCCTCCAGGCCGGGTCACCCGATCCAGTGATCGCCGCCGACCATCCCTTCCTGGCCACCCCCGAGCGCCGGCGGATCCTCCACGCATGGCTCGCCGCCCGCGCCCGCGACATCGCGGAGGACGACCAGGCTCGCGGCGCGCTGGGGCGAGCCGCGCTGATGCTCTCGGCCGGAGGGTGGCTGCGACCCCCGCGCGACCTCCTCTACGACCCGGATCTTCCGGACCTGGGGATCGACTGGTACCCGGCCGCCGAGGTCCCGCTCGAGCTGCGCGCGTGGCTTCGCGCCACCTACAGGCCGGGCGGAAAGCAGCTGGCGCCCCTGGTCGAGCACCTGCTCGCGGCCGGCGAGGCGGCGATCGCCGCCGGCGACGGGGCTCGCCTCGCCGACATCCTCGAGCACATGGCGCGCAGCCTCGGCGCCGACCTGTCCCGTGGAGGCTCTGCTCGATCGCCTGGCGACCCGACCGCCGGTCTGGACGAGGAGCTGGTCGACGGCGCGCGTCGATTCAAGCTGCGGCGGCGCCTGCGCGTCGAGGACGACGGCGGTCGCTTCGCGCGGCCGCGCAGCCTGCTCGCCCTCGACCCGGTCGGCTGGGACCTGGTCAGCCGCTTCGCCGAGCCGCCGCCGGCGCGGGTCTCCCCGCGCTACCGGGATCGCGAGCCGATCCTCCGGCTGTGCCGGGCCGCCGGGGCCGCCGCCGAGCTGGACGAGAGCGATCTCGAGCGCGCGCTTGCCGGCGACCGACGGCCCGGCATCGACTCGACGATCGCGCTCTCCTGTTACCTGGCCCTGGTCGCGACGCGCCGTCCCGATCTCGGCCGACGGCTTCGGCTCGACGAGCGGGCCTGGGTGCCGGACCGGAGCGGCACGATGCGCCGGGCCGGCGAGCTCTACTGGCCCGACGCCACCCTCGAGGGGCTCATCGGCCTGGAGGACCGCCTGTTCCCTGCCCCGGAGCTGGCGCACCGGGTTCCCCAGGCGCGGGGCTGGATCGGTCTGCGCGGCCCGGACCAGGTGGCGCTGGCTGACGTCGCCGCTCACATGATCGAGCTCCGCGCCGCCGGCCGCGAGGTGACCGATCCGGTCCTGGGCTGGCTCGACGACGGTCTGGCAGCCGGTCGGCTCGGCGCCGGCGAGGTCCGCGACGCGCTCGACGGGTGCGCCTTTCTGCGCGACGACGCAGGGCTCCCTCGCCTCGCCGAGCACCTCGTGCTCGAGGGAGCGCGGCCGCTGTTCGGCGACCGCCGCGGCGACTTCCCCGACGGGCGCCGCCTGCCGCGGCTCACGGCGGCGCTGCGCATCGCGCGCCGGCCGGGCAAGCGCGAGGTGGCCGGCTTCCTCGCGGAGATCGCCGACGAGGTCGCCACCGGCGTCGATCCTCTGGCCGCCGATCCCGCCATGGCCGACCGCCTGCCGCGCTGCCTCGATGTCCTCGTCGAGGCAGGTGGTCGCGGGCCGTCGCCGCTGCCGATCGTCTGCCAGGGGATCGACGGCTATGTGGTCGCCCTCCTGCCCGACGCTGCCGCCGCGATCGATTTCGACGGCGAGGCCCCGCTGTCGCCGGTCGTCCCGGACGCCGGCGATCCGGAGGCGTGGCGTAGCTACCTGCGCGCGTACGGAGTCGGCGCGCGGCGCGTGGAGGGGACCGCTCCGGCGAAGGACGCGCCGCTCGCG
>DATHKR010000303.1:0-16212 GCA_035489015.1 Kofleriaceae bacterium | reverse complement strand
ATCAACGAGGCGGTGTGGATCGCCGTCGAGCGCAAGGCGCGACGACGATGGGCTACTCGCTGTAGCTCGAGGAGTTGCAACGCAGCGATCGGCGGTGAGGCGCACCGGATCGTTGATGTCACTTCGGCCGCGGTGCACTAGTCTGTCGACTAGTCTTCGGGGGCTTCGGAGTCGCCGAACGGGTTGAAGGTCGAGTTGGGATCGCGCTCCTCCTCGCCCTCCTTCTCGTCCGCGTCGCCGCTGGCCGGCGGGCGGGTCTTCTTGAGGTCGACCTGGAGCTGGTCGGGCGGGGCGGCGAGGTCGATCGTGATCGGCTCGTCGCGGTAGCCGGCCTTCTTGATGATGTAGACCCGCCGCCGGGCGGAGTTGCCGTCGGCCGGGTTGATGGTGAGCGCGCACGGGGTCTGGCACAGCGGGCCGCGCCGGCCGGTGGCGTGGAGCTCGCCGCTCGGGGTTGACACGATACGCACCCGGACCAGCTCGGCGGCGGCCGGGGCGGGCTCGCGACCGCGCGATCGGCGATCGGGCCTGGCACCGTGGCCGGCGCGCGGGCGGTCGTCGTCGTCGAGGGGCGCCGCGGTCGCCTGGCTCGCGCCGGCGGCGGTCGGCTCGGCCGGATCGCCCGGCGTCACGATCGGCTCGGGGGCCGCTGCGGTCGCGGTCGCCGCGGTCGCGGCCGGGGCCGGGGGCGCCCGCTCCGCCGCGGCCCGCACCGCCGAGGCCTGGTCTGCTTCCGGCGATCGCGGCGCGCCGGTCAGCGCGTCCTGGTCGGCGTCGCGGGCGAGAAACGGGATCAGAAACGCGATCGCCGCGGCGATGAGGACCATGCTGACCCCGACCACCAGGCCGAGTCTGCCGCGCGAGCGAGTCGGCTCGGTGTCGCCGGGCGGATCGTAGACGGCCGGGCTCGGCCGCGACGGCGGCATGAGCGAATCCACCGTCGGCGGGTCGTAGGGGCTGGGCGTGCCAAAGGCGACCGGCTCGGGGAGCGGCGTGTTGCCGAGCGGTCCCCACTCGTCCTCGCCTGTCCGGGCCCCGGAGCGAGTCTCCTTGCCGCCGGTCGCCGCGGCGCGGGTGCGCACCGCCTGGCTGGACGCGGCGCTGTTGTCGCTGGCCACCGCCACCCGCGTGATGCCGTCACCGGGCGAGTCGGTCCGCTCGGCATGCCGCGCGGCGCGCCCGGTCGGCGTCGCGTCCGGGTCCGACCTGGCGACCAGGTTCAGCTTCGGCGCCGGCTCCGGCGGCTGTGCTGGCTGCGCCGGCGGCCGCGCGGCCAGGCGGGGCGGCGCGGCCCACGACGGCTTCGGCCTGGCCCTGGCCGCCTCCGGCACCGGGGGCGGCTGCTGCTGCGTGTCGAGCGACGAGAGCAGGCCGAGCAGGCTGGTCCGCAGGGCCAGCGCGCTCTGGTGGCGGGCGTCGGGGCTCTTCTCGAGGCAGCGCATGATGATCGCCTCGAGGCGCGAGTCGATGTCCGCGCACCCTTCGAGGCGACTGGGCCGGACCGGGATCTCGTGCATGTGCCGGCGCAGGAACTCGCTGAAGGTGGACGCGCGGAACAGCGGCTCGTGGGTGAAGAGCTCGTACATGATGGCGCCCAGCGAGTACACGTCCGAGCGCTGATCGACCTGCAGGCCACTGGCCTGCTCGGGCGACATGTAGGCCGGGGTCCCGATGACCGACCCGGCCGCGGTGAGGTCGCGCGCGCCGGCCACCTTGTCGGCCAGCTTGGCCACGCCGAAGTCGAGGATCTTGACCAGGTCGCCGCCGTCGGGCGTGCGGACCACGATGATGTTGTCCGGCTTGAGGTCGCGGTGGACGATCCCGACCGCGTGCGCGGCCGACAGGCCATCGCAGATCTGCGCCATCATGGCCAGCGCGCGCCGGATCGGCAGCGGCCCGCGCATGAGCCGGCCCAGGCTCTGCCCGGCCAGCAGCTCCATGATGATGAAGACGGTGCGCTCGTCCAGCTCGACGTAGTCGATGACGTCGACGATGTTGCGGTGCCGGATGAGGTTGACCGCGCGCGCCTCCTGGAAGAACCGGGTCACCGCGTCGCGGCGCTGGGCGTAGTCCTCGCGCAGGAGCTTGAGCGCGACGTCGCGGCCGAGCTTGACGTGCTCGGCGCGGTACACGCAGCCCATCCCGCCGCGCCCGATGATCTCGACCAGCCGGTAGGAGCCGACCACCTTGCCGAGCCGCGCCTCGGGCGGCTCGACCACCACCGCTGCCCCGGACGAGATGAGCGCGGAGAAGTCCTCTCGCTCCAGCTCCGAGGTCTTCTCGACGTTGCCGCCGGCCGAGGCGCCGCTCATGGCCGGCGGATCGACCAGATCGGTGTCGGGGCGCCGCGGCGGGCGATCGCGGCGGGTCTTCTCGGCGTCGTTCTCGACCACGATCCGGCCGCTGCCGCGCGTGCGGCTCGGGCGCGGCACGCCGTCGGATCGCTCCGCGCGATCGAGCGACGCGAACGGCAACATCGCGCCGGTCGGCGGGGCGATCGTCGCGGTCGCTTCCAGCTTCGACGGCCGCGAAGCGAGCGCCGAGCCGTCGAGCGGGCACACGTTCACCTCGTCGGAGTACGTGCTCTTACAGAGAGGACACGCTCGCATCACTGCCTGCTAGGGACGCAAACCTCCATCGACGAATCGTCGATCCTACCAGTCTACGCCGGTCCAAAGAGATGCATACCGACGATTTGTGAGCCGCCTTTCCACTGCCGCGAGTCCTCATCAGTTCGTCCCCGCGGTGGTTTCTCCGAGGATCCGCAAAGCCTCGGTGATGGCGAGCTTCACCTGCTCCGAGAGCTCGATCGGCTGGCGATCGGACAGGGGTGCGATGGCCAGCTCCGAGCCGGTCAGGCCGAGCGCGTGGGCCGCGTCGGCGCGCACGTCGAGCGACTCGTGGTCGAGGAGCGGCGCGATCGGCGTGACCGCGGCGTCGCCGGCGCAGCGGGCCAGCGCGTCCATGGCCGCGCGCACGTAGAGAGTGCCGACGCCGCCGCGGTCGCTGCCGTAGGTGGCCAGCGCCGCGCGCAGCGCCGTCTCGGTGGCGGTCGACGGATAGAGCGACAGGGCCCGGTAGGCGCGGATGCGCTGGCCCGGGCTGTCGAGGTCGTCGTCCTGGCCCTGGGCGATGGCGATGAGCTCGGCGTTGGCGTCGTCGCCCATCGCGGAGTCGAGGTCGACGCGGCTGGGCACGAACTCGACCCCGGACAGGAGATCGGCCACGGTCTGCCCGCTCTCGGTCGGCGGCCCGCCGCCGCCGGCCGCCGCCGCCCACACGCCGAGCAGGCCGGCCGCCCCGGTCGCGATCGCCGCGATGTGTCGCCTCGCGATCACTGCAGCCCCGGGTAGTGGCTGAGGACCTCGGCCTGGCCGGGGCTGATCGCGACGCCGCCGCCCTCGCCGAAGAACATGAGATTGGCGGCCGACTCGTCGCTGTCCGGGATCGAGTCGGCGAATCCGCGCGGGTCGCGGTTGTAGTAGAGACCCATCTGGCGGGCCAGCGCGTGGGCGGTGAGCCGCGCCAGCTCCGGCCAGCTCTGGTAGCAGAGCGTGTCGGCGCTGATGGCGACCCCGGAGGCGACCGAGCCGGGCGTCTGCGGCGGCCCCGGGGTGGCGTTGACCACCAGCTGGACCCCGATCGGCGAGATCGAGCGGACCAGGAAGACGCTGAGCCCGTTGCGGCGCGTGGCCAGGGTGAAGAGCTCGCCGGCGCGATCGCGCGCGAGGGCGTCGAGGTCCTTGCGGTCGGCGATGTCGGTGTAGTCGACGGCGCCGAGGTGGATGCCGGCCGCGGCGAAGATGTCGCGGATCTCGTTCAGGTAGGCGCGGAAGTGGTCGGAGTCGCCGGCGCTGCCCGCGTCGAGCCGTCCGCCGTCGAACGACGCCGAGCACGGGTGATCGGCGAGGTCGAGGAAGTAGAAGTGGAGGTCGAGGGTGGCGCCGGTATCGACCTTGTAGAGCACGCGCACCAGCGGCGCCGCGGTGCCGGGCTCTCCGCTGGGGAAGCGCGAGCTCACCTCCACCTCGTAGACGGCGGTGGCGAGATCGACGCTGGGCGTGTTCGGGATGAGGAGGGTCGAGATCGAGCGGGCCGGCTGGTAGCGGATCGGGTTGTCGTAGAAGTCGTCGGGCGAGGTCGACGCCCGGTAGAGGATCGCGCCGCCGGGGCCGGTCACCCGCCACGCCCCGACCAGCTGCTCGTCGTCGTCGATCTGGGTCACCACGGCAAAGGAGTTCGCGTTGGACGGGACCGGCACCTTGATCGTCGCCCCCGGCGCCGGCAGAGAGAACTCGTTGGTGATGACGCCGCTGCTCGCGATGCACGAGCCGAAGCGCGGCGCCGACCCGGCCAGGACGCGCGGGACGAACGCGCAGGTCAGTCCGGGTGGGGGACAGTCGCGGATCTGTCCGCACATCTGGGTGCAGTGGCCGAGCGAGCAGATCCCGGTCTGGCAGTCGGTATCGGCGCTGCAAGCCTCTTCGGTGGTCAGGCCTGGCTGCTGCTGCTGGCAGGTGCCGGCCAGGGTGCCGTCGCCGTCGAGGTCCTCCGTGTCGAGCGCGCAGGTCTGGCCCGGTCCGCACTCGATCTCGCGAAAGCAGCGATCGCCCATCGCGGCGGTCACCAGCGCGCACTCGCCGTTCGGCTCACAGCGATAGCCGTCGCCGCAGTCGATGTGCGAGTGGCAGAGCTGTGTGCAGAAGTGATCGAAGCACTGCAACTCATCGAGACAGTCGGACTGCCGCCTACACGTCTCGCCAATGGATCCGTCGCCGCCGTTGCAAGCGGCGACCATGACCGAGGCGCAAGCGAGCGCGAGGGCGAGCTCACCGGCGCCGATGTAGCTGGAAGCGCGCACGGCTACCTCGTAGCCGGTCGAGTATATCCATATACTCACCCCTGAGGGAGGACCCCATGCGCCTGTCGATCCAGGGACGGTTGGCTGCCGTGGCGGCGGTCGCGATGGCCACCTCGGTCGGCGGAAGGCCGGTCCACGCCCAGGGCGACGACCCGGCCGGGAGCGACGAGCCGGCCCGCGAGTCGGCGCCGCGCGAGGGGATCGAGGGGGGCGGGTTCGACGACTACGAGACCGCCGAGGAGAAGCAGAAGACCGAGGTGAGGGCGGAGTACGGGATTGGCCTGCGGTTTCGCACGGTCTATGTGCCCAAGGCGGTGTTCGAGCTGGTCGTCGAGGAGGCGTCGAGCGGCATCCTCCGGCCCGGGTTTGGCCTCGAGCTGGCCCGCCGCAAGGAGAACTTCGAGCTGGTGATCGGCCTCGAGTACGAGAACGTCAGCCCCGACAACGGCTACTGGCTGGACAAGGGCGACGATCCGAACGTGGCCGGCGAGACGCCGGACTACCTCGAGTTCGACGGGCTGGCCTGGATCTCGGCGGACGTCGCGGTTCGCTTCAGCGCGCCGCTCAACGACAAGCTCGCGTTCCGCTACGGCGCCGGGCTCGGGCTCGGCGTGGTGCTGGGCGATGTCCTGCAGACCGACACGACCTGCGCGGCCGGCACCGATGATCTCGACGAGGATTGCATGCCGGACCAGGTCGCGACCGAGGGGCGCCAGCTGGCCGAGCCGGCCGATCTGCCGCCGGTCTTTCCGGTGGTCGAGCTGCTGGTCGGGCTGCAGTGGCGGCCGGTCGAGAAGCTGACCTTCAACTTCGATACCGGCATCCGCACCGCGCCGTTCTTCGGCCTCAGCTCGACCCTCTATTTCTGATCGGGCTTCTGCTCGGCGCCGGCTCGGCGCCGGCTCGGCTCAGCCGCGCCGCTTGCGGATCTCGCCGACCCGGAGCGTGACCTTCTCGCCGTCGAAGTGCTCGGCGAGCGGGATGGAGTACTTGCGCGAGGTGCCGACGATGTCCTTCCACTCGAGCGGCGTGATCTGGCCGTGCTGGTCGAGGTGGGCGATGAGGCGGCCGCGCAGCTCGGCCAGCGCGCCGGCGTCGGCGTAGTAGTCCGGCTTGACCTTGATTAGCGCGCCGGCGCCGAGCAGGCGGTCGAGGGCGGCGCGCACCGCGTTCGGGTCGGCGCCGACCTCGGCGGCCACGTCCTTGGGTCGCGGCGCGGTGAGGCCCCAGGCGCGGAAGCGCGCGGCCAGATCGGCGTCGAGCCCGCTCGGCGCGTCGGCGCGTCCGGCCGCGCGCCGGCTGGTCGGGCGGCGCACCACGTCGCGCTCGGCCTCGAGCGCGCTGCGGCGGATGAGGGCGGCGACCAGCTCGTCGAACAGGCGGGGCGGCAGCGCGCGCGGCAGGCGGACGCGCAGCTCCTCGCGCGACATGTCGCCGGTCTGACTGCGGTGGAAGGTATCGACGTGATCGAGCGCCTGCTTCTCGAGCGCGGCGAACGACTCGGCGTGGCAGTAGGCCGCGGTGTCGCCGGCGCCGGCCGCGACCACTTCGGCGCTCTCGACCAGCCGGACCAGCGCCTCGGCGATCTCCGCGCGGGCCAGGCCGGTGCGGCGGACCAGGTCGGCGATCTGGCTGCTGGCCGGGCCGGCGGTCTTCACCTCGAGCGCGAGGCGCTGGTCGGTATCCGCCTGCGCCAGCGCGCGGAGGAGCTCGCTGGTGTCGGCCGAGGCTCGCCGCAGCCGGGGCGCGTGCACCCGCAGCACCTCGCCGCCGCCCAAGGTGGTCCCGTAGTGGTCCTGCATGACGGTGCCGCGCGCGATGAAGTGGTCGCCGGGCAGCGCGCCGAGCGGGGCCGCGATGTCGAGGTGGAGCTGGACCAGCCCCTCCTCGCCCGGCTCGAGGCGCTCGCGGTCGACCAGGACGATCTGCGCCATCACCTGGGTGGTGGCGTGGTGGATGAGGACCCGGCTGCGCCGGCCGAGCGGGCCGCGCGAGCTGGCCAGGTAGCGGAAGCGCGCGTCGATGAGGTGGCTGGGCTCGAGGGCGGCGGGCGGGGCGAGCAGATCGCCGCGGCGCAGGTCGTCGCGCCCGACCCCCGACAGGTTGAGTGCGCAGCGCATGCCGGCGCGCGCGCGGTCGGCCGCCTCGCCGTGGACCTCGATGCCGCGCACCTTGGCCTCGAGCCCGCGCGGATGGACGATGAGCGCGTCGCCGGTCTGGATCTGGCCGCCCAGGATCGTGCCGGTCACGACCGTGCCGAAGCCGCGGATGGTGAAGACGCGGTCGAGCGGGAGGCGGAAGGTGCCCTCGGCCGGGCGGGCCGGCAGCGCGCGGCACAGGCGGAGCAGCTCGGCGCGCAGCCCGTCGAGACCGGCGCCGGTGCGGGCCGAGACCGGGACGATGGCGGCGTCGGCCAGGAAGCTGCTGGCCAGGTAGGTGCGCACCTCGTCGGTGACCAGCTCGAGCCACTCCTGGTCGACCATGTCGACCTTGGTCAGCGCGACCACGCCGCGCCGCACGCCGAGCAGCTGGCAGATGTCGAGGTGCTCGCGGGTCTGCGGCATGACGCCCTCATCGGCCGCGATGACCAGGCAGACCAGGTCGAGCCCGACCGCGCCGGCGACCATCGACTTGATGAAGCGCTCGTGGCCGGGCACGTCGACCACGCCGAAGCGCATGTCCTCGAGGTCGAGGTGGGCGAAGCCGAGCTCGGTGGTGATGCCGCGCTCCTTCTCCACCTTGAGCCGGTCGGTGTCGATGCCGGTCAAGGCGTGGACCAGCGACGTCTTGCCGTGGTCGATGTGACCGGCGGTTCCGAGGACGATGGGGTAGGTCTGCACGGGTCGGCGGGGCGTGAGCGGAGGGAGGGCTAGCGGCGGCGGATGGTCGCGGCCAGGCGGAGCGCGTCCGGGTGGACGGTCACCTCGGCGTCGAAAGAGCCTACCCGAGGCGCGGCCGCGGCGCCGAGCGCGCCGACCGGTCCGGCCAGTCCGGGGGCGAGCTGGCGGAGCAGCGCGCCGGCGTCGCCACGGGCGCGGGCCATCGCGGCGGCGCGGCGCGGGCGGTAGTTCGGTTGATCGAGCCGCCAGCGGCGGGCGCGGTCGCCGAGCGCGACCCCGACGATGGCGCCGCGCGGGCCGCGCGAGAGGGTGTACGGGTGGAGGGCGTTGCCGGCCCAGACGGTGTGAGGGCGCGGCCGGCGGGCGGCGGTTCGCCCGCCGAAGACGGCGTCGAGGATCGCGCCGGCCGGCGCCTGTCCGCCGGGCGCCAGCGAGGCCTCGAGCACCGCGTCCCACTCGCGGCGATCGCCGGCCGAGACCCGTCGCGCGGTGAAGCCGACGTTGCGGAGCGAGCCGACCAGCGCGGCGGCCTGCGGGGCGACCGCGGCGATCTCGCGCAGCCACTGCGAGACGAGCTCGGGCCAGGCGAACCCGACCAGCACGGCGCGGGTGGCGCGCCCGCAGTAGCGCGCCCGTCGCCAGAGCGGGCCCCAGCCGCCGTCGACCAGGGCGGGGCGGGGCAGCGCGCGAAGCCGATCGGTGCCGGCCAGGAAGATCGACGCGGACAGGATCGCGCCGGCGCGCGGGGTCGAGCCGGCCAGGCCGTCGTCAGTGGTGGGCCACGCGGCGGCGAACGGCGCGCCGGGCGCGGCCGACAGGGTGAGCTCGACGGCGAGCTGGTGCGGGCCGACGCGCAGGGAGACCGCGCCGTCGGTGAGGGCGGTGCGCGGGGCGACGTCGCGAAACGCGCTGCAGGCGGGCGCCGGCCGGCTCCAGGTCAGCGCGGCGTCGAGCATGCCGGCCGGCTGGATCCAGAGCGCGAGGCCGGGGCGGGACAGCACGCGGGCGGCGGCGGTGGCTCGCTCGGCGAGGCTCGGCCGCGGGGGATCGAGCTGGGCCAGGATCCAGGCCCCGTCCTGGGCCCAGGTGAGACGGGCGAGCGCGGCCGGGGCAAAGCCATCGACCACGGCGTACCCGCCGGCGCGGCGGATGAAGAGGAGCGCGCCGAGCGAGGGCAAGGTGCCGGCGGCGACCGTGCCGCGCTCGGTGAGGGCGCGGGCGGCGGCGGCCTCGGCGGTCGGGTCAATGCCGAGCAGCGCGGCCAGCGGGCGGCCGGGTCGATCGGGGTGCCACGGCTGGCCGAGGATCGGGACCCGGACGGCCCACTCGGCGAACGCGCGCGGGTCGGCGATGCGGACCACGGCGCGCACGTGCCAGACCGCGCGCGGCGCGGTCGGATCGGCCGGGGCGAGCGCGGCGAAGACCGGGCGATCGGGATCGAGGCCGGCCGAGCGCCAGCCGGCCCGGGACAGCGGATCGAAGCCGACCGCGCCGGCGCTGGCCAGCGAGACCAGGCTGGCGGCCAGGCCGGTCTCACCGCCGAACGAGCGGACCAGGTCGGCGGCGCGCTCGAGCTCGGCCGGATCGGCGCGCAAGACCGCGGCAGCGCTCGACGCGATGAGCTGGAGGCCGCGGTCGTCGCGCGCCGGTGGCAGCGGCGCCGGCGCGGCCGGAGCCGCCGGCGCGGCGTGCGCGGCGCTGACGGCGGTGAGCGCCAGGGCGAGCGCGATGGACGGCGCGGTGAGGCCTGGCATCGTCACATGGCGCGCAGCTCGCGCTTGAGGACCTTGCCGGTCGGGTTTCGCGGCAAGGTGTCGACGAAGACGACCTCGCGCGGGCGCTTGAAGTCGGCCAGGCCCTCGCGGCAGAACTGCACGATCTCCTCGGGAGACAGGCTCGCGCCCGGCCGCGCCACCACGAATGCCTTGAGCCGCTCGCCCCACTCGTCGTCGGGCACGCCGACCACCGCCGCCTCGAGCACGTCCGGGTGGCGGTGCAGGTGCTCCTCGATCTCGGCCGGGTAGATGTTGACCCCGCCGGAGATGACCATGTCGTGCACGCGCGACGCGAGGTAGACGTGACCGGCCTGGTCGATGCGGGCCAGGTCGCCGACCGAGAAGAACCCGTCGCGCATGGCTCCCCGGGTCGCGTCCGCGTCGCCGTGGTACTCGCTGATCAGCATGGCGCTGCGCACGTAGAGCTCGCCGACCTCGCCGGTCGGCTGCTCGCGGCCCCCCTCGTCGAGGATGCGGAGCTCGTTTCCGGCCAGGACCCGACCGACGGTGCCGGGATGCGCGGTGTGGTCCTCGGGGCGGGCCAGGGTGACCAGCCCGGTCTCGGTCGCCCCGTAGAAGTTCCACAGGATCGGGCCGAACGCCTCCTGGAACCGGCGCGCGGTCTCGGTGGGCAGCGGCGCCGCCCCGGACAGGATCCAACGCAGCGACGACGTGTCGTATCGCGCGCGCACCGCCGGATCGAGCGCGGTCAAGCGCACGAGCATGGTCGGCACCATGAACGCCGACGTCACCCGCTCGCGCTCGATCAGCGCCAGCACGTCCTCGGCCTCGAAGTGATCGATCACGACCAGGCTGGCGCCCAGGGTCATCATCATCATCGCGAACGCCGACGCGCCGCTGTGGTAGAGCGGGCACACGATGAGGTGGCGGTCGCGCTGGCTCATCCCGACCTGCTCCATGAGGTCGGCGACCGCGACCAGGCCGGTCTGCGAGAAGCGGCGGCGCGCGCCCTTCGGCCGGCCGGTCGTGCCCGAGGTGTAGATGATGATGCCGCCGGAGTCGCGCGAGCGCCGGGCCGGCGCGCGCTCGCCGGGCTGGCGGCCGAGCGTGTCGGCGTAGGCCAGGCCGGCGACGTCGCCGTCGATGCCGCCGACCACGATGGTGTGGCTCGGGCCCGGCGCGTGAGAGTCGGGCGCGCGGCGGGCCGCGTCGACCTCGGCGGTGAAGGCGGCGTCGTGGATCAGCACCCGCGGGCGGGCGTTCTCGACGATGTAGGCGATCTCGCTCCCCTTCAGGCGATAGCCGATCTGCACCGCGGTCGCGCCGATGCGCGGCAGCGCGGCCAGCGCGATCAGGAACTCGGCCCGGTTGGGCAGCATCATGGCCACCCGGTCGCCGGGCTCGACGCCCAGGGCGATGAGGGCGTGGGCCAGCTGGTTGCTCTCGCGCTCGAACTCGCCGTACGAGAGCCGGCGGTCGGGGTCGGTCACCGCCGGCGCGTGCGGCCGCAGCTTCGACTGCAGCGTCAGCGCCAGGTGCGGTCCGGGCACGGCGCGGCGGACCGCGCGCAGCAGGCCGACCGGCGTCGACGGACGCAGCGCCGGGATCACCCCGGCCCGGCCGAGGATCCTCGCGACCGCGGCGCCCTGTCGCCCGGCGGTGCGGGCCCGGAGCAGGCGGGCGCGGATCTGCTCGGTGAATCGACTCGGTGGCAGGCCGGCGGGCATCTGCCGTCCATTATAGGGGCGGCGCCTCCCGGCACGAGGCGCCGGGGCAGCCAACCGGCGGGTGAGCGGGCCTAGTGCAGGCCTAGTGCACCAGGTCCTACTTCGACTCCAGCCGCATGAGCAGCCGCTGCACGTCGCGCCGCTGCGGGCCGTCGGTGCGCTCGATGGCCAGGTAGCGGCGCCACGCGCCGATCGCGCCGGCGCGGTTGCCCGCCGCGCGCTCGGCGTAGCCCAGCTGCTGGAACGCGTCCGCCCGCCACGGGGCGTCGGGCGCGGCCAGCTCGACCGCGCGGGACAGGTGCTGCGCCGACTGCGCGGCGCGACCGAGCCCGTAGTAGGCGCTGCCGAGCGCGTGCTGGGTGACCGGGTCGCGTCCGTCGAGCGCCGCGGCCTGCTCGAGGAGCGGCACTCCCTGGCGGAGGTCGCTCATCGCGACGTACGCGCGCCCGAGGTCGCGCAGCACCTCTGGACTGTCCGGCGCCACCTTCTGCGCCGCGGTCAGCTCGACCACCGCCAGCGTGTACTCGCGCCGCAAGAGGCGCACCCGCCCGCGCCCGAGCCGCGGGGCGAGATACTTGAGGTCCGCGGTGGTCGCGTCGCCATACTCGCGCAGCGCGTCGTCGTACTGGGCCAGCTTCTCGCTCGCGCGCCCCTGCGCCTCGAAGTACTGCGCCTCGGCCCCGAGCCGCCCGGCCTCGCGATACGCCTTGAGCGCATCCTCGTACTTGCCGGACCGGTAGAGTTGCTCGCCGAGCAGGAACATCCCGGCCGGGTCGCGCGGGTTCACCGCGCGGATCGCCACGCCCTGCGCGTCCGACGCGTCGGCCAGGCCGAACCGGGCAAACGCGCGTCCGGCCTGGGCCCGCACCGCCACCGACGGCTTGTGATCCGGGGCCAGCATCTGCTCGTACATGACGACCGCGTCGCGCACGCGCCCGCCGGCCTCGAGCGTGCGGGCCAGACCGAGCCCGATGTCCTCGCGCGCGGGATCGATCTCGTAGGCGCGGCGCAGCGAGTCGGTCGCGTCGTTGAACTTGCCCTGGGCCAGGTAGGCGTGGCCGAGCTGGTAACGGGCCTCGGCATCGTCGGGCCGGCGCGCCAGCACGCTCTTGAACGACTCGGCCGCGACGTCGGGCTGGCCGGCGGCCAGGTACGCGGTCCCGAGGGTGAGGGCCAGCGCCGGATCCTCCTGGGCGGCGGCCTTGACCGGCCCGAGCACGGCGAGCGCCTCGGGCCTGCGCTCGAGCCGGGTCAGGAGCGACGACAGCCCGACGGTGGCGGCGAAGTCGCCCTGATCGGCGCGGGTCATCGCCTCGCGGTACTCGGCCTCGGCCTTGGCCTGCGCCGCGGGGTCGGGCGACGACTCGTACAGCCGCGCGCGCGCCAGGTAGGCCCGGCCGAGCAGCGCCGCGTTGGCGATCGGCGGGCGCCGCGCGAACAGCCCGTCGATGATCTCGGTGGCCTCGTCGCGCTGCTTCTCGGCCTGCGCCACGTCGATGAGCGCCAGCGCGCCCTCGATGTGGTCGGGCGCCGCCTCGAGCACGTCGGTGACCAGCTGCTTGCGCGCCGCGGCCAGATCGCCCGACCGCGCCGCCACCATCGCCAGGCCGACCGTCGCGCGCAGGTCGAGTGGATCGAGCGCGTGTGCCTCCTGGTAGCGGGTGCGCGCCTGATCGAGCCGCCCGGCCCGCAGAGCCTCGTCGCCGGCCAGCGCGCGCAGGCGCGAGACCGCCCGCGGCGGCGACGCGGCCAGGTCGGGCCGGCTCAGCAGCTCCTGGTAGCGGCTCTCGCGATCGCTGATCGGCGCCAGCTGGGCCAGCCCGATGAGCGCGCCCAGGTGATCGCGCTTGTAGCGATCGCGGCTCTGATCGATGACCGACTGGAACGATCGGGCCGCCGCCACCTTGTCGCCCAGCTCGAGCTGGGCCAGGCCGAGCCCGTAGAGCGCCGGGATGCGCGGCTTGGTCTTTCCGATCGCGGCGGTGAACGCCTGCGCCGCCCGGGCGTGCTGCTCCTGCGCGGCCAGCGCCCAGCCGAGGTAGAGGAGGACGTCCGGGTCGCGCGGGGTCAGCCGCTTCATGTCCTCGAAGCGCTTCACCGCCAGCGCGAAGTTGGTGCTGAGCACCGCGCGCAGCGCCTCGGCCTTGCTCGCGTGCGGGCCCTTGGCGGTGCGCGCGCGGAGCGGCGCGAGCGCCTGGTCGCCCTCCTTCACCCGCTCGGCCAGCTGCGGGCTCTCGTCGAGCGCCGCCGCGAAGCTGGCCTCGGCCACCACCGCGCGCGCCTCGGTGTTGTCCTGGTCGCGCTCGACGATCTGGCGCGCCTCGCCGGCGGCCTGCTCCCAGTGACTGGGCGAGTCGTCGGCGAGGAGCTTCTCGACCTGGCGCAGGCCGCTGGCGTCGCGCACGTCGCGCGCCTGCCGGCTCCTCCACCACCGCGATCCATAGAAGCCGGCCACCACGATCCCGGCGGTGACGACCGCGCTGCCCAGGATCATCAGGCGCCGACGGCTGAGGATCGGGCCGCGCTCGCGCGCCCTCGACGCGACCTTGGCCTGCGGTCGGCGCGGCGCGATTGACGCCGGCAGTGGGGCCATGCCGACCGTCTGGGTCGGATCGACCTGCAGCTTGATCTCGGTGGTGAGGAGATGCCCGGCCGCGCGCGACGGCGCGAACGGATCGTCGCTGGCGCGGGGGCGCGGCGGCTGCCCGCCGACCGGCGGTGGCGCGGTGGCGCCGGAGGTCGATCGGCCGAAGGTGACGACCGACGAGTCGGGCGGGCGCCCGCCCTTGGTGTCGGCCTCGTCGTGCGGGACCAGCGCCAGCTCCATCCGCGACGTGCGCGAGCGAGGCGACCCGGTCGAGCTGGTGTCGAGCGGCAGCGGCGCGTCGTTGAGCTCGAGCGGCAGCGGCGGTGGCGTCACCTCGTCGCGGCGCTCGAGGTCGAGCCCGTCCGCGTCGAGGCCGAACGGCCGGTTCACCGCGACCCCGGACGACTGCCCCGGCCCGTCGAAGGTGAGGTATCCGTCCGCGACGATCGGCGTGGAGCCGGCGGCCGGCTCGCTCTCCTCGAGGGCCAGGTCGTACTCGAGCCCCTCGCGCTGCACGCGACCGCCGCCCAGCGCCGGCTGGACGCCGTCGTCGAAGAAGCCCTTGGGCGCGGGCAGGTCGATGCTCGACCTGATCCTGGGCTGGACGCCGTCGTCGAAGAAGCCCTTGGGCGCGGGGAGATCTGCGAGCGACCGGTTCGAGGTCGGCCCGACCGGCCGCAGGAGATCGGGCAGCTGCTTGGTCGGGTTCGGCCCGACCGGAGCGGGGAGGTCGAGCTCGTCGGGCAGCGCGGTGCTCGTGGACGGCGGCGGCGCGGCGCTGTCCGCGAATGTGCGGCTCACCGGCGCCGTGGTCGAGCCCGGTCGGTTCACCGACGGTGACGGGGGCGGCACGGCGGCGGCTGGCCGGCCGGCGGCGCGGGTCGAGCGCGGCCCGACCGGAGTCAGGAGGTCCGGGATGCTCTTGCGCGGCAGCGGCCCGACCGGGACCGGGAGATCACTCAGGGTCGGCCTGTTCTGCGCCTTGCCGCCGCTGCCGCCGCCGCCGGGGGGACGGCTCGGCTTCGGCCCGACCGGGGCCGGGAGATCCGGAAGCGAGATCGGCTCGGCGCCGGGCCTCGCGGACGGGTCCTCGTCGCCGAGCCCGCCCAGCTCGACCAGATCACCGTCGGCCAGGTTGTCCCAGGCGTCCTCGAATGCCGCGCTCGTGTCTCGCCCCGGTTGGGGCTTGCCCGGGCCGGACCCGGAAGGGGGATGCTTTTTTCGTTCCACGGTCCCGAAGCCTCACCGTCACATGGTCGGTGTCACCGTCAGCGGCCGCGGGCGGGATCGCGAGAATCCTGTCCCTCCGGGCGGATGCTCGGCGTGGTCGAACGTGTAGCTCGGCCCCCCTGCACGGCGGGCCACCCCATCCCCGACCATCTCCCGAGTGTACGCGCTCTCGCTTCAGAAAGGATCGGTGAATGGCGGCGCACCCTCGCCCTCATCGCGGTCAGGTCCGCGCCGCCGACGGATCCGATCCCGACGGGGGGCATCCCCTCGCCGCTCGACTTCCTGACCGGCCGGTCCCATCCGTCGACCCCGCATGGCGCGCTGGATCTGTCGCCGCACGGCGTCGTCGAGGCGTGGCAGGAGCAGAACCAGCTTCGCGGTCTGCGCGGGGGTGACCACCTTTCGCACCGCGACCAGGCGCTCACGCTGGACCCGGTAGAGGTTGTCGTAGTGGGTGAGCAGCTCGTCGAGCAGATGATCGATGGCCGGCTGGGCGGGTCGCGGCGCCGACATCTCACGGCGGAGGGCGCGGCGGAGCTGCACCCCCCGCTGGTGCACTGCCGCGATGCGATCGTCGTACTGGCCGAGCAGCGGGAACAGTCGGCCGGCGGTTGTGTCGTCGAGCTGCAGCTGCTCGGTCAGGTACCACGCGCGCATCGCGCGGATGCGCTGGCGAACGCGCTCGCGGCGCGCGGCGCGGCGCGGATTGGCGGCGGCCGGCGGATCGCCGGCGTCGGTGACCGGTTGCGGTCCGGCCGGATCGCGCGGTCCGGCATCGGCGGGTGACGCCGCGAGGAGGACGAGGGCGGCGGCGAGCGCAGTCAGCGACCAGGTCGATCTCATGGTGACGCTCCGCGCCGGCTCAGCCGGCATGATCCTCGGCGAGGAACCGGTCGATGGCGTCGATTGCCTCGTCGGGCAGCTCGTCGGCCATGCGATCGATCGGAAGGGTGTCGGTGGACCGGAACGGGTCGAGGGTGGTGGACCAGTCCTCATCCGGATCGATGTCGTCGTCGTGGTCGGCGTCGTCGTGGTCGGCGTCGTCGTGGTCGGTGTCGTCGCGCGCGGCGAGATCGTCGTCGTCGTCGGTGCCGGCGCGCAGCAGGTCGGCGACGAACGCGCCATCGCGCGACGGAGCGCCGCCGAGGGCACGCTCGAGGGCGGCGATCTCGGCGCGCTCGTCGGGATCGGATGGATCGTCGTCGTCCGCGAGCGCGTCGTCGTCGTCGTC
>DATHKR010000302.1:0-5609 GCA_035489015.1 Kofleriaceae bacterium | reverse complement strand
TCCTGGCCGGTGCCTCCGACCACCGCGAGCCGCGGCACCTGGTCGACACGATCGCGGCCGACGAGATCACCGTCCTCCAGGTCGTCCCGGCCATGCTCGACCTGCTGAGCCAGCAGCCCGGACTCCACCTCTGTACGTCGCTCCGGCAGGTGTTCTGCGGCGGCGAGGCGCTCGGCCACGACATCTGCGCCAGGTTCCTGGGACAGCTCGACACCGAGCTGGTGAACCTGTACGGCCCGACCGAGACCGCGGTGGATGCCAGCGCGATGCGGTGCTCCACCGGCGGGACCGGGACCGTGTCGATCGGCCGCCCGATCGACAACACGAGGTTCTACGTCCTCGACGACGCGATGGAGCCGGTTCCGGTGGGCGTCCTCGGCGAGCTCTACATCGCCGGCGCCGGCCTGGCGCGCGGATACCTGGGCGCGCCGGCCCTGACCGCGGCCAGCTTCGTGCCCGACCTCCACGCCCCGTCGCCTGGATCGAGGCGCTACCGGACCGGCGATCTCGTGCGCTGGCGCGCCGACGGGACGATCGACTTCGCCGGTCGGCTCGGCGACCAGCTCAAGCTGCGCGGCCACCGCATCGAGCCGGGCGAGATCGAGGCGATCCTGCGCCAGCACCCCTCGGTGCAGAGCGCCGCGGTGGTCGCGCGCGCGGGCGGCCCGGGCGGCGCGCGGCTGGTCGCGTATGTCGTGGGGCGCGAGGCCACGGGAGCCGCTGCCGGCGAGGACGAGCTGGCGCGCCACGCGCGTGAGCACCTGCCGGGGTTCATGGTGCCGTCTCGGTTCGTCCTGCTGCCGAGCCTCCCGCTGACGAGCAGCGGCAAGATCGATCGCGCGCGTCTGCCCGAGCCGGTGTGGGACCGCGCGATCCGGCCGGCCGGTCGCCGGCCCGGCACGCAGACCGAGATCACCCTCGCCGCGCTGTGGGGCGAGGTCCTGCCCACCGGGGACGTGGAGGCCGACGACAGCTTCTTCGAGCGAGGTGGACACTCGCTCCTGGCCGCCCAGCTGGTGACTCGCATCGCGCGAGTCTTCGGCGTCGTCCTGCCGGTGCGCTCCGTGTTCGAGGCCCCGACCCTCTCCGGGCTGGCCGAGCGGGTCGACGCGGCGCTGTCGCGGGGCGAGAAGCGCGCCGCCGCGCCGATGAGGCGCGCGGAGACCGCCGACGGTGCGCCGCTCTCCTCGGCGCAGCGCCGCCTGTGGATCGTCCAGCAGCTCGAGACCGAGTCCGTCGTCTACAACGAGCCGGTCGCGGCGTGGCTGAGCGGGGTGGGGACTCTCGACACGGACGCCCTCGAGCGGGCGCTCGCTGCGCTCGTCGAGCGCCACGAGGTGCTGAGGACCCGCTTCGAGGTCGAACGCGGTGTCCTGGTCCAGCGTGTCGAGGAGCCGTCGCGGTTCGAGCTGGTCATCGAGGACCTGCGCGGCGGCGGATCGAACGCCAACCCGCGCGCCGAGGCGGTCCGAAGGGCGACCGCCGCGGCGCTGGTCCCCTTCGATCTGACCCGGGCGCCTCTCCTGCGCGCGGCGCTGCTCCGCTCGGCCGACGACGAGCACCTCCTGGTCCTGACCGCACATCACATCTGCGCCGACGGCTGGTCGGTCGCGGTGCTCACGCGCGAGCTGTCCGCCCTCTACCGCGCGTTCGCCCGCGGTGAGCGGTCCCCGCTGCCGGTTCTGCCCTTCCGCTACGCCGACTGGGCGCGAGCCGAGCAGGAGCTCCTCGCCGACGAGTCGATCGGGAGGCAGATCGATTACTGGAGGAAGACGCTGGCCGGGCTGCCCGGGGCGTGCGGCCTGCCGCCCGATCGACCGGGCCGGTCGGGCCTCTCGGATCGCGGCGGGACGGTCGGGTTCCGGCTGTCGCCCGGCCTCTGCGAGGAGCTCGCCGCGCTGGGGCGACGCGAGAACGCCACCGTGTTCATGGTCCTCCTGGCCGGCTTCGAGGCGCTGATCGCGCGGGCCAGCGGGGCGACCGACATCGTCGTGGGGACGCCGATCGCCCATCGCCCGTGGGAGGAGACCTACGGACTGGTCGGCTACTTCGCGAACACGCTCGTCCTCCGGACCGACCTCGACGGTGATCCCACGTTCGCCGAGATCGTGCGGCGGACGCGCCGCACCGCGCTCGATGCATACGCCCACCAGGACGTCCCGTTCGAGCGACTCGCGGAGATCCTGCCCGGGCGGCGGACGGCCGCGGGCGACACCCTGTTCCAGGTCGCGTTCGTCCTCGAGGACACGCCGCCGGCGCTGGAGCTCGGCGCGATGGACGTGCGCCGGCTCGACATCGAGACCGGGACGAGCAAGTTCGATCTCACGCTCGCGTTCCGGCCGCTGGACGGCGGGCTGGCCGGCAGGTTCGAGTTCCGAGCCGATCTGTTCGAGCGCTCGACCATCGAGCGATATGCGGCGGCGCTCGCACGGCTGCTCGAGGGCGCCGCCGCCCACCCGGGAGAGCGTCTCTCGCGCCTGCCGCTGCTCGGACCGGCCGACCAGCAGCTCCTGTTCCACCGCCATCTCCGGGGCGATCGAGTCGAGCAGGGTGAGGAGCCGGTCGCGCCGCTCTCGTCGCGCTTCGAGGCGGTCGCGCGGGCTCGACCGGATGCGATCGCCGTCGTGCACGGGGACGAGGCGGTCACCTACGGCGAGCTCGACCGGCGCGCGGAGCGCCTGGCCCGGCGGCTCCGCGGCGAGGGCGTCGGCCCCGGTGCGCTCGTCGGCATCGCCATGGACCGTTCGGTCGATCTGATCGCGTCGATCCTGGCGGTCCTGAGGGCGGGCGGCGCGTACGTCCCCCTGGATCCGTATTACCCGATCGACCACGTCCGCCTCATGATCGAGAGCTCCCGCGCCGGCGTGGTGATCGTCGATGCGGCGGGGCGACAGGCGGTCCAGGGCGCGCCTGTGCGGATCCTGGAGCACCCGGACCGAGGCGGCACCGCTCCGCCCGGCCTCGGCACCGGCGGCCGCCCGCCGCTGGCCGACGACCTTGCCTATGTCATCTACACGTCCGGCTCGACCGGGCGGCCCAAGGGGGTCGCGGTCTCGCACCGTCAGGTCGCGCGACTCTTCACGAGCACGCGCGACTGGTTCCGGTTCGGCGAGGACGACGTCTGGACCTGGTTCCACTCCTACGCGTTCGACTTCTCGGTGTGGGAGATCTGGGGCGCGCTCCTCCACGGCGGTCGCCTGGTCATCGTCCCGTACGACACCAGCCGGGACCCGGAGGCCTTCCTCGGTCTGCTCGAGGAACAGCGGGTGACCGTCCTCAACCAGACGCCGTCCGCGTTCCGCGCCCTGTCGCGGTCCGGGTCGCGCGTGCCGCGGGGGCTCTCGCTCCGCACCATCATCTTCGGGGGCGAGGCGCTCGACTTCGCGTCGCTGGCGCCGTGGATCGAGCGCCACGGTGCCGGGGCGCGGCTGGTCAACATGTACGGGATCACCGAGACGACCGTGCACGTGACCTTCCATCCGGTCAGCGCCGCCGAGATCGCCGGCCGGTCGCCGAGCCTGGTCGGCGAGCCGCTTCCGGACATGGAGCTCCACATCGTGGACGGCGCGCTCTGCCCGGTGCCGATCGGGATCCCGGGGGAGATCTGCGTCGGCGGTGCCGGCCTGGCCCGCGGCTATCTCCACGCGCCCGGGCTCACGGCCGAGCGCTTCGTACCGCACCCTCGCGCGAGCGGCGAGCGTCTCTATCGCTCCGGTGACCTGGCGCGCCGGCTCGGCGATGGAAGCGTCGAGTACCTCGGGCGCGCCGACCAGCAGGTGAAGGTCCGCGGGTTCCGCATCGAGCTCGGCGACATCGAGGCCGCGCTGCTCACCCACGCAGCCGTCAAGGAGGCGCGCGCGATCGCCCGCGTCGTCGACGGCCAGCCGGACGCGCGCCTGGTCGCCTACGCGGTCCCGGTGGACGGGGTCGAGTTGTCGGCCGCGGTCGGCCTGCGCGGGTATCTGGCCGAGCGGCTACCGGTCCACATGGTGCCGCACGCCATCGTCGCGCTGGAGCATGTGCCGCTGACCGCGACCGGAAAGCTCGACCTGGCGGCGCTCCCCGGACCGGACGACCACCGCGCCGAGCCGGACGCGAGCTTCCTGCCGCCTCGCACGCCGCTCGAGGCGGCGCTCGCGGACGTGTGGGCGACGGTGCTGCGGGTCGACCGGGTCGGGGCGCGCGACAGCTTCTTTGCCCTGGGCGGCGACTCGATCCGGGCGCTCGAAGTCCGCGAGCTCGCCAGCGCGCAGGGCTTCGACGTCCCGCTGCGCCTGCTCCTCGGCGAGCCGTCCCTCGAGCGGCTCGCCGCGGCGATCGAGTCGGCCGCTCCTGAGCGAGGGGGCGCGGCTGGCGCGCCGCGCTTGCCCTTCGCCTTGCTCGACCCGGCCGACCGAGCGCGCTTGCCGGAGGATGTCGTCGACGCCTACCCGCTCACCAGCCTGCAGCAGGCCATGCTGTATCACGCCGAGCTCGGCGACCAGGACTCGGTCTACCACGACGTGCATGCATTCCGGGTCCGGCTCGCGGTCCGGCCCGAGCTCCTCGAACGAGCCGTCGCCGACGTGGTGGCCCGCCACGAGGCGCTGCGCACCTCGTTCGACCTCGGCGGCGCCCATCCAGTCCAGCGGGTTCATCGCCATGTGCCGCTGCCGTTCGCGGTGACCGACCTCCGCTCGCTCGATCCGGCGGAGGCCGAGGCGGAGCTCGACGCCTCCTTCCGGACCGAGATCCGGACGCACTTCCGGATCGACCAGGCGCCTCTCCTGCGCGTCCATCTCCATCTCCTGGCCGGCGACGTCGTTCAGCTCAGCCTGACCAATCACCACGCGCTCCTCGACGGATGGAGCGTGGCCGGGCTGGTGTCGGAGGTCTTTCGCCGCACCCTGGCGATGAGAGAAGGGCGCGTCCTGCCGCCGGCCGATCCGCCTCGCTCGCGCCAGGTCGACCTGGTGACGTGCGAACGCGAAGCCATCGCGAGCCCGGCGGCGCGCGCCTTCTTCGTCGACGCGCTGCGCGGCGCGAGCCCGTCCATCCTGTCCCGCCCGCGCGCGCGCGATGGCGCCGGCGAGGCGGCCGAGCGCCCGCACCACACGCTCCCGCTCACCGCCGAGCTCACGAACCAGCTCGGTCGGGTCGCGCGCGATCTGGGGATGCCGCTCAAGAGCGTCCTCCTGGCGGCCCACGCCGTGGTGATGAGTCTCCGGACCGGCAGCGACGATGTCGTCCTCGGCGTCGTGGTCAACGGCCGCCCCGACCAGGCCGGCTCCGACGCGCTCGGCATGTTCCTCGCCACCCTGCCCGTCCGGCTCTCCCTGTCCGGCTGTACCTGGCAGGAGCTGGCCCGCCGCGCCTTTGAAGCGGAGCGGGAGACAATGGCCCGCCGGCACTACCCGCTGGCCGAGATCCAGCGGGCCGCGGCGGCCGGGCCGCTGTTCGACGCCATCTTCAACTTCGTCCACTTTCACGTGTTCGAAGGTGTCCTGGCCGAGCGAAGCGCCGAGCTCCTCGGTACACGCTTCTTCCAGCGCACCAGCTTCGCGCTGGCCGCCACCTTCTCGCTCGATCCGCCGACCGGCGTCCTTCGCCTCGAGATCGAGCGAGATCCA
>DATHKR010000301.1:0-4660 GCA_035489015.1 Kofleriaceae bacterium | reverse complement strand
TCCACGCACGGCGCGATGAGGCCGCCGGTCAGCTGCTCGGGCGCCATGTAGGCCGGAGTCCCGACCCTTCGCCCGGTCTCGAGCGCGGAGTGGCCGCCCAGGTCGCGGGCCAGGCCGAAGTCGACGATGGTCGGCTGCTCGCCGCTCAGCATCACGTTGGCCGGCTTGAGGTCGCGGTGCACGATGCCGCCGTCGTGGGCGGCCTGCATGCCGTCGGCGAGGGCCGCGCCGAGCTGGCGGACCTTCTCCTCGTCGAGGCGGCCCGCGCGCGCCAGCCGCGCGGCCAGGCTCTCGCCCGGGATCCTCTCCATGACCAGGTAGCAGCGGCCCGACTCCTCGTCCCTTCCGAAGTCGAGCACCGCCACCACGCCGGGGTGCTGGACGGCTCGCGCGCGCGCCGCCTCGCCCAGAAAGGCGTCGAGCGGCGGGTCGTCCGCGCCGAGCTCGCCGCGCAGGAGCTTGACCGCCACCGGGTGGCGCAGGAAGCGATGCTCGCCCGCGTAGACCTCGCTCGCCCCGCCTCGACCGATGAGCTCTCCGAGCTCGTAGTTGCCGATGATACGGCCGGCGCGTGGCGTCATCTGTCCTCGACGCGCCCCGGTTGCGGCTCCCGGGTCCATCCGATACTGTCGCACGGATGCGCGCCTTCGTGGCGTCGATCGCGGTCGCGGCGGCTTCGCTCGTCGCGGCTCCGGTCCGCGCCGACCCCGCCGAACAGGCCGCGCTGGTCCACCTCGATCGCGGGGTGGCCGCGTTTCGCGCCAGGGACTACACCGGCGCGCACCGCGAGTTCGCCGCGGCCAGCGAGCTGGCGCCGGACCGACCCAACCCGTACCGCTGGCTCGCGCTGACGGAGGTGCAGCTCGGCGACTGCCAGCGCGCCGTGGTCCACGCCGGCGACTTCCTCTCGCGGGTCCGGCCCGACGACCCGCGCGCGGCCGAGCTGGTCCGCGTGCGCGAGCTGTGTCAGCGGACCGGGGTGCTGAAGGTCGACTCCACGCCGGCCAGCGCCGCCCTGCGAATCGACGACGCCCAGGTCGGGCGCACACCCTACCGCGCGCTCTCGATGCGGGCGGGAACCTACCGGCTGGTGGCCGAGAAGCCGGGCTACCGGCCGGCCGGGCGCTCGGTCGTCGTCGAGGCGGGCGGCGAGCGCGTGGTCCACCTCGATCTCGCGCCGGCCAGCGCGCCGGCAAGCAGACCGATCACTCGCCGCTGGTGGTTCTGGCCGGCGGTGGTCGGCGCCGCCGCGGCGATCACCGCGACCGTGCTCATCGCCTCGAGCGGGTCGGACGACGAGATCCTGCCGCCCATCCGCTGCGACGCGAGCGGATGCGCCCCCGGTGTCCGGTGACCCGCGCCCGCCGCCGCGCGGCCTCGCTCATCGCGACGCTCCTGGCCACTCTCGGCCTGGCCGCCTGTGGCGGCGACGACGATCCGTGCGCCGACATCGCCGGCACCTGTCTCGCGCTGCGCGTCGAATCGGACATCGCCGATGAGATCGATCAGCTCGAGCTCGACGTCCTCTACGGCGACCGCCACGCCACCACGACCACCCAGGCCGAGGGCGGCGGCCTGGTCTCGCTTCCGGCGGTCACCGCGATCGAGCTCGACCTGACCGAGCCCGGTCCGCTCTCGGTCGGCGTGGTCGCCGCCGGCAAGCTGAGCGGCCGCGTGCTCGGTGCCGGCGCCGGCTCCGCCGACCTCGAGGCGGGCGAGCGCGGCTCGATCGAGATCCAGCTGGCGGCGATCGAGGACTGCACCGCCGGCGGGCTGTACTGCGGCGGCGACAAGCTCGCCGGAGATCCCGACACGCTCTATCAGTGCAACGGCGGCGGCGTGCCGCTCGCCCGCGGCGCCTGCGCCGCCGGCTGCATCGTGCAGCCCGCCGACGACGACACCTGCCGCGGCGGCGGGGGGACCTGCATGGAAGGCGGCTCGTACTGCGGCGGCGACAAGCTCGACGGCGATCCGCAGACCCTGTACCGCTGCGAAGGCGGGGCCGGCGTCGACGGCGAGGTCTGCCCGGACGGCTGCGCGGTCCGCCCGGGCCGGGACGACGCCTGCCGGTAGCTGAGCCGCTTCGGGCTCCAGGACAGGCGCGTCCGCGGCCGCGCTGTCAGTTGCAGGTCGGCGCGACCTGTCCGTCGGAGCCGGTCGAGACGTAGGCATCGGCGACGAAGCCGTTGCCGATGTCGTCCCACAGGGTCGAGGTGCCGAACGTGCCGCTGACCGACTGTCCGCGCTTCTGGCAGCGGATGGTCACGAAGGTCCCGTCGGCGACCGAGCCGACCGCGGCGGTGCTGGTGCTGGTGCCCGCGCGCACGGTGAGCGACGGACCGGCGGTGTCGACTCGCCCGGTCACTCCGCCCGAGCCGCATGCGTTGTGGCTGGTGTAGGTGCGGGTCCCGAAGTAGAGAGCACCGGCGCCGTTGAAGCTGGCGCGGATCGCGGTGCCGTTGTGGCGCTCCTCGAAGTGGAGGTGCGGGCCGGTCGAGCCGCCGGTGCTGCCGACGTTGCCGAGCTTCTGGCCCTGGCGAACGGTCTGGCCGACCGAGACGCTCTGCACCGACAGGTGGGCGTAGCGGGTGGTGAACCCGTTGCCGTGGCCGACCTCGACCCAGCGGCCGTAGCTGGTGTTCCCCTCGTTGGCGACGCGGGTGACGGTGCCGGCCGCCGCGGCGACGACGGTGTCGCCCAGATCGTCGGTGCGGTTGAAGTCGACCGAGTTGGCCGGGTTGTGATTGGTGCGAGTCTGGCCCTGCCACGCCTGATTGCAGGGGAAGGGCACCTGGAAGCGCGGGGCGACCGCGAAGAGGGTGTCCTCCACCGATTGATCGATGTCCGAGGCCTCGTCCTCGGCGGTCGGTCCCTCGTCCCACCAGTCCTCGTCGGCGACCTCGCCGGCGTCGTCGATGGCGTCAGCGTCGTCGAGGACGTCGTCGTCGAGGACGTCGTCTCCGGCGTCCATCGCACATGCACCGAGAGGGAAGACCAGGAGGAGCGGAAGGACCGCTCGGGTCCAGGCTCGCGGCGTGCCAGTCATGAGAAGCCTCCTTTGGAATCGCGGTGAGCGCGACTTCAGCAAGAGGCACGCCACGGCCCAACCACGGGCAAATGCAGCGGGCACGCGTGGCGCTGTAGCGCTGGCCGTTACACGTGCACACGTGCGGCGGCGCGTCAAAGTGGCTTGGCCGCCGGGTCGCTCTCGCCGAACGGGATGACGATCTTGAGGCGCAGCAGCCGCCAGTCTCCCTCGAACCGGATGAACTCGAAGGTGCCGGTGGTCTTGCCCTTCTCGTACTCGAGGAGCGCCTGCACGCGCGCGAGATCGCGGTCTGGGTTCTGCGCCGAGGACACGATCGCCAGCACGCGCACGAAGTTGCCGAGCTCGGCCTTGTGCGACTGCAGCATGGCCTGGAAACCCTCGATCGTGACCGTCCCCTTGAACACCGGCGACGCGCCGGCGTGGACCTCGGCGATCCGCCCCTCGCGCACCTCCTGGAGGATCGAGTGGACCAGCTGGATGACCTCCTCGGGCGCGCCCAGCCGCTCCGCCTGCGACTCCAGCGCCGCCGCCTCCGCCTCGAGCTCGCGCGGGATCTCGACCCAGAAGCCGAGCAGACGCCACACCCCGTCGTGACCGCGGTGGAAGCTGAGCGATCCGACGGTGCTGCCCCGCTCGAAGTCGAGCTCGAGCGGGACGCGCGCGGTCATGCCGGCCACGCCGGCCGCGCTGTCCACGTCCCTCACGTCGGCCACACGCTCGAACCGGCCGAGGGTGGTGCGCATCCGCGAGACCAGATCGATGAACTTGTCGATGATGAGTGTCTGCTGGAAGCGCGAGGAGGCCTGCTCGTAGACCTCCTCCACCTTGCCGTCGCTGAGCTGGGTCAGCACCTTCTCGGCCTCGCGCTGGAACGCGCGCTCCTGGCGGTACTCGCCCGACAGGAAGATGACGCCGGCCACCGCCGCCGCCCCGACCACCAGCAGCACCAGGGCGAGCGCGAGCCGCCGTCGCCGGCCGGGGACGATCGGCGCGGTCGTGGTCGGCGCCGCGGTGGTGGCGGACGCGGCCGGCCCGCCTCGCACCTCGGGCGCGGTCTCGTCCTCGGGCCCGTCGAGCTCGTCGTCGGGCCGGTCCGGCCCGCTTGCGCCGCCGGGTGACCCGGGCGGGCGCCCGCCGCTCACCGCCGCCCCTCGCGCATCACGCTGCCCCGGCCAGCGACTCGACGAACCGCCCGACCGCGTTCTGCGCGGCGGCCAGGCGATAGGCCGCGGTCGATCGCACGTCGTCGATCGGGTGCAGCTCGCCGGCCAGCGCCGAGCGCACGCGCTCCACCGCCTCCGGTCCGGGAGGGAGGCCGAGCAGCGCCGCCTCGGCCGCGCGCGCGCGCACCGGCCGATCGGCCACCGCGCCCAGCCCGAGCCGGACGTGCCGGACCACGCCGCCGTCGAGCGCCGCGCAGCCGGCCACCATCACCTTGGAGATCGACTGCGCCCGCCGCGTGCCCATCTTGCGCCAGTAGTGGCGCGCGCCGATCGGACGGGTCGGGAAGCGAACCCGCGTGATGAGCTCGTCGCCGGCCAGCGCGGTGGTGCGGTAGCCGGTCAGGAACGACTCGTACGCGACGGTCCGCGATCCGCGCGCCTCCGAGGC
>DATHKR010000300.1:0-8660 GCA_035489015.1 Kofleriaceae bacterium | reverse complement strand
TTGCCGACGGTGCGGCCCGACTCGAGATCGGCGTGGGCTCGAGCCACGTCGTCGAGTGGATAGGTCGTCACCGGCGGCGCGGTGATCGCTCCGGTCGCAAGCCAGCCGGCGATCTCGGCGAGGGCCATGTGGAGGATGTCGACCCGGTCGAACAGGTAGCTCAGGTTGAACGCGAGCACGCTCTTGCTGTCGTTGGTCATGGTGAGCGGGTTGAAGCGCGGGGTTCGCAGGTAGTCGGCGGCCAGCTTGGGCCAGTTCGGCCGTCCGCCCGCCTTCGGCATCATCGAGTGGAAGCCGTAGACCACCAGCTTCCCGGACCGGCGCAGGTGGTGATAGCTCTGCTTCAGGGTGGAGACTCCGTTGGCGTCGAGCACGACATCGTAGCCGTCCGGGCCGAGCCGCCTGGCCTCCCGCCACAGATCCTGGGTCGACTTGTCGATGACGTGGTCGGCTCCGTGCGCCTTGACGGTGTCGACCTTGTGGCTCGCGCCGACCACCCCGACGACCCTGCACCCTGCGTTCCTGGCCAGCTGGACCAGGGCGCCCCCGACGCCGCCGGCCGCCGAGTGGACCAGGACCAGCTGGCCGCGGCGGGGATGAGCCAGCTCGAACAGGGCGTACCAGGCGGTCAGGAAGACGGCCGGCATGGCGGCCGCCTCGGCGAAGCCGATCCCGGGCGCCTTGGGGAAGACGTAGCGGCGGTCGACCGCCACGTGAGTGCTGTAGCCGCCGAACAGGGTGACCGCGAACACCTCCGACCCGACCGCGACATCGTCGACCCCGGCACCGACGGAGGAGACGACCCCCGCGACCTCGAAGCCGGGGGTGATCGGCCAGCCGACGTACTCCTTGGCCGAGGCGTAGAGCCCCATGCGCACGATCGTGTCGGCGAAGTTGACCCCGATCGCCTCGACCTCGATCAGGACCTGACCGGCGGCCGGCACCGGCGTGGGGCCGCGCTCGATGGTGAGCCGGTCGTGACCCCCGGCCTTGTGGACGACGACCTTGCGGGTCGCGTGCTTCGCGTCCGGTGTGTCGGATCCCAGCATCGGATCTCGACGATACTGTCCTGCCAGCCGCCACGCGACAGGAGACGCCCGCTTCCGGTCACCGGACCGCGAGGTCGACCGCGGCCGCGCGTCGCTCACGCGCGGGGGTCCGCTCAGGGCGCGGCCTGGGCGCCGGCGAGCTCGGCCACTCCGCCCAGCGTCGTCTGGAGGGCGTTGAAGCCGAGCCGAAAATCCAGCTCGGAGTAGGTCGTGAAGAGGTCCGTGGCCTGATGCCAGTTCGGGTTGGCGCCGTTGCCGATCTCCGCGATCCGGCGGTTCTCGCGCACGCTCACCGAGGCGGCGAGGTCCCTGAAGGACGCCGAGTCGGTGTTGCTCATGTTGTTCGAGACCTCGGCCGGGTAGTCGGTGGCGTGCTGGCCGTTGCTGGCCAGGAGACGCCCGGCCAGCGCCTGTGACTCGATGGCCCGCGTCGAGCTCACCTGAAACTCGATGTCGACGTCGGCGGTCGGCGACTGGGTGGGGCCGGGCGGCAGGCCGTGGTCGAACAGGATCATGTCGTGCTGGATGATCCCGAGCCAGGTCGGCTCCTGGTAGACGCGCGAGCCGGCCGGCGCCTCGATCCCCTGCAGGGCCGCGCGCGACGTGGCATGGCCGGCGCTCCCGTTGAGCCCCGACTCCTCGTTGTTCCAGAAGACGAAGCGGACCGAGGCGTCGACCTCGACGCCGGCGAGCGCGCGGGCCGCCTCCAGCACCAGCGACGAGCCCGACCCGTCGTCGTCGGCACCGCCTCCGCCACCGCGGCCATCGAGGTGGGCCGAGATGATGTAGACCCGATCCGGAAACAAGAGGCCGACCTTGGTGGCGTAGATGCTCTCTCGCGCGACCCCCTGGAAGACGTAAGCAGCGCCCTCCACGCCGTAGCCGGCCAGCTCGAGCTCGTGCCGGACCCAGGCGACCGCGCCGTCGTAGCTGGCGGAGCCGGCCGGGTTCAGCTGCGATCGATCGCCGAAGCTGGCCAGGGTCTGGATGTTGTCCACGAAGCGCTGGAACGAGAGACCCTCCACGATCGCGCCCGCGACCTCGGCCGGATCGACCGGCGGCGCCGTCGCGATGGTCACGTCGTCGAGCGCGATGCTGGTCGATTCGTCGGCCAGGGTCTTCTTGCTGTTGAAGCCGCCGATCGTGAGGACGTGGTCGCCGACCGGCACCACGCCGAGCGCGATCCGAGCCAGCCGCCATCCAGTCGTGACGGGCGCACCGCCGTTGCCATCGCCGACCACCTGATCGACGAACAGGTCGGGTGGCGTCGTGCCGGGGGGCAGGCCCAGCTCCACGCCGTCCAGGGTCACCATGACCCGACTGCGCTCGTCCGCCTCGTACTCGGGGGTCTGGGTCAGGTTGTAGCGGAAGGAGAGGCCGAGGTCGGCGGCGGCGGTGGTGGTGAAGGTCCGCCGCCAGCCGCCGGACATCCCGGTCACCGTCGTGCCGTTGACCCCGCCGAGCGCCACCGTCAAGCCGCCGCCGCTGCGCCCGGCCGAAGCGCCGTGCGCGCCGCTGGCGTAGGCCGGCGCCGCGGTCCCGTCGAACGGATCGTCCACGAAGGCGAAGCCGTCGGCGCCGGCGCCAAACCGCGCCTCCAGGACCAGCCGGGCCGAGGGAACCGTCTTTCCGGTCAGGACCAGATTGTCGCAGAGGACGGCCATGGACTCGTTCTGCGCCGTCTTCTTGCTGTTGAAGGCGCCCACGATCAACGTGTGATTGCCGCTGGCCAGGAGGCCGACGTCGATCACGGCGCTGCGCCAGCCGGTCGTTCGCACCGCGCCGCCGTTCCCGTCTCCCGCGATCTGCGCGACGAGATCGCGGGTGGAGATGCCGCGCAGCTGACCGTCGACCCCGACCAGCACCTGGCTGACCTCGTCCGACTCGTACTCCGCGGTCTGGGTGAGGTTGTACTGGACCGAGAGCGCCACGCGCAGCGGCTCCGCGGTGGTGAACGAGCGCGACCAGCCGCCCGACATGCCGCTGATGGTGTTGTTGTCGACGCCGCCCAGATCGACGCGGAGAGCGCCGCCCGGCTGGCCACCCGTCGCAACCCGCACGCCGCTGGCATAGGCGGGCTGCGCCGCGCCGCGGAACGTGTTGTCGGCATATGTGAAGCCGTTCGCGTCGGCGTCGAAGCTGGCCGACAGGAGCGTGCTCGTGCTCGCCAGCGCGCTCGTGGTCAGCTCGGCCACCTGGGCGCCGTGTTCGTCCGATGGCGTGTCACACGCCTGGAGCTGGGCCACCGCGGCGACCACCGACGCCACGCGGCAAGAGAAGGATCCCGACAACCACGCACGGACCACTCGAGCTTGCATCGCTTCCTCGCTGAGGGGCGTGGGACGAAGAGACGCCCACTATGAACGATCACCCCGTCGCTGCGCACCCAGGATCGGTGACCCTGCTCGATGGATCCTCTGGCGCGCTCGCCGCGGCGCCTCTCGATCGCATGCGTGCGGTAAGCCTGCTTGCCAGTTCCGCGACAGCGAGCTTCGCGTCCGGGTCAGTCGTCGGCCTGTTGCTCGGGCAAGAACACCCGCATGGCGGCCGGCGAAGGGGCGACGATCGATCAGCGCGGCGCCGGGAGCTGGAGCTCCTGTACCAGGTCGCGCTCCCCGGCCGATCCGCCCACCGAGACCCGGTAGCGGCCGGGCGGCACGACCCACCGCCCCGCCCGCGCGTCGTACGACTCGAGGAGGCGGGGCTCGATCACGACGCCGACCCGCTCGGTCTTGTTCGGCTCGACCGCCAGCTTGTGCCAGCCGATCAGGCGGAGCGGGGTGGAGCTGCCGGGCGGCAGCTCCAGATAGACCTGCGGCACGTCGATCCCGGGCCGCGCGCCGGTGTTGGTCACGTCGAAGTAGACCCGGAGCGGCCCGTCGCCGCTCACGACCTTCAGGTTGGCGCGCGCGAAGCTCGTGGTGCCGAGGCCGTGGCCGAACGGATAGAGCGGCTCGAGGCCGCGCGCCGCGAACCACTTGTAGCCGACGTTGGCCCCCTCGACGTCGTAGTCGATGACCGCGGCGGGCGGCTCCTTCGACCCGAGCCCGGCGCCCGCGATCTGCGGGCGCGGCAGCTGGGCCTCGTCGCGCGGCCAGGTCATCGGCAGGCGGCCGGACGGCGGGACCACGCCGAACAGGAGGTCCGCGATCGCCTCGCCGCCGCGCGCGCCCGGGTACCACACCTCGAGCACCGCGCCGACCCGCTCGAGCCACGGCATCCGGACCGGCCCGCCGGTCTCGAGGACGACGACGGTGCGCCGGTTCGCGCGGGCCACCGCCGCGATGAGCGCGTCCTGGTCGCCGGGCAGCGCCATGGTCGGCACGTCGAACGACTCGGCGGTCCACTGGGTCGCGAAGACGACGGCGACGTCGGCCTGGCCGGCCAGCCTCGCCGCCGCTCGGATGTCCTCGCCGCTCGCGAAGCGAACCCGGGCCCGCGGCGCGAGCGCCTGGATCGCCCGCAGCGGCGACGACGGGTGGAAGCGGACCGGGCCCGGCCAGGTGGTGGGCGAGAGCCCGGTCACCGGATCGCCGCGCGGATCGATCACCGACGACGACCCGCCGCCCGACAGCACGCCGACGTCGGCGTGGCCGCCGATGACGGCGATCGACCTCACCCCGCGCCCGAGCGGCAGGAGGTCGCCGTGGTTCTCGAGCAGCACCGCGCCGGCCGCGGCGATCCGCCGGGCGACCGCGCCGTCGGCCTCGAGGTCGATCGCGCCGGTCTCGCCCGGCCGGTCGAACAGGCCCTGGACGAACATCGTGCGGAGGACGCGGCCGGCCATGTCGTCGATCCGGGCCATGGGCACCTGCCCGGACGCGATCGCGTCGCGCAGCGGCCGGTCGAAGTACACCTCCCGGTCGAACACCTCGCCGGCCGACTGCTGGTCGAGCCCGGCCAGGGCCGCGCGGCCGGCGCTGTGCACGGCGCCCCAGTCCGACATGACCCAGCCGGCGAAGCCCCACTCGCCCTTCAGCACGTCGCGCAGCAGCCACGCGTGCTCGCACGCGTGCGCGCCGTTCAGCTCGTTGTAGGCGCACATGACCGAGCCCGGCCGGCCGATCCGGTTGGCGAGCTCGAAGACCAGGAGGTCCGACTCGCGCAGCGCCGCCTCGCCGATCCGGGCGTCGTGGCTGTTGCGACCGGTCTCGAGGTCGTTCAGCGCGAAGTGCTTCATGGTGGAGACGACCGGGCTCGACTGCACGCCACGGATCGCGTGGCCGACCAGGGTGCCGGCCAGGAGCGGATCCTCGCCGGCGTACTCGAAGTTGCGCCCGGCGCGCGGGTCGCGCTGGAGGTTGCCGCTGCCGGCCAGGAGCACGTTCAGGCCGCGGCGCCAGGCCTGGCGGCCGATCATCGCGCCGCCGGCGTACGCCAGGTCGGGATCCCAGCTCGCCGCGGTGGCCAGCATCGCCGGCAGCGCGGTGGCGCCGCGGCCATTCGCGGCACCGCGCGTTACCACGCCGAGCCCGGCGTCGCTCTCATGGAGGGCCGGGATGCCGAGCCGCTGGTTCTCGGGCACGAAGCCGGCCGAGCGCCGGGCGCCGGGCGGCATCGGGTGCCTGTCCGAGGCGTCGCCGAAGTCGGCGCGCAGGAGGCGCAGCTTCTCGTCCAGCGTCATCGCGGCCAGGAGCCGGGCCGCGCGCGCGTCCGGCGCGACCGACGGGTCTCGCCAGCCCATCGGGTCGGCCGGCGACACGCGCAGCCGGGTCACCAGGCCGAAGTGATCGCTCGGCCAGCGCCCGGCCGCGGTCGGCCGGTCGAGGATGATGCGCGACTCGAGCGGCTCGAGCCGGCCGCGCTGGAGGTAGACGTGATCGATGCGGCGGTGGTCGTCGGGGAAGAAGTGCGGGTTGAGCGTGGCGTGGGCCGGATCGTCGCGCGCGCCCGGGTGGAGCGCGTCGTAGCTGCTGGCGAAGCGGCCGTCCAGGATCGCCAGCTCCGGCGCGTCGGGCCCGGCGTTCAGGTCACCGGCGACGATCGAGGGGGCGCCGCCATCGGTCTCCTCGATGAACGCGAGGAGGTCGCGGAGCTGCTCGGCGCGGACCGCGCCTCCCTCGACCTTGTAGTGGAGGTGGGTGACGTAGACGTTCACCGCGCGCCCACCGACCGCGATCCGCACGTGGGCCGCGGTGCGCGAGTCGTCGAGCGGCGCGAGCCGCGTCCACTCGCTCCGCAGCACCGGGTGCCGGGTCAGGATCGCGTTCCCGTAGCGGAGCGGCCGGCCGGGCGGATCGGTCGACGAGAACGTGAGCTGGTAGCCGAGCTCCTCGGCGAGCGACTCGGCCTGGTTGCGCAGGGTCTCGTGGCCGATGACCTCCTGCAGGGCGATCACGTCGGGCCGGAGCTCGCGCAGCGCGGCCGCGATCGGGACCCGCCGCTCCGGCCAGGCCTCCTTGTCGTGATAGAGGTTGAGCGTCGCGACGGTGAGCTCGAGCTCGGGCGGCGCGGTCGCGGACGCGGACACTGGGGCGGGCGGCGCGGCCGGCCGCCCGCATCCTGTCGGATGGCAGACCGCGACCGCGAGCCCGAGGGCGCATCGCCATCGGAGCATCGCGGCGCATCATTCCACGATCACCCGGTCGGAGGAGAGCGGCCGACGATCACTCGCCGCCCCTGTCCGGATCTGGGCGGGTCTGGGTCAGGGCTGCTTCGGACGGTACGGGAACGACTCCTTGACCATCTGCTCGCCCGGGTCGTCGAAGACCCAGCGGCCGATGGTGCGGGCGGCGCAGTCGGCCCAGGCCTCGTGCACCGGGCTCGGATGATCGGACCCGAATCCGATGGCAGCGACGGCGCCGTCCGTCGTCACGTACATCGTGACGGTCACCTCGCCCGGCGGCGGGACCCGCGCTGCGCCGGCGCAGGCATCGAGCTCACGCGTGTGGCGCGCCGCGGACGCCGCCGTCCGCGGGCCCGCCCAGATCGCCATGGGTGGCTGGTCGCTCGCGAAGTGGAGGGGCACGCTGAACACGACCTGCTTGCCTCCCCTGGGCGGATCGAAGCGCATCGTGCGTGCCTCGTCGATCACGCAGCGCTCGACCACCCAGTCGCCCACGTCGCTCTCGATGATGCGCGCTTCGCCGACCTGTCCGGTCGACTCGATCACGGCCTGGAGCACGAGGTCACCGCGGAGGAACTTGTGATCGCCGAGCCGCCGCAGGTAGCAATCGCCGAGGGCAGCGCGGTGCGGCGAGACGCCGGCCTCGAGCTCGTGAGGCTCGAGGTGACCCTTGCTGCGCACCTGGATGACGTCGCGCACGCGCGTCTTGCCGCGCTCGTAGCCCTCTGGCCCCGTACCGACGCGCGGCCCGCTGGGCAGGATGTCCTCGTTCCCGCCGCCGCAGCCTCCGAGGGCAGCGGCCGCGATCCCGACGAGGACGACGAGGCCCCGGCGTGCCGGCACGAGAGCGGAGAGGTTTCGCATCGAGGGCCTCTGTGCCGGGCGAGCGGACCCGGACGGCGGCGGAAGGGCCCCCACGCGAGAGTCGTACCATGGTCGGTTACCGGACCGGGGGCGCCCCGCGGGTCCGCCCGCCGCTGGAGACCGGCGGCGCGAATGCGTCGCGAAATCAGGTGAAACCGCGCGGCAGGCGCCCGAGAATGGGCGTTCATGCACCACGTGCCCGGCTGGCCTGCCTTCGTCTGCTCCTCCCTCGCCTCGATGCTCCTCGTCACCGCCTGCGGAAAGGCGGTCGATCGCGGATCCGGCGGCGACGACGACGGCGCCGGCGTCGACGCCGGGCCCGACACGGGCGACGAGATCTGCTTCAACGGGATCGACGACGACGAGGACGACGAGGTCGACTGCGGCGACCCGAACTGCGGCGAGGTCGCCCGCTGCGTGCCGGTGTCCGAGGCGCTCGGCCTCGAAGCCGGCGCGCTGGTCGAGGCCGACCAGCCGTGCCCGGCCGGGTTCGAGGGCGGCGAGGTGATCGTGAACCAGGGGCTGGGTCCGGGCGCGTGCGAGGGCTGCACCTGCCTGGGCGCGACCGACTGCGCGGGCGCGGTCTTCTACTACCTGAGCGAGAAGGAGTGCGCCGGGGACACCGACCTGACCGGGGGCACCCCGGCCGCGGCGCCGGTCACCTTCGACTGCACCGGCGACCCGATCTACGACAGCTACACCTTCGGCATGCGGGCCGTGCTGACCCCGACGGCAAGCTGCGCCGTCGACGGCGCGGCCGCGCCCGGAGCGCCCTCGTGGGAGCGGTCGATGAAGTTCTGCGTCGCGTCCGAGTTCGGCGCCGGTTGCGCCGCCAACGAGGTCTGCGTCAAGAAGACCGCCGCGCCCGAGGCGCAGTGCGCGCTGGCGCGCGGCGAGGTCGGCTGCGCCGGCTTCGAGACCAGCGAGACCGACTGGTACACGGGGGTCGACTCCGACAGCGACACCCGCACGTGCGGCGACTGCTCGTGCCTGGCGTCGGGCGGCGACTGCGCGGGCGTGGCCGTGCAGTCGGGCTCCGACTACACCTGCGGCGCCCAGCCCGAGGAGCTGAGCGACGGGGAGAAGACCTGCTGGCAGGTCTACTCGCCGCCGGTGCAGCTGGTCGGGACGTCGACCGCGGCCGACTGCAGCGCAGAGGCGCTCCTGTCGGGAGAGATCGC
>DATHKR010000299.1:0-22783 GCA_035489015.1 Kofleriaceae bacterium | reverse complement strand
GGAGAACGGACGCCGGTGGTCAGTCAGTCGGAGGCGCGGGTCAGGTCTCTGGTGATGTTCTTCTGGTGGGCTTCGATGGTGCCGCCGCCGATCTCGAGGAGCTTGGCGTCGCGGAGGAGCTGCTCGACGCGGTACTCGGCGCAGTAGCCGTAGCCGCCGAGGACCTGCATGGCGGCGTCGGCGACCTCCTTGGCCGCCGTGGCGGCGAACAGCTTGGCGGCGTCGGTGCCGATCCGGTTGCGCTGGGTGGGGCCGACCCGCCGCGCGACCGCGTAGGTCAGGGCCCGCATCGCCTCGGTCTTGGCGAAGCTGTCGCCGATGTAGCGCTGGATCTGCCCGAAGTCGGCGATCGGCTTGCCGAACGCGTGCCGCTCGACCGCGTAGCGAGTCATGATCTCGAGGCAGCGCCGCGCGATGCCGATGCTGATCGCCGCCAGCGTGAGCCGCTCGATCTCGAGGTTGCGCATCATGTTGGTGACGCCGCCGCCCTCCTTGCCGAGCAGGTTCTCGGCCGGCACCTCGACGCCCTCGAAGATGAGCTCGCACATGGTCGACGCGCGCATGCCCATCTTGTGGATCTTCTCGCCGGTCGAGAAGCCGGGCGACGAGCGCTCGACCACGAAGGAGGTGACCGCGTCATCGACCTTGGCGTAGACGATGAAGACGTGCGCCTCGGGCCCGTTGGTGATGAAGGTCTTGCGGCCGTCGAGGATGTAGCCGCCGCCCTTCGTCCGCCGCGCCACCGACTTCATGCCGAGCACGTCGGTGCCGACCGCCGGCTCGGTCATCGCCATGGCGCCGACCCACTCGCCGGACAGGACGCGCGGCAGGTAGCGGGCGCGCTGCTCCGGGTTGCTGGCCCAGTAGAAGTTGTTCACGAACAGCACCGCGTGGGCCAGGTACGCGAGGGTGAAGCCGGGGTCGCTCCAGGCCAGCTCCTCGTGCGCGATGACCGACGCGATCGCGTCCATCCCGGCGCCGCCGGCGTCCTCCGGCACCGTCACGCCGAGCAGGCCGAGCTCGCCGGCGCGGCGCAGGAGCGCGATGTTGAGCATGCCGTTCCGGTCGTGCGACTCGGCCTGCGGCTCGACCTCGTTGCGCACGAAGTCGCGAACCGTCTGGCGCAACAGCCCGTGCTCCTCGGTGGGATCGAGCAGCGCCTCGTCGAGCGAATTCACCACTGCCATGCCCACGCTTATAGCGCTGGTCGCCGCGGGGATCCAACCACGCGCGACCGGATGCGGGTGCTACCATCGGAGGAGTGTCGTCGAAGCCCCCGGCCGCGGTGCTGGTCGCCAACCCGACCGCGCAGTCGGGCAAGGCGGAGACATGGATCGCGCGGGCGCGGGAGCTGCTCGATGCGGCCGGCATCACTCACGACTTCATCCCGACGGCGCCAGCCGGCGGCACGGTTGGCGCGGTGCGCCGCGCCATCGATCAGGGAGGGGTCGACCTGGCGATCGCGATGGGCGGGGATGGCACGTTCGCCGAGGTTGCCAAGGGCATCCTCGGCTCGACCCGCGCCGGCGAGGTTGCCCTCGGGATGCTGCCGATGGGCACGGCCAATGACCAGGGCAAGTCGTTCGGGCTGCGCGCCGGGCTGGACGCGCTGGCCGAGAACGTGGCGGTGCTGGCGCGCGGCGTGACCAGCGAGATGGACGTCGGGGTGATCCAGCGCCTCGACGAGGGGGATCGAGTCACCCACTCCGATCTGTTCTTCGACTCGGCCAGCATCGGGCTGGGCGCGGAGGTCCTGGCCGGGCGCAACCGCGATCGCGATCGGGTGGCGGTGATCCCGCTGGTGCGCAGCTTCTATCGCGACCAGCTGATCTACGCCGGCGCGCTCATCAAGCGACTGGCCCGCTCGGCGACCGGGCGCACCACGTTCGACCTCGAGGCGGAGGTGGACGGCGAGACGCTCTACTACAAGTCCGTGGTGGACGTCATCGTCAAGAACACCCGGATCTATGGAGGCGAGTGGGTCCTGGCCGCCGACGGGATGGCCGACGACGGGCTGTTCGAGATGGTGCTGATCTGCGGGCTGGGCGAGCTGACCTCGCGCGCGGTCTCGGGGTTGCGGTCGAGCCCGATCGGCGAGTACGAGCTGGCCCAGCTCGGCATCAAGCCGTCGCGACCGGTGCCGGGCCGCCGCTTCGTCCTGACCGTGATGCAGCCGGGCGCGACCGGGGCGCCGGCGGCGCAGATCGACGGCGAGGAGTTCCCCGCCGGAGACCGGTTCCGCGTCGAGTGCTTGCCGCGCGTGCTGCGCCTCGTGGTCCCGCGCCTGGACCCGCCCGACGCACCCGGCTGAGCGCGCGGCCAGAGGCTGCGGCCGTCCCGCCGGCCGCTTGCAGCGACGGCCGGGATCGCGCACTCTTCCGGGGCTTTTTCGTCCTCGAACGCACAGGAGAACCCATGCGCGATGTCTTCATCTACGACGCGGTTCGCACCCCGCGCGGACGCGGCAAGGCCGGCAAGGGCGCGCTGTCGAGCGTGCACCCCCAGGAGCTCCTGGCCCAGACGCTGAACAAGCTGGCCGAGCGGACCGGGCTCGACAAGAACCTGGTCGAGGACGTGATCGTCGGCTGCGTGACCCAGGTGAAGGAGCAGGGCGCCTGTATCGCGCGCAACGCGGTCATCGCGGCCGGCTGGCCCGACGGGGTGACCGGGTCGACGGTGAACCGGTTCTGCGGCTCCGGCCTGCAGGCGGTCAACTTCGCCGCGATGGGCGTGCGCAGCGGGTTCCAGGAGTGCGCGATCGGCGGCGGGGTCGAGTCGATGTCGCGGGTGCCGATGGGCTCGGACGGCGCGATGATCGACGGCCTCAACGAGAAGCTGCGCCGGACGGTCGTGATGGTGCCGCAGGGCATCTCGGCCGACCTCATCGCCACCCTCGAGGGATTCAGCCGCGCCGACGTGGACCGCTTCGCGCTGGACAGCCAGCAGAAGGCGGCGCGCGCGATCGAGGAGGGCCGCTTCGGCAAGTCGCTGTTCACCGTGGTCGACGACGCCGGCAAGCCGCTCACCGACAAGGACGAGCACCCGCGCCCCGACACCACGCTGGAGAGCCTGGGCCAGCTGGCGCCGGCGTTCGTGCAGATGGGCGCGATGGCGTTCGGGCCGAACGGCGAGACGCTCGACCAGCTCGCGCTCAAGGTCTACCCCAAGGCGGGCGCGATCGACCACGTCCACACCGCCGGGAACTCGAGCGGCATCGTCGACGGTGCCTGCGCGGTGCTGGTCGGGTCGCAGGAGTTCGGGGTGAAGGCCGGCATCAAGCCGCGCGGCCGCATCCGCTCGATGGCGACCGCGGGGGCCGAGCCCGTCATCATGCTGACCGCGCCGGCGCCGGCGTCGAAGCGCGCGCTCGCGCAGGCCGGGATGTCGGTCAAGGACATCGACCTGTGGGAGATCAACGAGGCGTTCGCGACCGTGCCGCTGCAGACCGCGCGGCTGCTCGGCATCGACCACGACCGCATCAATGTCAACGGCGGGGCGATCGCGCTCGGTCACCCGCTCGGCGCCACCGGGGCGATCCTGCTCAACACCGCGCTCGACGAGCTCGAGCGGCGGCAGAAGGCGACCGCCCTCATCACCCTCTGCATCGGCGGGGGGATGGGCATCGCGACCGTCATCGAGCGCGTCTGATGGCGGGCAGGCGGCGGTCCGGCGCGGGACTTCACCCGGTCGAGTTGGTGTAGGATTCGTTCCTTATGGCGCTTCCGCTCCGCTCCGCGCTCCGGTCCGCTGGCCGCTACGTCATCAAGAACCCGATGTCGATGGTCAGCCTCGCGCGCCACGCGCTCGCCCTGCGCGTGGCCGTGCCGCTCGACGCGCTCCGCTGGTTCGTGGAGCACACGCCGCCGGGGAAGAAGTCGCCGACCGACGTGACGATCGCGGCGCGGCCGCCGGCGGTGCACTTCGGCGCGACGCTCGAGCTGATGGGCTCGAAGCTGCGGGTCAGCGCGGCGATCAAGGTGGACGAGCTGCGGATCGATCCGGACGAGATGCGGCTGACGCTGCGCCTGTCGAGCGTGGAGATGAAGGTGCTCGACAAGTCGGAGACGCCGATCTCCGGGCTCATCAAGTCGGGCGCGCTCGATCTGTCCAAGCCGGGCAACCTGGCCAACTTCATGCCGAAGAAGCCGCCGGCGCTGATCGACGCGCGCGACGACGTCATCGTGCTCGACCTGATGCGCATCCCGAAGATCGCCAACAACCTGCGCCTGCGGCGGATGCTGCAGCGGCTGACGCCGGTGGTGAACGTCTCGGCGCTGAAGACCGAGGGCGACTTCCTCATCGTCGCGCTGCGGGCCTCGCCGGGCGGCTTGCCGCGCGCGCTGTCGGCCGCGCGCGGCTGAGCAGCGGGTCGTGCGGTTCGCCGTCCTCGGCGCCGGACTGCTCGGCCTCGTCGGCGGTGGTGCGCTGATCGGCGGTGCGCTCGGCACGGCCGGGTGTGGTGGCTGTCGCGGCGACGGCGGCGCGGAGAAGAAGATCGCGGGGGCGGCGCGGGCGGTGGATCCGGAATCGGCGCGGGGCGGGTCGGGCTCGGCGGGGAAGGCGGGGTCGGCTGGCTCGGCGGTGAAGGCGGGGTCGGCTGGCTCGGCGGTGAAGGCCGGCTCGGCTGGCCCGGCGGCGATCGGTGGTGGTGCCGGGGGCGCGGCGACGGCGGCGCCTGGGTCGGCGGCGTCGAGTCCGACCGGTGCTGGCTCGGGGGAGGCGAGGGACACCCTGGCGGCCATGGCGGGCAAGCCGGTCGCGGGCAAGCCGGTCGCTGGCGGTGCGATCGCGGCCGAGGCGCTCGCGGCGGGCAGCGACGAGCGCGCCGCGATCCGCGACGCCGGGGCGCTGTCGGCGTGGTCGGCGGTGCTCGAGCGCGGGCGCCTGCTCGAGCGGCGCGGGCAGCGCGGCGCGGCGTGGGGCCGGATCGGCGCGGCGGCCGAGGGGAACGCGTGGCTGGTCGACGAGACCGACGGCGCGGCGGGCCTGGGCATCCGCGTGGCCGGGGTCGGCGGACGCGCGCTGGAGGTCAGCCCCGGCGAGCGAGTGCTGGCCTGGGGCGCCTGGGCCGTGGACGGCGAGCGGCGCTGGGTGTGGCGCGTCGATCGGATGGTCCGGCTGGGCGACGCGGCGGCCGGGGCATCGTCGGCGGCGGCCGGGCCTGGCGGGCCTCCCGTGCCCGCCGTGCCGCTGCCGGGCCGGCTGCTCGGGGAGCTCTCCGCCGCGCCGGCCGACGCGGTGCCTCCATCGCAGCGAACCACCGGGTCGGGTCAGGTCGTCTTCCGGGTCGTCGCGTCGCCGGCCAAGCCTGGCGACGGGTGGACCGTCGCCGATGAAGCGAAGGGCCCGCCCACGGCGGTGGTGGTCCTGCCCGGGGAGGCCGCGGTGCGCGGCGGGCTCGACTATCTGTCGGCCGACGAGCGCTGGTCTCTCTCGCCTGGGCAGTGGTACGCGGCGCCGGTGACCGCGCCCGGGAAGGCGCCCAGGGCGGGTGAGCTGACGGTCCTGCGCGCCCGCACTGCCCCGGCACGGATCCCGACCCCGGCTCCGCCTGTGCCGGCTCGCAGGCGCTAGCGTCGGCTTGGCGTCCGGCGGCCGGGCGGCGGCGCGGGTGCTAGAGTGACGATGAATGATCGTGGAGTGTCCGACGTGCCGGAGCCGCTACGACGTCAGCGGGCGCCCGGCCGGGACCCGGGCTCGCTGCCGGTGCGGCGCCATCTTCGCGCTGCCGGAGCCGACCACCAGCGCGGGCGCTCTTTCGTGTCCGGGCTGCGGGGCGGCGGTCGGGTCCGGTGCTCATGAGTGTCAGTTCTGCCGCACCGAGCTGCTGGTGCGGGCCTGTCCGCGCTGCTTCGCGCGCATCTTTCACGGACACACTCACTGCCCGCACTGCGGCGTCACCGTCGGGGTCGCGGCCCACGCCAACCCGGACGGATCGATCACCGCGCGCACCTGCCCGGCCTGCCCCGAGAGCCCGGCCCTGCTCGCCCGCCTGATCGGCGACGTCCTGCTCGACGAGTGCTCGACCTGTCACGGGGTCTGGCTCGACGCCGCCGCGGTCGATCGGTTGGTTCGCGAGCGGCAGGAGCGGTCGCTGTCCACGCTGCGCCAGATGGGCGCGGTCTCGCCCGACCTGGCCGATGAGCCTCATCGGTCGGCGGCGTCGCCGGCGCCCGCCGGTCAGCCGGCCGCGGTTCCCGGTCAGCCGCCCGGTCGGGCGATGTACATCGAGTGCCCGGACTGCGACCAGATCATGAACCGGGTCAACTTCGCCCGCCGCTCCGGCATCATCCTCGACGTGTGCCGCGCCCACGGCACCTGGTTCGACGCGAGCGAGCTGGGGCGGGTGGTCGACTTCGTGATGAAGGGCGGCGTCGAGGACAGCCAGCGGCGCGAGATCGAGGAGCTGCGCGAGCAGGCCCGCCGGGCGGCGTCCGACGCCGCGGCCGCCCGGACCCGGGCCGCCTGGGCCGGGGAGCCCGGCGCCGAGCACCGGGTGGAGCTGTTCGGCTCCGCCTTGGGCCTGATCGGCCGGCTCCTTCGCTGAAAAAATTCGCAGAACTTCATCAAGGAACCATCCGCCGACCCGATACTCACGGGGCCGATCTCTTCACTGGCCCTCCTCCCGGCTCATCGCCTCAGCGAATCGCCTCCCGTCGTGCGTGTCCCCACCATCCTCTTGACCGGCTTCCTCGGCAGCGGCAAGACCACGCTGCTCAACCGGCTGCTCGCCCACCGGCAGGCGCTGCCGTCGCCGCCGAGCGGCAAGCTGGCGGTGCTGGTCAACGAGCTCGGCGCGGTCGGCATCGACGCGTCGCTGCTGCCGCCCGGCGCCGCTCGCCAGGTCGAGCTCCCCGGCGGGTGCATCTGCTGCACGCTGGACGAGAACCTGGCCGAGAGCCTCACCTCGCTGCTCGAGGCCGAGCCGTCGATCGAGCTGGTCGTGGTCGAGACCACCGGCATCGCCGAGCCGCTGCCGATCATCTGGACCTTGACCGGGGAGCGGCTGGCCGAGCGCATCCGGCTGGCTGCGGTCGTGACGGTGGTGGATGCGCTCGAGCACGCGCGGCACCGGCCGCTGGCCCGATCGGTCGACGCGCAGGTGGAGCACGCCGACCTGCTGGTGGTGAGCAAGCGCGACGCCCTGCCGCCCGCCTCGGCCGAGGCGGCGCTGGCCGCGCTGGTCGGCGAGCTGCGCCAGGCCAATCCGACCGCCGCGCTCGTCATCGAGTCGAGCCCGGCCGCCAGCGCGGCGGCGGTGTGGCAGATCATCTCGGACGCCGCCGCGGACACCGCTCTCTCGCGGAGTGTGCCGCCTCACAGCCCGCACACAGGTACATTCGCTTCTGCGCAAGGACAGCACACCGGCCATGCGCACGCGCACGAGCGCGTTCCTTCGGATGTCACATCCATCCACGGGTTCGAGTCGGTCGCGGTGCCGATCGACGGGACGTTGGATTTCGAAGAGTTGACCACTCAGCTGGAGGGATTGCCGGCGGAGTACATCCGCATCAAGGGCATCTGCTGGGCCATCGATAGGGAGACAGGAACCGATACGCCGGCACTGATTGCATTTCACCGGGTGGGCGCGCGCGTGTCGGCGGAACCAATTGGTGCGCTGACAGCTGGCGACCCCGTCCCGCGCGCCGTCGCTCTCGGCATGGGTATCGACGGCGCGCGTCTGGCTGCATGCCTGCGCGCCGCCATGCTACCCTGCGAGAGTTGAAGCGCTGCTGCCGTCGCGAGCAGGGGACGACGCTGCCGTGCAGACCGATCGACCCAACTCTGCCACGCTTCGCGAGCTCCTCCACGAGCTCAAGACCGGCTTCGCGCTCCACGCACCGGTCTTGATTCGCGTGCAGGATGGGGCGGGCGACGCGCGCGACAACACCATCGACCGCACGATGACCCTGCGCGAGCCGCTCGACTGGGCGGACCACTACACGCGCGAGTACGGCAACGAGCCGTATGTCGTGCTCGGCCCGAACACCCTCATGACCGGGACCGGCGCCGCGGTGACGATCGGGCGCAGCCGACAGTGCGAGGTGAAGATCGACAACGAGTCGGTCAGCAAGCTGCACGCCAAGCTGGTCTGCGACCCGAACACGGGCGGCTACTACATCATCGACGAGAGCTCGCGCAACGGCACCTGCATCAACGGGGAGCCGCTGGTGGCGGGAGTGCGAATGGCGATATGGTCCGGAGCCTACGTGAGCTTCGGCGACGCCGTGTTCGTGTTCATCGACCCACCCACCCTGCGCAAGCTGTCGAGGCTGACCGGGTGAGCGGGCCGCGAGTCGCGCGCATCGCGGGCGTGCTGATGGTGGCCGCGGCGCTGGCCGGCGGCTGCAAGCGGAACAAGATCGAGGTCGTCGCCAGCGACAAGGACCTGACCGGCGACTACGGCCGGCACGCGCTGCGCGCCGCGGTGCAGAAGTTCCGCGCGACGCCGCGCTCGTCCGAGGCGTATCGCGCGCTGGCCGTCGAGGTCGAGCGGCTGCGCCCGTCGTTCAACCAGGACGTCGCCGACGAGGCGGAGCGCAACCTGGTCTTCCTCGCGCTCGGCCCGCTCGAGGAGCAGCTCGAGCGGCCGCTCGAGGAGCAGATGCGCGCGCTGGCCCTGACCGTGTGGCCGACCGCGCTCCACGTCGAGCCGAAGCCGGGCGAGGACGTCCGCCGCTACCTCGAGCGCGCCTGCGCCGGCCCGCTCGCGGCCGAGTGCAAGTACATCGTCCCGGAGTACTGGCCGCTCATGCTGTCGCACAGCGTGTGGCGGCGGCTCAAGGACCGCTCGCGTGTGGCGTACTCCGCCTGCCGGCCGTGCGCGCAGGAGCCGAGCTACGCGGCGCTGCTCGAGCAGTTCGATCAGCACCTGAGCGCCCTGGACCGGCGGGCCCACGCCGAGGAGGGTCAGGCCGCTCGCGATGCCTGGCCCGAGGCCGGGGAGAACGCGCGCGAGTGGAGCGGCGCGCCGACCATCGATCTGGTGCCGGATCCGCCGCTCCTGGCCGGCCAGCCGATCGAGAGCGACTGGCGGGTCCAGGTGCGCAACCTCCGCAAGAGCCTGCCCCCCCCGGGAGATGTCCTCGGGGTCCACCTGAAGCCGAGGGCCGAGGTCCGCCAGCTCCGCGACGTGCTCCGCGCCGCCGCGGCCGCCGGCTACCGCGAGGTCGCGCTGCAGGCCCGCCGGCGCGAGTATCCCTACCAGCTGGTCGAGTACCGGCTGGCCGCCAGGGGCGCCATGGGTCGCCCGGTCGACGCCCGCGATCCGGACAACATCCAGTTCCTGGTCCGCGGCCTCGACGCCGCCGCCGAGCGGACGGGGGCGAAGACGCTCCGGCTGTCTGCCCGGTAGCGTCTGCGCCCGGTAGCGTCCGCGCCTGCCAGCGACTACGGCGCCGGGACCGCCGGGGCCATTCGCCGGCCGAGGGCGCTCGGCACGATGTCGAGCTCGCGGAAGAGGAGGTCCGGCGTGGCGACCGAGCTCTCCACGCCGCCCGACGGCACGAAGCCCGGGCCGGCCCCGCCGACCTGGACCAGCAGCGGATCGTCCACCGACGCCAGGAAGTTGCGGACCGTCCGCTTGCGGCTGCCGGCGATCACGTCGCGCCAGGCGCGCACGCCGACCGGCTTGAGCTGCACCCCGCGGACCAGCTCCTCGCGACCGTCCGGGTAGACCCGGAACGCGAGCAATGCCAGCGGCGGCGCCTCGTCGTCGGCCGACTGCAGGAGCTGCAGCCGCTCGAACCGGGTCAGCTCGGAGTTGGCCGTGATGGCCGGATCGTCCATCAGCCGCACCACGATCCCGTACTTCAGCCCCTGGGTGTGCGCCTCCTTGATCAGCCGGCGCACCAGCGCCTTCTGCTCGAGCCCGCCCTTCACCCCGACGAGGAGGTTGGTCGCGCTGCCGCGGAAGACGCCGCCCGGCATGGCCAGCCGGGCGTGGCCGTTGCTCTGATCGATCTGCTTGGACGGCGTCCGGCTCATGAGCAGCGTGGCCAGCTTGCCGTCCTTGATGACCTCGACGCGCTGCCCGGCCACGCCCTCGTCGTCGGCCCGGTAGGAGCCGATGACCGACGTCTTGTCCACGGTCGCGGTGGTCGGGTCGTCGATGAGGGTCAGGATCGGCGTCACCACGCGCAGGCCCAGTCGATCGGACAGCTGGCCCCCGAACCGGACCGCGTCGCGCCCGCCCACCCCGACCGGCAGCGGGGTGCCGGACAGGTGCGGGGCCAGCGTGTTGCGCACGACCGCGACGGCGCCGTCTCCCTCGAACAGGACCGGCCCGGTGTAGCTGTCGACCAGCGGCGCCTTGCGCAGCGCGTCCAGCTGCTCGGCCAGCTTTCCAGCCTCGGCGGCCAGCTCCTTGTCCTCGGGCAGATCGGCCGCGGTCAGCCCGTAGCGCGAGTAGGTGAGGGTCAGCTCCTGCCCGTCGTCGGCCTGCGCGCTGGCCACGATCATGACGCCGCTCACCCGGCGGGTGTCGTGCACCGCGTTGCCCTCGCTGTTGAGCAGCCAGCGCCGCTCGAGGTAGCTGGTGAAGGCGACCCGCGAGTCGCGCACGCTGGCGGTCTTGCGCAGCACCGCCGAGATCTTCTCGGCTCGCTGCTTCATCTCCTCGACCGTCTCGAGCTTGGGGACCAGGATCTGCTCGTTCATCGCGGTCGGCTTGTACTTGCTGTAGCTCGGCACCTTGCTGAGCCCGCCGGCCGCGCCGCTCTTCAGCACCTCCTGCTTGGCCTGGAACTGCTCGATCGCCTCCTTGTATGCCTCGTCGGTGGCGAGCCAGGCCGCGCGCCGCACGCTGGCCGGGTTGGGCTCGAGCGGCAGGCTCTGCTCGGAGCGGCCATCGAGGTCGTCGCGGCCGGCCGCCACGAAGTTGGAGTTGTCGAACTGGTACGAGCCGACGTGGACGTGCGCCTCCAGGTTGACGAAGTGGCGCTCCTTCTGGCTGGTGATGCCGCCCATGCTGGCGACGGCGTCGTTGACCTCGACCTCGGTCAGCTTGTAGCCGAGGAAGTACGGCGGCGTCGCGCCCTCGATGCGCAGCCCGTTGAGCGACCGCTCCATCTCGGCGGCGACCGCGTCGAGCACCGGCTCGGTGATCGCCTTGGAGCGGGTCGACTCGTCCGGCTTGGCCGCCGACGGCGAGCCTGCGGCCGGCTTCGGCTTGGCCAGCGCCGAGCTCGGCCCGGCCAGCAGCGCCAGGGCGGCGGCCGCGGCCCCCGCCCTGATCGACGACCCGCGATCCGATCCGATCACTGGACACCTCCGTGCGCGCGCGCGATCGACGGCGGCGGCAGCTCCGGCCCGCGGTCGGTGGGGTTGAAGCTGCGGTCGAGCTCGAGGTTGCTGAGCAGGAGGCTGGGCGCCGAGGCCGACACCGGCACCCACCCGCTCTCGGCCCCGCAGATGCCGTTGAACGTCTCGACCGGGCGAGCCGCGCTGATGATGCTGCCGAGCGCGCTGAGCGGCGTGCCGGAGATATCGACGCCGCGCACCACCTCCCTGCGCCCGTCGGGATAGACCCGGTAGGTCATGGTCGGGTTGACCTTGAAGCCCTGGAACGAGACCCGCGTGGTGTTGGTGAAGCCCCCCGCGATGTCGGTGAAGATGAAGCCGTACGGCTTCTTCTGCCGCTTGATCTCGGCCAGGAGCTGCTGGAACAGCTCGTCCTTGGTGACCGAGCGCTGGGTCTCGACCACCAGGTTGCCCTGGCGCGCGACCGAGATGTTGCCCGGCTCCTTGCGGCCGTGGCCGTTGGAGTGCTCGAACCCGGGGATCGGGTTGCGGCCCATGAGGAAGCCCTTCAGGATGCCGTTGTCGACCAGCGAGGTGCGCTGGGCGGTGACCCCCTCGTCGTCGAAGCGGTAGTAGCCGTTGAGCGGCAGGCCGTTCAGGCGGCGGATGGTCGGGTCGTCGTAGACGCTGAGCCAGGTCGGCATGATGTCGTTGCCGATCTGCTTGGTGAAGGTCTGCCCCTCCACCTCCAGCTCCTGTCGGTGCCCCTCGATGCGGTGGCCGAACACCTCGTGGAAGAACACCGCCGCGGCGCGCCCCTCGAGGATGGCCGGGCCGACGAACGGATCGGCCAGCGGCGCCTTGTGCAGCGCGTCCAGGTCGCGGTTCACGACCGTGATCAGCTGATCGATCTTGGCGTCGTCGGGCAGCTCGGCCGGGGTGGGCGCGAACGCCTGCTCCACCCGCGACAGCGGCATGCCGTCGTCGTGCTTGACGCCGACCTGGACCAGGAAGCGCGCGTTGGTCCACGAGGTCTGGATCTGGCTGCCCTCGGAGTTCACGTAGTAGATCGTGTTGAGCTCGAAGTCGGCCCGGCAGTTGGACCGGGTGGCGACCCCGCGCGCGGCGCGCTTCGAGCAGTCGCGCACCCGCTTGATCCACACGCCGCGGTCGTACTCGAGGGTGGCCTTCTTCTGGAAGAACAGCTGCGGCTTCGACGAGGTGAAGTCGGCCGACTTCTTCTCCTCGTCGCGCACCGACACCTGCCGCTCGGTCAGGACCATGTTGAGGAGCAGGAGGCCCTCGCGATAGCGGCGGTCGGTCTCGAGCCAGAGGTGGTGGCGGATCGCCTTTTCGTCCTCACCGAACGGCACCGAGCCGAGCCTGGCCAGCGAGGTGAACGCGGCCAGGCGCGGATCGCGCAGCGGGTGGCGGCTGTCGATCTGCTCGGAGCCGACCCGCACCTCGACGTCGAGCGCGCGCTGGGTGTCGTCCTCGTCGGCCAGCAGCACGCCGTCGACCGCGTCCATCGTGACCGAGCGGCGCTCGTGCACCTGGTAGCCGATGAAGTGGGCGGGGGCCGGCTGGGCGGCCTTCAGGACCTTGAACCAGCGGGCGTTCTCCGACGCCATGATGTCGATGAGCTTCGACTTGGCCGAAGGGTCGTTGCCTGCCATCGGCGCCAGGGCGTCGACCTCGAGCCGGGCCGGCACCGCGGGCGGGAGCGGCCGGGCCCCTGCCGCGCCGCCCTGCGCTCCCCCCTTCGGGCAACCGGCGAGCGATAGGGCCGAGGCCGCGGAAAACAACAGGGATGCCCCTGCTTTGCGCCATGTCATAGGACACCAAGGGTAGGTGCCAACCTCCAGCGCGTCAATGTCGCCCGGCGATCATGCCTCGCGCAGCTCATGACACGCGGGACCGTTGATCGGCGCGCAACACCCGTTGCGCTCCCCTCGACGGTGGGCGGGGCCAGAGCGCGCGTAAGGACGCAGGGTTGCGCGTGGCGCGCTGGTTGCTCTTCGGCTGCTCCACACCTGCCTGGAGGAGTCGATGACCGCAGCACCCAACGCTCGTCGCGCGGCGATGAGCTTCGCCCTCGCGCTCGCCGCCGCTTGCGCCTGTGATGGAAAGGAGCCGGACACCGAGCGCGCGTTCGCGGCGGCGGCCGAGCCATGCGACCCGGCCGAGCCGGTCCAGACCGGCTGCTCGCCGGCGTTCGATCAGTGCGCGTTCGACTTTCGCATCTGCGACGTCGACACCACCAGCCCGACCGGCTGGTCGTGGCAACCGGGCGAGTGCCGCACGCAGATCGACGAGGACGGCCCGGGGCTGTGCCCGGAGCGCGACGGCTTCGTGGCCCGGTGCGAGGCGCCCAACGCGGTCGAGGTGTGCAGCACCACCTCGTGCGTGTACTGGACCGACACCGACGGGGACGAGGTGTCCGACGAGGTCGAGGTCACGACCGGCACCGGTCCGGAAGACGCCGACAGCGACGACGACGGCTGCCTCGACGGGTACGAGATCGACCACGGCACCGACCCGCTCGATCCGGACAGCGACGACGACGAGCTCGAGGACTGCCAGGAGGACGTGCTCGAGACCGATCCGCTCCGGCCCGACACCGACGGCGACGGCCTCGACGACGCGCTCGAGGTCGCGGCCGGCACCGATCCGCTGCGCGCCGACACCGACTCGGATCTCCTGCTCGACGGCGACGAGGTCGCGGCCGGCACCGACCCGCACGACGACGACACCGACGACGACGGCTACACCGACGGCATCGAGGTGCAGGCCGGCACCGATCCACTCGACCCGGCGTCGCACCCGGCCGAGCTGGAGCCGCTGCCCGACGGCGGCCTGCCGGTGCCCGACGACGCCGGGGTGCCGTTCCCGGGCGACGCCGGCGCGCCGTTCCCGCTCGACGCCGGGGTTCCGGATCCGACCCCGATCCCGCGCGACGCGGGCGTCATCCCGACCGCCGCCCCGGACCGCGTCCAGTGACCCGCGAACCGAACCACGACGAAAGAGGAACGACCATGGCGAACACGACACCCATCGCGATGGGGCTGCGGCTGGCCGCGACCCTGGCGCTTGTCGCCGGATGCTCCGGCAAGCCCGCCCCCGAGCTCACCAGCACCAGCGCCGACGCGCACCCGATGACCCCCGAGGAATGCTGGCCCGCGCTCGAGCGCGCCTCCGAGGAGTTTCACACCGAGATGATCGCGCTGCTCGAGGCCGACGACGCGATCACCGGTGACCCGTCGGTGGTCGCGGCGCGCAGCTCGGTCGGCGCTCACCGGAGCGAGGCCGTGGTGATCGGCCAGGACGGCGGCCCGCCTCCTCCGCCTCCTCCGCCTCCGCCCGGTGATCTCGACGGTGGGGTCGGCGGTGACGGTGGCAGCGGCGACGCGGGCACGGGGGACCCGGACCAGCAGCAGTACGAGGACACCGAGGGGAACACGCCGGTCGACCAGGACGCGGGCACCGACGAGACGTCCGGCGGCGGCGAGGGGACCCCGACCGAGCCGGACGAGCCGGGCGGCGCTCCTCCTGGCGTGAACGAGGGGCTGTGGGGCCTGTCCAGCTTCGACGAGGCGTTCCCGGAGTGGCTCGACGATCAAGAGTCGATCGACATCGACGGCGAGGCGTTCTCCGGCGACTACCTGGCCGGGTGCTGGGACCTGGTCGCCGACGCGCCGGCGCCCGACTACGTGTTCGATCCCGAGGGTGAGTACGCCGACACCGGCATGGGCGCGCCGGTCGAGGAATTCTGCGAGGACCAGCCGACCGCGCGCGGCGTCCCGGGCGCGGCCACCGACCCGAACAACTGCCGGCCGCGCGAGACCTACAACTGCAAGGTCGCGCTCCTGCCCGACGTCACCACCTACTGGGCCAGCAGCGTCTGGCAGGAGGTCGGGAACACGACCACGTGCGGCGGCAAGTGGCGGAACGACGCGTGGCAGAAGTTCAAGTACGCGCCCAACGACGCCTCCGATCGACACAGCCAGTTCTGGCTGTTCGCCCACGGCGGTCACCTGACCGGCTATCCCGACGTGTTCGGCGGCCACGACCCGAGCTGCTCGCAGACCTCCGAGGCCATGAACGAGCAGCAGCGGCTCAGCTTCGTGCCGAACGGCAAGATCGTGCCGCGCTACATCACCCGCTGGCGGCGGGTCGGCGGCGAGTGGGTCATGGACGACTGGGCGCCGAACGACAGCAACTGGGAGTTCTTCTACGGCCCGGATCGGGCCAAGAAGGCGGCCCGCTGCGTCGACGGCGAGGCGGATCGCGGCCGCCGCAACCTGGTCGTGCGCGCGTCGTTCTCGCCCACCCTGGTCAACCACTACGGCGGGCGGGTCGCGCTCGGCCTGACCCGCAACAGCATGGTCGACTTCTACACGTCGGGCACCACCGACTACAACGCGTCGCTGTCGGGCCGCTTCATCTGCTTCGGGCCGGGCACCGTCGCGGTCGCGCCGGACGGCTTCAGCACCGCGGAGGCGCAGGGCGGCTTCGACATCAACGTCTACATGTCGAAGGAGTGCACCACCGAGAGCACCGCGACCGCCGGGGGATCGGTCAGCTACGGCCGGCGAGACGGCGGCAACGTCGGCCTCAACGCCAGCGTGTCGCAGACCGTCGCCTGCAAGAAGCGCGAGAACACCTTCCAGGACGTCTCGGTCGGCTGCGACATGCAGACCGCGATGGGCTGGGTGTGGATGCAGTCGACCGAGATCGATCTCTGGAACTACACCGAGACCTGCCGCACCGGCGCGGGCGATCACCCGTGCCCGAGCATCGCGTTCCAGTTCCCCAACGGGAACCCGATCCCGCCGCTGTCGATCGGCTTCTACTTCAACGAGCTGACCGCGCGGGCGATCTCGTCGTCGGGCGCCGACGGGCTGGCCGCGATGGGCCGGACCGGCACCGCGTACTTCAAGCGCGGATCGCCCGACCGCAGCGAAGCGTGGGGCCAGCGCGACGCCCTGCGCCAGTTCCAGTGGAACACCGGCACCTGCGGCCTGTACGAGGCGCTGGCGGCCGGCCGGATCGGCCGGGCCTATCCCGACACCGAGATGATCTGCGGCTGGAGCGGCCAGCGCGAGGACGTCGCCACCCGCCGGATGCTGCCGGTCGACGGCGTCCACTACCAGTACGACGGCCCCCACTGGACCTGGGACCCGAAGGTGAAGAAGACCGCGGGCTGGAATTGCACCCAGAACGATCAGTGCCTGTCCAACCGCTGCGTCATGAACGAGTGCCAGTGAGGAGGCGTGTCATGAGACGACCCATTGCAACCATCCTGATCGGGCTCGCCCTGGCGGCGTGCGATCCGATCTCGCCGGCCGCCCCCGACGCCGACGTCGACACCGGCGCGGCGACGCGGGCGGCGACCACCCGGGCGCCCGCCGCCGACGAGCCCTGCACCACCGTCGCCGCCGGTGACCCGGCCGCGTTCCCGTTCGAGGACTCGCTGGTCCCGTCGCCGGTCATGGGCTGGGCCGACTCGTCGTTGAGCTACGGCCAGGGCTGGGGCCAGCCGATCGGCGATCCCGCGCTCGACTACGAGGTGCTCGAGGGAGAGGAGTCGAGCGACGTCTACCCGACCCGGATCGTCGACAGCCTGCAGGTCTTCCCGTACCGGCCCAGCCAGCCGCTGCCGATGGCGGTGACCTGGGGGCAGGACCCGGAGACCACGATCTGCACGGTCTGGCCGTACTGCGACCTCCGCCCCGGCGAGGGCGTGCGGCCGGTCAGCGGGCTGCGCATGCCGCCGCCCCGCCCGGTGGTGCGGCCGGAGTCCCTGCGCCCGCGCGACCAGCGCCCGCGGATCGAGATCCGCATGGTCCACGAGCGCGCGGCGCGGACCGCGGCCCAGGTGCGCGAGGCGCGCCGCGAGGTGGCCGACACCGTCCGCCGCGAGGGGCAGACCGCGCACGGCAACCTCGACCGCACGCCGCGCTTCGACACGCTCGCGGTCGGCTCGGGCGCGAGCGCGATGTCGAGCCGGGCCGACGCCACCGTCGGTGAGATCCGCGACGCGCTGTGGACCCGGCTGGCCGAGGCCGGGGTGGTCGAGAATGCGTTCCAGTCGCACGACCAGATGGCCGGGCTCGGGGTCGACATGACCGCGTACGATCCGGGCCGGGCCGGGCGCGATCCGGTGTCGACCAACGCGTTCGCCGCCCACAACATCGACCTGGCCGCGTCGCAGACCGCGTACCGGACCCACGTCGAGGGCCGCGCCACCGACTTCGTGCGCAACCGCGACGGGACCTGGAGCGTGACGGTCAACCGCGAGGGGACCGACAAGACCGCGCAGACCCGCCACGTCGAGTATCACGGCGGGTTGAACGCGCCGCTCATGCCGGCGATGACCGCGGCGGCGACCCGCTCGAACCGGGTGCTGTCGTCGCGCGCCATGCAGACCGGCGAGGTGGCGGTCCCGCGCAACGCGGCCGACGCGCAGCGCACCGTCATCATCGTGGCCGGCATGGGCGGCGGCGCGTACGACGCGGTGCGCGGGGTGGCGACGCTGTTCCCGCGCGACCGGTTCCCGAACGTCGAGATCCACCTCATCGGGCGCGAGCCGCCGGCCGGGATCGAGCGCACCGCCGGCTACGAGGCGTTCCGCGACCAGCTGCTCGGCGGCGCCGACGGGCGCGGCGCCGGCAAGGACCCGCGCATCCAGGTGGCGTTCGGCGAGTTCAGGAATCCGATCGACGCGGCCGGCGACCGGCTGACCGTGCCGGTCACCGCGGGCGGCACGACCACCAACCGCACGGCCGACGCGGTCATCTCGGCGATCGGGCCCAACCGGCGCGAGGCGCACCCGGATCTCCAGCGCGCGCTCGACCGGATCCCCGACTACACGACGGTGCCGATCTGGCACCGGGTCGGCCGCGACTGGCTGCCGGTCGGGATCGAGGTGCGCACGTCGGACAACCGGCTGACCGGCCTCACCGTGCACGGGGCCGCGATGTTCAACGACGCGCTGCTCGGCCGGCTGCAGGGCGGCAACGCCACCCGCGAGTCGTTCAACAGCACCTTGAACACGTTCTGCAACACGCTGTGGGGCGGGCAGTTCGCCGAGGGGCTGGCGGCGGCGCAGGTGCTGTCGCAGTACTATGCCGAGTGGAAGGCGGACGGCCGGCGCTACCGCACCGGGACCGAGCCGAGGTAGGCGATGCGCGACGGCGACTGGATGGAGGCCCTGGCCGCGAGCCCCGAGGACGATCGGCTGCGGCGGCGCTTCGCCGACGCGCTGGTCGCGGCCGGCGACCCGTGGGCCGAGCTGGTCTCCCTCCAGATCGACCGCGCGAGTCGCGCGAGCGAGCGGCGCGAGCGCGAGCGCGAGGCGGAGCTGATCGAGGAGCTCGGCCCGCGCTGGAGCGCGCCGCTCGCGGCGATCCCCGGCGTCCGCGACATCGGCTTCGAGCGCGGCGCGCCGGGCCGGCTGGTGGTCGACGCCGCGGCGCTCGGCGTCGCCGGCCCGGTGATGGCCGGCTTCCCGATCGCGCACCTCGACGTCATCGGTCTGGGCGGCCGGGTCGACCGGCTGGCTGCCTATCCGCGGCTCGGGCGCCTGCTCTCGCTCGGGCTGGCCGACGCCGGCATCGATGACGACGGCGCCGGCGCCCTGGCCGCGCTCGGCTGGTCGCGCCTGGCCTGGCTCGACCTGGCCGGTAATCCGATCGGCCGCGCCGGCGTCGAGCAGATCGCGGCCGCGCCGGCCCTGCGAGAGCTCGGCTTCCTCGGCCTCGAGCGCACTCGCTTCGACCCGCGCGAGCGGCCCAGCAGCGTCGACTGGGACGGGACGGTCCTGGCCCTGGAGCTGCCGGCGGAGGGAGCCGAGCTCATCGCGAAGCACGGCGAGCGGGCCTGGCTGCGCTGGCGCGCCGGCTCGTATCACCAGTATCCGCCGCCGCGCCGGTAGGTCAGCGCGGCGGCGCACCCGCGTGGGGTGGCGGCGGTGTCCTCTCGCGCGCCGCGGGCCTCGCCATCGACACCGCCGGGCCGGTGCGCTGATGACTGTTCGCGGGTGCGCCCAGCGCGTGCGCGCCCCTCCGTGCGCACCAAACCGAGCCAGTCGGGTCATGTGTGCGGCGCCGGCGTGTCGCACCGGTTATGTCCAGATTGCTAACTCCGAATCCGTTCGCACCAGGAGGCAATCGATGGACAGGAAGAAGACAAGCGCGGCGAGCGGGCCCGGCAGCGACGTCAAGGCCGGCGGCGAGCTGCACCAGACCTCCGAGACCGAGGTCCTGACTACCAATCAGGGAATCCCGGTCTCGGACGATCAGAACTCCCTGCGCCTGGGGGCGCGCGGGCCCACCCTGCTCGAGGACTTCGTCCTCCGCGAGAAGATCACCCACTTCGACCACGAGCGCATCCCGGAGCGCATCGTGCACGCGCGCGGCTCGGGAGCGCACGGCTACTTCGAGGTGGTGGATTCCCTCGGCGAGTACACGACCGCGGCCTTCCTGCAGCAGGAGGGGACCCGGGTGCCGGTGTTCGCGCGGTTCTCGACGGTGGCCGGCGGGGCCGGCTCGGTCGATCTGCCGCGCGACGTGCGCGGCTTCGCGGTGAAGTTCTACACCAGCGAGGGCAACTTCGACCTGGTCGGCAACAACATCCCGGTGTTCTTCATCCAGGACGCGATGAAGTTTCCCGACCTCATCCACTCGGTGAAGATGGAGCCGGATCGCGGCTTCCCGCAGGCGGCCTCGGCCCACGACACCTTCTGGGACTTCCAGTCGCTCATGCCCGAGAGCGTCCACATGGTCATGTGGGCGATGTCGGATCGCGCCATCCCGCGCTCGCTCCGCATGATGGAGGGGTTCGGGGTGAACACGTTCCGGCTGGTCGACGCCGGCGGAAAGTCCACCTTCGTGAAGTTTCACTGGCGCCCCAAGAACGGCAGCCAGTCGGTCCTCTGGGACGAGGCCGTCAAGATCTGCGGCGCCGATCCCGACTACCACCGCCGCGACCTGTGGGACGCGATCGCCAGCGGCGACTTCCCGGAGTGGGACTTCCTGGTCCAGATCTTCACCGAGGAGCAGGCCAACACGTTCGCCTTCGACGTGCTCGACGCCACCAAGGTGATCCCGGAGGAGCTGATCCCGCTGCAGAAGGTCGGCCGGATGGTGCTCGACCGCAACCCGGACAACTTCTTCGCCGAGACCGAGCAGGTCGCCTTTTGCCCGGCCAACGTGGTGCCGGGCATCGACTTCTCCAACGATCCGCTCCTCCAGGGCCGGCTGTTCTCGTACCTCGACACCCAGCTGAGCCGCCTGGGCGGCCCCAACTTCCACGAGATCCCGATCAACGCGCCCAAGTGCCCCATGCACAACTTCCAGCGCGACGGACACATGCGAACCACGGTGCAGTCCGGCCGGGTCTCGTACGAGCCCAACACACTCGCCCCGGAGAGCGAGCGCGAGAACCCGAACCGAGGCTACCGCTCCGCCAACCGCCACGAGGCGGGCGGCACCCTGCGAGTGAGAGCCGAATCCTTCGCCGACCACTACAGCCACGCCCGCATGTTCTGGCTCAGCCAGACCGAGCCCGAGCAGAACCACATCGTCTCTGCCTTCGTCTTCGAGCTGAGCAAGGTGGAGCTGCCGGCCATCCGCGAGCGAGTCATCAGCCACCTCGTCCACGTCGACGCCAAGCTGGCCACCAGGGTCACCCGGGGCCTGGGAATGGCCGAGGTGCCACCAGCCGCCCCAGCCAGGCAGCCGGACCACAAGGACGTCAGACCATCCCCGGCCCTCAGCCTCCTGGCCAAGCAAACCGACACCCTGCGCGGCCGCGTCGTGGCCTGCCTCGTCACCGACGGAACCGACGGAGGAGTGGTCGCCAAACTGCGCAAGGCACTGACCGACGAAGGAGCGACCCTGAAGGTGATCGCCCCCAAGATCGGAGGAGTCGAGCTCGGAGGAGGAGAGCGAGTCCCCGTCGACGGCATCCTCCCCGGATCCCCCTCCGTCCTCTTCGACGCCGTCGTCCTGGCCCCATCAGCCGCCGGAGCAACCGACCTCGCCCGCGAATCATCAGCCCTCGACTTCGTCCGAGACGCCTACGCCCACTGCAAGATCATCGGCCACGTCGACGGAGCCCGAGCCCTCCTGATCGCCGCCGGACTCGACGGCGAGAAGCTCGACGCCGGCATGATCTCCCTCAAGGGAGACAAGGGAGTCTCCGACTTCGTCAAGAGAGCAGCCAAGCACCGCTTCTGGGAGCGAGAGCCCAAGGTGCGCCACATCCCCTGAGATTCCGTCAGCAGCCCACGACCTGTCTCGGTGCGCGCGCGCTCGTCCTCGAGGTCACTGCCGACGAGCTGCTTGACCTCCACGCGCCGAAAACGAAGCAGGCGACGGGGAATCGCCGATTCCTCCGTCGCCTGCAACAGGTCGACAAACTACCCAAGCGCGATCAGGACGCTCTCCTCAGGACCATCGACGCCTTCCTGGCCGCCAGAAAGCGGGCTGACAGGTCCCTCTCTGCCTCGACGGCCAGTTGGTCTCCGTCGGCCACCATCGTGTACATGCTCTCTCGAAACGCGTCCTCTATATCCAGCGCATAACATCTGTCTCCCCGGCACCGAAGACCAGCTTCGGCCCCTTCCAGGCGTCCGAAGCCTGGACCTCTTCCACCCGCCGACGGAACTCGCCAAGGCGGTTCCACTGGCCTGCATGGCTTCGGTGCAGCAGAACGAAGTTGAACTCGAAGAGGGGATTGGCCCTATCGCTTGTCAGCAGCCCCGTTCCGAAGTAGTCGTCGGGATCCAGAATAGGCTCGCCGCAAACCGCGCAGATTCGATTGCCCGGCTGGACGCTACGCTTCGACTCCTCGTGCCACTCCATCGCCTGAGCCGACAATGGGTGCTGTGCGAAGCATGTGGCGTGGAAAGCCGCATCGCTGAAGGTGAAGACCGGGTCTAGTCGATTGGCTACGAACGGTGAGAACATGACGATCTCATCATCCGTGGTCATCTGCAGTCCGCATATCGGACAGCGCGTCCCTGGCACGAAGACAGCCATCAGTCACCTTTCACCCAGAACTTGTGCAAGACGCCATGCACCAAGAGGTAAGACGCACTCTGCCCAAGCTGTCGCAAAGCGGCAAAGTCGAATGCTGAAGGACCCGTCGGGGCTAGATGGTACGGGTGCGTGTGGCCAATGATATTCCGCACAGGCAGCCCACTGAAGTTGATCCCTGTCGGCCCCCGGAGACCAGGACACGCTGTCCGCTTGTAAGGCTGATCAACGCATGCTCGTTCCCCGTCGCAAAGGTCAGCGCTTTGGCCTCGGCAATGATGTCCGCGACCCTCTCACCGTGAGCGATCTGCCGGAGCACTGTCGCTGAGGCCCATCCTCCGCCCATCCCGCTCGCTACACTCAAGCCGGCAAGAACCGAAGGTGCTCTACCAGCCGCTCGGCAACACGAACCGATCTGTACTGCGCCTCGATCGTTTCCACCGAGCAGCGGTCGGGATTGAACTCAGGCGACATAGAAACATACAGCCCTCGATCTTCAA
>DATHKR010000298.1:0-20285 GCA_035489015.1 Kofleriaceae bacterium | reverse complement strand
TCCGCCTGGTGCGCCGCCTGGTCGACGAGCGAACCAAGGAGACCACTTCATGATGAACTACCTCAAGATGCGCGAGATGTGAGAGGTGGCCAGGTACCGGCTCATCCCCGAGCGATCGGAGCTGTGGGCCGAGGCGCGCTCCAGCCTCCATCCGATCAGGGTGGAGACCAGCGGCCTCACCGGCGAGATCGACGCCGAGATCGAGGGTGACCAGGTCCGCCTGAGCGCTCCGTTCCGGATCGAGATCGACGCCCAGCGCCTGAAGTCGGGCAACCGACTGGTCGACGGCGAGCTGCAGCGCCGCCTCGACACCCGCAAGTTCCCCCGGGTGGTCGGCATCGTCAGCGGCGTCGACCCGCTCCAGCCGGGCCGTGCCCGCCTCCGCGGCGACCTCTCCCTCCACGGAGTAAGCAAGTCGACCCACGTCGAGGTGGCCGTCCGCGTCCTCGAGGACGGCACCATCGAGATCGAGGGAGACAAGACCATCGACATGCGGGACCACGGCATGACCCCGCCGAAGTTCCTCATGTTCAAGGTCCAGCCGGACGTGAAGGTCCGGGCCCGCCTGGTGGCCGAGAAGGCGACCTGACCCGGCGAGCCAGCACCAGCGGAGGAGATCATCATGGGCGCACTGGCAGGCGGCTAGAAGACCTCGTAGCCGGGGGTGAGGACGTGACCCGGGTCGTGCTCCTGCTTGGCGTCGCGGAGCCGCCCGTGGGCCGGTCCGAAGTGCTCGCGCCAGTCGCCGCGCGACATCGAAAAGGCGCTGACCGGGTAGAGAGTGCCCCCGGCGGCGCGGACTCGCTCGTAGGTGGCGCGGTTGGCGGTCATCAGCCGGCTGGCCTCGGCGGCGTCGTCGGTGTTCGGGAACCGGACCAGGTTGAACGCGTAGCACAGGTCGTCCGCCGGTAGCCGGAGGAGCGGGCTGGTGACCGCCTCCCGGCGAAACGCGGTGATGTTCACCTGGCCGGCGGTCCCCAGGTCCGCCGCCGTCACCTCGCCCAGCTCGCGGTCGACCACGGCCGCGACCCTCGAGTCACCGACGAAGGTGGTGAGCCACGGGTGCGGAAACGACCACTGGCCGCTGGATCGCAGGGCCTGCTCCAGCGCGGCGAACCGGTGGAGGTGGTCCGGGTAGGTCAGCGTGCTCGGCTGGGCCCTCGATCGATCGTCGGACAGGCCGGCCAGCAGCGCGTCGTCGTCCGGCGGGTCCCCGGAGAACTGCTTGGCCGCGTCGAGCCGGAACATCCAGCCGGTCGGCGTGGGCAGCGCCGCGCCCTGCACCGAGTCGAACCGTCCGTCGCCAGCCAGGTGACGCTGGTCGGTCAGCATCGCCTCGAGGTCGGGGTACATCAGTAGATAGCGGCGCACCTGCTCCGGCGCCGGAACCAGGGCGAGCGTCGCGCGGGTGATGACCGCCACCTGGCCGAGGCCGGCGCGGACCGCGTCGAACAGGTCGGCGTGACTCGTCGCCGAGCAGGTGATCTTCTGGCCCTTGCCGGTGACCACCTCCATGGCGAGGACGTTGTCGCTCTGCATGCCGTACCGCGAGGTGGTGCCGCCGATGCCGCCGACCACCAGGGTGCCGCCGACCGTCAGATCGAGGTAGTCGGTCAGGACCGGCGGGACCATGCCCTCCGGCAAGGTCGCGTCGATCACCTCGCCCCAGGTGGCCCCGGCGTCGACCGCGACCCGATCGCCGCGGACCCGGTGGACGGTGCGGAGCCGGGTCATGTCGCACACGATGCCGTCCGCGACCTGGGAGCGGCCGAACAGCGAGTGGCGCCTGCCCTGGGCCGCCAGCTTGCAGCCCCGGCCGGCGGCCCAGCGGATCGCCGCGGCCAGATCCTGATCCGAGGCGGGCAGAAGAACCCCCTCCGGTGTCCGGTGCACCATGTGCCCGAAGTCGTCGGCCGCTGCCGCGCGCGATTCATCATCGAAGCGGAGCTCACCCTCCAGGGGCGGCGGTGGAACGTGGGTCATCGGGTCCTCCGGGAGAAGCGTAGACCGGGTACCCGCGTTCGTCCGCAAGCGTCGGGCCGCCCGATCCGCGGTCAGGTGGGGCGCTGTCCCATGGGACACTGCCGGTCTCGTACGAGAAAGCCTGAGAGTGCTCGAGACGACGGCGAGCCGACAGCGATGTAGGTAGTCCAGAATCGCAATGTCTCAGTCTGGGGCTTTCGACTGTACGTACCCCGGCCGGGTGATGAGTCGCGGTTTGCCCTGCGATCTCGCGCCGAATGACGCTCGGCTTCGTTGACTTCGAAACGCTGCGGCCCGAAGAATCACAATTCCACGGAAGATCGTCATTCGAGATCGTCAGTCCGAAACAATGACATTGGCCGAGGGATAGTTGGTACCCGAGATCCTCAATGCCTGGCTGTGGCAGGCCCGGCTGGCCGTTCGGGGCGGGCTGGCCCGCTCCTTTGCCGCCCACGGCTACGTCGATCCATCGTATCGACCGCCCCGACTCCCGTTCGTCTCGGTGGTCGGCCCGATGTCGCTGCAGGTCGAGCCCGAGCGGGAGAACCCGCGCGCCGGCCAGGCGGTGATCCGGCTGCCCGGCCACGTCATTGGACAGGCGAGAGCCCCGGCCGGCGCGGTCCCGGCCAGCGGGGCGCTGCGCCTCCGCTTCGATGGCCGCGCCACGGTGACCCTCGCCCTGGCCGGCCTGCCGGCGACCCCGTTCGGCGATCCGGCGACCGGCGCGCAGGTGGCCCTCGCCATCACCGACGCGATCGGCCAGGCGCTGGCCGGCGGCGGGTTCCGCGAGGAGGACGGCAGCCCGGTGGCGGACGCCGACCTCCTGGCCGCGCTGCAGACCATCTCGGTCCGCTGGAGCCAGGAATCGCGCCAGCTGGCGATCGCGTCCGACGTCGGGTCGCCGGCGACCGGGCTGCGCTCCTCGGTCGAGATCCTGCCGGTGGCCGGCGATGTGGCCCCCGCGCTCGGGCTGTCCCCGCCCGCGGTCACCAGCGAGGGCCGCCACCGCCTGCACAAGCTGCCGGCCCCCCGCCCCATGATGGTCGAGGTCCGGCTGGACCTGTGGGCGTCGAGCCAGTCGGAGATCGCGGTCATGTTCGACGGCCTGGCCGCGGCGGCGCCGACCCGCGGCCGGCTGGTGCTGCGCCCGTCGCTGCTGGCGGCCGACGTCGCCCCGGGCGACACCGAGGTCCGCCTGCTCGGCCAGGGCGAGCCGACCGGGGTCGACTCGCTGGTCCACCTCGAGGGCGGAGACGGCCTCACCGACCGCTCCCGCGGGGCGGTCTTCGCCGCGTCGGCCGGCGCCACCGCCGAGCCGGCCGCGTCGCGCCTCCGCCTGACCGGCGCCGGGCAGATCAGCGGAGCGGTGTATTCGGCGCCGCTGGTGCCGGATCCGCTGGTCTCGACCCACCCGATGCCGGTCGGCTTCGCGGTCGCGGTCGGCGTGCGGATCGACCCGGGCAGCGCCGCCGGCGACCGCTACCCGCTGCTCCGGCTCGCGCTCGGCGCCACCGAGGTGGTGTCGATCGAGGTCGCCGCCGTGGCGGTCAACGTCCCCAACGAGGGCCAGGTGATGTTCGGCGAGGTCACCGCCGCGGCGACGCTGATGAGCGGCAACGCCCCGTCGACCGCGACCACGCGCTGGCGCCAGCGCATGACCGCGTTCGAGGCGTCCGGCACGCTCCACCTCACCGTCGTGCCGGACGGCGCGATCGGGCTGGCCTGGGAGGGGGAGGCGCAGCGCCTCGACGACCCGCAGGCCACCCCGGCGCCGCCGGTCGCCGGCATCGGCCGCCCGGCCGCCGGACACGACATGGTGCTGGCGCTCGGCGGAGGAGCGGCCGCCCCCCTGCCCCGCCCGATCTCGATCTCGCACGTGCACCTGGTGCGTGAGCCGGTCGGCCCGATCGACCCCCGGCTGCGCCGATCGATCACCACCGCCGCGCAGCTCCGCCCCGGCGACATGATCGCGCTGGCCAGCTCCGACGACGGCTGGCACCTGGGTGACCTGCGCAGCCTGGCCCTGGTGGTCGACGTCAGCGGCGACCGCGTGTTCCTGAGCAGGCCGGCCGGCGCGCACCGGCGCGGCCGGACCCTCGCCTACCAGGACGAGGCCTTCTTCTACCAGGTCGCGGTCAAGCGCCGCGACGACCTCATGAACCGCCTGTATCACTGCAGCGTCGACTACAAGGTGTCGGCGCTGCTCGAAGACCCGAGCACTCGCACGACGGCCGTGCTGGTCCGCGAGGCGATCGCGGATCTGGCCCCGCTCGGCGCCACCCGCGCCGCCGGCGGCCACCCCGGCACCACCGTCGTGGAGGCGGACTCGTCCCCCGGAGCCAACTGATGAGGAGCGACCATGCCTGAGCGGCTACACCCCGGTGTATATGTCGAGGAAGTCAGTGGCGGAGTCCGCCCGATCGAGGGAGTCAGTACGTCGACTGCGGCCTTCATCGGCGAGTCGGCCCGCGGCATCCCCGCGCTCCCCCAGCTGCTGATCAGCTTCGCCGACTTCGAGCGGGCGTTCGGCTCCCACCAGCCCGCCGAGGCCGGCCTCCTGGCCGCCGCGGTGGACGGCTTCTTCGCCGCCGGCGGGCGCCGCGCGTACGCGGTCCGGGTGCTGCCGGGCGACGCGGTCAAGGCCCAGTCTGCCGCGCTGGCCACGCGGGTGGCGACGAACCCGCCCGCCGCGCTGCAGCTGACCGCGCGCGGCGCCGGCAGGTGGGCCGACGTCATCCGGATCAACATCGCCGACTCGAGCTCCTTCAAGGACGACGCCTTCCGGATCGACGTGCTGTCGGCCGAGGGCGGCGCCACCCGCCGGCTCGAGGTGTTCGACGACGTGCGGATGGACCCGGCCCACGAGGACTACGTGGGTGAGCGGCTGAAGTCGTCGCGCTACGTCGAGGTGGTCGATCTGTTCGGCGCGGCGGTGGACGCCAACCCGAACGCGGCGCTGGTCGCTGCCCAGCCGCCGCGGGTGACCGCGCGCACCCTGCCGGCCTCCACCACCTATCTCATGTACGAGGGCAAGGCGATCACCGCGACCTCGTGGGACATGGCCACGCCGGACGCGACCCCGACCCGGCAGACGATCACCTTCACCCAGGCGCTGCTCGCCACCCTGGGTGGCGGCGCCCCGACCTTCACCAACGGGTCGGCCCAGCTCACCCCGGCCCAGCTCGCCACCCTCCTCAGCACCGCGCTGACCAGCTTCGACGCGCCCGCCAGCGCCAACCCGCCGTCGGTGGGGGTCAAGGTGGGGCGCGCGCCGGTCGTGGTCATCGCCCCGGCCACCGGGTCGACCTGGAACCTCGACGACGAGACGATCGTCGTCACCGTCAACGGCGGCCCGCCGATCAACGTCACCGTCCCGGCCGGCGCCCCCGCCGCGGTCACCGCGACCGAGCTGGCCGCGGCGATCAACGCGTCCACCGCCGGCGTCACCGCCGCGGTGACCGGGACCGGTCCGGCCCCGACCGTCACCGTGACCGGCCGCGGCAACGAGGCGGCGGTGCCGACCCTCGCGATCGCCTCGTCGCCGACCGCGGCGCGGATCAGCACCAGCAGCCCGGTGGCCGGTCTCCAGGGGGTCGGTCCCGAGCGGTGGGGCGGGCTCCGCCTCAGCCTGTCCGAGAACATCACCGCGACCGCGCCGGCCGTCCTCCGCTCGCTCGGCTTCGCCGGCAGCTCGCGCGGCTACCCGGCCAACTCGCCGGCCAACCCGCTGGCCCGCCCGGTCGTCCAGACCGGCGTCCGCCTGCTCGGCGGCACCGACGGCACCGCCGCGATCACCGCGTCCGACTACGAGGGGGACGCGCGCGAGCGCACCGGCCTCCACGCGCTCGACGGCGTCGACGTCAACCTGGTCGCCATGCCGGGCAAGACCGACATCTCGTACTTCGCCATCGGCGTCGCGTACTGCGACCGGCGCGGCGACTGCTTCCTGCTCATGGACGGTCCGGGCGGGGTCGACCGCCAGATCGAGGTCAAGCCGGACGACGCCAGGCAGTTCGTCGAGTCGCTCCCGGTCCGCTCCAAGAACTCGGCGATGTTCTACCCGTGGATCCGGGTCCCCGATCCGGTCGGGGTCGGCCGCAACCCGACCCGCTTCGTCGCGCCGTCGGGCCACGTGGCCGGCATCTTCGCCCGCACCGACGTCACCCGCGGCGTCTGGAAGGCGCCGGCCGGGATCGAGGCCTCGGTCCCGGAGGCGGTCGGCCTGCAGTACCAGGTGATCGACGCCGAGCAGGACATGCTCAACCCGGCCAGCCTCAACTGCCTGCGCCAGTTCCCCGGCCTCGGGATCGTCTCGTGGGGCACCCGCACCCTCGCGTCGGACCCGGAGTGGCGCTACGTGCCGGTCCGCCGGATGGGGCTCTTCCTCAAGGAGTCGCTGCGGCGCGGCCTGCAGTGGGCGGTGTTCGAGCCGAACGACGAGGAGCTGTGGGGGCGGATCAAGATCAACATCCAGTCCTTCATGCTCACCCTGTTCCGGCAGGGCGCGTTCCAGGGCTCGACCCCGGCCGAGGCGTTCGCGGTCGCCTGCGATCGCTCGACCAACCCGCAGGAGAACATCGACGCCGGCATCGTCACGGCCAAGGTGGCGTTCGCGCCGCTCAAGCCGGCCGAGTTCGTCGTCATCGAGATCAGCCAGAAGAGCCTGCTCGTCGCGTGACCGGCCCGCGCGATGCCGACCGCCCTCCCCCGCAACCCGCTCAGGAACTACCAGTTCCGGGTCGCCGTGCTCTCGCTCGGCGACCAGATGTCGTCGGACACGCCGTATGTGGCCGGGGTGCGCACGGTCTCCGGGCTCCGCGCGCAGATCGCGCCGAGCGAGACCTGGGAGGGCGGCAACAACTTCCACCGCTACGCGAACCCGAGCCGGGTCACCTGGGAGCCGATCACGCTCGAGACCGGGCTCGCGCTCGACTCGTCGCTCGAGGACTGGGCCCGCGCCGTCCTCGACTTCACCGCCACCGGCAAGAGGCCGGCCGGCGGGGCGGTGAAGCGCCAGGTGGTCATCGACCTGTGGGACGAGAACGTCCACCCGGACGGTCCACCCGCGCTCGCCCCTCCGCCCCCGCCGTCGCCGTCGGCGGTGTCCCCGTTCTCCGCCAACCTCAAGGTCGACATCGCGCGGCAGGGCGTCCGCTACAAGCGCTACCACGTGTTCAACGCGTGGATCAGCAAGTACGCGGCGCTGCCCAAGCTCGACTCGCTGACGAGCGAGGTGTCGCTCTTCTCCGTCGAGCTGACCCACGAGGGCTGGACCGAGTCGACCATCTAGACCCAACGAGAGGATCCCAATGGCCCGTTTCGTCGACCCCAAGAAGCGAGACCCGTTCCGCAACTTCAACTTCCGCATCGTGATGGGCGGGATCGAGGTCGCCGCCTGCCGCAAGATGAGCGGGCTCACCGGCACCGTCGACGTGGTCAAGTTCCGCGCCGGCAACAACAAGGCCTCCAACGAGGAGATGTCGCCGGGCCGGACCCATTACGAGCCGATCACGCTCGAGTCGGGGCTCACCACCGACCCGGAGTTCGAGCGCTGGGCGCTGCTGCTCATCCGCCACGAGCTGACTCCGGGGCTGCGCGCCACCGATCCCGACTTCCGGCGCGAGGTCGAGATCTTCGTCTACGACATCGACAACAACCGCCCGGTGAAGAAGTTCGTCCTGCACAAGGCGTGGGTGTCGAAGTACACCGGGATGTCGGAGCTGGCCGCCGAGGCCAACGAGGTGCTGATCGAGACCATCGAGATCCAGCACGAGGGCTTCGAGCGGGTGGAAGTCGCCTAGGGACGCGCGATGAGCGGCCGAGGCAACATGGTCGAGCTGCCCCACGGGCTGTTCGACGAGGACGGGGTCTGCCACCGCGCCGCGGTGCTGCGCCCGGTCACCGGACACGAGGAGCTGCTCCTGGCCGGGCCCGACGCCGCGCCGCAGGCGGTCAGCGAGCTGCTCGCCGCCACCCTCGAGCAGGTCGGCGAGTACGACCGGGTCGACCCCGGGCTGGCCGGCGCGCTGACCCGCGGCGACCGCCAGTTCCTGGTCCTGCAGCTGCGCGCCGCGATGTACGGCGACCGCATCCCGCTCATCCTGCGCTGCGCCAGCCCGGCCTGCCGCGCCCTGTCCGACGTCGATATCCGGATCTCGGAGGTGGTGCCGCCGGGCGCGCCGCCGACCTCGCCGTGGATCGACTGCGACACCCCGAGCGGTCCGGCCCGGGTGCGCGCGCCGACCGGCGCCGACGACGACGCCACCGCCGACGGCGACCGGGCCGACCGCGCCGCGCGGCTGTGGGCCCGGCTGGTGCTGCTCGACGGCGGCGCGCTCGCCCCCGGCGCCTGGCGCGCCTTGCCCGCGCCGACCCGCCACGCGATCGCGCTCGCCCTGGCCGACGGAGCCCGCGCGCCGGAGCTGGTCTACCTGGCTCGCTGCCCGACCTGCGCCGCCGGCCTCGAGATCGTGCTCGACCCGTTCTCGCTGCTCGCCCGCGAGCTCCGCTCCGGCGGGGACCGCCTCCTGGCCGAGGTCCACGCCCTCGCCTTCCACTACCACTGGTCGGAGGGCGAGATCTTCGCGCTGCCGCGCACCCGCCGGTGGCGCTACCTCCAGCTGCTCGCCCGCGAGCTCGAGGGCCGCCCGCTCCTCGACGGGTGGAGCTAGGGCCATGGCCGACCAGGGTCAGCGACACGTCGGCCTCAGCAGGCGCGAGCTCGAGCGCGAGCTGGCCTGGCTACTCCGCCACGTCCCGGCCGATCCGGCCCAGCTGGTGAGGCTGATCGGCCAGGTGGTGGTGACGCTCATCGACAAGAACAACGCCGCCCTCGCCCAGCGGATCGACGCGCTGGACGACGGCAAGCCGGGAGAGCCCTGATGCCTCGCAACCTCGAGCCGGAGCAGGTCGCGCTTCCCTACCGCATCGCGCGCGGCGCGCTGGTCGCCTTGCCCCACCCCAAGGCGGGCGACTCGGCCACGTTCGAGATCCTGAAGTTCCAGTTCAACCCGGAGACGGTGACGCGGGCGCGCACCGGCCAGTGGGAGCGCAAGCTCGACAAGAAGTCGTCCAAGGCGGCCCAGGAGAAGGTCGCCGCCGACGCCCAGCGGGGCGGCGCGCTCAAGTCGAAGAGCGAGATCGTGAGCTTCAAGCTCATCTTCGACGCGACCGAGCTGCGCCTGCGCGAATCCGCGGAACCGGACGGCGTCATGCCGGAGCTCGCCGTGCTCGAGCGGTTCGCGCTCGGGCCGGACCAGCTGCCCGACCCGCCCAAGAAGGACAACGAGTTCGCCCTGGTCAGCCTCGACCCGACCGAGGCGCTGCTGGTGCTCGGGCCGCGCAGCTTCCCGGGCGTCATCACCCAGATGAACATCGTCGAGCAGCGCTTCGACGTCGACCTGGTCCCGATCCGCGCCGAGATCGACATCCGGTTCCGCATCCTCGAGGCGACCACCGTCGCGGTGAACAAGGACACCGCGAAGATCTTCGAGGACCTGGTCAAGCAGCGGCAGGACCTGTCGGCCAGGGCGGCCGAGTCGTACCAGGGTGACGTCAAGGCGGCGATCGGCAAGGCGCTGGTGCCGCGCGAGGGGCGCAAGATCGTCAACGGAGAGTTCCTGTGAGCCGGGACCCGTCGTCGCGGCACCAGGACCTGCCGACCTACGAGGTGGCGATCGCGCCGGGCGCCGAGCCGGTCGAGCTGTACGCGCCGCGGGTCATCCCGCCGGTCTCGGTCTCCCAGGTGCACAAGGTCGCCGCCGGCGACCGGCTCGACCTGCTCGGCCACCGCTACTTCGGCGACCCGTTCCAGTACTGGAGGATCGCCGACGCCAACCCGACGCTCACGCCCGACGACGCGCTCGATCCGGGCGCGGCGATCGCCATCCCGGCCAGGCCGAGAGGAGAGTAGTGGCGGCCGAGACCATCCCCTACCTCGACGTGTGGATCGACGGCGTGCCGATGGCGGACGCCGAGAGCACGATCCGCCGCCTCGAGGTCGACGAGCGGGCCGACGACGTGTCCTCGTTCCACATGTGCCTGGCGATGTCGCCGGGTGACGGCGACTGGAGCGGGCTGGACGACGGCCGGTTCGCGCTGCTCCACCGGGTGACGATCGGCTTCGGGCTGGGCGCGCCCGACCGGCCGTCGCCGACGGTCAAGGACGTCGTGTTCGACGGCTACGTCACCGCGGTCGAGCCGACCTTCGGGGTCGACCGCAGCTCCGAGTCGACCCTCGATCTGTTCGGCCTCGACGCCTCGTGCCTCATGCACCTGGAGGAGCGCCAGCGCCGGTTCGAGGGCCTGCCCGACTCCGACATCGTGCGGCAGATCTACGGCGAGTACGGCTTCTCCACCGCCGGCGACGCGATCGAGACCACCGCGCCCAGCCGCGACCCGGAGCGCGGCACCATGCTCCAGCGCGGGACCGACGCCGACTTCATCCGCATGCTGGCCCGGCGCAACGGCTTCGAGGCGTACGTCGAGCGCGCCGCCGGTCCGGTCAAGGAGTCGGGGGCGGCCGCCGGCGAGTGCGTGGGTCACTTCCACCGCCCGCGCCCGGACCGCGACAAGCAGCCGACCCTGGCGCTGACCCCGCACCAGACCCCGACCCTCATCGAGCTCAAGGCGCGCTGGGAGAGCCACCGGCCGACCGCGATCCAGGCCGATCACATCGACGAGCGCAGCCGCCGGATCCGCTCGTCGCGGATCACCGAGCCGCGCTTCAAGCGGCTGGGCAAGACCGGGCGCGCGGCCATCATCGAGGCCCGGCTGGCCGCCATCCTGCCCGGGCGCGCCGACCTGGTCCCGGTCGGGCTCCAGCACGTCGATGTCCCCCACCAGGAGGCCGAGGTCGGAAACCTGGCCTGGGCCGATTTCCTCGCCGCCGACTGGCTGGTCGAGGCCAGCGCGCGAGTGCGCGCCGTCATGTACCCGCAGATCCTCCGCGCCCGCCGCCCGGTCGACGTCCAGGGCGCCGGCAAGCTGCTCGATGGTGACTGGTACGTGAAGACCGTCCGCCACCGGTGGAGCTGGGAGGACGAGGAGAACCAGTACGAGCTCGACGCCAGCCTGGTGCGCGACGCGCTGAACGGAGCCGGCTGATGTCGCGCAGCCTGACCTTCCCGTTCCACATCGGCGACCTCGGCGCGCCGGCCACCTCGCCGCGCAGCCTGACCATCCGCCAGCAGCTCGAGCAGCTCCTGTTCACCATCCCGGGCGAGCGGGTCAACCGGCCCACCTTCGGGTGCGGGGTGCAGCGCCTGGTGTTCGGCGGATGCAGCCCGGAGACGGCGGCGGCCGCCCAGTACATCATCCGCATCAACATCCAGGAGTTCATGGGCGAGCTGGTGATCGTCGACGCCGTGCGGGTGGCGTCGGATCCGCCGTCGGCGACGCTCTACGTCGACATCCTCTACACCCTGCGCGAGACCGGCGAGGAGCGGGCCGAGACCTTCCGCCGCACCCTGGAGGCGCCGCCGTGATCGTCCGTCGGCTCACCGCGCCGATCGCGCCGGCGCTGGCCGAGGCCGCCGCGGAGCTGGCCGACGCGCCGGCCGGGACCGAGGAGGAGTGGCAGCTTCCGGACCAGGCCCACGCGATCGGCGCCGCGATCGATCTCGACGTCAGCGGGCGCCGGCTCATCCTGCGCGGCGGCGACGCCTGCACGCTCACGTTCGCCAGCGGCGGGCTGGCGCTGACCGCGGACTCCGTCTCCGTCATCGAGCTGTCGATCGACGCCCCCGACGCCGACGTGGGCCTCCTGGTCGCGGCGCCGCGCATCCGGCTGCAGGACGTCGACGCCAGGGTGACCGGGGCGGCCGACGTCATCGCGGTCGAGCTCATCGCCGGCGACACCGGGACGATCGACGTCGAGGACCTGCGAATCACCGGCGCCAGCGGCGGCGGCGACGCGACCGGGCTGTCGGCCCAGGGCGGGCGGGTGCGGGTCACCGGCGCCGAGATCGCCGCGATCGACGGGGACGCGGCCACCGGCGCGCGGATCAGCGCGGTCGACGATGCCGAGGTGGTGGAGCTCGAGCTCGACGACGTGACCGGATCCGGCGCCGCGGTCGGCGTGCTGGTCGGCGGCGCCGATCGGGTGCAGGTCACCCGGGTGCGCGTCTCCGACCTGGCCGGCGACGTCTGCTGCGGGATCGCCGTGCTCGGCGCCGGCCCCGGCGGCGTCGATCTCAGCGCGATCGATCTCCGCGCCGAGCGGATCGCCGGCACCGCGCGGGCGACCGGCATCCTGGTCGCGGGCCCCGGCCACGCGGTGCTGCGCGGGTTCACCGTCGCCAACCTGTCGGCGCCGGCGGCGGCCGGCGTGGTGGTGGTCGGCGGCGTGGCCGGCGGCAGCGACGGCCCGTCCGACGTCGAGGTCGGGTTCGGCCGCATCGACCGGGTGGTCGGCTCGGCTGGCGACGCGGCCGGCCTGCGGGTGATCGTGGCGCCCTCGCCTCGCCCGATCGTGATCCGCGACGTGGCGGTCGCCGAGGTGGTGGGCGCGCCGGTGCCGGCAGACCCGATTCCGCCGCGCGACGTCGAGGGCGACTCGGCCTGGCAGACCTGGGGGGCCGAGCTGCTGGCCGATCTGGCCGACGACGCGGTCCCGCCGGCGGCGCCGCCCGAGCCGCTCGCCGCCGACGACGTGGTCGGCATCCTGGTCGCCGCGGTGGTGGACGAGATCCAGCCGTTCCTCGACGACCTGGTCGCCGGCGACCTTGCCCTGGTCGACTGCTCGGTGCGGGTGGTGTCGGGATCGGCGATCCAGGTGGAGACCTCGCTGCGCCCGACCTGGCTGCGCCGGATGGAGGTCGCCACCGCGCTCCGCCCCGGCTGGGTCGGCTCGGACCAGATCGTCATCGCGAACACCACGTGGGACCGGCTCGGCGCGCCGCTGGCGATCGGCCCCGGCGAGCTGAGGGTGGTCGACTCGATCTTCTCGCGCATCACCGGGCCGGGCGCGCCGGTGACGCTCGATCCGGACGCCGACTGGGGCGAGGTGCGCGCGTCGTTCGCCGACGTCGCCGACGAGCGCTTCGCCGGGCTCGGCGAGCTGCCCTACCGGATCCCGGGCGCCGCGGCCATCCCGGCGCCGCTGTTCGCCGGCGCGCTGCCGCCGGTCGAGACCGTGGATCTGCGGCTGGTGGCGACCAGCCCGCTGCACCGCGCCGCGGTCGCCCCGCCCCCCGACGACCTCGATCTCACCGACGACGACCGCCTGTTCGTCGGCGCCCACCCGCCCGAGGTCGGCGCGGCGTGCGAGCTGTACGACCCGCTCGGCCCGTCCGACGCCGCCGCGGTGCGGCCGCCGCCGCGCAGCCCGGTGGTCGACTACCGCGCCCGCGACGCCAGGACCCTGCTGGCGGTCATGCTGGGCCGGGCCGACCAGGTCATGCGGCCGTGGACCGACCGCGGCCCCGCCGACCTGACCACGATGCTGTTCGAGGCGGTCGCCGAGCGGCTCGATCACATCGCCTACGGTCAGGAGCGCGCGGTCGCCGAGGGCTTCCTCGACGACGCCCGCCTGCGCCGCTCGATCGAGGACCACGTGCGCCCGCTCGACTACCAGGTCGACGAGGGCCTCTCCGCGGTCGCGATGCTGCGCTTCCGCGTCGAGCTGGGCGCGATCGCCGAGGTCATCCGCGACCGCCAGGCCGAAGCGGCGTCGACCTCGGACGCGGCCCGGGCGGCGTGGCTGACCTCGACCATCGCCGCCCTCGACGAGATCGCCGACGACGGCGCGATCGAGATCCCGGCCGGCACCCTGGCCGCCAACCTGCGCAACGACGACCAGGTGGTCATCTTCGCCACCGAGGAGCCGCTGCCCTTCTTCCCCCACCTCGACGAGGTGGCGCTGGTCGAGGACCTCCCGGCCGGCGCGACCCGCGCGCTCCTCGACGGACCGCTCGGCGGGCTGGCGATCGGCCGCTGGCTCATCCTCGAGCGCGGCGACCGGCGCGCCGGCCACGTCGTCAGGGTCACCACGGTCAGGCGCGGCACCGACGTCGTCGAGGTCGGCTGGGACCCGCGCCGCCCGCTGCCCTGGCCGCTGCCCGCCACCGACGGCGACGCCGGTCCGGCCGGGGTCGTGCTCGGCAACGTCGTGCCCGCCCACCACGGTGTGCCGCTGTCCGCGCTGCCCCCCGCCGGCGGCGAGAGCGACGACCTCGCCCGCTACCGCGAGCTGCTCGACATCCCGGTCCAGGGCGGGCCGGGCACCGAGGTCGTCCTGCCCTACGCGCCGGTCAGCATCCACGCGGCCGGGTATCCGCTGCCCGGCCACGAGGGCCGGCGCGGTCGCCCGCAGATCCGCGTGCTGGTCGACGGCGACGAGTGGACCCGGATCGACGATCTGGCCGGGGCCGATCCCGGCGACGAGGTGTTCGCGCTGCGCACCTCGGCCGACGGCCGCGCCGCGGTCCGCTTCGGTGACGGCGTGTCGTCCGGCGCCGCGCTGCCGGCCCGCCAGAGCCGGCTCCACCTCGACGTCGCGATCGGCCTCGGCCGCACCGGCAACGTCCCACCGGCGGTGGTGAACCGCCTGGTGTTCGTGCCGGTCGACGCCGCGCGCGGCCCGATCACCGGCTGGCTGTTCCGCGAGCCGATGGACGTCATCCGCGGGGTCGTCCAGGTCACCAACCCGCTCGCCGCGATCGGCGGGCGCGACCCGGAGCCGATGGACCGCATGCGCTACCGCGCGGCGCTCCTGGCCGCGCGGCCGCTGTCGGCGGTGACCCCGGAGGACTACGAGCGGGTCGCGCGATCGCTGCCCGAGGTGGCCGGCGCCTTTGCCCGGGTGGTGCCGGCCGCGGTCCGCCCGGTGGTGCGCGTGACCGTCTTGCTCCGCGACGAGGACACCCTCGACGACGACGAGCGCCTGCGCCGGTGGACCGAGGTCCGCGCCGCGCTCGAGGACGCTCGCCTGCTCGGCTTCGACGTCGAGTCGGTGCCGCCGGTGTGGACGCCGCTCGACCTCGACGTGGTCGTGGACGCCCACCCGCACGCCGAGGCCGGCGCGGTGCGCGACGCGGTGATCGGCGCGGTCGCCGGCGACGGCGGCCTGCTCGATCCCGACGTCAGCGGCCTGGGCGGCGACGTCCAGCTCGCCGACCTCTACCGCGCGGTGCTGGCCGCCCCCGGGGTCGCCGCGGCCCGGGTCCGCCGGTTCCGCCGCCTCTCGCCCCAGGCGGTCGAGCACCTGGCCGACGGGGTCATCCCGATGAACCGCGACGAGGTCGCGGTGGTGCGCGGCCCGTCGCGGCCCCTCGCCGACGGCGTCCTCACCGTCTCGGTGTGCGGAGGCCTGCGATGACCCGGGTGCCCCAGGCCCACGCGGCGCGCTCGCACGCGCGGCTCGAGGCCGAGCTGGGCGCCGCCGCCCGCGAGACGTTCGGTCTGCCCGATCAGCGCGCCGGCTGGGATCCGACCCGGTCGACCAGCGCGGCGCTCGACCTCGGCCGCGGGCTGCTCGACTCGGTCGCGCTGGCGCTCCACGTGCTGTGGACCTATCAGCAGGCGTGGGCCGAGGAGGGCTACCTCGCCACCGCGCGGCTGCCGTCGTCGATCGCCAAGCTGCTCGGCCACCTCGGCTACCACGGCGGTCCCGGCGCGGCGGCCACCGGCCTGCAGCACTTCCGCGCCCGCGCCGGCACCACCGCGGTGCTGCTGCCCGCCGGGATGCGGCTGTCGTCCGCCGCGCGCGGCGACGAGCCGTCCGCCACCTTCGAGACCCTCGAGCCGCTGCGGGTCGACGCCCGCCTGAACGAGCTGTCCGCCTACCTGCCGCCGAGGGCGCGGCGACCGCGCCCCGCGCCGCGCCCCGGTCGCGGCGGCCCGCCGGTGCCGAAGGGCGGCCTGTTCGGGGCCGGCTCGGCCGCCGCCGGCCTGTCGGATCGCATCGACGCCCAGCGGGCCGGCAACGAGGCCGAGCGCGCCGCCGCTCGCGCCCGCCAGGACGCGCGCCACCTCTCCTCGCTGGTCAGTCGCTTCGGGCTCGACACCGCGCAGGGCTGCAAGGACTCGCTCGACGGGCTGTGCGAGGCGCTGTGCGAGGCGCAGCGGCTGGCCGCGAAGACCCCGCCGGCCTCGCCGGTCGGCAACCTGTCCGAGTCGCAGGAGATCGTCGCCCGCCAGCTGCGCAACCTGGCCCGCCGTCAGCGCGACGCGCTGGCCGAGCTCGAGTGCGCGATGGTCCCGTGCCCGGGCGAGAAGCCCGAGGTGTACGCGAAGCGCCTCGACTGCATGGCCGCGTTCCTCGACGCGTTCGTCGGCGGCCTCATCCAGGAGGCGCGCGACCAGGTGGTGCTCCTGCGCGGCCCGTGGGCGCTGTCGAACCTCGACCGCGCGTTCGGTCCCGGCTCGGCGCGCGCGTCGGTGCGCGGCGCGGCCCAGCCCGGCGGCGACTTCCTCTACCTCCTGCCGCTCGCCGACGGCAGCCCGCCGCCGGTGCGCCCGGGCGACTGGATGGTGGTCGCCGAGGACGTCGAGACCATCGGCCCCGACGGCAACGCCACCCGCGACCGCGTCCACCGGGAGGCGATCCGGATCGTGCGGGTGGCCAGCGAGCAGCCGGCCGGCGTCGAGCACTCGCTCGCCCGCATCCACTTCCAGCCGCCGCTGGTCCGCCGCTACCGCCTCGACCGCACCGTCCTCATCGGCAACTGCGCGCCGGTCAGCGAGGGCGCCACCGTCGTCGAGGAGCTGACCCCGGGCCCCGACCGGCGCGTCCTGGTCCCGTCGCAGAAGCCGCTCACCTGGCTGCGCGATCCCGAGGCGCCGCGCGGCCGGGTGCCGGTGGTCGAGCTCGCGGTCAACGGCCGCCCATGGCGCCGGGTCGACGACCTCCTCGCCGCCGGCCCGGCCGAGCCGGTGTTCGCGGTCGAGGCCCAGCCGGCCGGCATGGCGCGGCTGCGGGTCGGCGACGGCGAGAGCGGCGCCCCGCTGCCCGACGGCGCCCGGGTGGTCGCGACCTATCGCGTGGGCGTGGGCGCGGCCGGCAACCGCGCCGCGCGCCGGATCGACGGGCTGGTCACCGCGCACCCGGCGGTCGAGTCGACCTTCAACCCGCTGCCGACCACCGGCGGCGCCGACCCGGAGCCGACCGCGTCCGCCCGGGCGCGCGGACCGAGCAGCATCGGCACCCTCGACCGCGCGGTCTCGGTCGGCGACGTCGAGGTGCTGGCCCGCGATCACGACGGCGTCCGCCGCGCGCGGGTGTTCCGCGACCCGCGCCGCCCGCGCGCCCTCGCCGCGGTGGTGTGCGGCCCGCGCGGGGCCGCGCTGGGCGCCGCCGATCTCACCGCGCTGTCCCGCTACCTCGCGGTCCGGGTCCCGCCCGGCATCACCGTCGCGGTCGAGAACCGGGTGCTGGTGCCGATCCAGGCCCGCATCCTGCTTCGCTACCAGCGCGGCGCCGATCCGATCTCGCTCCTCCGCGAGGCGCGCCTGCGGCTCGGCGCCGACGTCGAGGCCGACACCCCGCCCGGCCTGCTCGATCCGGACCGCGGCGAGCTCGGCGACGACCTCGAGCTGTCCGAGATCTACGCCGCGGTCGACGGCGCGCGCGGCCTCCACTCGATGGTGGTCAAGCAGCTCCACCGCGCCGACCAGGCGCCCGCGCTGCACGAGCGGATCGTCGCCTCGCCCCGCCAGCTGCTGATCTGGGGCGACCGCGTCGAGCTGGCCTACGAGGAGGGACGCGACCGATGAGCGCGCCGACCATCCGACCCGCCGCCGAGCTGCGCCCGTCGGTCCGGCTGCGCGAGCTCCTGCCCGGCGTCTACCGCCAGCGCGACGCCGCGATCGCCGCGCCGCCGATCCAGCTGGCCGAGCGGCCGCCGCTGACCGATCTGGTCGGCGTGCTCGGCGGCGGGCTCGACGCTCTGTACGACGCGGTCGGCGCGCTGTGGGACGACCACTTCGTCGAGCGGTGCGATCCGGCGGCGCTGCCGCTCCTGGCCGAGCTGTTCGGTGTGCAGCTGCTGTCGACCGATCGGTCGGCCCAGCGCGCGCTGGTCGCCCGGATCGTCGGCTGGCGCCGGCGCAAGGGCACCCTCATCACCCTCGAAGAGATCCTGACCGAGACCAGCACCTGGGACACCGAGGTCGACGAGGGCATGCGCTCGGTGCTGGCGTCGCTCGAGCTGGCCCACGTGGCGCCGTGGCGCGGGCGCACCGCGCTGGTGTGGGACCCGATCGGCCTGGCCGATCCGCTGACCCGCCGCTCGCCCGGCGACGCCCGCCCGCGCGGCGACGAGCGCCGGGTCCGCAGCCAGGTGCTCGGCCAGCTGCCCGGCGAGGAGATCGACGACACCCTGCGCCGGCTCGGGCGGGTCGACGCCGGCAAGCACGCGGCGTCGCCGCGCACCCTCGACCTGCGCGGCTGGGTCCGCCCCGACGCGGTCCTGATCCGGACCGCGCGGCTGGTGCCGGTCGAGCTCGAGGAGCTGGCCGCGACCATGATCGCGCCGACCGCGAGCGGCCAGCAGCGCGGCCGGATCGATCCGCTCGGCCGCGACGCGCCGCTGGTGTGGCTGCACCCGGTCACCCGCCCCGACCTCGCCGCCGGCGTGACCGCGCGCCACGAGCCGGTCGCCGACGAGCCGCCCCGGCGGGTGGCCGCGACGATCCTGACCCCGACCGCGCTGGCCGAGGACCCGGCCGCCGCCGAGCGCGCCGGCGCGTTCCACCTCGCGGTCGACGGCGTGCCGCTGGTCGGTCCGCCCCGCCCGCGCGCGCTGGCCGGCCCGCTCGCCGCCGCGCCGGTCGGCGAGGCCGGGCTGGTCAGGTTCGCCGAGCCGCGCCGGCCGTCGCCCGACGACCGCTGGCGGATCACCGTCATCGCCGCGCTGCCGGACGTCGACGACCCGGCCGCCACCGACCGGGTCCTGGTCACCGGCGAGCTCGGCCCGGCCGGCCCGATCGCGGTCACCGTGGCCGCGGACGCCGGCCAGGCGATCGCCGGCCGATCGATCGAGCTGGTTGTGGAGCGCCTGGCCGGCCGGCCGCGCCGCCGCACCGACGACGGCAGCTGGTCGACCCTGGCGCTCAATCCGGCGCTCGGCCCGGCGGTCTCCAACGCGGTCGCGGTTCCGGTCGGCCCCGACACCTGGGTGGTCCGGATCGAGCGCGATCTGGCCGCCGGCACCAACCGGCTGGTCCGGTTCACCGTCGGCGCGCCCGGCTGGACCGTGGTGCGCGCGATGCCGGCCCCGCTCGACGCCGCCGACGGGATCGCGCTGGTCGCCGACGGCGACGACCTCATCGCGGTCACCGACCTCGACACCACGCTCGGCGTCTGGCGAGTGGCCGAGCTGGGCGGCGCCGCGGCGGTGGCGCGCATCGACGTGGCCGGCGGGCGCGTCCCGGTGCCGCGCGAGAGCCCGAGCATCGTCATCCACGACGACCGCCTGTACGTGTTCGGCGGCGACCTCGAGGGCGCGGCGGCCGGCGACATGTGGTCGATCGCCACCGCGGGCGGGCCGTGGCGCCCGCACCCGCTGCGCCGTCGCGAGGAGCGGATCGGCGCGGTGCTGATCTCGACCGCCGCCGGGCTGGTCCTCATCGGCGGGGATCCGGTGGCCGGCGAGATGGCGGCGACCGTGCGGCTGTGGGACGTGGCCGCGTCGCGGAGCTGGCGCGATCTGCCGTCGCTGCCGATCGCGCCCGGGCTGCCCGGCCTCCTGGTCGCGCGCACCACCGCGGTCGGGCTCGAGGCGATCGTGTGGGCCGACCGCACCCGGCCCACCCGCTACGCCCTCATCGCCGGCGCCTCGTCGTGGACCACCACCGGGGCGATCGAGCTCGACGCGCCCAACCCGCCGGCGCCGGGCGAGGCGGTGTTCGTGGGGGACGATCTGCTGGTGGTCGGGCCGGCCCCGCTGCCCTCGTCCGACGTGGTCTTCACCCAGGGCGCGCGCGGCGTGCTCGCGGTCCTGCCCCGGCTCGCGCTCGCGGTCGGCGGGTCGATCCGGCTGCGGGTGGCGGCCGACGGCGCCTCCTTCCGGCGCGACCCACCGGATCCGGCCGAGGCGGCCATCCCGCGCCCGCTCGACAGTCGCTTCGGCGGGCTGTTCGGCGACGATCTCCTGGCCGCGGCCGCCAGCGACGGGCGCTACGCGCAGCCGGGCCGCCTCGCCCGGGTCCCGTGGCAGCTGGCCCAGCGCAGCCTGGGCCCGTGGAACGCGCTCCTGCCGACCTCGCCCGACGACACCGGCGCGGTCCTGCTCGACGCGCGGCTCGGTCGCTTCGTCCTGCCGTCGACCGCGCCGACCGGGCGCATCACCGTGTCGTGCCGG
>DATHKR010000297.1:0-18591 GCA_035489015.1 Kofleriaceae bacterium | reverse complement strand
GGTGAGGAGATGATCGCCAACGGCACCTCCTTCGTGCTCGCTGACCGCTGTCCGAGCACCGGCGACGTCGTCCGGCTGGACGACATCAGCCGCGTCGAGGTCTGCCGGTCGGAGAACGGCGGCGCGAAGGTCTCATGCGGCAACGCCGAGTACGACGGGCTGCGCTCGAGCGTGGAGATCGTCATTCCGTAGCGAGAGGCGGAAAAGGCGCCGGCGGCGCGTGTCTAGGGAGCAGGAGGGATTAAATGCCTGCTCAACCACGACATCGAACCACTGCCTCTTTCCGTCTCCTTGGCCGCATCGGGCTGCTCGGCCTGCTGGCCGCGCTCTCGGGCGTCGCCGGCTGCGAGCTCACCGGCGCGTCCGACCCGTCCGCCGACGTCATCGCCGCCGAAGGGGCGGCGGCCGAGCCGCCGACGATCGGCGGCGTGCGCCGCTACCTCATCACCGTGACGCGGAACGCGCCGTCCGCCGAGGTCGAGGCGTTCTTCAAGAACCAGATCATGCCGTCGCTGCAGAGCGACTGGCACGTCGGCGACGTCACGACGTTCTCCGACGAGGAGAGCTCGACCTTCGCCGTGCAGTTCGACCTCAAGACCGAGGACCTGCCCAGCAAGAGCCTGGCCGTCGACATCCTGTCGATCGGCCGGGGCCCGGACGAGGCGGAGCGCCTGATCTCCGAGGCGGCCAAGTACTTCGATCTCGGCTCCGCTCGCCAGTACGTCCTCGTTCGCGACCTGTCGATCTCGCGCAGCGTGATGGGCACGGTCGAGAAGGACAAAGGGCGATGAGTCGGCTCCAGCTCGGGCTCGCCCTCTGTCTGGCCCTCGTCATGGCTGCCTGCTGTGACGAGGGGGTGCAGGCGAGGGCCTTCTTCGGAAAACTGACCGAAGCCGAGTGCGCGCGCAAGATCGACGACGGGGACGCGCCAGTCTCGATCATCTGCCCGGGCAGCGAGGTCACGGTCTGCTGGAAGTCCTCGGGGGTCGATTCGACCACCATCACGGTGAGTCCGGATCCCAACGGCGACAGCCACTCGTACGGGGCGCACGGCGCGCTCGTCCTCAAGCCGTCGAAGGACACCTCGATCGACATCAAGGCCAGCGACTGCGCCAGCACGACCAAGAAGGTCATGGTGCTGGACGAGCCGAAGCCGGCCACCTTCGAGGGCCACCTCGACGCGAGCTGCAACAAGATCAACTACAGGCTCAACCCGGCGTTCGTGGACCCGAAGGTCGACGCGGTCGATGTGACCGCGCTGTTCGCCCCGATCGTCACCAACGCGGACGGCACCACGGGCGGGGTCTGCCCGACGCCGCCGTTCCTCGACGGCAATCACCCGATCGAGCTGTTCTTCTTCCAGATCCCGAACCCGTTCCTGACCACCCGGTTCAGCCGGCCGCTCAAGGCGATCGAGGACTGGAACTACATCGTGAAGGCGACGTGCCTGCAGGGGCCGAAGGTCTGCAACACCTTCGCTGCCCTGCCATTCGCGATGACGCTGCAGTGCCCGGCGGGAGGGTGAGCCATGAAGACCATGCTGAGGGCGCTGTTCGCGCTCGCTGTTCCGCTGGTGATGGCGGCCTGCTGTGACGACGGCGTCCAGGCCCGCGCCTTCGTCGGCCACCTGACCGAGGCGGAGTGTGCGAGGAAGGCGAACGAGCCGGACGCGCCGATCTCGATCGTCTGCCCGGGCACCGAGGTCACCCTGTGCTGGGCGTCCAATGTGGACGAGACCAACATCACGATCGATCCGGACGAGGGCGGGCAGTCCGGCCCCAACGACGACCGAGGGGCGCTTTACCTGACCCCGCACGCGGATACCAAGATCGTCGTCGAGGCCGGCTGCGTCAGTACGACGAAGAAGATCATGGTGCTGAACGAGCCGAGGACCGCCACCTTCGACGCCCGCTGGGACGGGGAGTGCAACAAGCTGGGCTACACGCTCAACCCGGCCTTCGTGGACGACAAGGTGCTGGCGCTCGACGTCACCGCGCAGTGGAGCCCGATCATGGGCACCGGGGGCGGGGACATGCAGCTGTGCAAGTCGCCACCGTTCCTCGACGGCTCTCATCCGATCGAGCTGTTCTTCTTCAGCATCGCGGTGCCGTTCATGCAGACTCCGTTCAGCAATCCGCACAAGGCAGTAGGCGACTGGCTGTATGCGTTGACCGACCCGGCATGCGCGGACAGCTTCAAGTGCAGCAAGGACACGGCGGAGCCGTTCGACATGACGCTGACCTGTCCCGCCCTCTAGACCCCCCTTCTCGGGAAGGTCGGCGGCGACCAGCCCGGCCGGCGGCGACGAGCCGCCGGCCGGGCGTCGCTCTTTTCGCGGCGCCCGGGGTCAGGAACCCTGGCAGTAGAACGCGTCACCGTCGGCGCGCGGGCAGTAGGTCCCCGAGGTGCACGAGTAAGGGGACGGCTGCGCGCCGCACAGGCTCTCCTCGCATTCGGCGCTGCACAGGCCGGCCTCGGCCGGGCAACCGAGCGGGTTGGGGACGCATTCGGCGCTGGCGTCCGGAGTCTGATCTCCGTCACAGCGGACGACACAGATCTCGTCCTCCTGGCAGGGCGGACAGACGACCTCGGCATCGCTGTCGTCATCACCGGCGCAGGCGAGCAGTGAGACGAGCGAGACGAGCGAGACGAGCGAGCAGACCAGCGACCAGGCTCCGGCGCGTGCGGGCATGGCGACATCGCGAAGCAAGACCGCGGCCAGCCGGTGCCGGCGCTCCTCGACGCTTGCGCGGCGGCCAGCCGTCCCGCGCACGTACAGCGCGACAGCCGTGCCTCGCCGCCGGCGCTCAGGTCGCCGCGGCCCCGCGCGCGGTCATGAGCTCCGGATAGCCGCCGCCGTGCCACTCGTCGAGCTCCTTGGCCCGGAGGATGGCGTAGGGGTGGCTCTGGCCCGCCGTCAGCAGGATCTTGTAGGCGCGGTTGAGGGCGGAGCGGTCGGCGTCCTCGAACGCGTGGATCTGCCGCATGAACTCCTCGCGGTCCATCTCGGCGTAGAGCTCCTTCGAGCCGCCGGCCAGCTTCATGAACGTGCGCAGGCACGGGTCGATGTCCTGGACGCAGAGCAGCCCGGCCCGGTCGGCGCTCAGCTCCGCCTTGCGCGCCCACTCGAGCAGCGCGTAGACCAGCCCCTGGCCGAGCAGCGCGCCGATGCCGAGGGTGGCCTGGCCGAGCAGCTGGACCAGCGCGGCGATGTTGCGCGCGACCAGGGTGTAAAGGACGTGGCCGCACTTGATGTGGCCGAGCTCGTGGGCGATGACGAAGAAGCTCTCCTCCTCGTCGAGCATGTCGACCAGGCCGGAGGTGAGCGTGATGAACGGCTTGGTGTGGCCGTAGGTCCATGCGTTCGGCACCGGATCGACCGTCACGTACAGCTCCGGCTCCGGGATGTCGAGGATCTTGCACCCCCACATCAGGCTGCGGTGCATGCGCGGGAACATGCTCTTGGTCACGCGCACGTTGCTGCCGATGTTGTCGAGGTAATAGAGCCGCTCGAGGCCGTACTCCATGATCTTGGACAGCGCCTTGTCGAGGCCCGGCACCGCCTTGAGCGCGTCGGTGGCCTTGATGTCGCTCGGGTGCTGGAACTCGGCGGCGGTGATCCCGGGGAGGACGCGGAGCCGGCGCTTCTTGGTCTCGCTCACCGCCCCAGCATAGCGCAAGGCGGCTACAGTCGATCCCATGGTGCGACTGCGCGATCTGGTCGTGACCTCCACCGCGGTGGCCGGGACCCGGTCACGGCTGGAGAAGATCGACCGGCTCGCCGCGTTCGTCCGTCAGCTCGAGCCCGACGAGGTGCGCCCGGCGGTGTCGTACCTGGCCGGCGTGGTGCCGCAGGGCAAGCTCGGGGTCGGCTGGGCCACGCTGTCCGGCGCCGGCGAGGCCGCGCCCGCCACCGACGGCGCGGACGTCACCGACGGCGCCAGCAGCGACGCCAGCGCCAGCAGCGACGGGCTCAGCGTGCGCGACGTCCACCGCGCGCTCGACGAGCTGGCCGCGGCGAGCGGGCGAGGCTCGACCGGCGAGCGCCGCCGCATCCTCGACGGCCTGATCGGGCGCGCGGCCGCGGTCGAGCGCGACTTCCTGCTCCGCCTGATCGGCGGTGAGCTGCGCCAGGGCGCGCTCGAGGGGATGATGGTCGAGGCGGTCGCCCGCGCCGCGGCGGTCGACGCGGCCCGGGTGCGGCGCGCCTTCATGCTGGCCGGCGATCTCGGCGCGGTCGCCGAGGCGGTGCTGATCCGCGGGGCCGCCGCCCTCGACGCGTTCGCGGTCCAGCTGTTCCGCCCGCTCCTGCCGATGCTGGCCCAGCCGGCCGGCGACACCACCGACGCGATCGACCGGCTGGGCGAGGCCGCGTTCGAGTACAAGCTCGACGGCGCGCGGGTGCAGGTGCACAAGCGGGGCGAGGAGGTGCGGGTCTACAGCCGCGGCCTCAACGAGGTGACCGGCTCGGTCCCGGAGCTGGTCGAGCTGGCCGCCGCGCTGCCGGCCCGCGAGCTCATCCTCGACGGCGAGGCGATCGCGCTGCGCCAGGACGGGCGGCCGCAGTCGTTCCAGACCACCATGCGCCGGTTCGGGCGCAAGCTCGAGGTCGCCGCGGTGCGGGCCGCGCTGCCGCTCCACACCTGGTTCTTCGACGCGCTCCTGGTCGACGGTCAGAGCCTGCTCGAGCGGAGCACGCGTGAGCGCATCGCCGCGCTGGCCGGGGTGGTGCCGGCCGAGCTGACCATTCCGCGCGTCATCACCGGCGACCGCGAGCGGGCCGCCGCGCTCCTGGCCGAGTCGCTCGCCGCCGGCCACGAGGGCCTCATGGCCAAGTCGCTCGACGCGACCTACGAGGCCGGCAGCCGGGGCCAGAACTGGCTCAAGGTCAAGGTGGCGCGCACCTTCGACCTGGTCGTCATCGGCGTCGAGTGGGGCAGCGGCCGCCGGCGCGGCTGGCTCAGCAACCTGCACCTGGGCGCGCGCGATCCAGCCAGCGGCACCTTCGTCATGGTCGGCAAGACCTTCAAGGGCATGACCGACGAGATGCTGACGTGGCAGACCGAGCGCTTGCTCGCCCTCGAGTCGTCGCGCGAGGGGCACGTGGTGTTCGTGCGCCCGGAGCTGGTGGTCGAGGTCGCGATCAGCGACGTGCAGGAGAGCCCGCACTACCCGGGCGGCATCGCGCTCCGCTTCGCGCGGGTGAAGCGCTACCGCGCCGACAAGCAGCCGGCCGAGGCGGACACGCTCGCGGCGCTGCAGGCGCTCCTGCCCGGCTCCTGAGCCCGGTCGCCCGGGGCCGCTACCCCATGTACGGGTAGCGGTGGTCGACCGGCGGCACGAACGTCTCCTTGATCGTCCGGGTCGCGGTCCAGCGCAGGAGGTTCTGGGCCGAGCCGGCCTTGTCGTCGGTGCCGGACGCGCGCGCGCCGCCGAACGGCTGCTGCCCGACCACCGCGCCGGTCGGCTTGTCGTTGATGTAGAAGTTGCCGGCGGCGTGGCTGAGCGACGCCTTGGCCTCCTCGATGGCGCGGCGGTCGCGGGCCCACACCGCCCCGGTCAGCGCGTAGGGCGAGGTCCGGTCGACCAGGGCCAGCGTCTCCTTCCACTTCGCGTCCGGATAGACGTGGAGCGTCACGATCGGGCCGAACAGCTCGTCGCGCATGGTGCGGAAGTCCGGGTCGTCGGCCTGGATCAGGGTGGGGCGCACGAACCAGCCGGTGGTCGCGTCGGTCTCGCCGCCGACCAGCACCCGGGCGCCGGTCGAGCTGCGCGCCTCGGCGATCGCCGCGGCGTGCTTGTCGAACGCGTTCTGCTTGATGACCGCGCCCATGAAGTTCTTGAAGTCGCGCACGTCGCCCATGCGCAGCCCGGCGATCGTGTCGCAAAGCGGCCCCTGCACCCGCTTCCACACCGACGCCGGCAGGTAGACCCGCGACGCGGCCGAGCACTTCTGCCCCTGGTACTCGAAGCCGCCGCGCACGATCGCGGTGGCCAGCGCCTCGGCGTCACCCTCGGCCGACGGGTGGGCGAGGATGAAGTCCTTGCCGCCGGTCTCGCCGACGATGCGCGGGTAGTTGCGGTAGCGGTCCAGGTTCTCGCCGGTGCGCCGCCACAGATCGCGGAACACCTCGGTCGACCCGGTGAAGTGGAGGCCGGCGAAGTCGGGTCGGTCGATGGCGGGCGGGACCAGCTCGGCGCCGGAGCCGGGCAGGAAGTTGATCACCCCCGGCGGCAGCCCGGCCTCCTCCAGCACCAGGTAGGTGTAGTAGGCCGACAGCATCTGCGACTCGGCCGGCTTCCACAGGACCACGTTGCCCATGAGCGCCGGCGCGCACGGCAGGTTGCCGCCGATGGCGGTGAAGTTGAACGGGGTCAGGGCGAGGACGAAGCCCTCGAGCGCGCGCAGCTCGATCTGGTTCCACACCCCGGGTGCGCTCTCCGGCTGCTCGCCGTACAGGCGCTGGGCGAAGCCGACGTTGAAGCGGAAGAAGTCGATGAGCTCGCAGGCGGCGTCGATCTCGGCCTGGTGGCAGGTCTTGGACTGGCCGAGCATGGTGGACGCGTTCAGCGCCATGCGGCGCGGCCCGGCGATGAGCTCGGCGGCGCGCAGGAAGATCGCCGCGCGCGCCTCCCACCGCATCGACTGCCAGTCGCCCCACGCCGCGCGGGCCGCGTCGGCCGCGCGGTCGACCTCGGCCGGGCTGGCGACGTGGAAGCGGGCCAGCACGTGGCCGTGCGCGTGCGGCATCACCACCGGGCGCAGCTTCCCGGTCGTGACGCGCTGCCCGCCGATGACGCACGGGATCTCGATCTGCTCGCCGGCCATGCGGCCGACCTCGGCCTCGAGGCGGGCCCGCTCGGGGCTGCCGGGCGCGTAGTCGAGGACCGGCTCGTTGCGGGGCGGCGGGACCGACACGATCGCGTTCATGCCCGGGTTCTAGCAGATTTCGCCTCGCGCCTGGCGACGGCGCTGTGCGTCAACCGCCGCGCGCGCTCAGGCGCGGTGATCGACGAGATCGGGGACGCCGTTCACCACCTCGAGCAGGCGGCGAAGGTCGACCGGCTTGACCAGGTGCGCCTCGAAGCCGGCCTCCTGGGTGCGCCGGCGGTCGTGCTCCTGGCCGTATCCGGTCAGCGCGACCAGCCGGGCCGGGGCGACCAGCGCGTGGCGCAGCCGGCGAGCCAGCTCGTAGCCGTCCATGACCGGCAGGCCGATGTCGAGCAGGGCCACCTCCGGCGAGAATGCCGCGGCCGAGCCGAGCGCCGACGGTCCGTCGTGCGCGACCAGGACGTCGTGCCCGGCCGCGCGCAGGAGCTGGGCCAGCATCTCGGCCGCGTCGGCGTTGTCGTCGACCAGGAGGACCCGGCGGCCCGGCGCGGCGGCGGTCGGATCCTCCGCGGCCCGGATCGCGCGCGCGTCGACCGCGCTCAACAGCGCCAGCGGCAGCGTCACGGTGAACCGGCTGCCCGGGCCGGGCGCGTTGCTGGCCGCCGCCACCTCGCCGCCGTGCAGCGCGACCAGGCTGCGCACCAGCGCCAGGCCGAGGCCGAGCCCGCCCTGCGATCGCTCCATCACCCGCCGCCCCTGAACGAACGGCTCGAAGATGACCGGCAGCAGATCGGGCGCGATGCCGGGCCCGTCGTCCTCCACCTCGACCACCGCCGCCCCGCCGACGATCTGCGCGCCGATCCGGATCCGCCCGCCCACCGGTGTGAACTTGGCCGCGTTGGTCAGTAGATTCTGGAACACCTGGGCGAGCCGGTACTCGTCGGCGTCGACCTCGAGCAGGCCGGGCGGCGCGTCCATCGACAGGTGGTGCTTGCGCTGCTCGAGCAGCGGGCTGGCCATCTCGACCGCGCGCGACAGCACCACGGCCAGGTCCACCCGCGCTCGATCGAGCTCGAGCTTGCCGCGCGTGATGCGCGAGATGTCGAGCAGATCGTCGACCAGGCGGACCAGGTGGCGGGTCTGTCGCTCGATGATCGCGCGCTCGCGGGCGAACCCGGCCCGCTCGCCACCCTTCAGCTCGATGAGCTGGAGCGCGGTCACGATCGGCGCGAGCGGGTTCCTGAGCTCGTGGCCGAGCATGGCCAGGAACTCGTCCTTGCGCCGGTCGGCGTCCTGCACCGCCTCCTCGGCCCGCTTGCGGTCGGTCACGTCGACCAGCACCGCGAGGCACTGGAACGTGCCGTCCGGCCGCTCGATCGGGGCGGCCCAGCTCGCGACGACGACCTCGCGGCCGTCGCGGGTCCGCCGGCGCGCCTCCAGCCCGGCGATCGGGTCGCCCGCGGCGATGCGAGCCAGGTTGTCGCGGAACTCCGACATGTGATCGTCATCGACGCTGGGCAGGACCTGGCCGACCGCCTCCGCCGCGCTCCAGCCGAACATGGTCTCGGCCGCCGGGTTCCACAGCCGCACGGTGCCGTCCAGGTCGAGAAGCATGATCGCGGCCGGCGACGCGGAGATGATCGCGTTCAGCGTGCTGTTCGACGCGGCCAGCGCGGCGCTGGTGGCTCGCTCCTGCTCGAGGAGCTGGGTCCGGTCGAGCGCCTGGGCGCACTGGTGGGCGAGCACCTCGAGGAAGGTGCGCTCGTCGTCGAGGAAGACGTGCGCCTCGGCGAACGCAAAGGCGAGCCCACCGACCACGATCCCCTGCGCCTCGAGCGGCACGCAGGCGGTGGCGAACTCGGCCGGCACCTCGACGTCGACCAGCCGCGCGACCGACCCGGGAAACGCGCGCCGGTACTCGGCGACGCTGGCCAGGTAGACCGGCACGCCGGTGCGAACGGCCATCCCCAGCGGGGAGGGCGCGTCGAGCGGCAGATGGGAGAAGCGGCCCGGCTGCTCGTAGCCGACGCTGGCCAGCATCGTCAGGTCGCCGTCGTCCGGGCCGATCAGCCACAGCGCGGCGCTCATCCCGCCCAGCGCGGCCATGCTCTCGCGCAGCACGGTCTCGGCCACCTCGCCGGCCGGTCGCCGGTGCGAGAGCTGCGAGGTCACCAGCTGCAGGCGGCGGGTCTGCTCGGCGACCCGCTCGGCGCGGGCGCGCGCGATCCGCTCGGTCTCGAACAGGCGGGTGCGCAGGATCGCCTGCACGCACTCCTGGGCCAGGGCGGCCAGGAACGCGCGGTCCTCGGCGTCGAACGCGCGCCGCCGGGCGAACGAGAGGACCACCGCGCCGTACGCCTCGCCGTCGGTGGCGAGCGGCACGGCGGCCCAGGCGGGCGGCGTGGCCGCGGCCCCGGTCAGGTACGGGTGCGGGCCGGGGGCGCCGTCGTCCGAGCAGATCACCGCGCGCCGGCGCAGCGCATCGACCACCGGCAGGGGACCGGCCCGGTCCAGCCGGCGAAACCCATCGTCGGCGGCGCGCCCGCCGGCGGCGACCAGCTCGAGGGCCAGGCCATCCGGCGAGGTCAGCCACACCACCGCCTCGGCGGCACCGAGCGCCCCGCTGCCGACCCGCGCGATGGTCTGCGCCGCGTCGGCCGCGGTCAGCGCCTCGGCCAGGAGCGCGGTCAGCTGCTGCAGCCGCGCGATGCGATCGGCCGCGCCCTCGGCGATCTCGCGCGCCCGCCGCTCGGCGTCGATCGCGCGGGCGTTCTCGATGGCGAGCGCCTCCGACGCGCGCGACAGCCCGGCCAGTTGCAGCTCGGCGTGCTTGCGGTCGGTGATGTCGGTCGAGACCAGGTGGATCCGCTCGCCGAGGGCGTGGATCTGCTGCCGGTACCATCGATCCGACGGCCGGTCGTGGTGGTCGAAGACCTCCGCCTCCCCGGTCTGCACCACGCGCTGGAAGGCCCGGTGGAGCGGATCGCCGATTGTCTCCGGGAACAGGTCCCAGAGGCGCTTGCCGAGCAGGTCCTCGCGCCGGCGGCCGAGCAAGCGCTCGGCCGCGCGGTTCACGTGGACGAAGGTGCCGTCCCGCTCGTGGACCGCGACGCTAGCGTCGAGCGCATCCAGCAGCCCGACCACGTCCCAGGACACCGGGGAACTCTCACCCGACCCCCCGGGATCGTCAACCCGCGAACCGAGCGCGGCCGGACGCGCGCGGCTGCGATGCGGGAGGTGCGCGGTCGCCGGGTCAGAGCACGCAAGCGCCGAGGAGGCAGTTCAGCAGCCCCTGGCAGCGAGCGCCCGGATCGCAGCAGCTCTGCCCGAGGATGCTGCCGCACGCCCGGCAGGTGCCGGCGTTGCACTCGGTCCACTCGCCAAGGCAGGGTTGCTGGCCGAGGCAGCACTCCTCGGCGTTCCCGCCGCAGTCGGGCGGAGGCGCGGCGTCGGGCGGGGGAGGGGGCGGGCTCGCGTCGAAGGTCGGCTGGCCGGCGTCGCGCGGGCCGCCGCCGTCGTCGTCGCCGTCGTCATTCGTGCCGTCGTCGGTGCTGCCGTCGTCGGGGTTGCCGTCGTCGGGGCTCCCGTCGTCAGGGCTGCCGGCGTCGTCGCCACCGTCGCCGCTGGTGCCGCCGTCGCCGCTGGTGCCGCCGTCGCCACTGGTGCCGTCGTCACCGCTGCCACCATCGCCGCTGGTGCCGTCGTCGGCGGTGCCGTCATCTTCGCCGTCGTCGTCTCCCCCGGGGAGACCCAGCGAGGCGTCACCCAGCGCGCCGGAGCCGTCCTTTCGCAGGTCGTCGGCGTCGTAGCGCAGACTGCACCCCACCGCGATGGAGAGAACGGCGAGGTACAGGAAGAGGACGCGTCGGAGCTGGGCCATTGGGTGTGCTCGGGTGAGCGACGGAAGTATGGTTCGGCGAACATGAGTGCTCCGGCCGTCTCACGTCCCCCTCATGCCTTGTCGCGCCGAGCCCCACACCCGACCCCACCGCGCCGGGATCAGAGCGAGACGCAGGTCTCGATGCCGAGCAGCCGGACACAGCCGAGCCCGCCCGTGCACTCAGGGCCGGTTTCGCAGCACTTCTCGCCCACGGTCCCGCACGACTTGCAAGTCGACGTTTCTTCGTCGCACTCGATGAACTCGTCGCCGAACCCGCAGATCGGCTCCGTCTCGCAGCACATCTCGTCCACGTCGCCACAGTCGCCCGGCGTGACCGCGGCGTCCGGCAGCGGCGCCGCGTCGATGACCGAGACGGCCGCGTCCGCCACCGAGATGGCCGCGTCGGGCGGGTCCTCGCCGTCGCTCGCGTCGGCGTCCGAGCCCGTGTCGGCATCATCCGACTTGCTCGGCAGCTCGTCGGCGTCGTAACGCAGGCTGCAGGCGGGAGCGAAGCACCCGGCGGCAACCAGGGCGAGCAGCGTCGTCGAGAGTCGGATCATGGAGGGCGACCTGCGCTCGACCGCGAGCGCGAAGCCACCATTATCAGGGGGCGGCGGTCGGGATGGCGCAATTCCCGGCCGTCTCACGCCTCCCTGAACCACCTACATTTCCGCAGCTCAGTCGCGCTCGAGGTAGGTGTAACCGGCGAGACCGGTCTGATAGCTGTCGATGAGCTGGCGCGACTCCTCGAGCGTCATGAGCCCCTTTCGCAGGGCCTGCTCCACGTTCTGGCGCAGCTTCTTCATGAGCCCGCTCGCGCTGTAGTTGACGTACTGCAGCACGTCGGTGACCGTGTCGCCGGGGAAGACCTCCTCGATCGTGTAGAGGCTGTTCTCGTCGATCGAGACGTGCACCGTGTTGGTGTCGCCGAACAGGTTGTGGAGGTCGCCGAGGATCTCCTGGTAGGCGCCGACCAGGAAGATGCCGAGGTAGTACGGGTCGCCGTTCGACATCGGGTGCAGCTCGAGCACCTTCTTGACGTCGCGCGGGTCGATGAAGCTGTCGATCTTGCCGTCGGAGTCGCAGGTGATGTCGGCCAGGACGCCGCGCCGGGTCGGCCGCTCGGCCAGCCGGTGGATCGGCACGATCGGAAACAGCTGGTCCACGGCCCAGTGGTCCGGCAGCGACTGGAACATGGAGAAGTTGAGGAAGTAGGTGTCGCTGAGGTTGCGCTCGAGGTGCTCGAGATCCTCGGGCACCTCCTTCACGTCGTGAAGGAAGCCGAGGATCTTGATCGACACCGCCCAGTACAGCTGGTCGCAGAGGACCCGCTCCTTGAGCGAGAGGTGGCCGAGGTTGAACAGCTGGAGCGCCTGCTCGCGGTACTGCGCGGCGTCGTGATAGGTCTCGAGCAGGTTCTTGGGCGACACGCCCTGGAACGTCTCGTGGAGGTGGCGCACCAGCACGTGCGTCTCCGGCGGCAGCGACGACGGCACGGTGAAGTCGGTCGCCGCGCTGACCTCGAGCACGTCCACGATCAGGACGGAGTGGTGCGCGGCCACCGCGCGACCCGACTCCGACACCAGATCCGGCGGGGCCACGCCGGCCTCCTGGCACACCTGCTGGATCTCGAACACCACGTCGTTGGCGTACTCCTGGACCGAGTAGTTCATCGACGACGGGAAGTTGGTCTGCGAGCCGTCGTAGTCGACGCCCAGGCCGCCTCCGACGTCGAGGTACTTGAGGCCGGTGCAGCCGAGCTTGGCCATCTCGACGTAGAAGCGGGCGGCCTCGCGCAGCGCGTTCTTGATCGACCGGATGTTGGAGATCTGCGAGCCGAGGTGGAAGTGGAGCAGACGCAGACAGTCGAGCTGGCCCCACTGGCGCAGCTTGTCGACCGCGTCGACCATCTCCGCCGCCGACAGCCCGAACTTGGAGCGGTCACCGCCCGACTGCTGCCACTTGCCGGATCCGCGCGCGGAGAGCCGGGCGCGGATCCCGATGGTCGGGGTGACGCCGAGGTCGGTCGCGACCCGGTGGATGTGGTCGATCTCGGTCGGCTTCTCGACGACGATGACCACGGTCGAGCCGAGCTTCGAGGCCAGCAGCGCGGTGCGGATGTACTCGTCGTCCTTGTAGCCGTTGCACACGACCAGCGCCTGCTCGTCCTGGTGCAGCGCCATCACGGCGAGGAGCTCCGGCTTGGAGCCGGCCTCGAGCCCGTAGTGGAACGGGCGCCCGTACTCGACGATCTCCTCGACCACCACCCGCGACTGGTTGACCTTGATCGGGTAGACGCCGCGGTACACGCCGGGGTAATTCATCTCGGCGATGGCGCTCGCGAACGCGGTGTTGATGAGCTCGATCCGCGAGCGGAGGATGTCGGAGAAGCGGAGCAGGAGAGGAAGCTGGATGCCGCGGCGCTGCAGCTCGTCGACCAGCCCCTTCAGGTCGAGCCCGCCGCGCCCGCGACCGCGTGGTGTCACCACGATGTGGCCGTCGGCGTTGATCGAGAAGTAGCCGTTGGACCATCTATCGATCGAGTAGAGCTCGAGCGAATCGGCGACGGACCAGCGGTGCAACGGATCGGTCAGGAGCTGGAGGCGGGCCATCGTTCTCCTGTGCAACTATCCACGTTTGATCCGGGCGCGCAACGGTTTCTTGTGGTTACATTTGTTTTTTGCCCCCCATGCTGAACGAGATCGAACGAGGCAGCGCGGCTGCTCTCATCGTCGAGGAAGAGGAGCGTTTGCTCGCGCGTGTCGAGGCGCGCGTCACGCTCGGTGACGAGGAGGGTGAGACGGTCGAGCGCGCCGAGGCGGCCGACTTCGATCGCGAGCTCATCTCGCTGCGCGACGCGATGGCCGAGGCCAAGCCGGAGGATCTGGCGTCGCTGGTCGAACAGATGACGCGGCTGGCGGCGATCCGCGAGCGCGTCGGCGGCGCGCGCTCGCTGCCGGTCGACGTCTCGTCGCCGTACTTCGCTCACATGGTCCTGCGCCAGGGGCCGGCGGCCGCGTCGGACCGGCGCCGCGACGTCCTGGTCGGCAAGCGCGGCTTCATCGATCGGCGCTCCAACGTGCAGATCGTCGACTGGCGCAACGCGCCCATCTCGCAGGTCTACTACCGCTACGACGAGGGCGACGACTACGAGGAGACGGTCGACGGGCGCACCCTGGCGGGGGTGGTCGAGGTGCGCCGCAACGTCTCCATCCACAAGGCGCGCCTGCGCCGGATCGGCTCGCCACAGGGCACGTTCGTGCGCGACGCGCGCGGGGTGTGGCGCGAGGCGGTCGGCAGCGCGGTGCCGACGCTGCAGGGCGGGCAGGGCAGCGCGGCGCGCGCGCCGGTCCCGCCACCATCGGCGATCGCCCGCGGCGGGCGCGGCCGGCGCCAGGGCGGCGCGGCCGGGCAGCAGGCCCGGAGCGGGGCGAACGGGAAGGCCGGCGCCGGCGGCGCGAGCGGCAAGCTCGGCGTGCATACCGGTCCGGTCCACCGCGCCGACAAGCACCTGCCCGAGATCGCCGCGCTCATCGACCGCGAGCAGTTCGATCTCATCACCAGCCCGTCGAGCGGTCTGGTCGTCCTGCAGGGCGGGGCGGGGTCCGGCAAGACCACGGTCGCGCTCCACCGCATGGCCTACCTCAACTTCGCCGACCGCAGCCGGTTCCGCGCGGGCGGGATGCTGTTCGTGGTCCCGTCGGAGGCGCTGGTCAGGTACGTGTCGTCGGTGCTGCCGGCGCTCGGGGTGAGCGGCGTCGCGGTCACCACCTACCGGGCGTGGGCGCGCAACACCCGCCAGAAGCTCCTGCCCGGCTCGCCCGGCAAGTACACCGGCGGCGCCTCCGACTCGGTCGTCCGGCTGAAGAAGCACCCGGCCCTGCTCGCGATGTGCGAGGACCTCGTCCACGACAAGGTCGTCGCCACCGAGGCGGCGCTGGAGGCGGCGCTGGCCGGAGCCGAGGGCGGGCTGGCGGTGCTGGCGCGCTGGCGCGAGCTCGAGGGGATGGCGCTGGTACCCAGGCTGCGCCGGGTCTACCGCTGGCTGTCGAGCGCCGGCGAGGGCGCGGTGCCGGCGGCGACCAGGGTGCGGAGCGAGAGCGCGCTGAAGGCGCTCGGCACCCGCGCCGACGACGTCATGGCCGACTGGGGCGAGCTGATGACCGACCGCCCGCGCCTGACCGCCGGGCTGGTCGATGCCGGCGCGGCCACCGCGCGCGAGATCGAGGCGCTCATCACCTGGTGCACCGGCCAGCTGAACGAGCCGCCCGAACAGCCGGTCGACACCGACGGTCAACCGATCGAGTCGGTCGACGGGCGGGCGGTGGACGAGGACGACCGTGCCGGCCGGCTCGACGAGGAGGACGACGCGCTCCTGCTCCGCCTGGTCCAGCTCAAGCGCGGCGCGCTGTCGGCGCGCGGGGTGGATCCGATCGAGTACCAGCACGTGGCGATCGACGAGGCGCAGGACCGCGCCGCGGTCGAGGTGAAGGTGCTGGTCGAGGCGACCCACGCCGAGGGCGGCGATCCCGACGCGCGCTCGGTCACCATCGCGGGCGACACCGCGCAGCGCCTGGTGTTCGACAACCACTTCTTCGGCTGGCGCGAGCTGCTCGAGGCGGTCGGCCTGCCGGCGGCGGTGATGCGCCCCCTGCGCCTGTCGTACCGGTCGACCGCCGAGGTGATGCAGCTGGCCCGCTACATCCTCGGGCCGGAGCTGGCCCCCGAGGAGCCGCTCTACGCCCGGCCGGGCGCCCCGGTCGAGGTGCACGAGCTGGGCGGCATCGGCGAGGCGGTCGCGTTCCTGGGCGACGCGCTGCGCGGGCTGGCCTCCCGCGAGCCGACCGCGTCGGTCGCGGTGATCGCGCGCTACCCCGAGCAGGCCGACGTCTACCACGAGGGGCTGGTCCGGGCCGAGGTGCCGTCGCTGCGGCGGGTGCGGCGCAGCGACTTCCGCTTCGAGCCGGGTGTGGACGTGACGGACGTCAGCCAGGTGAAGGGCCTCGAGTTCGACTACGTGGTGATGGTGGACGTCAACGCGGCGACGTACAGCGACACGGTCGAGGCGCGTCACCTCCTCCACATCGGCGCGACCCGCGCCGCGTATCAGCTGTGGTTGATCGCGACCACCGCGCCGTCGCCGCTCCTGCCGCCGGCGGAGTAGCAACGAACCGGCGGAGGTGTGGTGGGGCGCGGTGGGCGATGTCGAGCCCGCGCGCACCCGCGATCGTCGCCGCGGTCGGTGCGGGTCGACGCGCGCGAGGCGTAGGATGAGCGGAGGAGGCCGCGCGACCCCAGGCGCGGTGGGACAACTCATGAGCGCTCGAATCCACCGATCCGCCCTCGTGCTCGTCATCGCCCTGGGAGCGGCCGGCTGCGCCGACGACCGCGATCCCTGCGGCGAGGTCGGCGTCCTCTGCACCATCGCCGGCACCGGGGAGTCGGGGTTCGAGATCCCCGCCGTCGCCGGTGTCCCGGCCGTCGAGCAGACGCTGTATCTCCCGGTCGACGTCGCGGCGGATCCGGACGGCAAGCTGGTCGTGGTCGACTTCGGCAACAGCTGCTTCCGCGAGCTCGACCGCGCCACCGGCACCATGCGGCGGATCATCGGCAAGGGCGACATCGGCTTCGGGTGCCCGGACGGCGGGCTCGAATGCGACGCGCTCGACTTCGCGCTCAACCACGCCAGCTCGATCACCTTCGACGGAGACGACGCCGTGGTGGCGGGCTTCTTCAACTCGGTGGTGCTGCGGATCCACCGGCAGACCGGCGCGGTGACCGAGGTCTACGGCGCCGGCACGCGCGGCGAGTACACCGGTGACGGCGGTCCGGCGGTCGACGCGGCCTTTGGCCTGCCGACCGCGGTCGCGGTCGACGACGACGGCGGGATCCTCGTCCTCGACCAGGAGAACCAGGTCGTCCGCCGGATCGATCCGGACGGCACCATCGCGCGGGTGGCCGGCAACTGCTTGATCGACGACCCCTACGTCAGCCCGTGCGCTGCCGGCCAGGAGCCGGTCGCCTGCGAGGAGAGCGAGAAGCTCACATGCGGTGATCCGGCCCGCGGCTGCTTCGAGCCCTGCTCGGCTGGCTATTCTGGTGACGGCGGCCCGGCCCTGGAGGCGCGCTTCGGCCTGGCCACCGGCACGCAGGTGCTTCCGTCCCGGATCACCCGGGGCCCATCCGGGTCGCTCCTCATCGCCGACACCCTCAACCACCGCATCCGCCAGATCGACGACGACGGCCGGGTGACGACCGTGGCCGGGACCGGCGAGGCGGGCGCCGGGCCCGGGCAGCTGAACCGGCCGGTCGACGTGGCGGTCGGTCCGGACGGGGCGCTCTACATCGCCGACAGCTGGAACGACTGCGTCCAGGCCATCCGCCCGGGCGGCGAGCTCGCGCCGGTGGCCGGGCGGTGCGGAGAGCCCGGCTACGCCGGCGACGGCGGTCCCGCCACCGACGCGCTGCTCGACCAGCCGCTCGGGGTCGAGGTGGCCGACGGCGTGCTCTACATCGCCGACACCGCCAACCACGTCGTCCGCGCGATGCGGATCGAGTAGCTGCTCACATCGCCAGCAGGGCGGCCATCGTCTCGATCCCGTCCCACAGGTTGGCGAGGCGCAGGTTCTCGTCGTGGCCGTGCTGGTTGTCGTCGTGGTTGGCGATCGGGACGACGATGACCGGCGCGCGCGTGACCCGGGTGATCGGCTCGAGCGGCAGGCTGCCGCCCAGGGTGGGCATGAGGATGACCCGCCCGCGCGCGCTCTGGACCGCGCGGATCACCTTCTGCGCGACAGGCGAGTCCATCGGCGCGCGCACCGCGTCGTAGCCGGGGCCGCGCTCGACCCGGACCAGGCGTGGGTAGCGCAGCCGCGTGGCCCGGTCGGGCGGCGCCTCGACGATGTGGTAGCCGCGCGCGCGGATGTGGGCGAGGACGCGCTCGACCGTCCGCCTGTGTTCCATCCCCTTGACCAGGCGCAGCTCGAGCGACGCGCGGGCCTCGGTCGGGATGACGTTGCGCGCCTGCTCGCCGACGCCGGCGCTGGCCAGCCCGCGCACGTTCAGCGCCGGCAGGTTGATCAGCTCCTCGAGTCGCTTGCCGCGCCCCTCGCTGCGCGCGAGCAGGAGCTCCTTCTTGAGCGCGGCGTCGAAGCGGGGCGCCTCGGCCAGCGCCCTCCGCTCGCGCGGGCCGAGCGGCTCGACCTGGTCGTAGAAGCCGGGGACCAGGACCCGCCCCTCGTCGTCGCGCATGCTGGCCAGGAGATGGGCCAGCATGTCGGCCGGGTTGGGCGCCCAGTTGCCGTAGTGCCCGCTGTGCAGCTCGCGCACCGCGCCGTACACGGTCAGCTCGAGGCCGACCGTGCCGCGCGCGCCGAACGCGATCTGCTGGGCGCGGCTCTGGTGGACCGGCCCGTCGCAGAAGATCCACGCGTCGGCCGCGATGAGGTCTGGGTGCGCGCGCAGGATCTCGCCCAGGTGGGGCGAGCCGGCCTCCTCCTCGCCGTCGAGGAAGAACACCAGGTTCGAGCGGGGCGCGATGCGCGCGGCGCGCAGGGCGTCGAGCGCGGCCATCCACGCCATGATCGGCGCCTTGTCGTCGCCGGCCGAGCGGGCGTAGAGCCGCCACTCCGGGTCGAAGCGCTGGCCGGGGCCCGGCATGGCGATCGGCGCGCCGCCGTCCTCGATCGCGCGGCTGCGCAGGACCGGGCGGAACGGCTGGCCGCCGGTCCACTTGCCCGGCTCGACCGGCTGGCCGTCGTAGTGGGCGTAGAAGACCAGGGTCTGGCGCGCCCCCGGGCTGTCGAGCCGGCCGTACACGACCGGCGGGCCGCCGCGGCCGTCGAGGAGGCGGGTGCGGACGCCGCGCTTCTCCAGCATC
>DATHKR010000296.1:0-19305 GCA_035489015.1 Kofleriaceae bacterium | reverse complement strand
CCCGGCCTCTACGCGCTCCGTCCCGACCTCGAGCGCGCGGTCGCCGAGCTGGTGCCGGCCGCGTGCCGCGCGCCGGTCCGCTTCGTGCTCCAGGTCGAGGTCTCGAGCATCTACAAGCGCGGCGGCAAGGTGCGCAAGGTGCACAACCTGGTCTTCGCGCCGGACCTGGACATCGCGGCGCGCGTCGCGGCGCGGCTGGGGCGGATCGGCAACATCGAGTCCGACGGGCGGCCGATCCTCGGGCTCGACTCGCGCGACCTGCTCGAGATCGCGCTGGAGACGTCGGCTGAGGCGTTCGTCATCCCGGCCCACATCTGGACCCCATGGTTCTCCGCGCTGGGCGCGATGTCGGGGTTCGACGCGATCGGCGAGTGCTTCGCCGACCTGGCCGATCACATCTTCGCGGTGGAGACCGGGCTCTCGTCCGACCCGGCGATGAACTGGCGCCTGAGCGCGCTCGACCGCTACGCGCTGGTGTCGAGCTCCGACGCGCACTCGCCGGAGAAGCTGGGCCGCGAGGCCAACCGGTTCGACTGCGAGCTCTCGTACACCGGCATGCGCGACGCGCTGCGCGACCGGCGCGACGGCTTCCTCGGCACCCTCGAGTTCTTCCCCGAGGAGGGCAAGTACCACTTCGCCGGCCACCGCAAGTGCGGCGTGATGATGGCGCCGGACCAGGCCCGCGCGGCCGGCGGCGTGTGCCGGGTGTGCGGCAAGCCGGCCACCGGCGGCGTCATGAGCCGCGTGGAGGCGCTGGCCGACCGCGACGACGGCTGGCGCCCGGCCGGCGCCAAGGAGTTCCAGCGCCTGATCCCGCTCGGCGAGCTGCTGGGCGAGGTGCTCGGGGTCGGCGCGGCCACCAGGCGCGTGCGCGACTGGTACGGCCGGCTGCTCGAGCGAGTCGGCCCGGAGCTGACCGTGCTGGGCGAAGCGTCGGTCGAGGCGGTGGGGCAGGAGGGGCCGCCGCTGGTCGAGGAGGCGCTGCGGCGCATGAGGGCCGGCCAGGTGGACGCGCGCGCCGGCTACGACGGCGAGTACGGGGTCGTGCGGGTGTTCACCGACGAGGAGCGGCGGAGGCTGCTGGCCCAGCGGAGCTTCGGGTTCGCCGCGCCGGCCAGCCCGGCGCCGGAGTCGATTGCGGCGCCGGAGTCGATCGCGGCCGCGGAGTCGATCGCCGCGCCAGAGCCGACCGCGTCCGCCGCGTCCCCCGCCGCGCCGGGATCGACCGGCTTCGCCGCGCCGCTCGCCGACCCGACCGGCTCCGGCGCCGGCGCCGGGAACGACGAGCAGCGCGCGGTCATCGAGCACGACGGCGGGCCGATCCTCGTGGTCGCCGGGCCGGGCAGCGGGAAGACGCGCACGGTGGTGATGCGCATCGCGCGGCTGGTCGCCACCGGCGTGTCGCCTCGCGCGATCACCGCGATCAGCTTCACCCGCAAGGCGGCCGGCGAGCTGGCCTCGCGGCTGGCCGCCGAGCTGGGCGAGCCGGGCCAGCGCGTCTCGGCCTGCACCTTCCACTCGCTCGCCCTCGAGCTCCTGCGCGGGTTCCCGGCCGAGGCGGGGCTGCCGCGCGACTTCGCGGTGCTCGACGACGCGGCCCGGCGCGCCCTCTTGCCCGACGCGGCCACCGCCGAGGCGATCTCGCAGGCCAAGGCGGCGCTGGTCTCGCCGGCCGATCTCGACCCGGCGCTGGCCGCGGCGCTCGCGAGCTACCAGGAGGCGCTGGCCGCGGCGGGCGCGGTCGACTTCGACGATCTGGTCGCGGTCGCGGTTCGCCTGCTCGAGGGCTGCCTGCCGGCCCGCGCCGCCGCCCGCGAGCGGGCGCGCCACCTGTTCGTCGACGAGCTGCAGGACATCAACCCGGCCCAGTACCGGCTGGTCCGCCTGCTCGCACCGCCGGATGCGTCGCCCGACCTGTGCGCGGTCGGCGACCCGGACCAGGCCATCTACGGCTTCCGCGGCTCCGACCCGGGCTTCTTCCACCGCTTCACCGGCGACTACCCGGGCGCCCGCGTGGTCTCGCTCGCCCGCTGCTACCGCTGCACCGCGCCGGTCCTCGGCGCCGCGTCGGCGGTCATCGCGAGGAGCCCGGGGCGCGCGGCCCGCCGGCTCGAGCCGGTCGGCTCGGCCGGGCCGTCGCCGCTCATCGACTGCCACGCCGCCGCCGATCCGGTCGACGAGGCCGCGTTCATCGCCGCCGAGGTGACCCGCGCGATCGGCGGGATCGCGCTCGAGACCTCGACGAGCGAGGAGGGGACCGCCGGCCCGCTCGCGTTCCACGACATCGCGGTCCTGACCCGGACCGGCGCCCAGGCCGGGCCGATCGAGGAGGCGCTCGCGCGGGCCGGCATCCCGACCAGCCGGGCCGCCGACGACGCCGCGCTGTCCCGCCCCGAGGCGGCCGGGCTCATCGCGTCGCTGCACGACACCGCCGTGCGCGACGGGCGCTCGCTCGACCAGATCCTGGCCGGGCTGGCCCCGAGCCGCGCCCCGGCCGCGCTGCGCCGCGCGCGCGATCAGATCGCGCGGATCGCCGCGCCGTTCGGCGCCGACGCGCGCGCCTTCCTGGCCGCCCTGCCGCTCCTGTCGTCGGCCGAGGCGCAGCTCGAGGCCGACCGGGTGGCGCTGTTGACGCTCCACGCCGCCAAGGGGCTCGAGTTCTCGCTGGTGGTGATCGCCGGGTGCGAGGAGGGGCTCCTCCCGCTCCACCTGCCCGGCAAGTCGACCGACCTCGAGGAGGAGCGGCGCCTGTTCTACGTCGGCATGACCCGCGCCCGCCGGCGGCTGATCCTGACCCGCGCCGCCCGGCGCACCCTGTTCGGCCGCGCCGCCGAGCCGGCCCCGTCGCGCTTCCTGGCCGATCTGCCGCCCGAGCTGGTCGCGGTGCGGCACGGCGCGCGCCGGCCGCGGTCGTCGTCGCCCCGCCAGCTCGCGCTGCTCTGATCGTCAGGCCGCCTCGGCCCGCACGATCAGCCGCCGACTGTCGAGGACGAAGCGCGAGCCGTCCAGCCCGCCGAGGAGCTGGACGATCCGGAACCCGGCGCTCTCGAGCGCCCGGCACAGCTGGTCCGGCTGGTAGAGCCGTACCGGCATCTCGTGGGCGAACACCGCCGCGCCGCCCGGCTCGCGCAGCTCGATGCGCTCGTGGATGATCCCGAGCTGGAAGTCGAAGCGGCGCTGGCGCAGCGCCACCGCGCCGTCCTCCAGCACCTCCCAGGTCTGGGGCTGGAAGTGGCGCAGCACCCAGATCGGGTTCATCCGCTCGATGAGGAACTGGCCGCCCGGCCGGAGCGCGCGCCGGAACGAGCGCAGCGCGCGCAGGTCGTCCTCCTCGCTCTCGAGGAAGCCCCACGAGGTGAAGAAGTTGTAGGCCGCGTCGAACTCGCCGTCGAACGGCAGCTCGCGCATGTCGCTGAGCACGAAGCGCGCGTCCACCTGCTCGCGGGCGGCGGCCTCGCGCGCGGCGGCGATCTCGATCTCGGACAGATCCGCGCCGGTCACGCGGTGGCCGCGCGCGGCCAGCGGGATCGCGTGGCGGCCGTGCCCGCACACGGTGTCGAGCACCTCCTGGCCGGGCGCGAGGCCGAGCTGGTCGATCAGGAACTGCACCTCCGTCCCGACGTCGAGGCCGGCCAGCATGGTGCGCCAGGCGCGCTGGTAGTCGCCGCGGAACATGCCGCGGTAGAACGGCTCTGCCATCTCGTGCCCTCCCATGTGCTTTCGAGCATAGCCGGTCGACCCGCCGCCGCCTGGCTGTAAGAAGCTCGCCGGCGCGCCCGTTGTTCGCCCATGCATCGTCTCCTCGCCGCGCTGTCGGTCCTCGCGATCACCTGTGGCTGCGGCGGCGGGGCCGCAGCGGGCCGCAACACCACCGCGGCGTCGTCCGCCGGCGAGTCGGTGTCGGTCCTGGCCAGCGCCGGTCCCACCACGACCGTCGATGTCGCGGCCAACCCGGGCGCGCCGGACGGGTCCTCGGCGGTGGCGGCGGCCGCGCCTCTCCCCGAGAGGGTCGTGGTCGAGGGCGCGGTCGATCTCGAGGTGGAGGACCCGGAGCGCGCCGCCGACGGCCTGCGCGGCGAGATCGAGCGGCTGGGCGGGCGCGTGGTCAGCGAGAAGGTGGACGGCGCGGCTCGCTCGTGGCGCGCCCAGATCCGCGTGCGCCTGCCGCCCGAGCGGGTCGACGAGGTGGTGGCCTGGCTCGATCGCCAGGGCGAGATCACCAGCAAGCGGATCGAGGCGGCGGACGTGTCGCGCACCCTGTTCGATCAGGAGCTGGCGCTGACCAACCTCACCGCCACCCTCGAGCGACTGCGCAAGCTGCTCGACGGCGGCGGCCTGTCGATGCAGGACATCCTCGGCGTCGAGCGCGAGATGAGCCGGCTGCGCGGCGAGATCGATCGCATCAAGGGAGAGAAGCGCTGGCTCGAGGACCGGGTGGCGTTCGCCACCCTCGACGTCCAGGTCAGCCGCCGCGACGGCGCGGTCATGAGCCCGCGGACCAAGGTCTACCCGGGCCCGCGCCTGGCCGCCCTGACCCTGTTCGATCCGGACGGGCGCATGCGCACGCGCCTGGGCGGGGGCTTCGCGATGCACATCGTCATCCCGCGCATCACCCTCGAGATCGACGTGTTCGACGACGTCGAGGCGTCCGCCGATCACCCGGCCGAGGGACACGCGGTCCTGGCCACCTACGGGGCCGCGATGTACTCCGACTTCCTCGGCCGCGGCAAGCGCCGGTTCCTCAACCCGTACCTCGGCTTCCGGCTCGGCTACGGCTACCTCGACTACAACGCGTTCGCGGTGCAGGGCGAGCTCGGCGTCGAGCTCTTCAAGCACGAGTACGTGATGGTCGACGCCAGCGTGCGCGCGACCGGGCTGTTCGGCGCCGATGACGTCGACGCCGGGCTGGTCAGCGGCGCCTCGATCGTCTTCGCGTTCTGACCGGACGCCGGGGACGGCGCTACAGGCCGAGCTGCTTGGCGATGATGACCTTCATGATCTCGTTGGTCCCGGCGTAGATGCGCTGGACCCGCGCGTCCATGAAGGCGCGCGTCACCGGGTACTCGAGCATGTAGCCGTAGCCGCCGAAGAACTGCAGGCACTGGTCGATGACCCGGCCGGCCATCTCGGTCTGCCACAGCTTGGCCATCGAGCACTCCTTGACCAGGTGCTTGCCCGAGACGTGCTCGCCGATCAGCTTGTCGATGAAGGCGCGCCCGACCTCGACCTCGGTCGCGCACTCGGCCAGCTTGAACTGGGTGTTCTGGAACTTCGCGATCGGTCGCCCGAACGCGTGCCGCTCCTGGCAGTACGCGATCGTGTCGGCCAGCACCCGCTCGGCCGACGCCTGCGACATGATCGCCACGCACAGCCGCTCCTGCTGCAGCTTGGTCATGAGCGAGCGGAACGCCGATCCTTCCTCGCCCAGCCGGCACGACGCCGGCACCCGGCAGTCCTCGAACGCCAGCTCCGCGGTGTCCTGCGACGGCATCCCCATCTTGGCCAGCTTCTTCCCCTTGATGAAGCCGGGGGTGTCCGCCTCGACCACGAACAGGCTCATCCCGCGGTGCGCGTTGTTCGGGTCCGGGTCGGTCCGCGCCACCACGATGCACAGGTCGCACAGGATGCCGTTCGAGATGAACGTCTTGGCCCCGTTCAGCACGTAGAAGTCGCCGTCGCGCACCGCGCTGGTGGTGATGCCGGCCAGGTCGGAGCCGGTCCCCGGCTCGGTCATCGCGATGGCGGTCACCAGCTCGCCGGAGGCGCAGCCCGGCAGCCAGCGCCGCTTCTGCTCCTCGCTGCCGAACGTGTGCAGGTACGGCACCACGATGTCGGAGTGGAGCGACAGCGCGAAGCCGCTCTCGTAGATTTGCGCCATCTCCTCCATGACGATGGTCGCGTGGAGGAAGTCGCCGCCCGGGCCACCGTACTCCTCCTCCAGCCAGGTGCAGAGGAAGCCGCTGGCGCCGGCCACGCGCCAGGCGGCGCGGTCGACCATGCCGGCCTGGTTCCAGCGCGGCTGGTTGGGCACCACCTCGCGCTCGAGGAACTGCCGGAACGACTGGCGGAACATCTCGTGGTCGTCGCGAAACAGCGTGCGGTCCATGCGCGCGGCAGTATACGCAGCCACGCGCTCCGCGATGGTAAAACCGCGGTCACATGGCCGGCCTCCAGGCGCGCGGACTGCGCATCGTCCTGCCCGACGGGCGACCGCTGGTCGACGACTTCACCCTCGATGTGGCGCCGGGCGAGGTCGTGGTGCTGCTCGGCGGCAGCGGGACCGGCAAGTCGACCTTCGCCCGCCTCCTGTTCGAGCGCGACGAGCTGGAGCGGAGCGGGTTCGAGGTGATCGGCGGCGAGCTCGCCTTCGAGCGCGCCGACCTCGGCCTGGTCCCGCAGCGCGGCGCGCTGTTCGATCACCTCGACGTGCGCGGCAACATCGAGCTGGCCCTGCGCTACGGCGGGGCCGGCTCCGACGCGGACACGGGCGCCGGCGGGCGGGACGCCGACCCGGCCGCGTGGCTCGAGCGGGTCGGCCTCGACCGCGCGCTGGCCGAGCCGGGCGTGGCGGTCGATCGCCTGTCCGGCGGACAGGCCCAGCGGGTCGCGGTGGCGCGCACCCTGGCCAGCCGGCGCCGCCTGCTCTTCCTCGACGAGCCATCGGTCGGCCTCGATCCGCACCGCGTGCGCATGCTCGCCCGCCTCCTGCGCCGCCAGGCGCGCGAGCTCGGCGCGGCCGCCATCGTGGTCACCCACGACGTGGCGCTGGCCGCCGGCGCGGCCGATCGCCTGTACGTGCTCGACGCGGCGGCGCGCCGGGTCCACCTCCTGTTCGAGCGCGAGTGGCCGGGCCCGCTCGAGGACAGCCAGCTCGGCCCGGCCGAGCGCGGCGCGTGGATCCTGCGGCTCGAGGCGGCGCTGGTCGACCTCATCGAGAAGGGCGAGAGCGCGGCGCCACCGGCCCCGACCGCGCGGCGCGCGCGCCGCCTCCGCCGCGGCGTGGTCGGCGCCGCCGACCGGATGACCGAGCCGTTCCGCGCCGCCGCCAGCTCGCTCGCGGCGGGCGCCGGCCAGCTCGCTCGCCACCCGCGCGACTTCGCCGCCATCGCCGGCCGCGTCGCGGTCCAGACCCTGGTCCGCCCGGCGCCGTTCTACGCGGTGGTCTCGCTGCTCATCGGCTACACCGTCCTCTACGTCATCTCCAAGGTGGGCGGCGCGGGGGTCAGGCCGGACGCGCTCATCCGCCAGATCGGCGGCAGCTACGTGGTCGCGCTGGCCCCGCCGCTGTCCGCGATGCTGTTCGTGGCCGCGTCCGGCAGCGCCACCAACGCGTGGCTCGGCGCGATGGACCTCGGCAGGCAGACCCTCGCGCTCGAGGCGCTCGGGGTCGGCCGCCGCCCCTACCTGTTCGGCCCGAGCTGGTTCGCGATCGGCGCCGCGTACCTGGTCACCGCCGCGCTGTTCGCCGCCGGCATGATCGCGGGCGGCCTCCTGCTCTGCCGCCAGAACGGCATGGTCGGCGGCCTCGAGCTTTTGACCGGCGATCTGCTCGACCCGCGCCCCGAGCGCACCCGCTACGCCGTGCGCGCCGCGTTCCTGGTCTGGGTCTACGCGTGGGGCCTGGCCAGCGACGTGGTGGCCAAGGGCGGCGCGCGCAAGCCGGACGCCGACGCGGTCACCCGCGCGATGACCGGCAGCGTGGTCGCCTGCACCCTGTGGGTGGTCGCGTGGGAGCTGGTCACCGTGCTGGTGATCCTTTGATCGCCCGGCGCCGGATCGCCAGGCACCGGATCGCCGGGCGCTGGATCGCGCTCGTGGTCGGGGTCGGCGCGGTGGCCGGCCACGCGGCCGCGTTCCCGTGGCTGATCGCCCGGCTGGACCGCGCGCCGTTGCGCGTGCGGGTGCGCGCGCCGCTGGCCGCGCCCGGGCCGCACCTGGCGATCTCGGCCGATCTGCCGGGCGACGCGGCGGCTCGCGCGCGCGTGGTGGTCGACGGCGAGGAGCTCGCCTCCGCCGCCGCGCTCGCCTCGCTCGAGCCCGGGCCCGGCCTCCACCGGGTCGAGTGGCGCGCGCGCTACCGCGGCGGGATCGAGCGGCGAGTCGGCACGACCCAGCTGGTCGGGCCGTTCCAGGATCCGGCCAGCCCGCCGTGCAGCGCGCGGCTCCTGGTCGGGCAGGGCCTGCTCGACGACGGGCGGGCCGGGCCGGGCACGCTGGCCCACCTGGTCGCGGCGCTGGTCGAGCGCGAGATGGACGGCTTCGACGCCTTCCCGGTCGGCGCCTTCCAGCGCGTGCGCGCGGTCCGGATCCGCTGGGTCGGGTCGAGGCCGAAGCAGCCCGGTCACCTGCGGGTCGCGCTCGAGCTCGGCTTTCACCGGGCCGCGCTGGAGCTGACGATCCGGCTCGAGACCCACATCGTCGGCGGCCAGCTGCGCCTGTCCTCGCGCGCGGAGGCGCGGGTGAAGCTCGACAACCGCCTGGTCCAGTGGATGAGCGACCTCATCGACGGCGACGAGATCGCCGCGCGCATGGCCCGGCGCGAGATCGCCGCCGCGCTCGACCAGGTCATGACCGCCCCGCCGCCCCTGCCGCTGGGGCGCGGTCGCGCGCTCGAGCTGGCCTACTGCCCGGGCCGCGACATCGAGGTGGTGGACGGCTCGCACGCGTCGGTGCCGCTCGCGGTCGCGCTGGCTCCGGCCGCGGCGGCGGCGCGCAGGGCAGGGCGGGTCGGCGCCCCGGTGCTCCTGCCACCGGCGCCGGCGCTGGCCGGGCCGCCGGCCGCGATGACCGCGCCGCTCGCCATCGAGCTGGACGGCAACGCGCTCAACGGGCTGCTCTACGTCCTCTGGGCCACCGGCTACCTCGAGGAGTCGCTGGCCGGCAGCGGGATCGTCGAGCGCTTCAACCGCGACCCGATCGTGGCCGAGCTCCTGAGCGTGCGCGCGCGCGGGCCGTCGCTGCCGTTGCCGCCGACGCTGGCGCCGTCGACCCGCCCCGGCCAGAGCTACCAGATCGGCGTGGCCAGCGCGCTCCTGCTCGAGGACGGCGCGCTGCGCACGCCGGCGCACCTCTTCGGCCGGGCCGGCTTCGACCTGGCCGCGTCGGAGCCGGATCGTCCAGCCGGGCTCGCCCCGCGCCTGTCGCTCCACGAGCTCGGCCTCACCTGCGAGCCAGAGCCGGGCCTGCTCGAGCCCTGCTACCCGGAGCTGGCCGCGCAGCTCATCGAGCGAGCGCCCGAGGTGCACGACCAGCTCTCGGCCTGGTTCAGCGACCTCCTCGCCCGCCTGCTGGTCGACCAGGAGATCGCGCCGGCCGGTTCGCTGGCGCGCTTTCGCCTGCGCCGGAGCGCGATCCACCCGCCGCCGCCCGGCCAGCACGGCCCGCTGCGCATCGACCTCCTGGGGGTGCTCGAGAGCGCGCCCTGACGACCGGGGATGCGCCCTGGGGGCCAGGTGGCGCCGGAGCGAGATTCATCCCGCGAACTCATCGATATGACGCGGGCGGCCGGTGGCTCGCGCCGTGCACGATGCTGGTCATCATGCGCTCTAGCCTCGCCTCGACTGTCCCCGGCCTCGCCGCCGGCCTCCTCGTCCTCGCCGCCTCCCCTGCCGCGCGCGCTCACGTGCAGATCGCCGTGCCACTGCAGCGCCACGCCGAGATGAAGGCCGGCCCGTGCGGCCTGGCCGGCGGCGAGCGCAGCGACAACGTGTGCGAGTTCCAGCCCGGATCGGTCATCACGGTCGAGTGGGACGAGACGGTCGAGCACCCGGGCCACTTCCGGGTGAGCTTCGACGACGACGGCGTCGACGGCTTCGCGGACCCGACCGACTACGACGACTTCTACACCGCGCCGAGCGTGCTGGTGGACGACATCCCCGACCGCGACGTCGACGCCGACGGCAACCGGCGCTACTCGCTCGAGGTCACCCTGCCCGACGTCGAGTGCGACAACTGCACGCTCCAGCTCATCCAGGTCATGAGCGACAAGATGCCGTGGGGGCCGGAGGGCGGGAAAGACCTCTACTACCAGTGCGCCGACCTGGTGCTCTCGCGCACCGCGCCGGCCACGCCGGCACCGGGCTGCGCCAGCGAGCGCACCGGCGACAGCGATGCCGGGCCCACCGGCCAGCCGGACGCCGGCACCGGCGACGATGGCAGCGACGACGGCACCGACGATGGCAGCGATGACGGCAGCGGCGACGGCGGCGCCGGCGACGGCAGCGCCACCGACGGATCGTCGTCGAGCGGCGGCTGCGCCGCGGCCGGCGGGATGCCGGCCGGGCTGGCCGGCTTCGTCCTCGTCGGCCTCGCGCTCATCACGCGCCGCCGCGCCGTCCGCGCCGCCGACCGATCGCGAGCGCGAGCGCGATCCCGATGAGCCCCCAGCTGGCCGCGCCGGTCGCCGCGCTGCCGCCGGCCTGGCAGTACGCCGGGTACTCCTCGTAGGACTCCTCGTAGCCGCACTGCTCGGCGGAGGTCGCGCCCCGCGCGCGCAGGTTGTCGGCGAACCGGGCGATGATGGCGCGATCCGCCTCGAGGTCCTCGTCGGCGAACTCCGCCTGCCAGCGCGCCGCGCTCGAGTCGAGCCGCTCGAGCACGCCCAGCGCGCAGCTGTAGCTGCCGTATTCGGCCTCGCGGGTGGCGGCGCGCAGGCCGACGAACACGTTGTACATCGCGTAGTGCTCGGCCATCGATTCGTCGCCGAGGTACGCCTCGCCCGGGCTGTCGGCGTCCGGCCGGCTGTCCACGTCGAGCCGGGTCTCGAGCCGCTCCTCGCCGCCCGGCAGCCGGTAGGTCAGCCGCACCGCCGCGAGCGCGTCGCTCGGGTCCCACACCGTGCCCTCGGTCGGCACCATCGAGAGGAAGATCGCGCCGCCCGCCCCGCGCCGGCCGTACTCGCCCGGCTGATCGCTCTCGCGGCTGGCCATGAACACGGCCGGCAGCTGCACCTCACCGGAGCGATCGGAGCCGGCCCAGTAGTGGGTGCCGATCACATCGCCGATCCGCCAGCCGGCCTCGGCGGCGACCGAGAGCTGCACGTCGAGCGCGATCGGCGTGACCGAGGTGTCCAGCTCCTCGCGGAAGACCTCGCTGATCGCCGCCGGCTCCTCGAGGAAGTAGAAGTTGCCGGCGCCGCGCTCGGCCAGCCCGCGCAGGAGCTCGACGTCGAAGTCGAGCCCGACCCCGACCGTGGTGAGGCCGATCCCGTCGGACAGGTAGCGATCGGCCATCGACTGGATCGCCGCGTCGTCGGTGATCCCGATCGTGGCGAGCCCGTCCGAGACCAGGATGACCCGGTCCTGCCGCGCCGGGTCGAACGCCTCGAGGCCGAGCTGGAAGCCGCGCTCCAGCCCGTCGTGGAGGTTGGTCGCCCCGGTGGCGGCCAGCTGGTCGACCGCGGCGTGGAGCGCGGCGCCGTCGCCGACCTCCTGGAGCCCGGCCGGCACCGCCACCTCGTCGCTGAAGCTGACGATGGCGAGGCGGTCGCCCGGGTCCATCTCGTCGATGAGCGCGTGCAGGCCGGTGCGCGCGTAGCCGATCCGGTCCTGCTCGGCCATCGAGCCGGAGGTGTCGATCACCGCGACCAGGTCGAGCGGCTTCCGCTCCAGCTCCGACGGATCGAGCGGGGTGGACAGCACCACCTGCAGGACCGCCTGGTCCGGGCCGCCGGTCCAGCTCTGCCCGACCGCGATCCTGCCGACCAGGCAGAGCGGGCCGCCGCAGTCGGCCGGCGGCAGCTCGCTGTAGTGCTCGGAGAAGAAGCCGTTGGCGTCGAGCGTGCTCTCGCCGGGGATCTCGCCGTCGTCGAGGATCGCGCGGAACGCGCCGATGTCCTGGGCGCCGCCCAGCCCGACGCCGTTCCCGCCGCCGTTGCCTCCTCCTCCTCCGCTCGTCTCTCCTCCGCATGCGCCCGCGAGCGCGACGGCCGCCGCGAGCGCGGCGGCGAGAACAGTGACCCTGCGTGGTTCCATCATGGTGACCCCTCGAATTCGCACGCAGGTCCACAGAGCAAGGCGAGTGCCACCGTGATTTCGGAGGCTTATTACAGAAGCAGATCCACCCCTGCGACAAATATGTCTGGTTCTCCGCCCCGCCGCCGAATTGCCGCAAGCGACCCGGGTGGTAACGTCGCCGGACAGCGGCCAGAGAAGCGCAACAGAGAACGCACCCATGAAGATCGCCATCCTGTCGCGTGGTCCTCGGCTCTACAGCACTCATCGCCTCAAGCAGGCGGCGATCTCGCGCGGGCACGAGGTGCGGATCCTCAACCCGCTCCGCTTCTCGATCCTCGTCGAGCAGAGCAAGCCGGCCCTCTACTACAAGGGGCGGCGGCTGAGCCGCTACGACGCGGTGGTCCCGCGCATCGGCGCCTCGATCACCTTCTTCGGCACCGCCGTCGTGCGCCAGTTCGAGCAGATGGGTGTCTTCACCCTCAACTCGTCGCACGCGATCAGCGTGTCGCGCGACAAGCTGCGCTCGCTGCAGGTGCTCTCGCGTCACAACATCGGCCTGGTCCCGACCGCGTTCGTGCGCGACAAGGAGGGGGTGCTGGGCGCCATCCGCCAGGTCGGCGGCGCGCCGGTCATCATCAAGGTGCTCGAGGGGACCCAGGGGGTCGGCGTGATCCTGGCCGACTCCACCAAGATCGCCCAGGCGATCGTGGAGACCCTGCAGTGGGCGCGGCAGAACGTGCTCATCCAGAAGTTCGTCGCCGAGAGCCGCGGGCGCGACATGCGCGCGTTCGTGGTCGGCGACCGGGTGGTGGCCGCCATCCGCCGGGTCGCCCAGGACGACGAGTTCCGCAGCAACGTGCACCGGGGCGGGCGGGCCGAGCGGGTCAACCTGGCGCCGGAGTACGAGCGCAGCGCGATCCTGGCCGCCCAGATCATGGGGCTCACCGTCGCCGGCGTGGACATGCTGGAGGGGGATGACGGGCCCAAGATCGTGGAGGTCAACTCCTCGCCCGGCCTGGAGGGGATCGAGGAGGCGACCGGCGTGGACGTGGCCGGCGCCATCGTCGACAACCTGGCCGACCGCGTGCTGTTCCCCGAGGTGGACGTGCGCCAGCGCCTCACCCTGAAGAGCGGCTACGGCGTGGTCGAGGTGCCGATCAACGCCGACTCGCGCCTGGCCCGAAAGAAGCTGCGCGACGCCGGCCTGCGCGCGCACGAGGTCACCGTGCTCAGCGTCTTTCGCGGCAGCCTGACGATGCCCAACCCGGGCGGCGACTACGAGATCCTCCCCGGCGATCGGCTGCTCTGCTACGGCAAGCTCATGACGATCCGATCGCTCATCCCGACCAACAAGCCGCGGCGGCGCCGGCGCAGCCAGCCCGACGAGCGGCCGGGACCGAGCCGCGGCCAGGCGCGCGGACCGGTCTGAGATGGAAGCCCCCCCAGGGCAGTCATTGCGCGAGACCCACCACATCTACCTCCTGCCGGGTTTCTTCGGCTTCATCAACTTCGGGCGGCTCATCTACTTCGGGCACGTGCGCAACGCGCTCGAGCGCTGGTTCGACGGGCGCGGCATCCCGTGCGAGATCCACCGCATCCGGGTGTCGCCGACCGCGTCGCTGCGCACCCGCGCGTCGCAGATCCTCGAGGGGATCGCGCAGACGTCGACCAGCGGGCCGATCCACCTCATCGGCCACTCGACCGGCGGGCTCGACGCGCGCCTCCTCTGCACGCCCGGCGCCGATCTCAAGGCCAACGGCTATCCGGTCGAGGAGATGGCGCGCCGGGTGCGCACGGTGGTCACGGTGTCGACCCCGCACTACGGCACGCCGCTGGCCTCGTTCTTCACCGGGATGTTCGGGCAGAAGCTCCTGCGCCTGTTCTCGCTGGCGACGGTGGCGGTGCTGCGCCAGGGTCGGCTGCCGCTGTCGCTGATCGCGCGGCTGGGGTCGACCCTCGCGCGGCTCGGCCTGCCCGGCAGCCAGACCGAGGCGCTGCTCGATCACCTGGAGGCGGAGCTACTCGGCCGCATCGACGAGGACGAGCGCGAGCCGATCGCCGCGTTCCTGAGCGACATCGGCAGCGACCAGGCGCTCCTGCCCCAGATCACCCCCGACGGGATCGACCTCTTCAACGCGACCGCCGAGAACCGCCCCGGCGTCCGCTACGGCTGCGTGGTCTCGCGGGGCAAGCCGCCGCGATTGATGCAGCACCTGGCGGTCGGGCCGCGAGTGACCCGGCAGGCGTCGTTCCTGCTCTACCGCTGGCTGCACCGGCAGACCGGCAACGCCCGCGCCGAGCGCCTCGCCCAGCCCGACGCCGCCCAGCGCGAGGCGCTCCTGCGCCTGCTCGGCTCGCTGCCCCGCCCCGACGACAGCGACGGAGTCGTGCCCAGCAGCTCTCAGCTCTGGGGCGAGGTCATCTACGCCGCCCAGGGCGACCACCTCGATCTCATCGGACACTTCCGCGACCCACACCAGGATCCACCGCACCACGACTGGCTCGACACCGGCTCCGGCTTCGACCGCAAGTCCTTCGACGCCCTGTGGAGCGCGGTCAGCTCCTTCCTGGCCCCCGGCAAGCGACGCCGCTGGTGGGGCGGGTTCGGCTGACGTCAGCGCCAGACCAGACGCAGATCGAGCGAGCCAGGATGGTCAGGATCTCACTCCTCGGAATTCCTCACGACGAGAACTCCTCCTTCCTGAAGGGGGCCGCCGAGGCGCCCGCGCTGATCCGCCGCGAGCTGCACTCCGACGCGTACAGCATCTGGAGCGAGACGGGCGTCGACCTCGGGGCGGCGGGCAGGCTGGTCGATCATGGCGACATCCAGTTCGATGACGCCTCGGACGCGTGGGATCTCATCGAGCAGCAGGTGGGGCGGGCGATGGAGTCGGGCGATCCGCTGATCAGCCTCGGTGGTGACCATGCCATCACCCATCCGATCATGCGCGCGGTGCGCCGCCGTCACCCGGCGCTGACCATCCTCCACATCGACGCGCATGCCGACATCTATCACGCGTACCAGGGCAACCCGCGATCCCACGCCTCGCCATTTGCCCGGATCATGGAGGAGCGGCTGGCCGATCGCTTGATCCAGGTGGGCCTCCGCACCGTCAACGATCATCACCGCGACCAGTTCAGGCGGTTCGGCGTCGAGGTCATCGAGGCCGCTCGCTGGAGCGACGGTCTCCGGATCGACCTGACCACGCCGGTCTACCTCTCGCTGGACCTCGACGGGCTGGACCCGGCCTTTGCGCCCGGTGTCTCGCACAGGGAGCCCGGCGGCCCGTCCACCCGTCAGGTGATCGATCTGATCCAGTCGATCGATCGACCGATCGTGGGCGCCGACATCGTCGAGTACAACCCGCGCTGCGACATCTCCAACCAGACTGCCCTCGTGGCAGCCAAGCTGTTCAAGGAGATCGGCGGGATGATGGTGAAGACGGCGCCGACGTGACGGCAGCCTGATGCCGAGGCCAGCCCGTCAGTGGATCCCGCTCCCCTGGACGATCGACTCGGGGCTCACCCCGAGCGACCGCAGGGCGCTCTCCCACAGGACCTCGGCCGGAGTCTCGAAGATGAGCTCCGGGTCCGGGTCCGCGTGCAGCCAGGAGCCGCGCGCCATCTCGTCGGCCAGCTGGCCCGGTCCCCAGCCGCTGTAGCCGAGCAGGAACCGGGTCCGCTCCGGCGGCGCCTCGGCGATGAGCCGCAGCTTGTCGGGCGAGGTGGACAGATCGAGCCCGGGTGCGAAGCTCACCGTGCCGTCCGTCTCCAGCCCCGTCTGCAGCGTCGCGGCGCCCGGGCCGACCCGCATGCTCGGCTCGTGCAGGACCCAGCCGCTGGTCGGCATCACCGGTCCACCGGTCCACACCACCGCCTCGTCGTCACCGCGCCACGACATGTCGAGCGCCACCAGCAGCGACGACACGCTCATCGTGCTGGGCCGGTTGATGATGAGGCCGAACGATCCCTCGTCGTTGTGCTCGATCATGAGCACCACGGCGCGGTGGAAGTTCGGGTCCAGGAGGTGCGGCATGGCGAGCAGCAGCCCCGGAGCCAGGGTGCGCTCGGTGAACTCGACGCCGATCATGAGCGAGGTGGGCTCAGCCGAAGACCAGCGCCGCGTGACCGTCGTCCGCGCCGCTCTCACCTCCGGCCTTTCCGGCCACCACGTCCGGATCGACCTTGCTGTCCTGCCGGCCATTCTTGGCCGACTTGTCGTCGTTCAGGCCGAGCCTGTCGGACACCTTGCGAAACAGCGCCGCTCCGAGGCTGAAGCCGAAGCCAGTCACGACGGCGCGAACGAACACGGTCATCGAGGCCCTCCACGAGGATCCAATTCCCCTGAATGCTCCTGAAATTGTAGCCCGGTCCGTCGGCAGGCGCCTCCCGTTTTCGCCGTGCCCGGGCGCACGCGCGGACCGGCTTTCACCTGCCGCGCGGCTCACTTGCCGCGAAAGCGCGGCGGCCGGCTCTCGACGAACGCGCGCATCCCCTCGCGCGCGTCCTCGCTGGTGAACAGCTGCTGCTGCAGCTCGCGCTCGAGCGCGAGGCCGGTCTCGATGCTCACGTCGCTCCCGCTCTGCACCGCGCGCTTGATCGCGCCGACCGCGCGCGACGCCTTGCCGGGCGGGCAAAACGAGCGGGCCAGCTCCAGCGCCGCCTCGCCGAAGCCCTCGGCCGGCAGGATCCAGTTGACCAGGCCGAGCTCGTGCGCCTCCTCCATGGTCATGCGGTCGCCGCGCACCATGAGCTCGATCGCCTTGCTCTTGCCGAGCAGGCGGGACAGCCGCTGGGTGCCTCCGGTGCCGGGCAGGACGCCGAGCGAGACCTCGGGCAGGCCGACCTTGCCGCCGCCCGCCTTGCCGACGCGCAGGTCGGCCGCCATCGCCACCTCGAGGCCGCCGCCCACGCAGTGCCCGTTCATCGCCGCGATGACCAGCTTCGGGGTCTGCTCGAGGCGGAGCAGGGTCTCGTTGGCGTGCAGGCAGAAGTAGTACTTGAACTCGGGGGTGACGCGGTCGAGCATCGCGATGTCGGCGCCGGCGCAGAAGAACTTGTCGCCGGCGCCGCGCAGCACCAGGACGTGGACCTCCTCGTCCATCCGCGCGCGCAGGATCGCGTCGTCGAGCTGGCGGAACATCTCGTACGAGTAGGCGTTGGCGGGCGGGTTGGTGAGCTCCAGGATCGCCACACCGTCGGCGGTCTGATAGTTGACAAGCTCGGTGGTCATGCCGGGTCGTCCCCCTTGTCGTTGTCGCTGAGCACTCGGTAGAGCTCCGGGCGGCGGTCGCGGAAGAACCCGAACCCGGCCCGGTAGCGGCGCTGCTCGTCCAGATCGATCACCGCGCTGACCACACCCTCCTCGTCGCGGCCCAGCTCGGCGAGGATGTCGCCGCGGTGGTTGGCGATGAAGGAGCTGCCGTAGAAGCGGATCGGCCCCTCGCCGTCGCCGCCGGGCTGGCCGGCGCCTTCGCGCCCGACCCGGTTGGCCGCGACCACCGCGCACGCGTTGGCCACCGCGTGGCCGATCATCACGCGCCGCCACGGGTCGCGGGTGTCCATGCCCGGCTCGTGGGGCTCGCTGCCGATCGCGGTCGGGTAGAGCAGCAGATCGGCGCCGCCGAGCACCATCGCGCGGGCCGCCTCGGGGAACCACTGGTCCCAGCAGATCCCCACGCCGATCGACGCGTGGCGGGTCGACCAGGCGCGGAAGCCGGTGTCGCCCGGGCGGAAGAAGAACTTCTCCTGGTAGCCCGGTCCGTCCGGGATGTGGCTCTTGCGGTAGACGCCCAGGACCGCGCCGCCGGCGTCGACCATCGCCACGCTGTTGTAGTAGTGCGGCCCGCTCCGCTCGAAGAACGAGATCGGCAGGGCGACGTCGAGCTCGGCCGCCAGCCGGCGGAAGTGCGCCACCGTCGGATGATCGGCCAGCGGCTGGGCGCGCGCGAAGTCCTCCTCGAGCTGCCGGCGGGGGAAGTAATGCCCCTCGAACAGCTCGGGCAGGAGGATGACCTGGGCCCCGCGCCCGGCCGCCTCGCGCACCCGCTCGGTCAGGCGCGCCACGTTGTGTTCGCGGTCGTCGGCGAGCGCGGCCTGCACCGCCGCGACGTGGAGCTGGTGGGGCGCGCGCCCGGTCATGGAGCGACCCCGCCGGCGGCCGGTTGCTCGCGGCTCATGCAGTGGAACGCGCCCCCGCCGACCACCGCGGCGCGTCCGTCGATCGGGACGACCGCGCGCCCGGGGAAGAGCTCGCCCAGCACCTCGACCACCTCGCGGTCGCCCGGCGCGCCGTACACCGGGACCAGCACCGCGCGGTTGCCGACCAGGAAGTTGACGTAGCTGGCCGGAGCCAGCTCGCCGCTCGCGCTCTCGATCCGCCCCGGCGACGGGATCCGCACCACCTCGAGCGCGCGCCCGGACGCGTCGCGCATGCCGCCCAGGTCGCGCACGACCCCGGCCAGCGCGTCGCGGTTCGGGTCGTCCCGGCCGCTCGGCTCCATGCACACCACCCGGCCGGGCGCGACGAAGCGGGCCAGGGTGTCGACGTGACCGTCGGTGTGATCGTTGGCCAGCCCGCGATCGAGCCACAGCACCCGGCGCGCGCCGAGCTCGACGCCGAGGTGGCGCTCGATCTGCGCCTCGCTCATGCCCGGGTTGCGGCTCGGATCGAGCAGGCACTGGCGCGTGGTCAAGAGCGTGCCCTCGCCGTCGACCTCGATCGCGCCGCCCTCGAGCACCATCGGGTAGCGCACCACCCGCGCGCCGGCGACCTCGGCGATGCGCCCGCCGACCTCGGCGTCGTGCTCGAACAGGTACTTCCCGCCCCAGCCGTTCCAGCCGAAGCAGGCCGCGACCAGCGGGCCGGCGCCGGCGCGCAGGAAGATCGGCCCGGTGTCGCGCAGCCACACGTCGCCGAACGGGATGTGGTGGTAGCGGACCGCCACGCCGTCGAGCGCGCGGCGCGCGGTCTCCTCGCTCTCGCCGGGCAGGACCAGGAGCTCGACCCGCTCGCCGCCGACCAGCGCGCGGGCCATCTCGGCCACCGCGCGGCGGGTGCCGTCGAGGACGCCCGCCCCCGGCCACTCCTCGGGGTGGCTCGGCCAGGCCAGCCAGCACGCGTCGTGCGGCTCCCACTCGGCAGGCTGGCGCCAGGTGTTGCTGGCCGGTTCGGCCGCCGGTCCGCTCATGGCCGAGCTATGGCACGAAGCCAGCGCGAATTCCAGCGCGAGCGGCCCGCTCCACCCGCTGCGGAGCGCGATCAGATCACGCGGTCGAACACGATGGTCGGGCTCCCGTGGTAGGCGGTGTGCACGCGCGGCACGTAGCCCACCTTCTCTGCCACCCGGAT
>DATHKR010000295.1:0-15445 GCA_035489015.1 Kofleriaceae bacterium | reverse complement strand
GTGGGACGAGGCCGAGCTGGTCGCCCGCCTGAACCAGGAGGCCGCGCGCCCCTTCGACCTCGAGCGCGGCCCGCTCCTCCGCGCGCGCCTCTTCACCCGCGGACCGGACGACCGCGCCATCGTGCTCGCGGTCCACCACCTGGTGGCGGATCTCTGGTCTCTGACCGTGCTTCTCCAGGAGCTCGGTGCGCTCCTCGACGCGCGGTCGCGCGGCCAGGCCCCGTCGCTGCCGCCGCGAGGCGCTGCCTACACCGACCACGTGCGCGAGCAGGAGCGGCAGCTCGAGGGGGCCGAGGGCGAGCGACTGTGGGCGTACTGGCGGGCGCAGCTGCAGGACGCGATTCCCCCGCTGGAGCTGCCGACCGACCGACCTCGACCGGCGGTCCGCCGCTTTGGCGGTGGCGTGGTGCGGCGACGCCTGTCCGCGGAGCTGTGGAGTCGAACGCGAGCCTTCGCCGCCCGACACAACTCGACCGCGTTCCACGTGCTCCTGGCCGCCCACGGGGCGCTGCTCTCTCGATGGAGCGGCCAGACCGACTTCGCGGTGGGCGTCCCGGTGGCGGACCGAGCGCGAGCCGGCGTGGCCCGGACGGTGGGCTACTTCGTCAACCCGGTCCCGCTGCGACTTCGCCTCGACGGAGGCCCGACGTTCGCGGAGCTGCTCGCGCGGACCCGGGAGACGGCGCTGGAGGGCCTCGATCACCAGGCGCTGCCCTTTCCGCTCCTGGTCGAGCGACTGCAGCCCTCGTCCGACCGGTCCCGCTCGCCGGTCTTCCAGAGCATGTTCACGTTCCAGCAGTCGCACCTCGCGGGGCTCGGCGCGCTCGCCTCGGTCGCGGTCGACGAGCCCGGCGTGTCGATGAGGCTCGGCGACCTCGAGCTCCGCTCGATCGCGCTGGATCGCCGCGCCTCGCCGTTCGATCTCTCGATGTCCGTGGCGGCCGACGATCGCGGTCTGGCCCTCGCGCTCGAGTACAGCGCCGACCTGTTCGACGCCCCGACCATCGAGCGCTTCGCGACCTGCTTCGAGAACCTCCTCGACGCGGCGATCGCCGGCCCGTCCACACCGCTCGAGGAGCTCGACATCCTGCCCGCCAGCGAGCGGCGAGACCTCCTCGGATGGGGCAACGGTCCCGCCACCGGGCCGTCCGCGCCGTCCGACTGCGTCGCGCGGTTCGAGGCGCAGGCCTCGCGCACCCCGGACGCCGTCGCCATCACCTGCGAGGGCCGGACGACCACCTACGGCGCGCTCGCTCTCCGGGCGGCGGATCTGGCGAGCGTCCTGCGCACGCACGGCGTCGGCCCTGACGTGCGCGTCGGCATCCACATGCGGCGCTCGCCCGAGATGGTGGTCTCGCTCCTCGGCGTGCTGACGGCGGGCGGCGCCTACGTCCCGCTCGATCCGGACGACCCCGCCGACCGACGGGCGATGGTGCTCGCGGACGCCTCGCCGCGCGTCGTGCTGACCCAGCCCGCCCTCGCCGCCGCGCTGACCGCGCGGGACGGCATGACCGTCCTCGTCGTCGGTAGCGGTGAGCCCTCGGCCGCCGACGACCTGGAGGAGGCGCGAGGGCAGGGCCGGCGCCGCCCCGTCGACGGCGATCAGCTGGCCTACATCCTCTACACGTCCGGGTCCACCGGGCGCCCCAAGGGCGTCATGGTGTCGCACCGCTCGCTGGCCCGGTACGTCGACTGGGCCGGCCGCGCGTACGGCGCCGGTCCTGGCGGGTCCGCGCCGGTGCACTCGCCGCTCTCGTTCGACCTGACGGTGACGAGTCTCCTGGTCCCGCTGACCCATGGCGGCGCGGTCACCCTGATCTCCGGCGACGCCGCCACCGGGGCCCTCGCCGGCGCGCTGCGGGGCCGCGCCGCGCTGGTCAAGCTCACTCCTGCTCACCTGGAGATGCTCGCTCATCAGCTCGAGCCGACCGAGCCGGGCGAGCGCGCTCACGTGTTCGTGGTGGGCGGCGACGCTCTCCGCACCGACGTGGTGCGCCACTGGCGAGAGCGCGCGCCGGCCAGCCGGATCATCAACGAGTACGGTCCGACCGAGACCACGGTCGGCTGCACCATCTACGAGGGGCCGGCGGTCGCGACCGCGTCCGGCACCGTGCCGGTCGGCCGGCCGATCGCCGGGGCGCGGGTCCATGTCCTCGACCGGCGCTGCGCGCTCCAGCCGGTCGGCGTCGCCGGCGAGCTGTTCATCGGCGGTGACGGCCTCGCGCGCGGCTACGTCGGCCGGCCGGATCTCACCGCCGAGCGCTTCGTGCCCGATCCGTCAGGCGAGCATCCCGGGGCCCGGCTGTATCGCAGCGGCGATCGCGCGCGCTGGCGGGCCGACGGGCAGCTCGAGCTGCTCGGCCGGCTCGATCGCCAGGTCAAGCTTCGCAGCCACCGGATCGAGCTGGGTGAGATCGAGGCGGCGCTGACCGCGTGCTCGTCGGTGCGCGAGGCGGCCGTGTTCCTCGACCGCGACGGCCACGAGCCCCGCCTGGTCGCCTGCATCGTGTGGCGCCCGGGCCAGGCCGCGGACCTCACCGCGCTGCGAGCCGCCCTCCGCGCCGCGCTGCCCGCGCACATGGTCCCGGGCGCGTTCGTCGCGTTGGACGCGCTGCCGCTGACCCCGAACGGGAAGCTCGACCGCAGCGCGCTGCCCCGGCCCGGCGCCGCCGCGAGCGGGCGGCCACACGTCGAGTCGCGGACCTCGGTCGAGACCGGGCTGGCCGAGATCTTCGCCCAGGTGCTCGGCGTCGAGCGCCCGGGCGCCCACGACGATTTCTTCGCGCTCGGCGGCCACTCGCTCCTCGCCATCCGCGTGACGGCGCACCTGCGCGATGCGTTCGACGTCGATGTCCCGGTGACCGCGATCTTCGAGGCTCCCACCATCGCCGCCCTGGCCGGCCGCATCGAGGAGGCCCGCGGGCGCGGCCGCGAGCTACCCCCGCTCCGACCGATCGCCCGCGACGGCGGCCCGCTCCGGCTCTCGTTCGCGCAGGAGCGTCTGTGGTTTCTCCACCAGCTCGAGCCGGACTCGCCCCGGTACCACGTGTGCGCGGCCCTGCGCGCGGTCGGCCCGCTCGACCCGTCGGCGTTCGCCTCGGCGGTGGGCCAGGTCATCGACCGCCACGAGATCCTGCGCACGGTGTTCGTCGACGACGAGGGTCGTCCCGCGCAGCTGGTCCGCCCCTTCATGGCCGTCCCGCTCGCGGTCCTCGATCTCTGCGGCGCGCCGGCCGATGCACGCGACGCCACCCTCGCCGACGCCACCCGCGAGGCGGCGATGCGCCCGTTCGATCTCGAGCGCGGCCCGCTCCTGCGCGTGCTCTCGATCCGCATCGCCGAGGACGAGCACGTCATCGTCCTGGTGCTTCATCACATCGTCTTCGACGGATGGTCGGTGGACGTGCTCGCGCGAGAGCTCGGCGCGCTTTACGCCGCGCGGCTGGCCGGCGCACCCTCGCCGCTCCCCGACCTGCCGGTGCAGTACGCCGACTACGCCGCCTGGCAGCGCGCCTGGCTCGACGGCGATCGGCTCGCCGGCCAGCTCGCCTACTGGACCGGCAAGCTCGACGGTGCGCCGGCCGCGCTCGACCTCCCCACCGATCGACCCCGGCCCGCGCGCGCCAGTGGACGCGGCGCCAGCCTGCCCATCGCGCTGGCGCCCGCGCAGGTGTCAGCACTCGGCGCCTGCGCGGCGCGCGACGGAGCCACTCTCTTCATGGCCCTTTGCGCGGCGTGGGCCGCGCTGCTCGGGCGCCGGGCCGGTCAGCCCGAGGTCGTGGTCGGCATCCCGGTCGCCAGCCGGCGCGACGCCGCCCTCGAGCCGCTCATCGGCCTCTTCGTCAACAGCCTCCCCCTGCGAGTGAATCTCGGCGGGCGGCCCTCGTTTCGCGCGCTCCTGGCCCGCGTGCGCTCCACCGCGCTCGAGGCCCTCGCTCACCAGGACCTGCCCTTCGAGCGAATCGTCGAGGCGGTCGGGCCGGGGCGCCACCCGGGCCGCACGCCGCTCTTCCAGACCATGCTGGTCGTGCACACCGCGCCTCCCACCCTCGCGCTCGATCGGCTCTCCCTCGCGATCACCGAGATCCCCACCCACACCGCCAAGCTCGAGCTGACCCTCACGCTCACCGAGACCGCCGGCGGGCTGGCCGGCGCCCTCGAGTACAGCACCGACCTGTTCGATGCCGCCTCGATCGCCGGGCTGGCCGCGGATCTCGAGCGACTCCTCGTCGCGGTCGTCGCCGACCCGGACGCACCGGTCGACTCGATCTCGCTCGTCGGTGAGCGTGAGCGGGCCACCGCGGTCACCAGCCCACCGCAGGCCGAGCCGGACCGCCGCCCGCCGACCGCGCCGCGCCCGCCGCGCGATCTGGAGCGCACGCTCGCCCGGATCTGGTGCGACGTCCTCGGCATCGACGAGGTCGGCCGGACCGAGGACTTCTTCGATGTCGGCGGCCATTCACTCGCCACCACGCGCGTGGCGGCGCGGGTCGCGCGCGAGCTCGGCATCAAGCCGCCCCTGGCGATGTTCTTCGAGGCCCGGACCATCGCCGAGCAGGCGGCCCGGATGGCGGCGGAGCTGCCCGCGACCGACCGGACGCCCGCCCTCCGCCCGATCGGACGCGAGACCCCTCCGCCGGCGTCCTCCCCGCAGCGGCGCCTCTGGCTGCTCGAGCAGATGGAGCCGGGCAGCACACGCCATCACATCGCCGGCGCGGCGCGGCTGCGCGGCCAGCTGTCGGTCGACGCGCTCGAGCGCGCCCTGCAGCGGATCGTCGAGCGCCACGAGATCCTGAGGACGACCTTCCTCTCGGTCGACGGGGAGCCGTTCCAGCACGTGTCGCCGTGCGCCACCGCGGTCCTCGAGCGCGTGGACGTTTCGGCGGTGGCGGATCCGGCGACGAGAAACGCCATGGCGCTCGAGCTGGCGGCCGAGGAGGCTCGGCGGCCGTTCGACCTGGCCGCCGGTCCCCTGTTCCGCACCAGGCTGGTGCGGGTGGCGGAGCTCGAGCACCTCCTGGTGGTGTGCTTCCACCACATCGTGTCGGACGGGTGGTCGCGCGGCGTGTTCCTCCGCGACCTCGGCGCGCTGTACGAGGCCGAGCGAGACGGCGCCGGCGCGCTGCTCCCCGATCTGCCGGTCCAGTACGGCGACTTCGCCGCGTGGGAGCGGGACCGGCTCCGCCGCGACGCGTGGGCCGACGACCTGGCCCACTGGAAGGCGAAGCTGGCGACCCTCCCGGTCCTCGAGCTGCCGACCGATCACGCGCGTCCGCGGGTCGCGACCGGCCGGGGCGGCGTGGTGCGGTTCGAGCTGCCATCCGGGGCCGAGGGCGACCTGCGCGCGCTCTGCACCGCGACCGGCGCGACGCCGTTCATGGTCCTGGTCGCCGCCTGGGGCGCGCTGCTCGCCCGCCACGCGGGAGAGCGCCGGATCCTGATCGGGACGCCGGTCGCGAACCGCGGGCGCCCCGAGCTCGAGGAGCTGATCGGCTTCTTCGTCAACATGCTGGTCCTCGAGGTCGACCTCGCCGGAGGGCCGAGCTTCCGCCAGCTGGTCGAGCGAGTGCGCGGCGACGCGCTCGACGCCTACGCCCACCAGGACCTCCCGTTCGAGCGGCTGGTGGAGGAGCTGAATCCGCCGCGGGACGTCGGCCGGGCCCCGATCTTCCAGGTGATGGCGGTGATGAACGACGCCCCCGCGGGCAGGCCGCGGCTGGCGGATGTGTCGGTCGAGGAGGTGGAGCTCGACACCGTCTCGTCGCACTGCGACCTGTCGCTGTTCCTCGGCCAGCGCGACGGCGCGATGGCGGGAGCGATCCAGTACAGCGCCGATCTGTTCGACCGCGAGACGGTCGAGCGCATGGCGGACCGGTTCCGCGCGCTCCTCGCCGCCGCCACCCGGCGGCCGGACCTGACCGTCGACCAGCTGCCGATGCTGTCGGAGGCCGAGCGGCGCACGATCGCCGTCGACTGGAACGACACCAGCCGCTCGTTCGACGGCCCGGAGACCCTGCATGCCCTGGTGCGGGACCAGGCGACCCGGCGCCCGGACGCGACCGCGGTCGTGTTCGGCGACGAGCGGATGTCCTTCGCCGAGCTGGACCGCCGCGCCAGCCAGCTCGCCCACCGGCTCCGCTCGCTCGGGGCCGACGTGGATCGCCCGGTCGCGCTGATCCTGGAGCGCTCGGCCGAGCTGGTGGTCGCCATCCTCGGCGTCCTCAAGGCCGGGGCCGCGTACGTGCCGATCGAGCCGACCCTCCCCGCGGCCCGGATCGCGCTCGTCCTCGACGACGTGCGGCCGGTCGCGATCGTCGCGCTGCAGCGGCTCGCGGATCGAATCCCGACCGCGGCGATCCCCGCGATCCTCATCGACGCCGACGACCTCTCCGCCGAGCCGGCCCATGACCCGCTGGTCGACGTCCCGCCCGACGCGTCCGCCTACGTCATCTACACGTCCGGCTCGACCGGCCGGCCCAAGGGGGTGGTCGTCTCCCATCGCGCGATCCGCAACCGGCTCCTGTGGATGCGCGACGCCTTCCCGCTGGGCGAGAGCGACGTCGTCCTTCACAAGACCCCGTACGGCTTCGATGTATCCATCTGGGAGCTGTTCCAGCCGCTCCTGGCCGGCGCGCGCCTGGTCGTGGCCCGGCCGGACGGACATCGCGACGCCGCCTACCTGATCGACGAGATCGTCTCCCGGGGCGTCACCGTCTGTCACTTCGTCCCGAGCATGCTGCGCCTGTTCCTCGACGAGCCGGGTGTGGAGCGAGCGCGCTGCCTGAGCCGGGTCTTCACCAGCGGGGAGGCGCTCACCCCCGATCTCCAGGACGGTCTCCTCGACCGGGTGAAGTGCAAGGTCGTGAACCTGTACGGACCGACCGAGGCCGCCGTCGAGGTCAGCGTCTGGCAGTGCCGGTACGGCTCGAGCACGGTCCCGATCGGGCGACCGATCTCGAATGTCCGCCTCCACGTCGTCGATGCCGGCGGACAGCTCGCCCCGATCGGCGTGCCCGGCGAGCTGTGCATCGGCGGCGTCGCGCTCGCGCGCGGCTACCTCGGTCAGCCGGCGCTGACCGCCGCGGCCTTCGTGCCGGATCCGTTCTCGCCGGACGCCGGGGCGCGCATGTACCGCACCGGCGACGTCGCCCGGTGGCGGCACGACGGCGCGATCGAGTTCCTCGGCCGCCGGGACGGTCAGATCAAGCTGCGCGGCCAGCGCGTCGAGCTCGGAGAGATCGAGGCGGCGCTGCTCCGGGTGCCCGACGTGAAGGAGGCCGCGGTCGCGGTTCAGGACCTCGGCTCCGATCCGCGCCTCGTCGCCTACGTCGTCGCCCAGGAGGGCGGCCGGGCGACGGCGGCGGAGATCCGGACCCGCCTGCGGGCCGCGCTGCCCGCGACCATGGTGCCCGCCCACCTGGTCTTCCTCGCCGCCCTGCCGCTGACCTCGAGCGGAAAGGTCGACCGCAAGGCGCTGCCGGCGCCGACCCTGGATCGCGAGGCGGCCAGCGCTCCGTTCGCGCCGCCGCGAGACCAAACCGAGGGCGCCCTCGCCGCGATCTTCTCGCAGGTCCTCGCGATCGAGCGGGTCGGGATCGAGGACGACTTCTTCCAGCTGGGCGGCAACTCGCTCCTGGCCAGCCGGGTCATCGCCCGGATCGAGGGAGCGTTCGGCCGGAAGCTGCCGCTCCGCGACCTCTTCCGGGCGCCGACGGTCGCCGGGCTCGCGGCGGCGATCTCGCGCGACACCCCGGCCCGGCGGCCATCGGCGCTGGTGCCGATGCAGGCGAGGGGTGACGGCCACCCGATCTACTTCGCCCCCCCGATCAGCGGGTCGGTGGCGTACTACGCCAAGCTGGCCCGGGCGCTCGGCAGCGAGCAGCCGTTCATCGGGCTGCAGGCGCGCGGGCTGGAGGGGGACGGGGAGCCGTTCTCCGACATCCCATCCCTGGCCGCCTGGTTTGCCGACGCGATCCGGCAGCGACAGCCACGCGGCCCGTACCGGATCGGCGGCTGGTCGCTGGGCGGATACACCGCGTGGGAGATCGCCCGGATCCTGCGCGCGTCGGGCGAGGAGGTCTCGTCCCTGATCCTCCTGTCCCCGCCGCTGCCGGTGGAGGTGCCGGTCCGCGGCGGCGAGGTGAAGGACGACGCCTTCTTCCTGGGTCGTCTCCTGTCGCTGGAGCGATTTCCGTGGAATCCGGGCGAGACGCTGTCCGCCGAGGAGCGCCTGCGACGGGTCATGGACCGCGCGCGGCACTACTACACCCTCGAGCAGACCAGCCGGCCGTGGATCGCCGAGTTCGAGGGCCCCGGTCCGCGCATCCCGGGCGGCGTCGACTTCGACGAGGCCATGCGGCTGGTGAAGGTCTTCAAGCTCAGCACCTGGGCGCAGGAGCGCTACGTGCCGCCGCCCTTCGACGGCGAGGTCGATTGCTCCGTGTGCACGGCGCACGCCGAGCTCGGGACCCCGGAGCAGCAGGTGTCGAGTGTGCGGGCCTTCTACGGGCCCCGATGCGCCGCGCTTCGAATCGACACGATCCACGCGCGCCACACGGCGATGGTCACGCACGACCACCACGTGGCGCACCTGGTCGGCTTCATGCGCGAGGCGCTCGGCCGGAGATAGGTCGTCAAGGTGCGCGCATGGTGCGCGTGAACAGCAAGCAAAAGAAGGAGTCGAAACATGGGATATGGACAAGGCGGCGTCCTGATCGGCAAGGACGGAAAGAACCCGGACAGCAACCTCAAGTCGCACCTCATCGGCAAGGAGTACGCCGAGGTCGATGCCGACCAGGAGCGTCTGGAGATGGAGCGCCTCTTCGCCCCCAAGAAGAGCAAGTGAAGAGGTGCGGCTCGTCCCGTTCGAGCCGCGCTGAGTAGTCGTGCGTCGAGAGCTCTCGCGACCCGTGCGGGAGCTCTCGACGCGCAGGATCCGGCCCCGTGTCAGGGCGACCAATCGGAGCAAGCATGACCACGCTCGAGCGCGCGCAACGAGAGCGACAGATCGACATCCTCACCGCCATCGAGACGGCGGCCGCCGAGCTCGATCGGCTGCGGGCCCGGATGACCGTGCATCCCCTGCAGGACGAGCCCTATCACGTCTCCTTCGGCCGCGTGAACGACGAGGCCGGCAGGTTCGTGTGCGCCGCGGCCGGCAAGGGCTGGGGCTCACACGGCCACGCCAGCCTGCTGTTCGAGGCCGTGGAGCACTTCCACCTGGTCGCCGCCGCCGGGCGAGAATCGGCCGCCGGCCGCGGCAAGGTGATGACGCCGCTCGAGATCGCCGCCCAGCCGGAGCTGCGCGGGGAGCTCCACCTGCAGCGCATGGCCAGCGATTTCCCTCAGGCCCGGGTCGGGTGCACCCAGTTCGAGAGCCTCCGCGGCCCCCGATCGGTCTGGTATCCGTCGGTGTGGAAGAACCCGTTCTTCGAGATCACACCGACGGTCGGTGACGACCCGTCGTCGTATCGCCACTACCTGCGATATCAATCCAGCAACGGGTCGGCCAGCGGCTCCTCGGCGGAGGAGTGCCTCCTGCACGCCCTGCTCGAGGAGATCGAGCGAGACGCGGTCTCGCTGTTCCTCATCGATTCGTTCCTGGTCCGCGATCCCGGGCCGCTACGGGTCATCGATCTGGGCTCGCTTCCGCCCGACCTGCGATCGCTCGCCGATCACGTCGCGGTCCGGATCGGGGTGCCGCCGATGCTGCTGGAGATCACCACCGACATCGGCGTTCCGGTCATCGCCGCGATTCCATCGGGGCCGGCCCGCTTCCTCGGCCTGTTCGGGGCCGGCGCGTCGCTGTCGGCGGCCTACGCGGCGGAGCGGGCGCTCGGCGAGCTCCTGCAGTGCTCCCTCATCTCCGACTGGGAGGGCATGGGCCCGGTCCGCGAGAAGAGGCAGCGACGCCTGGAGCCGTGGCCCACCCTCGGCCTCGTCTACCAGCTCGATCGCGCCACCATCCTGTCTCGCGCGACCGTGCCCGTGGTGCTGGAATCCGCCGAGGAGCCGGCTCCCGGCGTCGCCAGCCAGCTGAATGCCACGGTCGTGCGACTCGAGCGCGCCGGCCTCGAGCCGTTCGCCCACGTGTGGACCGACGAGCCAGCTCACGCCACCGTCCTGTCGGTCCTGATCCCCGGCATCGAGACCTTCTCGGTGGCCATGGCCGGCGAGCCGGTCTTGCCCACCGGTCGCGGTGCCTCCGGGTGCATGAGGTCGACGTGAGCGCGCTGACCCACGAGGTCGACCTGGGCCAGTTCTCCCCGCTCAGCGTGGAGCAGCTCTACTACCTGGTTCGCTTCATCTCGGATCGACCCGACCACGAGCGCGGCCACCGGCACCTCGCCTCGCGCGGCGATACGCCTCCTCTCGACGAGCTCGCTCGCTACATCAACAGCCGCTGCCCCGACACCGAGGCGGTCGAGCCGGGCGACCTGGTCGGCCCGTGGAAGGCGACGGCGGTGCTCGAGTCGTCTCCCGTCGCCAAGTACAGCTTCTGGTGTCAGCTCTTCCCCGACCCCTGGTTCACGTTCATGAACTACGGCTACCAGGATGGCCGGTCCGCCTCGTCCTCCGGTCGGCTCACCGGCGACGAGGAGCTGTGGAGTCACGCCGTCGCGCTCTACGACCAGGCCGTCCCGGTCGACCTGCGCGGCCGCGACGCGGTGGAGATCGGCTGCGGGCGGGGCGGCGGCGCGGCGTTCCTCGCGCGGACCCGCCATCCGCTGCGCTACCTCGGTCTCGACCGCGCGCGCAGCAACATCCTCTTCTGTCGAGAGAGACACTCGAGAGACAACCTGGCCTTCGCGCCCGGCCTCGCCACCGACATTCCCCTCCACGACGAGTCCTGCGACGTCATCGTCAACGTCGAGTCGGCGCCGTACTACCACCCGATCGAGGCGTTCGCGCGCAGCGCCGCCCGCGTCCTCAGGAGGGGTGGTCACGTGTGCCTGGCCACCTACGGGCCCGAGGAGGACGTCTGGCACCTGAGGGACGCCTTCCTCGACGCCGGCCTCGCCCTGGCCGAGTGCGTGGAGATCACCGCGAACGTCCGCGAGGCGCTCGCGTCGCAGGACCGCGGGCGCGCCGTCCTCGCCCGGGTCGAGACATCCCGCAGCCGGGCCATCTACGAGCGAGAGTTCGCCTCCATCTACGACCCCGATCATCTGAACGACGCCGTCTACGTTCGATTCGTCTTCTCCAGGCCCGACGGACGGCTCCCCCTCGGTAAGGAAATCTCATGAATCAGTCGAGCGATGACGGTCGAGCGCAACGTGAGCGAGCCGCGAGCGTGGCGCACGCCATCAGCACCGCGGATGCCGAGCTGAGGCGGCTCGGCGCGCGGGTGGCGATGGAGCACGAGCACCCCACCCCCTACAACGTCTCGTTCGCGACGGTCTACGACGAGGACGACGGCTACGTCTGCATCGCGTCGGGGAAGGGGTTCGGCGAGCAGGGCCGGGCCAGCCTGCTCTTCGAGGGCATCGAGCACTTCCAGCTGGCCGCGGCGGCCCGCGTCGCGAGGGAGGCCGGGCAGGGCAGGGTGCTGAGTCCGCCGGAGCTCCTCGCCCAGCCGGCCCTGCGCGGCGAGATGCACCTCAACCGGCTGGCCAGCGACTACCCCATGGCGGCGATCGGGTGCCTCCCGTACGAGAGCCTCGACGGCGCGGACACGGTCTGGTTTCCGGCCATCTGGAAGAACCCGTCCTTCGAGTTCTCGGGGCTCGAGGGCGACGACCCGGACACCTATCGCGCGTATCTCCGGTACGGCAGCAACAACGGGTCGGCCAGCGGCATCAGCGCGTCCGAGGCGGTGCTGCACGGCCTGCTCGAGCAGATCGAGCGAGACGCGATCTCCATGGCGCTCATCGACTGGTTCATCGGCGAGGAGCCGGCCCGGCCTCGCATCATCGACCTGGCCACCTTGCCCCGCGACCTCCGCGTGATCGCGACCTGCATCGAGGAGAAGCTGGGCGCGCCGCCCCTCCTCTGCGATCTCACGACCGACATCGGCGTCCCGGTCCTGATGGCGCTCCCCTCGGGTCCCGATCGGATCGCTCTTTACGGCGGTGGCGCCTCGCTGTCGGTGGAGTACGCCGCCGAGCGGGCCCTGGGTGAGCTCCTGCAGTCGCTGTTGATCGCGGAGTGGAAGGAGCTGGCCCCATCCCGGGTCGACCGCCTGTCCGTGTTCGAGCCGTGGCCCAGGCTGCGCCGGATGTATCAGCTCGATCTCGACGTCCTGCCATCGTCGGCCACCGTGACCGACTTCCGAGCCCTGGCCGGGGCGCCGATCGATCTCGGCATCGACGACCAGGTCGACGCCGTGGTCGCGGCCCTGGGTCGGGCAGGCTTCCGCGTGTTCCACCGGACCTGGAGCGAGCCGACCGCGGAGGTGAGCGTGAAGTCCGTGCTGGTTCCCGGGCTCGAGAGCTTCTCCTGCTTCGTCATGGCCGGGGCCCCGGCGCTGCCGACCGGGCGCGGCATCGAGCGCGCCCGCCTGGGAGCACTTCCGCGATGAGCACCGCCATGGACCGCAGCACCGGAGAGGCGATCGCGACCTTCCTGGACCGAGGCTACTGCACCATCGAGGACGGGCTGTCGGGCGCGCGGCTCCACCGGGTCCGGACCGACTTCTTCGACCACTTCGAGGCCAAGCGGCGGAGGTCGCGCATCCGCCCGGCCGGGCCGCCGGAGCAGGGCGAGCACAGCTTCCACGGCTCTCACGGAAAGGGCGGCAACCACGGCTACAACCGCTGGAACGCGCTCCTGCCGTCCACGTCCACCTTCCTCGCCGACGACGTGGTGGCCAATCCGCGGGTGCTCGGCGTGCTGGAGGGGATCCGCCGCCACCTGGGCGACCATCGGCGGTGGGTGCTGACCCTGATCGGCTCCGACGTGAACCTGCCCGACTCGAGCGACCAGCCCCCCCACCGGGACGGGCGCAGCTTCGTCGTCACCGTCAACTGCCCGCTCATCGACGTCGGGCCAGAAAACGGGCCTCTGGAGGTCTGGCCGGGGACCCATCGACCACCCGGAGCTCCCTTCGGGCTCCAGGACATGGCGATATCGAAAGAGGAGTGGGCCGAGCTGAGGCGCGGCCCGTCTCGACGGTTCGCGGTGCCCGCCGGGACATTCATCATCCGGGACCAGCGCATGCTTCACCGCGGCACCGCCAACGGCAGCGACCAGGTCCGGCCGATGCTCTCCCTCTACTACTCGCTGATGGGGAGCGACGACGTGGTCGCCCATCGCTCGCTGCTCGACATCGGAAGCGGGACGGCCCGGGCGCTGCGCCGCGCCGGACAGCGCCTCCCGCTCGCCGGCTCGATCCAGCGCCACGTGCTGCTCGCCGACGGCGAGGCGCTCGGCCTGGCCATGATCTACCTGGCCGGATCCGACCGGCGCGGCCACCTCCGCATCCCGCGGCCGATCTGGGAGTCCCTGAGCGAGCCGGCCCGCCAGCTCCTGCGCTTTGCCTCCGTCGATCGCGTGGTCACGGAGGCGTACAGGAAGCACCGCTCGGCCGGTCGAACGAAGGAGGCGTGCGCGGTCCTGGCCCGCTCCCTGGTCCGCGTCACCAGGCGGTTGATCACGCCCCCGACCGTGCCCACCAGCTCATGAGGATCGGCAGGACGATCGACCTGGCTGGACGGTTCGCCGCGCACCTGCCGGCATGGCTGCTGGCCAGGGGGACGCGCTCGCTCGGCCACCGGAGGGAATACGGCCGCGAGATCGCCAGGCAGGCGCTGGCGCCCTCCGATCTCCACACGCTGTGGAAGCGGCGAGCCCCGGTGGTCTTGACCGGGTTCCTCGACCACTTCGAGCTGAGTCGCCTCCTGCAGCCGGAGATCATGAAGCGCGCGTGGGGCGTCACTCGCACGGTGACGTACCGCGCTCCTCGCGACCAGAAGGCCTTCCTCCAGGAGCGCAGCAGGCCGGTCTTCATGGACTACGACCGGCTGGTCGACCGGATCTTCTTCGAGAAGGATCCGCGCTTTCGCTACTACTCGCGCATGGGAGCTCATCCGGGCTCGCTGTTCGAGCTGGCCTCGTGCATCCCGTCGAAGGAGCTGGCCCACGTCGCGATCTGGATCGGCGAGGAAGAGAACATCACGCCGTTTCACTTCGACACGTTTCACTCCTTCATCGGTCAGACATTCGGGGAAAAGCGGGTGGTCCTGGTGCCTCCGGAGGACGGGATCCACCTCCGCTACCGGACGCTACCGTTCAGCAGGCAGGCGAACCAGGTCGGGCCGTGCGAGCTGCCCGACGACGTTCGCGGGCTGGAGGCGGTGGACCGGCGGTACTCGCTCGCCCGCCGATTCGATGTCGTCCTCGGCCCGGGCGACTTCCTGTACATCCCGCCGGGATGGTGGCACTGGGTGGTGGCGCTCACGCCCAACGTGTCAGTCCTCCTGCGCCAGCATGCAGCGAAGCGGGAGGCCCTGAGGACGCCGGAGACTCTCCACTACGTCTGGCGTGAGCTGCTGGGTGAGATCGGCCTGGCCCCGGCGGCTTCCGCTCCGGCGTGGGACGAGACCGAGGTCTGGAGCGCGAACGAGATCCGTCGGCTTCAGGCGGCCGAGGCCGAGCTGGAAGCGAGGTAGGCGATGGCCCGCGCCGCGATCCGCTCGATCCCACCTCCTCGACTCGACGAGTTCCTGTCCGGGTACTTCATCCCCGCATGCCCGGTCATCATTCGAGACCTCTACCGGGGGCAGCCGATCGACCAGCTGCGGTCCCCGGCCGACGTCGCCCGCGAGCTGGGCGACGTCTCCGTCGCCATCCGACCGAACTACGCCGTCACGCACCCGGGGCTGCGCCGCGACCCCACGCCGGATGGACGCGGCCTGACCTGGACGCAGGCGACGCAGACCACGCTGGGCGCCTTCCTGGCCGCGATCGAGGCCCGGGCCGAGGAGGCCAGGTTCGTGGCCGACGAGCCGATCCCGGTCGACCTGCTGGCCCGCTTCGAGACCCCGGAGATCGCGCGCTCGGCGCCGGCGCTCCCCGAGCTGGACTCGAACATCTTCCTGGCCCGCAAGGGCAGCTACGCCCACCTCCACTTCGACACCGACCATCGACATGTGCTTCTGACCCAGATCTTCGGCGACAAGCGCTTCGTCCTCTTCGACCCGTCCGCCGCTCGACGGCTCCTCCCGCTGAACAGCTTCTCCGGGCTCTGCATCGAGCACATGTCGGAGCCGGAGCGGAGCGCGCTGTTCGAGTCCGCCGGGGCGATGGAGGCGGTGCTGAGGCCGGGCGAGACGCTCTACATCCCGGCGCTGATGTGGCACTTCGTCGAGTATCTCGACACCGCGATGTCGTGGAACATCCGGTTCGGTCTCAACCGGTACGGTCGATTCTTCGCGAGCAACTTCCACAGCGACTTCCACCTCCAGTCGCTGGGCGCGCTCTTTCGCGGCCCCGACGAGCCATCCCA
>DATHKR010000294.1:0-2443 GCA_035489015.1 Kofleriaceae bacterium | reverse complement strand
CGGCGCCTGCGCCGCTTCCGGCTGGAGCGCGAGCTCCGCGGCGGGCCGATGGGGGACGTGTGGGTCGCGCAGGACACCGAGCTGGACCGCGAGGTCGCCCTCAAGGTGATCCGGACCGGCGCCGAGCTCGACCAGGAGGCGCGCGACCGCCTCCGCGTCGAGGCCCAGGCGGTGGGACGCCTGAGCCACCCCAACGTGGTGAGGATCGACGAGCTCGGCTCCGAGGGGGACGTCCTCTTCTGCGCGATGGAGCTGGTCGACGGCGTGACGCTGCGCGAGTGGCTGGCGGCGCCGCGCCGGTGGCGGGAGGTGCTCGACGTGCTGCTCGCCGCCGGGCGCGGGGTGGCCGCGTCGCACGCCGCCAGCCTGGTCCACGGCGCCCTCTCGGCCGACGCCATCCTCATCACGCCGGCAGGCCGGACCCTGGTCGGCAACTTCGCGATGGGAGAGCGCGCGGTCGATCCGCTGGAGGACCAGCGCGCCTTTGCGGCGGTGATGGACGAGGCGCTCCTCGGCGGACGGGCCGGACGCGCGCCGCGCGGGCTCGCGCGCTGCATCCGGCGCGGCCAGTCGCCGGACCCGGCCGACCGGTGGCCGTCGATGGACGCGCTCATCGCCGCCGCGTCGCGCGCGGCCGCACTGCCCCGCCGGCGGCGTCGCGTCGCCCTGGGCGTCGGGCTGGCCGCGGCGATCGCCGGGCTGGCGCTCTGGCGCCTGCGACCGGCCGGCGATCCCGAGAGGATGGTACTCAGCGCCGGCGAGAGCCGGATCGCGGGCGCGTGGAACGCCTCCACCCGCGCAGAGCTGCTCACCGCCCTGACCCGCTCCGGCCACCCCGCGGCGGCGGCGATCGAGGCCCGGGTCGCCGCGGCGCTCGACGCCTACCGCGCCGCGTGGCTGGCGATGCGGGTGGACGCCTGGCGGGCGACGTACCTGCGCGACGAGCAGCCGGCCGATCTCCTCGAGCTGCGCATGGCCTGCCTCGACCGGCTCGCCGACGAGCTGGACGCGTTCGTGCGGCTGACCCTGCGCGTCGGGCCCGGGGACGACGTGTCCCGCCTGGCCCGCGGCGCCCAGGGCATCACGCCGGTCACGGCCTGCAGCGATCGCCGCCAGATGGCGGAGATCCTGCCGGGCTCGATCGGAGGGCAGGCGCCCGAGGCGGTGGTGCGGATCGAGACCAAGCAGGCCGAGCTGCGCGCGACCCTGCTGGCGGGCCGGCCGCGCGAGGCGGTGGAGCAGGCCCGCGCGGCCGTCGACGCGGCCGAGCGAGTGGGCCAACGCGCGCTCGCGGCCAACCTGCACCTGCTCCTCGCCTCCGCCCACGAGCACGCCGGCGACTACCCGGCCGCCGAGGCCGAGCTGCGCCGCACCCTCCAGCACGCGGCCGATGTCCGCAACCATCACCTCGTGGCCACCGCGTGGATCCGGCTGGTCGACATGCTGGGCAGCCGCATGCGCCGGGTCGACGAGGCGCTCGCGCTCGCGCCGGCGGCGACCGCCGCGGTGGCCCAGGCGGGCGACGATCCGTACCAGCGCGCCGACCTCCGCGCCGCGCTCGGCGCCATCGAGTACGCGCGCGGCCACTCCTCCGTGGCGAGCGAGCACTTCCGCGCGGCCTTCGAGGGCTTCCGGGCGGCGCGCGGGCCCGACGCCTCGGTCACCGCGGACACCGAAGGCATCTACGCCCTGAGCCTCTCGGCGCTGGGCAAGAACGACGAGGCCATGGTCCACGCCGAGCACTCGTACAAGGTCATGCTGGCCGTCCTGGGCGAGCACGACCTCATGGTCGGCAAGGCGCTGTCCAACCTGGCCGGGCTGTCGAAGGTGCGCGGCGACGCCGAGGGCGCCGCGCGCTACGCAGCCAAGGCGGTCGAGACGCTCGCCCGCACCTACGGAGAGGATCATCCGACCACCTCCTATGCCCGCTGCAAGCTCGCCCTGGCGCTGAGCGAGCTGGGGCGTCACGACGAGGCCCTCGTGCAGATGACCCGCGCCGAGGCCGCACTCCGCGGGGCGCTCGGCGCCGCCAACCCGGACGTCGCCCTGACCACCCTCGAGCTCGCCGCCGTCCTCGAGGCGGCCGGCGACGTGGCCGGCGCCGAGCGGACCGCGCGCCCCGCCGTGGCCGCCCTGCGCCTCGGGCTCCCCGCCGGCCACCCCGACCTCGCCACCGGGCTGGCCCAGCTGGCCCGCATGACCGCGCCCCGCGCCCCCCGTGAGGCGGTGGCGCTCTACGACGAGGCGATGCGCATCGACACCGCGCTGCCCGACCGCGACGACTCGGCCGATCCGGACATGCTGGAAGAGATGGGTCAGGTCGGCCTGCGGGCCGGGCGCGCCGCGTGGGCGCTCGGCTGGTTCGACCGCCTGCCCAAGGCGGCGGCCCAGAAGCAGGCCCTGCGGCGCCGCCTCCTGCGCGCGCGCCGGTGACGGCCCGCCC
>DATHKR010000293.1:0-3900 GCA_035489015.1 Kofleriaceae bacterium | reverse complement strand
GCGGTCGAGCCGGACGTGCACCCGCGCCACGCTCGCGGCGTCGGCGGCGAACAGCGGGTGGTGCCGGGCCGGCGCCGGAACCACCGGACCGAGGAAGCGCTCGCGACCGGCCTGGTCGAGGAGGCCGAGGCCGATGCCCATGACCACGTCCACCGCGACCCAGCTCGCCCCCTTCGAGACGCGCACCAGGCGGCCATGGCCGACGCGCACGCCGTCCATGCCGGGCACCGTATCCATCCCGACGGCGAGCGCCGCGTCGAGCGCCGCGGCCGCGGCGACCGGATCGGTGGCCGGGAGGACCACCCGGTGCCGGATCGCCGAGGGCGAGGGAGACCGCCGCCCGGCCATCGCCGCGGCGAGATCGGCCAGGATCGCCTCGGCGCTGTCGATCGGGATCATCGCGGCCAGGAGGAGCGGCCGCGCCGGATCGAGGCCGGGCAGCGACTCGGGCATGGCCGGCAGATCGATCTCCGCCGCCAAGGCGCGCGCCGCGCCCCAAGGTGAGCCGATCTTCGCGCGAAGGAGGTCGAGGCCCTCGATAGCCTCGGCGCCCGCGGGGCCAGGCAGCGCCGCGACCAGGGCCGGCCGGAGCGCGTCGAGACCCTCCTTCCAGCTGCCGGGCCAAGCCGCGATCAGGATGGCGCCCTGGTCGCCGAGCGCCTCGAAGACGCCATCAGGCGCGCGCGCGGGAACCGGCCCCGGCGTCCGGCTGCACGCGCCGACAGCGAGCGCCGCGGCGAGGAGGGCGATCGCCGGCGACAGTCGCGTGGATGCCGCCGATGCGCCTCGGGCCCGCGCGGGCGGGTCTTCCGCCGGCGGATCGCGCCGCGGCGGATCCTCGGGCGGCGGATCGCGCCGCGGCGGATCCGCGGGCGGCGGATCCTCGCGCGGTGGCTCGCGCGCCGGCGGATCCTCGGCCGGGGGATCCTCGGCCGGCGGATCCTCGGCCGGCGGATCCTCGGCCGGCGGATCCTCGGCCGGCGGATCCTCACGCGGTGGGTCGCTGGGGACCGGATCACCGTCCGGCGGGTCGCTGGGGCGCGGCGGGTCGCCGGGAGGATCGATCATCGCGGCAGCGTAACCAGATCGATCTCCCGCGGCCAGCGGTCGCTGTCACGCGCGGCGCCTCTGCGGGCGCGCCCGTCTTCGACTGGAGACGCCATCGACGAGTCGACCGTCTCAGCCTGACGACCCGTCGGCCAGGATGCGGTCCAGGGTGCGTCGGCCCATCCGGCTCATGGCCGGGTTGCTGGCGGCGTAGTACCAGACGACGCCCATGGCCTGCTCGAAGGCCCACGCCGCGCCGCGCTCCCATTCGAGGTCGTCGCAGCCGAGGTCGTCGCGGAGGACCTGCCGCGGCCCGGCTTCGAGCAGGTGCCAGGCTGCCACGAGGTCGAGGGCCGGGTCTGCCGGTCCGAGGCCGCCCACGTCGAGGATCCCGGTCAGGCGCCCGCCGGACACCAGCACGTTGCCGGGGATGAGATCACCGTGGGTCATGACGTCCGCGGCCTGCCGCGGCAGCGTCCGCAGGGCTGCCCATCTGCGGCGAAGACGGGCGACGTCGAGGAGCTGTTCGCTGTGGCCGAAGCAGGTCTCCATCCACGCGTCGTGGGATGGCAGGTCACCGCCTCGACCCTTCCCGCTGAAGGTCCGGCCGCGTGGGTCGATGGCGCGGACCGCTTCGATGAGCTCGGCCAGGTCGTGCGCAAACATCGCCGACTCACCGGGGTCCTCGTCGGTGGCCACATTCCCGGGCAGCCAGGTCTGCACGGACCACGGAAGCGGATAGCCTGCCCCGGGCTCACCGAGCGCGACCGGCTCCGGGGTGAGGAACCGGGTGCGGCCGACCAGCTCGCGCGCTGCCTGCGCCTCGGACTCCAGCCAGCCCCGGATCGACCCGACGTCCCCGGGTTGGAGCGGGAACCGGGCGGCGAACCGGTCGCCGATGCGAAAGATGGCGTTGACCGTCCCCTGCGACGCAATGCTCCGGATCGGCAGGCTCCGCCACTCGGGGAACTGCTGATCCACCAGCTCGGTACCCGGTGCATGAGCCCCGTCCTGGTGAGCGGACCGTGAGGTCCTCATAGTCGGGGGCATGTCCGAATCGACGGTGTGGGCTGAGCGGATCGCCGCATGGCGGTCCAGCGGCCTGAGTGCGGAGAAGTTCTGCGTTGGGCGCGAGTTCACGGTGCACTCGCTGCGAAACTGGCGGCGACGTCAGCTGCAGGCCGATCGTCTGTGCGGCCCGAGTTCGGTGAAGCTCGCCCGTGTCGAGGTGGTGGCCAAGCCGACGGAGGTCGCGGCCGTGGCGCCCTTGTGGTCGGGCGTGGCCGTCGAGGTCGGCGCTGCGCGGGTCACGGTGGCGCGCGAGTTCGACCGGGCGGCCCTGGCCGCGGTGGTGGACGTGCTGATTCGACAGGGGATGGTCCGGCCGTGATCCCGCACGGGGTCGAGGTGTTCGTCGGACTGGAGCCGATTGACCTGCGCTGGGGCTTCGACCGCCTGGCCGGGCTCGTGCTCGATCGGATCGGCCGCGATTCGCGGAGCGGAGCGCTGTTCGTCTTCTTCGGCCGGCAGCGAGCGGCGATCAAGATCCTGTTCTTCGACGGGACCGGCCTGTGCCTGCTCTACAAGCGCCTCGATCGGGGACTCTTCCGCCTGCCACGTCCACTGCACGACGACGATCGGGTGGTGAGGATGGATGAAGCAGCGCTGGAGAGCTTGCTCGACGGCGTCGACTTGGAGGTCGGCACACGGAGCTCTCGCCGACGGTCACTTCGTCACTGACCCGGTCGAATGTTGGCGCTCGATCTCGACACACGGGAGCGGCGCTGGTTACGCAGAGGACGTGAGCTCGCGGAGCACCATGACGTCGACTGCGGCCGCGGAGCGGATCGCCGAGCTCGAGGCCGCGCTGGCGAGCGAGCGTGAGCGCGCGGAGGCGTTGGCGGCCGAGCGGACGGCGCTGGAGGCCGAGCGAGACCGGCTGCGCGAGGCCTATCAGCAGGTGAAGCTGGAGCTGGAGCTCCTCAAGCGGCGGCTGTTCGTCGCCAAGGCGGAGCGGATCGACACCGCCCAGCTCGAGCTCGAGCTCGGTCACAAGCTGGCGGCTCTGGACGACCTGGCGCGTCGGCTCGCCGAGGAGGGCGGGGACAAGGTGCCGCCGCCGACGGACCGGCCCCGGGTTCGAAAGAAGCCCACCGGCCGTCGCGATCTGCGCGAGGCCGAGCTACCCGAGGAGAGGATCGAGATCGTCGACCCGACCCTGGAGGGGGTGGCGGAGCGGATTGGCGCCGAGGAGAGCTGCAAGCTGGGCTGGCGGCGCCCGACTCCGATCCGGGTCGTGATCAGCCGGGTGAAGTACCGGGTCGTCGAGCAAGGCGCCTCGACGGTGGTGACCGCGCCGGTTCCCCCCGAGCTTCTGCCCCGCTGCCTGGCCACGCCCGCCCTCCTGGCCCACGTGGCGGTCGACAAGCTGTGTGATGGGCTTCCGCTCCACCGCCAGGAAGACCGCCTCGCACGCACCGGTACCCGGATCGATCGCGGCACGATGAGCCGCTGGCTGGAGGATCTCGGGATGACCCTGGGTGCCACCGTGGTGGCCGCCATGCGCGACGAGGCGCTGGCCACCGCCTTCTGCATCGCGACGGACGCCACCGGCGTCCTGGTCCAGCCGATGAAGAGCGGCGATCAGGTCCGCCGGCCGGCGCGCAAGGGCCACTACCTGGTCCAGATCGCCGACGCCGACCATGTCTTCTTCGAGTACCTGGCCCGCGAGACCTCGACGGCCATCGGCGAGCTCTTTCGCGGATTCTCCGGGTACGTCTTGGCCGACGCCAAGAGCGTCTACGACCTCCTCTATCGGCCCCCCGAACAGCGGCCGCCGCCCGACGAGGGGGA
>DATHKR010000292.1:0-7071 GCA_035489015.1 Kofleriaceae bacterium | reverse complement strand
CGTCCCTGACCACTCCCTCGAGGACGAGTGGGTCGCCCGGCTCCGCGGGGGTCGCGATGCGAGCGGTGGGCGACAGTGTGGCGGGGCGGCCCTGGAAGATCGCCTCGCACCCGTCGCATCCGCCCACCAGCGCCTCTTGCGGCGACGCGGATACTGACCGGGCGCGTGAGCAGAGGGCCCACGTGGCGATGATTCCAGGGAGGACCAGGAGGGCCAAGGCTCGGCGCAGGGTCATGATCGGGAGACGTCTCGGGAGCCCCACCGTTAACCGGTCGACTCGTTTCCTCGGTCGCTCTAGCTGCAGCCCTTGGCCAGTGGGTTCTTCTTGCACTCGTCGCTGATCGGGAGGCCCTGCATTCGGGCCGCGTCGGCGCCCTCCTTGTACCTGGCCTCCTCGGCCTGCGCGTCGGCGAGCTTGGCCTTGAGGTCCGTCCTCTCCTTTTCGAGGATCGGCAGCCGCTCGTGGGCCTCCTTCTTCGTCGCCTCGGTCGTGACCTGGCCCTTGTTGCCGAGGACGTTCTCCCGATAGATGGTGATCGCCGTCTCGGTGAGCTCGAGCTCCTTCTGGAGGGACTCGACGGTGGCGTGGGCGGCGGCCCACTTGTCACGGACATCGCTCGGCGCGGTCGGCGCCGCTGGCGTCTGCGGCGGTGCCACCGACGGTCCGGTGCTCTTCGAGTCATCGCAGGCGGCGAGCAGGAACGCGATCACGACCCATCGCTTGAGCATCGCGGCATCGTAGTCGGTTCGCGGCGGTCAGAATACGTGGCCGACTCCGATGTAGAGGCCGGTCGTCTCCTCCGTCGGTGAGACGCCCGCGTCGACGCGGATGACGAGGGTCTCGCCCCACGCGGCGCGGGCGCCGACGCCGACGCCGATGGCGATGCGCGTCCAGGGGCCGTCTACGTCGCGCCCGTCGAGGGTCACGTCGTGCCAGTCTGCCCGGGTTCGCGCGGCGTCGAGGAAGCCCAGCGCCCCGATGCGGAGGCGCTGCTTGCCCAGCCGGAAACGTCCGATCTCGGCGCGGAGCTCGGCGTTGGCGACGAGCTTGATCTTGCCGGCGAAGCGCTGCAGGGCGACGCCTCGGACGGTGCTGGCGCCGCCCGAGGTCTCGACCGGCGTCGAGACGCCGGCCTCGGCCAGGGCGTAGAAGGGCGGGCGGCCGACCAGGGCGTCGGCGAAGACGCGACCACCGACGACCAGGCGCCCGCCGGCAATGGGGACGAAGCCGGCCGCGGAGGCGAACAGGCCGACGTGGCGGAGGGACCAGGGGACCGGCGCCGCGCGGGCGGCCAGCTCGACCAGGGTCCCGCGGGTCGGCTGGAACTCGTCGTCTCTGGTGTCGCGGAGCAGGCCGACTCGCAGCTTGCCCAGGACGTGGGTGTCGGTGCCGCGCAGGACGTCGGCGAGGACGGCGGCGTCGGCTCCGGTCCCCTCGTCGGCGATCGCGATCTGCCGGGCGAGGAGGCTTCCCGGCTCGGCGGTCACGCGGCTGGCCTCGACCTGCGCGCCGACCAGGAGCTCGAGCGAGCGGGCGAGACGCCACCTCGTGTTGACGGCCGCTCCGGGGTAGACGCGCTCGTAGGCGTGGAACCGATCGATCGACGTGTCCTCGACCGAGTCGCCTCCCGGTCCGTACCACCCGGCGTCGCGGAAGCTCTGGAAGCCGACTCTGGCGACGACGCGGAGCAGGCCGCCGAGCAGCCCCGGTACGTCGACGGTGACCGAGTCGTCGTGGAGGGGGACCTCGACCTCGCCGCCGGCCTGCTTGAACGACGCGGTGACGAGGAGCTCGAGGCGGTAGGCGAACGGCGCCGCGTCGGGCTCGAGGCGGGCGACGTTGACCAGCGCGCCGAGGAGGAGGCCGCGGTCGCTGTCGTAGGCGACGACCGGGATCCCGCCGACCTCGGTGCGCCCGGCGCCCGGCGCGGCCTCGTCAGCGCCCGCGACCCCCGCCGAGCACGTGAGCACGAGTGCGGCGCAGGTCGCCAGCGGCGCACGTCGCGGGGCTCGTGTCATCGCGCGGCGCTGCTCGCGGAGGGGGGATCGAGCCGCATCGAGCACCAGGATCGCCCGGCGCGCCGACCGCTGCGCCTCCTTGTCCGGCAATTCTGGATCGCCCGACGGTCGGGCCGCGTGTCAGGCCGCGCCGGCGATCTGGCGCAGGAGGTGGCGGGTCACCAGGCGGTGCGCGCCGGTGCCGATGACCGCGGCGCGATACAGCCGGCCGAGGACGCCGGGGAAGGCCGCGTGGGTCCTGGCGCGCAGGCGGTCACCGTCGAGGACGAAGGTGAGGGCGTAGCGGGCGAAGCGGTGGCGGCCGCGGAGCGCGAGCCGCCGGCCGGGCTCGGCGTCGGCCACCCGGAAGCCGGGTACCGCCTCGCCGGGTCGGCCGGCGAAGGAAGTGGTGCCCCGCTCCGGGTCGCAGCCCAGGATGCGGGCGAGGGCGCCCGCGCCCCGGTTGCGGCCGAGGACCCTCGACAGGGCGGCCCAGACCGCGTCGGGCGGGGCGTCGATCCGCCGGCTGTGCTCGTCGATGTAGGGCAGATCGTCCACGGGGCTAGATCGTTCCATCGCGGGTCCTCCACGCCGGCGCGGGGCCGGCTGTTCGTTCGATGCCGGCCAGGACGGCGTCGGCTACAGTCGAGCCGCCGCGACGCCGCGGCACCAGCGTCCCGATGCGCAGACCCGGCTCCCCACGCTCCCCGCGCGGCGTCCAGCGCCAGCGCGTGCGGCGGCCCCGCAAGTGGCGCCACTGGCCGCGACCGGCGATCGGCTCCGAGTGGTGGTGGGATCTGGTTCGCCGCCTCGGCGTGGACCGGCGCGAGGTCGAGGCGGCGCTGGACATCACCGGCGACGGCACCGATCGGGCCTCGGTCGATCCCCACGACGTCCGGCCGCCGGACTCGCCGGCGGCCAGGGCGGTCACGTACCTCGCCTTGTATCCCGACGTCCCGACCTACGCGACGCTGATGTACGTCGTCCACACCTGGAGCCGCGCCGGCCGCTCGCTCAAGGAGTGGATCGTCGCCCAGTACGCGACCATCCTGGACGGCGACGACGCGCGGCTGCACGAGGCCGCGCTCTACTCCCTGTGGGTCGACTACTTCGAGGTCCCCGCGCGCGCGGCGTTCGTCTTCCCGCGCCTGGTCAAGGCCTGCGCGCGGATCGAGGAGCTGCTCGCGAATTCGGGGCCGGTGCCGTGGGCGGTGAAGCGCGCGGCCTACCGGCAGGCGGCCGCCGATCCGTCGCTGCACGCGCCGCTGGCGCTCGGGATCGCCCGCTCCTTTCACGACTTCTTCGGCTCGATCGATGCGCCGGACGCGCGGGATCTGATCCAGCAGATCGACGTCGCGGATCCGAGGGTGCGAGCGACGCTGGAGGAGGCGCTGGCGCCGACCCGCTGGGAGGTCATCGGCGTCGCCGCGGTCGACGAGTCCGACGAGCGCTGGCGGCGCTGGCTGCACTCGCCGGAGGACGAGCCGAGCTTCGTCATCGCCATGCGAGCGCGGGGCAGGGACCTGCCGTGGATCTACCGATCGGAGGTCCGGCGAGGCTCGACGCTCGTCGGCCGTCTGGTGCACCGGTCGCTTCCGTTCGACCGCGCCATCCGCCACGCGTGCACCGGCGAGCTCGACGGGATCTTGTTCCGGATCGAGGGGGACCGCGACCTCGCGCGGCAGGCGGTGGGCCACGAGGTCGAGGTCTGGCCGCCGGGTCTGTTCGACACTACCGGGTGATCGGGCGAACCCGCTGCGGGCCGGACGACCTGCGATCCTTGTGTCCCGGGCCGGATCCGCGTACGACCTGTCGATGCGACCTTCACTGCTCGCCCTCGGTGGCTCGACCGCGCGGCTTGCCGCGATTCTCGGCGCGGCGCTCGGGTGCGGCGGCGGGTCGGACGCGGATCCCGACGCCGGCGGCGGGTCTGGTGACGCCGGGCTGCCCGACGCGGCGCCGGTCGACGCCGCGCTGGCGCCGGTCCCGCTCACGCTCGACCTCCTGACCGAGCCGACGACCGCCGACGAGGTGACCGACGTGCGCGCGGCGTGGGAGGCGCGGGACACCGCCGCGCGCGACGTGACGGTGGAGGCGACCGGCTCGACCGCGCTCGGCGACGTGCCGATGACCTACGTGGTCCTGGCCCACACGGTCGGCGGGCTGCGCCACGTGGGCGCCGTGCTGGTGCCGGACGGACTCTCGTCGCCCGCGAGCGCTCCGGTGCTGATCTACGCCCACGGCGGCCTCACCGTCGAGGGCGGCCTGCCGCCGCTACCGGCCGAGGAGCTCGCCTCGCGCGTGCCCGACGGGCCACTGCGCGGCCAGCTCGTCTACGTGATCCCGGCCTACCGCGGCGAGCGCATCGAGGTGGACGGGGTCGCCTACGCCGCCGAGGGCACACCCAGCCTCGGCGACCGCGAGGTGGACGACGTGATGGCGCTGCTCTCTGCCGCGCTCGCCGAGGTGCCGGAGGCGGATCCGGACCGGGTGGCGGTGCTGGGCGAGAGCCGGGGAGGGCTGGTGGCGCTCGAGCTGGGCGCGCGCGATCCGCGGGTGGACCTGGTGCTCGACGCCTTCGGGCCCACCGACTTCCGGATCGGCCTTGTCTCGAGCGGCGTCGACGAGGCGCTGTTCCAGGCCTCGGTCCGGCAGGCGCTCGCGGCTCCCGACGATCTCGCCACGCTCCTCCTTCGCTCCATCGTCCCGATCGATCAGGTCAGCGAGGGGGACGACGGCGAGCTCCTGATCTCCGCGGCTGGGCGCCGCGCGCTGCGCGAGAACCTGGCCCGCTCGGCGCCGCTCACGTACGCCGCCGACCTGCCCGTGACCGAGACGCACCACGGCACCGCCGACGGGACCGCCGCGGTCGAGTACTCGCGCGCGCTGGCCGACGCGATGGCGGCGGCGGGTCGGCCGTCGCCGGGTCCCTCGTTCACCTACTTCGAGTACGAGGGCGGCGGTCACGACCTGGCGACCTTGCCGGGAGCCGTCGAGCGGTTCGGCGAGGCGATCGAGCGGGTGCTGACCCCATGATGGAGAAGCTCTCAAAGATAGCGAGCGCCGCGCACGTCGGTCACGCGCTGGTCGCTTGAGCCGCGAATCAGCGGGCTCGGTATCGGACAACGACCACCCGGACGTCGGTGTCGATCGCGCGAAGCGCGTCGAGCATGATTCCTTCGACATCGGCGGCGTTCAGGCCGCCCGATCCGGCGCCGATGAGAGGGAACGCGAGAGAGTCGAGCCCGAGGCGTTCGGCGACGGCGACCGCATTTCGCGTCGAAGCCGATACCGAGAAGCGCGACGCGCGCCAGAGCATGTTGATCCCGGCGACGTGGATGATGGCCTTGTAGGGGAGCCGGCCGGCGCTGGTGGGAACCGCGTCGCCCAGCGCGATGGCTCCCGCCCGGCCGATCTCCCTGAAGGGTTGCAGCCCCGCTCGCTTCTTGATGGCTCCAGAGACGCCCTGCGGCAGCAGGAGCCACCAGGGAATGATGTTCCGGTTCCAGGCGTTGACGATCGCCTCGGTTCTCTGGTCGAGCAGGTCGCCTTCAACGACAGTCGCGTCCACGAGACCTCCCGCTGTGCATCTCGGTGGTGCTGCAGGGATGAGGCCAGCCTCCGCTGCGCGTGCGATCGAGAGCCTGGCTGCGGTCCGGCGACATTCTGGCCAGTGAGATCCGACCACGCGTGCAAGTCTGACAATCGGCCCTGCGGCCCAGGTCGACCGGCGAGGCCGATCAGCAGTCGCAGCCGAGGTAGCGCACCCTGGTGATCGACCGGAGGAGGAGAGGGCCGCCCTTGTCCGCCGAGAAGAAGAGCGAGCCGCGGTCGGAGTCCTCGGCCCGCTCGTCGAAGTACTCGGAGAGCGCGGTCGAGATCGATTCGAGGTCGGTCGTGAGGTCGGGAGTCTCCTCGCCGGGCCCCGCATCCTCCGGCGGACCCCCGATCTCGTTCACCTCCAGCTCGATACCCTCGCGCGGGATGAACTCGGCCAGCCGCTTGCCCTGGCGGACCTCGTCGCTGTCGTAGCGGATCATGCACAGCGCGTGCTCCGCCTCCGGCGCGCCCAGGCCGGGCTTCTGTCGGGGGAGACCGCCGGGGTCGCCCCGACCGGCCAGTACCTCGGCGGCCAGCATGGCCAGCTCGCAGTCGGCGTCCGAGGTCAGCTGCTCGAGGGCCGCGGTCACCGCCGGAACGGTCTGGTCGGAGATCTTCGAGAAGACCTCGCGGCGAGTGTCCGGAATCAGCTCATCGCCGACGAGGACCTTGGCCAGCTCGACGGCGTGGCTCGCCGGATCGAGCGCGAGCGCGGCCTGGTCGACGCCCCTGGCGGTCAGGGCGACCAGGCCGGCGTCGGACAGGCCGTCGATGTCGATCGTCTCCTCGCGGCCGGCCGCGTCCAGCGCCTCGTCGACCGCGAGCTCGAGCGACTCGGGCACGTCGTCTCCGGCCATCTTGTGGGCCAGCGCGAGCTGGATCTCCTGCTCGGGGACCTCGAGGCCGGCCATGGCGGTCAGGTTGGGCTGGATCGTCGCCAGGTCGGCGCCGGACGCCTGCGCGATCGCCCACAGCGCCAGACGGCGCCGGAGGCACGGGTCGGCCAGGTCGGCGGACGGATCGAGCTCCTTCCACTCGCGCCGCTGGAGCCCGCACTCGTCGTAGTCGACCACCTCCGCGCACGCGAAGTTCCCGTCGGCCAGGAGCGCGAGCGCCATCGGCTCGCGCACCTTCGGGTCGGAGGGGATGGACGCCAGCTTGTCGAGGTAGTCCTTGCCGGTCGGGGCCAGCTTCCGCCACAGCGCCAGCGCCGCGGCCGGACTGGTCGGGACCGGAAGATCGATCGCGATCGCGGTGCCGGCCGCGAGGTCCCAGCCCGGCTCGCTGTTGAGGAGGTCCTCGTAGGTGATGCGGAGCGCGCCGTCGGGAGCGCGCCAGGCGTGCAGCACCTTGACCCCGTGGTCGGCGTAGCTCGCGCTCTTCCACCGCTGGGTGAAGCGCACGATCGACATGCCGCGCTTCAGCTTCGAGCCTTGATCGAGCCAGGTCTCCACCCCGAGCGGCTCCACCGCG
>DATHKR010000291.1:0-26451 GCA_035489015.1 Kofleriaceae bacterium | reverse complement strand
CCGCCGAGCACGTGGTGGGCGAGCATGCGGACCAGCTCGTCGTCGTCGAGGGTGTGGCCGACGTCGAGCTCGATCCGCTGGCGAGCGTCGCGGAAGGCGGCCAGGGCATCTCCCGAGACGTCGAGGCGAAGAACGTGTCGCTTCGCGGCCGGGTCGGCGGGGTCGGTCGGTCGGCTGCCGGGACGGCGCCCGGAGACCATCTCCTCGACCTCGCGCACCGATCTTCCCCGCGCCGCCGCGATCCACTCGTCGCAGGTGTCCGGCGCGGCCACCCGTGAGATCTCCCTGACCGCCGACCAGGACAGCACACCGGCCGCGAGCGCCTCGCCGAGAGCGGGCAGCGCGGCCATGGCCTCGGCTACGCGCAGTTTCTCGCGCGCCAGGCGCGGCCCGTATCCGAAGAGCCGTTCGAGATATTCGAGAAAGGAGCCGAAGCCGAGCGGCTCGTGAACCCGCACGCGCTTGCCGGCCATCAACCAGCGCGCCTCCTCGGCATCATGCTGGCTCTGCGCCGCGGCGAGCCGGGTCAGCTCGCCGTGCACTCTCCTCCACGACTCCCCATCCATGCTTCGTCCATAGCACGGAGATTTTCGGCTCCACCTGACCCACCAGGCGCCGCGAACTCCCTCCTCGACACCGACGAAAATGCCCCGCCGCGAGATCGTCGACCAGCGCGGCACTCGCCGCGTCTCACGCCATGTCGGCTCGAGCATCGCGGCGACCAACGAGCTCTGCCATCGAACCCGTCAAGATCGAAATGACACTCTGCTGCAATCTCGGTCGACGGCCCACGCCGAGCAGGACCATGCGGCTGCTCGTGCCGCCGCGCGCTGCTCGCGGGTCTACCTCCAGCCGGGCGCGGACGCGGAGGCTGTTGGGGCGCGCGAGACGGCCGCGCTTCGGTCCGCTTCAGCCGCTCGAGCGAACGGGGCCGAGGATGCCGAGGATGGCGATCGCGCCGACGTACTTGACGCGATCGAGCTCCACGTCGACATCAACGACGCCGGCCACGTCGTGGTGGTCTGGGCCGACCGCGACGACGGCGGAGTCTACGCAAACCGGTACACGCCGGCCGCGGGCTGGCAGTCCCGCGATCTCCTGAGCGAGACCCTGGGCCCTGGCACGCCGGTGGTCTTCGATCTCGCCCTGGCCGCCTCGGGCAGCGCCATCTGCTTCTTCGTCGATTCCACCGGCCCCGTGCTCTTCGATCTCGACTACCGTCGGTACACGCCGGCCGGGGCTGGGCGCTGCAATCCGTCGAGGACGCCGGCCGGATCGGCCTGGCCAACAACAGCCTCCAGGTGGCCTACAACCGCGCCGGCCAGGGAATCATGGCCTGGCAGGAAGCCGCCCAGTTCCCGAACGAACCGGGCGGAGCCTTCGTCGACTACAACTTCATGGAGCTGGCCCCACCGCTGCCCTGATCTGCACCGGCGCCTCCGGAAAGGGCGTCTTGAGCCAGTCCCCCGAGGTCAGCGCGCATGCCGCGTAGAGGCCGAAGAGGACCCTCCTCTTCGAGGGCCGGGCGGCCTCCACGCCGTCCAGGAACTTCCGGGTGGCCGACAGATCCACGATCGATGACAGGAGCTCGGCGCGGCCGTCGCCCAGACAGTACTGCCGGATGTGATCGAGCAGCGGTGGCTCGATGTGGAGGCGCCAGTCCAGGTTCACCTTGTCGCTCGCCCGGGCAAAGGCCGCCGGGTGGGCCTGCTCCGTCCGCCGGCGCTCCTCCTTGGAGGTGTTGCGCCAGTGGTCGTTGGCCAGCGGGAAGTCGGCAGCGCGGGCGTCGAGGCGCCGCACGATCTCCCGGATCACCTGATCCTTGACCTTCTGCGCGGCAGGAGCGCGCACCAGGGCGAGGGCGAGGCGATTGTCGAGGAACGGAAACAGCCTCGCCGCCGAGGTGGTGGTACCGCGGGTGGTGGCGGCCACCCACCGGCCGCAGCGAAAGTGGACGTAGAGACAGTCGAGCACGTCGTGCGGGGGCATCCGCGCCGCGTGGTCCTCGACCCAGTCGGTCAGGTAGCGCGTGTAGCGTCGGTTTGCACCCCACCGGAACAGATCGGGCGCGGGAATGAAGAGCGCCTTCGCGATCCCGGGCACCTCGTCGCTGCGAAGGGGGCGATCGTAGCGCTCGGCGTAGCCGCCGCGCATCACCTCCCCGCCGTGCCCGGTGAGGTTGATCTGGGGCGAATACCGGGCCCGGAAGTACGCCCGGTCGTACCCGAAGACCGCGCCGTCCGAGGCGCGCAGCGCCGACACCGTGCGGTGCAGGAGATCGACGCGGATCGCCGACTCGTCGCCGTCGGACTCGACCCGCTCCGCGGGCCTCACCTGATGCTTCAGCTCGAGCAGCCGCGCCAGCTCGGTCGCGACATACACCTCGGCCGAGTTGTCGGCGCCGCGGTCGATCGTGTAGCAGCTGACGTCGATCCCGGCCCGGCGGAGGGCGGTCAGCACCAGCCGCGAGTCCTTGCCGCCCGAGAGGGCCAGAACCACCGGCTGCGGCCCCTGCGCGATCGGCCTGACCGCGTCGAGGTAGGCATCGAGACAGGCGTCCACGACGTCGTCGGCCCGGCCCGGGCTCTCCTTCAGCTCGCCCAGGTGGGTGGTGTGGCGCCGCGCCTTGCCGCCGCCGTCGCCGCCGAGGATCCACGTCGTCAGCGGCGGGAGAACCGAGACGCCGCGAAAGGACGTCGCGTCGGTGCCGAAGAAGCCGGAGCTGATGAGGGTGTACATCGCGTCGACGTCGTAGCGGAGCTCGCCGTGGAGGAGCTCGCAGAGGGTCGACGCCTGGGTCCCGATGAAGTGGAGACCCCTTCCCTCCGCGGTGAAGATCGAGTCGATGCGGACGGCGCTGTTGGCGACGGCGACCTCGCCCGAGCGCCGGTCCATGACGACGGCGCTGAACCGCCCGGTGATGCCGGAGATGTCCATGGCCAGCCGGTCGGTCGGGCGCAGCCGCTGCAGCGTCGGGAGGTCGTAGCAGTCGCCCGACAGCGCGAGCACGGTGTCGCCCTGCTCCAGCAGCGGAGTGACCTCCGGCTCGTTGGTCAGCGCGAACAACCACACGCTGCCCTGCTCGCTGATGCACGAGCGAGCCGACTGGACGAACCCGGCGTAGGTGATCGAGCGATCGATGATCGCCTGGCACCGATCCAGCTCGCTCTGCGGCACCGGGCGCCCGCCGGTGCTCGCGATCACGAAGAAGCTCTTCATGATCAGGGCTGGCGCGCGCCCAGCGCGAAGCGACGAGCGTAGCCGCTCGACAGGTTCTCGATGCAGACCTCGATCGTCCCGTCGGGCGCGTAGGTGTACGTCTCGGCGATCTCCTCGCTGGCGAGGTCGGGCCGGCGCTCGACCGGCGCGCGGGCCAGCTCCTCGCGGTCCTCGCGGTCGGCCAGGCGCGGGTCGTACGGGAAGTAGACGTCGGCGGCGGGGACCAGGTCGTCGACCGGCTGGCCGTCCTCGTCGACGGTGCCGCACTCCAGGAACCGGAGGTGGCCGACCGAGTGGGTCGGGCGGTAGCGGCGCTCCACCACCAGCGGGCCGTCGGCGGCGGCGCCCTTGTCGATGAGGCGGTCGAAGACCTTGTCGGCGCCGGCCGCGCCCTCGCGCCAGACTCCGAAGTGGCGGGTGACCGACTCGCGCACGCGCACGTCGGCGTCTGGATCGGCCGCGATCGCCAGGCCGATGGCGGTGGCCGCGAACGGCTGCGGGGCGAGCTGCAGCTTGCGGCCGAAGCGCGCGCGCAGGGTGCGAGCGACCGCCGGGAACGCGGCCGCGCCGCCGACCAGATAGACGCCGCCCAGCTCGCGCGGATCGTCGGCGTCGATGCCGCGGTCGCGCAGCCGCTCGAACAGGAGCTCGGTGTGGACCATCGTCCGGTCGACCAGCGGCTGGCAGCGGGCATAGATGGCCGAGACGTCCAGCGTGACCGGCGTGACCGGCGTGACCGGCGCGGCCGTCGCGCCGTCGAGATCGATGAGCAGGCGGCGGCTGGTCGGGCGCAGGCCCTCCTTGGCCTCGCGCACCCGCTCGAGCGCCGCCGCGCGCGCGCCGGCCGCCGGGGCCGCGCCGGCCGCCTCGCACGCGGCCGCCAGGATGATCTCGTCGAAGTCGTCGCCGCCCAGCCGGGACACGCCCTCGGTCGCGATGAGGTCGAAGCGGCGATCCTGCAGCGACACCGCCGAGGCGTCGAAGGTGCCGCCGCCGAGGTCGTAGACCACCACGTAGCGCTTGGGGCTGCGCTTGCCCACACCGCCGAGGTAGCGGTGCGCGTACTCGATCGCCGCCGCGGTCGGCTCGTTGAGGAGGCCCAGGGGGGCGAACCCGGCCCGGCGCGCCGCCTCCAGCGTGAGCCAACGCTGCCGCGACGGGGTCGAGGCCGGCACCGCCAGCATGGCCTCGAGCGGCTCGTGCGCGTCGAGGTTGGATCGCTCGAGCACCCCCCGCCGCACCTCGGTCAGGAACGCGGTGACCAGCTCCAGCGCGGTGGTTCCGGGCAGCCCGGGCACCGGCTCGTCCGGCGCCAGCGCCGCGGCCACCCGCTTGATCGAGCGGATCGCGCACTCGGCTTCGCCGTCGGCGATCGCGCGGGCGGCGTCCCACCCGACGACGAGCTGGCCGCCGCGCAGCGCGGCCAGCCCCGGGATGTGCTCGCTGAACTCTCCCCCGGTGTCGAACGCGGCCACCGGATGGCGTCCGTCCTGGACCGCCGCCACCACGGTCCGGGTGGTGCCAAAATCGATTCCCAGCCGCATGCCCCCAGCATGCCCCAGACCGGGCGAGTGGTCAGGTCTGGAGCGGCGGCCAGCGCCCGCGGCGCCCATGGCCGGGCCCGTGGCATGATCCCCCGGTGAAGGGGAACGGTCAGCCGTCTCCGCCCGAGGCCGACCGCGCGGCGTCTCGCGCGCTGGCCGCGCGGATGAGCGCGATCGCGGAGCCGCTCATGAGGGTGGCGGCGATGACCGAGGTGATGGCAGACGGGCCGCCCGGGGCGATGGTCAGGGTGGTCGGCGATCTGATCGCGCGGGCAGGGGACGCGACCTCGGCTCACCGCCTGGCCCTCGACGCCGTGCTCCTGGTCCTGTCGGACGGGTCGCGCCTCGAGTACGAGCGGCGCGCCGAGCTCTACGCGGCGGCGGTGGAGGCCGACCGGCCCGAGGTCGCGCTGCTGCTGCTGGATGCGATGCCGACGGTGCCGGGCACCGAGCGCCTCGAGCGGCAGCTCGGCAGCGAGCTCCCCCTCACCCCGACCGGCCGGGCGCTGACCCTGGGCGAGCGCAAGTCGATGGCGCGCGGTCATCGCCGCGATCTGCTCCTGCAGCTGGTGCGCGATCCGCACCCGGACGTGATCGCGGTCCTCCTCGACAACCCCTGCCTGACCGAGAGCGACGTGCTGCAGCTGGCCGCCCGGCGGCCGATGCTGCCGGCCGCGCTCGCCGTCATCGCCGCCGCCCATCGCTGGCGCGCGCGCTCGCGGATCCGCCGCGCGCTGGTCCTCAACCCCTTCACCGCGGTGCCCCTGGCCGCCCGTCTCATCACGACCCTGTCCGACGCCGATCTGCATCGCGCGCTCCGGGATCCGTCGCTGAATCAGCGGCTGCGCGACCACGCCGGTCGCGTCCTCGCCCTTCGACGCTCGAGGTGAGCGCCGATCGCGCTACGTTGCTGCCATGTGGAGATCGATGGTGGTGGTGGTGGTGGCGTGGACCGCGGCCTGCGGCGGCGACGGCGCTGGCAGCGTCGACGGCGGCAACGGCCGGCCCGACGCAGGTCCGTCCGCCGGCACGTGCGAGCCGGCAGCCACCGGCGCCGCGGCGAGCGGCGTCGTCCGGATCGGCGCGCGGCGAGGGCGGCGCGGCGAGGGCGGCTGGGTCGAGGCGGTGATGGTGGCCGACCAGGCGTGGCGATTCTCCGGGCTGGCCCCGCAGCTGCAGCAGGAGACGGCCCGCGAGGGAGACTGCGTGCTCTACGAGTACGAGCCCTCGTTCTGCGACCAGCCGTGCGACGGATTCTGCGTCGAGGATACCTGTCGCGCGTACCCCCGTTACCTGTCGGCGGGGACCCTCCACGTCACCGGCGCCGGCGAGCCGCTCGATCTCGAGCCGGATGCCCTGACCTACTGGGGCGCCGAGTACCGCCGGGAGATCGACCCTCCACCGGCCGGCGCGGCGATCCAGCTCTGCGCCGCCGGCGGCGACACCGCGGGCTTCACCGCCGACCTCGTCGCGGTCGAGCCGCTCGACATCGACATCCCGGACGACCTCATCGTCCTCGCCGACGGAGACGATCTCGCCCTCGACTGGACGCCGTCATCCGACCCCGACGCGAGGGTCCGCCTGACCCTCAACACCGACAACGAGCACCACGGCCTCCCCTTCGCCGCCATCATCGAGTGCGACACCGCCGACGAGGGCCATCTGGTCGTTCCCCGCGCGCTCATCGAGGCATTCCCGCCGGTCGCGGCTCCGCCCCCCGGCCCGGTCGCCTGCTCGGGCACCGACTGCCCGGTGTCGCGCCTCACCCGCTACCGCGCCGCCCAGGTCACCGCGTCGGAGCTGTCGCCGGAGCTGTCGGTCGAGGTCGTGGCCGAGCAGGCCATCGAGCTCTACATCGGCCACTGACCCCGACATCGGCGAGCGCCTGTAACAGGTGCCGGCACTGTCGCGCTACCGAGTCAGATCGGCGTTGGGCTGCTGCAGGTGCGCGACTCCTCGTGGCGGTGACGCTGGTCTGGTCCTTGCTGTGGTCGGGCGCCATGGGGCGACGATGGCGACTGGCAGTGCTCGGGGTGGTGTGCGCCGCGAGCTGGAGCTGTGTGGATGCCGACTCCGGCGGCGACGCCGGGGTGGGGGTCACGACCGAGGAGATCAACGGCGGGAAGCCGCGCGACGATCACCCGGAGATCGCGCGGGTGTGGTTGAAGGACCCGGCGAGCGGGAAGCTCGGGTTCTGCACCGCCACGCTCATCGATCGAAAGATCGCGATCACCGCGGGGCACTGCGTGCACCTCCGCAGCGAGGACCACAAGGACGACTACGGGTTCCTCGAGGTGATCAAGAAGGAGTGGAACCCGGAAAGCCGCATCTACGAGATGCGGACGTACCGCTATCAGGTCACCGGCTATCACAACTTCACGCTCGGCCGGTACATCCCGGGCTACTCGACCAGCGACATCGCGCTGGTCCGCCTGGCCCAGAAGGTCCCGTGCCCGGTCGCGCACCCGACCCGGATGGCTCGCAACCCGCCGCCGCTCGGGACGGTCATCTCGCGGTGGGGTTACGGGCAGTGCGACGACAAGGAGACCTCGCGGAAGCGCGTCATCCACTTACGGCGCGGCAAGCAGATCGTGGCGATCTGCTCGGGTGATTCGGGCGGTCCGACCCTCGACCCGAACGGCGCGGTGTTCGCGATCAACCACGGCTGGAAGAGCGCGGACGACGGAGGCTACGACACGGTCTCGATGGTGGGGCCGCAGTGGAGCCGACTCTCGGAAGTGATGGACAAGTGGGGACGAGGTGGACGATGCGACTGATCATCCCGGGCGGCGCGAGCCGCGTCTTCGTGGTCGGCCTGTCGGCCTGGCTCGCCGCGTGTGGCGCAGGCGGCGCGGGTGACGGGCTCGACGTCGAGGCCGCCGACGAGGGCGAGGGGCTGCGCGCCTCCACCACCGTCGACGGAGAGAGCATCGACGTCGCCGCGCGCGTGCTGCGAGAGGCCGCCACCACCCCCGAGGGCGAACCGTACGAGAACGAGGTGGTGGTCGCGACGGTGACCGGCGCCGACGGCACGGTCTACGCCGAGCTCCGCCACACCGTCCTCACCGACGATCTGGCCGGGACCATCGGCGGGCAGGACCTGGTCTCGCCGGCGAGCGGCGCGCGCCGCGCGGGGATCGACTGGGTCGAGCTGGCCGGCTCACGCACCGGGGTGGTGCTGGGCGAGGTCTCGCGCCGGGCCGCGTCGATGGTGGAGGCGGAGGACTTCCCCGAGATCGACGCGCCGCTTCGCCTGGTCGCCGACGCCGGGCCGTACCTCACCTCGCTGGCCGACAGCGACGACTTCGGCGCCTGCGGCGACGGCAAGTGCTCCGTGGCCGAGAACGACGAGAACTGCCCGGCCGACTGCGGCTGCGCGGCCGAGACGACCTGTGGCGGCGTGGCCCCGTTCGGCTGCTACTGCGGGGACGACTGCGCCGAGAGCGGCGACTGCTGCGCCGACTCGTGCGAGACGTGCGGGCACGGCTGTCCGCCGTGCGAGGACGAGCAGACCCCGTGCTCGAACGGCTGCGAGCTGGCATCCAACGTGTGTGACGGCGTGGCCGACTGCCCGGCCGGCCAGGACGAGGCCCAGTGCAGCCCGACCTGCGACGGCGGCGAGATGGCCTGCGACGACGGCACCTGCATCGGCGTCGGCCACTGGTGCGACGGCAAGAACGACTGCGGGGGCGGCGAGGACGAGCTGTGCTCTTGCGGCTTCTGCGAGGCGGGCTGACCGCCGGGCGTCACTTGACCGCGCCGACGGTGAAGCCGGAGATGAAGCGGTCGAGGAACATGTTGTAGAGAAAGGCGATCGGGATGGTCGCGATGAGGCAGGCGCCCATCAGGGAGCCCCAGTAGTAGACGTCGCCGCGCACCAGGAAGGTCGGAACCCCGACGCCGAGCATCTGGTTGGACTCGGGCGAGATGAAGGTCAGCGCGTAGACGAACTCCTGGGTGACCAGGGTGAAGGTGAAGATGACGACGGTGAGGATGCCCGACAGCGACATCGGCACCACCAGCTTGGCGAACACGCCGAAGCGGGTGAGGCCGTCGACCATGGCGGCGTCCTCCAGCTCCTTGGGGATGGCCTTGAAGAAGCCCATCAGCAGCCAGATGGAGAACGGCACGGTGAAGCTGGGGTACACGACCACCAGCGCCCAGATCGTGTCTTGCAGGCCGAGCAGCGCGACCACGCGCGACAGCGGGATGAACAGAAGCGTGGGCGGGATGAGGTAGGTGAGGAAGATGCCGATCCCCAGGCGTTGGCCCCAGCGCCCGGTCAGGCGGGCCAGCGCGTAGGCGGCGGGCAGCGCCAGGGTCAAGGTGATGCCCACGACGAAGACCCCGACCACGAGGGTGTTGAGCAGCCAGCGCACGAAGCGGGTCTCGAAGAACAGGAACCGCAGGTGCTCGAGGGTCGGCTTGTCGTTGAGGATGAACGGGTTGTGCTCGAGGTCGTAGAGATCGCCGGTCTGCTTGAACGATGTGATCAGCATCCAGTAGAACGGGAACCCGAGCAGGATGGTGAACACGGCGATGATCGCGCCGTGGCCGAGGCCGCGCCAGGTCGGGCGAAACCGCCCACGCGTCGCCATCACACCACCTCCGAGCGCGCAGCCACGCGCAGCATGCCGTAGGCCACCGCGGCCAGGAGCGGGACCAGGAACAGCGACACCGCAGCGCCCTGGGCGAGATCGCCGCTGAGGATGCCGGTGGTGAAGGCGTAGGACGGGAGCACCTGGGTCGAGTCGAACGGTCCGCCGGCGGTCAGCACGTAGACCACGGTCATGTCGGTGAACGTGAAGATGATCCCGAACAGGAGCGCGACGTTCAGGATCGGCCGCATCATCGGGATCGTGATCTCGAACAGCGTGCGCCAGAAGCCGGCGCCGTCCACCTCCGCCGCCTCCGGGATGTCCTTGGGGATCGCGGTCAGCCCGGCCAGGATGATCACCGTCGAGAACGGCAAGAGCCGCCAGCTGTGCACCAGGATCACCGACAGCATCGCGAGCTTCGGCTCGCCCAGCCACATGGGCGGGTCGAACTCCTTGACCAGGTGCAGGTGGATCAGCACCCAGTTGATGACGCTGTAGAGCGAGTCCAGCATCCACTTCCAGCCGATCGCGCCGAGGGAGATGGGCGCGACCCACGGCAGCAGCAGGACGAAGCGGACCAGCTTGCGCCCGCGAAACGGCTTGTTGAGCGCCAGCGCGAGCATGGTCGAGCCGACCAGGACCAGCGCCTGCGAGGCGAGCGTGAAGATGATCGAGTTCTCGAGCGACTTGCGGAAGGTCGGGCTCTCGAGGATCGAGGCGAAGTTGTCGAACCCGACGAAGCTCATCCCCTCGCTGCCGACGGTGACGTCGCTGAACGCGTACATGAACGCCATCGCGAACGGCACGCCGATGATGAGGAGGATGTAGAGCGCCGCCGGCGCGAACATGGCGGCGCCGAGCAGGTAGCCCCGGTCCTGGCCCTTGACCGCGGCGCGCTCGACCCCTGTGGTCACGCCAGGCTCCGCGGCTCGGTCCGGACCGTCGACTCCTTGTCGAAGAACCGCAGGTGCCGCTCGCTCACCCCGAAGTCGTAGAGCTCGCCGATCGAGTGCCCGGACGCGTCGGGCAGGCGCGCGATCACCACCTTGTCGGCGAAGCGCTCCCCCTCGATCCGGCCGTAGAGGATCCACTCCGAGCCGAGATACTCGACGTTGACCGCGCGCAGCTTGAGCGCGATCGCCGCGCCCGGCGCCCGCTCGGCCGGCACCAGGTGCTCGGGCCGGAAGCCGACGATCACGTCGCCGTTCTCGAGCAGGTTCATCGGCGGCGAGCCGAGGAACGTGGCCACGAACGTGTCGGCCGGTCTGTCGTACACCTCGGTGGGCGTGCCGACCTGCCGCACCACCCCCTGATGGAGGACCACGACCCGGTCTCCCATGGCCATCGCCTCGACCTGGTCGTGGGTCACGTAGATCGTGGTGGTGCCGACCCGCCGGTGGAACTGCTCCAGCTCGTCGCGGGCCGAGGCGCGCAGCTTGGCGTCCAGGTTGGAAAGCGGCTCGTCGAGCAGGAACACCGATGGCTCGCGCACGATCGCGCGGGCCAGGGCGACCCGCTGGCGCTCGCCGCCCGACAGCTCGCGCGGCTTGCGCTCGAGCAGCTTCTGGATGCCGAGCAGCTCCGCGGCCCACGCCACCTTCACGCGGTGCTGGTCCTTGGGCACGCGCTGGGCCCGCAGCGGGAAGGCGATGTTCTTGTACACGCTCAGGTGCGGATAGAGCGCGTAGCTCTGGAACACCATCGCGATGCGCCGCTGGCGGGGGGACAGGTGGTTGACGACGTCACCGCCGATCAGCACCTCACCCGAGGTCGGGCGCTCGAGCCCGGCGATCATCCGCAGGAGGGTGGTCTTCCCCGATCCGGACGGACCGAGGAAGACCAGAAACTCACCCTCCTGGGTGGTCAGGTTGACGCTGTTGACGGCACCGAGCTCGCCCTGCTTGAAGACCTTGGTCAGTTCGCGCGTCTCGACGACCGCCATTTACTTCCACCGGGCGAAGATCCGCTTGTACTCCTTCTCGGCGGCGGCGGCGGCGTTCTCGGGCTTCTCGTCACCGCGCGCGACCTTGGCGAACATGGTCGGGATGACCCAGCTCCGGAAGGCCTCGTCGATGCCGGCCGACGCGTACCCGGGATAGCCGACGTTGGTCGTCCAGCTGAGCACGTCCGACAGGACCTTGTACTTGTCCTTGGGATCGGCGCGCGCGTCGCTGGAGATCGCCGCGGCCAGGTTGGGCACCGTCTGCGGGAAGCAGGGGAAGTTGTAGAACTGGCTGGCGTTGAACGCGTCCTTGAACGCGCCGATGTAGTCGATGAGGAACTGCTGCGCGCCGTCCTTGTTCTGCGCGAAGTTCCAGATGACGTAGCAGTCCATGACGTGCTCGGCGGCCAGCCGCCGCACGGGGCCCTTCAGCGCCCGGGTGATCCCGATCTTGCTCGAGATCGCCTGCTTCTCGCGCTCGGCCTGGCGGGTGACCGAGATGGCGTTCATCACGAACGAGGACTTGCCCGCCAGCATCGCCCGGTTGTTGGCCGACGGATCCCAGGTGAAGACCTCGGCGGTCTGCGACTCCTGGAAGAGCGCCTTCATGTACTTCAGCGCCTCGATGGTCTGCTTGGAGTTGATGGTGACGATGCCGGCCTCGTTCTGCTCCGAGGCGCCGAACGACCACATGAGCGCGCGGAGCGCCATGCTGGTGTCGAGCTCCTGCGACAGGCCGACGCCGCACGGGTTGCCCGACTTGGCGCGGATCTTCTTGGCGCCCGCGCGCAGGTCATCCCACGTGTCGGGGCCGTTCGGGAATCCGGCCTCGGTCCACAGGTCCTTGCGGTAGTTGCCCGCATCCGGCACGTACGAGTCCGAGAACGCGAAGTACTTCTTGGTCTTCGGGTTGAAGGTGGACTTGTGGGCCAGGTCGAGCTTCTTGCCGTGCTTGCGCTCGACCTCCTGGTACACGTGCGCCATGTCCAGCACCTGCGGCTCGAACGCCGCCGGCGGCGACAGGAACATGAACAGGTCGTGCCCCTTCTTGGCGGAGACCTCGGCCGCGGCGCGCGCCGGGATCTCGTTCAAGCTGATGTGGTCGACGATCACCTCGGTGTTGTTCTTCGCGCCCCAGGCAGCTGTGTACTGCTTGTCGAACCACTTGTCGTATTCGGGTACGAAGTGACTCCACTGGAGGATGCGCAGCGTCTTCTTCTGGGCGTACGCCCGTCGAGGAAGCCCGCTCGCGACTCCGGCCGCCAGCGCCCCTGCGCCGACCTTCTTGACGAAGTCCCTTCGTGTCCACTCCCGCGTGCTCTTCCTGGCCATCGGGTGCCTCCTCTCGGAGCTCGGACAAACGTGTTTGGGTCTGAAGCGCGCCGAGCATACGCCGCTGCCACCCGAAAGGGCAAACCGCTCTGTCACGCGGCGCGTCGATCGGTGTGGGAGCGCGGCTTGACAGGTAAGCGTTCATGTAACATATAAAGTAGCATGAGACGTGACAGCCGGCTGTCGGTCGCCCTGCACGCGCTCGTCCACATGGAGGAGCAGGGCGGCGTGGTCACGTCGGAGACGCTGGCCCCGCCGATGCAGCTGAACCCGGTCGTCCTGCGCCGGACCATGGCCGGGCTGCGCGACGCCGGGATCGTCCGGGCCGCCAAGGGGCACGGGGGCGGCTGGGCGCTCGGCCGGCCGCTCGCCTCGGTGTCGCTCGGCGAGGTCTACAAGGCGCTCGGTACCCCGGAGCCGTTCCGGATCGGCGCGCGGGTCGACAGCCCCGGCTGTCTGGTCGAACAGGCGGTCAACCGCGCGCTGGCCGGGGCGCTGGCCCGGGCCGAGGCGGTGCTGGTGGCCGAGCTCGACGGGGTCGCGGTGGGCGACATCGCGGCCGACGTCAGGCGCAAGGGCTGGCCCGGCGCCAGGAAGCGGAGGAGGAAGCATGCATGACGTGATCATCATCGGGGGCAGCTACGCCGGGCTGTCGGCCGCGCTCCAGCTGGGCCGCGCTCGCCGCCGCGTCCTGGTGATCGATGGGGGACAGCGGCGCAACCGGTTCGCGTCGAGCTCGCACGGATTTCTCGGCCACGACGGTCAGGCTCCGGAGGCGATCGCGGCGCGCGGACGAGCCGAGGTGCTCGCGTATCCGACAGTCGTCTGGCGCGAGGCCCGGGTCGACCAGGCCCACGCGATCGACGGTGGGTTCGCCGTGCGGGCGGGATCCGACGAGCACCGCGCGCGGCGCCTCATTCTGGCCACCGGCGTGGTCGACGAGCTGCCGCAGGTGCCGGGTCTGGTCGAGCGCTGGGGGCGGTCGGTCTTTCACTGCCCGTACTGCCACGGCTACGAGCTCGACCTCGGCCGGCTCGGCGTGCTCGCCACCGGCCCGATGTCGATCCAGCAGGCCGCCATCGTCGCCGGGTGGGGCGCGCCCGGGCAGACCACCCTCTACCTCGACGGCGCTCTCGAGCCGGACGCCGAGCAGCTGGCCGACCTGGCGGAGCGCGGCATCCAGGTCGAGCGCGCGCGGGTCGCCGCGGTCGCCGGCGAGATCGACGCGAGCCACCCGTCGATCGAGGTCCAGCTGGGCGACGGCCGCGCCACCCGGCTGGACGGGCTCTTCCTCCTCCCGCGCACTCGCCACCCGGTTCCGTTCGGCGAGCAGCTCGGCTGCGAGCTCGAGGCCGGCCCGACCGGCCCGTTCTACCGGGTCGACCCGACCAGGGAGACCACGGTGCCGGGCGTGTTCGCCTGCGGCGACGCCGCGGTCGCCGCCGGTGCGGTGTCGCTCGCGGTGGGCGACGGAGCCGTGGCCGGCTTCTCGGCCAATCGCTCGCTCGTCTTTTCCCGCTGAGCCGTGGCTCCGATGGGGGTGGGGGCAGGGTAAGGAGCAAAAAAAGGAAAACGCCGCGTCGACCCTCCCGGAGGCCGACGCGGCGGGATGTGGATCGCGGGTGGATCAGCGATGGGCGATCGGGTCGGGTCTGGCGTCGCGGTCGCGGCAGGCGAAGCCGTCGGTGCGGAGGCGGCCGCGGGTGGCGATGAGGAGGCCGGCGACGTGGGGCGCCGCCTGCGAGGTGCCGTTGAACGAGACGGTGCCGCCGCCGATCGCGAGCGACCGGACGCCGACGCCCGGGGCCGCGAAGTCGACCGAGGCGCCGAAGTTGGAGAAGTTGGCCAGGCAGTTGTCGGTGCCGATGGCCGACACGGTGAACACGTTCGGGTGATTGACGCCGGCCGGGGAGGCGGTGGCGGCGTCGACCGCGTCGTTGCCGGCCGACAGGGCGAAGAGGATCCCGCGGTTGGCGGCGCGGAGGACCGCCTGGTCGAGCGCGGCGACCCGGACCGGGGTGGACAGGCTCATGTTGGCCACGTCGCCGGCGCGGGCGACCGAGGCCACGTAGTCCACGCCGGCGATGGCGTCGGAGGCGAGGCCGCCGCCGCTCGAGCTGAGCACGCGCACGGCCACGACCGGGGTGCTGGCCACGACGCCGACGACGTCGATGTCGTTGTCCTTGGCGGCGATGATGCCGGCCACGTGGGTGCCGTGCCCGTTCAGGTCCTCGCCGCGGTTGGGCTCGGTCTTGACGAAGTTGCGCGACAGCGGCTTCACCACGAACAGGTCGTCGTTGTCGAAGTCGATGCCGGTGTCGATGACGTAGGCGAAGCGGCCGTTGGTGATGCTGGACCCGCCGACCCGGGTGATGCCGGGCGGGGTGATCTGGGCGGCGTCTGCGCTGACCTCGCTGTCCGCGTCGGCGACGCTGTCCTCGAGGGTGATGACCATGTCCTGCTCGACGCTGGCGACGGTCGGGTCGCTGCGCAGCGCCTCGGCCATGTCGGCCGATCCGCGCAGCACGCAGCCGCGCACCGAGTGATCGAACACGCGCTCGGCCACGACCCCGTGGGCCTCGACCCACTGGGTGCCGGTCGCGTTCTGGTCGCGGAGAGTCACGATGTACTGGCCGCTGGCGCGGGCCTGGAGGTCGGCGAGGTCACCGGAGGCCTGGTCGCCCGGGTCGTCGGTGCCCATCTCGTCGGTCGAGCAGGCGAAGAGGAGGATCGAGATCGCTGCGGTCATCGCGGTGGCGCGCATGGGGTGTCTCCTTCGAATCGGGTTGGGGTCGAGGAGACGAATTGCAACGGCGGCGCCACCGCGAGACCGGCCCAAGCCCGCGATGCGAATGAGGCGGGGCGGGACGGCACCGGCCAGGGTGAACTCTGCAGAGCTCAGCGCGTGACCTCGTCGCGAGCTCGGGCGGTGGTCGGGGAGACGGGGTGCGTCCCGTCCTGTCTCAGGGTCGGCGTTGATCGGGGACCACCGCGACGATCGCGCGGGTCTCGACGAAGCCGAGGTGGCGCGAGTCCTGGCTGCGCGCGTTGTCGCCGGCGACCGCCACGTGGCCGGGCGGGATCCGGTCGGTGGCCGCGGAGCCGAGCGCAAGGCGGAGCCAGTCCGGGACCGGATCGCCGGCGACGGCGGCCACGCGCTTGACCCGGTGAGGAGGATCGCCCGGGGCGCGGTGCTCGAGCTGCTTGGCGGTCAAGAGGAAGACCACGGCGTCGCCGCGGCGGCAGCCGGCGCCGCATCGCACGCGGCGGGCGAGCAGCCGCTGGCCGCTGTGAAACGTGGGCGACATGCTGCTGCCGAACACGGTCACGATCATGTGATGGCGCCGCAGCCACAGGAGCGCGGCGGCGATCGCGGCGACCGGGACTCCGACCAGGGCGACCAGCGGGATCACGCCACCGCCTCGACCTTCCGCGCCGCCACGCGCTCGTCCTGGTAGCCGCTCGCCTGCATGGTGAACAGGCGGGCGTAGTGGCCGGCGGCCAGCATGAGCGCGTCGTGGGTGCCCTGCTCGACCACGCGCCCGCCGGCCAGGACCGCGATGGTGTCCGCGCCTCGCAGCGCGCTCAGGCGGTGCGAGATGAGCAGCTGGGCCCGCTGGGCCCCGTGCTGGCGCAGGATCTGCTGGATCTGGTGCTCTGCCTCCGCGTCGAGCCCCGAGCTCGGCTCGTCGAGGATCAGGAGATCGACGTCGGTCCGCATGAGCGACCGGGCCAGGGCGACCCGCTGCCACTCTCCGCCGGACAGCGCGGTGCCGACCGTGTCGTCGGCGTCCTCCTCGCCGGGCAGGACGCGGCTGAGCAGGGTGGCGTACCCGCGCGGCAGGGCCGCGAGGGTGCCGTCGATCTCGGCGCGGCGGGCGGCCGCGCGGATCCGCTCGAGGTCGTCGAGGTGCTCGATCGCGCCCAGCCCGACGTTCTCCGCCGCGCTGAGGTCGTAGGTCATGAAGTCCTGGAAGGTGGCCCCGATGCGGCGGCGGAGCGCGCGCGGGTCGATCTCGCGCACGTCGACGCCGTCCCACAGGATCTGCCCCCGCTCGGCGTCGTAGAAGCGACACAGCAGCTTCACCAGCGTGCTCTTGCCGGCGCCGTTGACGCCGACCAGCCCGACCGCGGCGCCGCGCGGGATGGTGAGGTCGACGCCCTGGAGCACCCAGGGGCTGTCCGGCGAGTAGCGGAACCAGACGTCGCGCAGCTCGATGCCGACGCGCACCGGCGGCAGCGCGGCGACCGGGCCCGGCGGATCGACCGGCAGCGCGACCAGCTCGAGGTAGCTCTGGAACATGTGGAGGGTGCGGCCGCTCATGCCGAGCATGAAGACGAGCGTGGCAAAGGCGCCCTGGATGCCGCCGACCGCGGCGAGGAAGAGCATGACGTCGCCGACCTGGAAGCGGCGCTCGGCGCAGCCCAGGACGACCACGACGGTGCCGAGCACGATGATGGCGCAGGTGGCGGCGGCGAAGACGGCCTGGAGCGCGTCGGTGCGGCGCTCGACCGCGAGCTCGCGCGCGTTGCCGCGGGCCAGCGCGCCGACCATGCGGCCGAGGAACAGGTCGCCGAGGCCGAACAGGCGGATCTCCTTGGCCGCTCTCACGTCGAGGAGGAGCGCGCGGTAGAAGTCGCGCCACCGCATGCTGTGAATCGACTGCTCCATGAGCGCCACGTCGGAACGGCTGCGCACGATCTGGGCGGCCAGCGCGATCCCGCCGGCGAAGAGGAGGAGCGCGGAGAGCGCCGGCGAGACCACGAAAACGACCCCCACCAGGCTCGCCACAGTGACGGCGGTGCGGATGAGCGCGCTGGCGAGCTCGGTGAACTGGACGGGCGCCTCGGTCGCGGCCTGCTCCGCCATGCGCAGCCGGCCCTGGAACTGCGGGTCCTCGAAGTTGCGCAGCCCCGGCAGCGCCACGGTCACCGCGAACAGGGAGCGGTCGACCGCGAGGGCGACCCGGCGGCGGACCTTCATCTCCAGGTAGCGCGACGCCGGCGCCAGCACCGCGGCGAGGCCGATCGCGGCGCCGGCCGCGATGGCGAGGGCGACGAGGGCGTCGCGGTCGCCCGCGCCGTGCGCGAGCTGGTCGACGATCTGCTTGGCCAGCCAGGCCCCGAGCGCCGGCATCGACGCGCCGGCGGCGGTCAGCCCGACGACCGCGGCGGACGCTAGCGGGGCGGCCCGCCACTGCAGCGCCAGCGCGGTCGTGAGCGAGCGGACCAGGCCGGGCCGGGGCCTGGCCGCCTCGCCGGCACCGCTCAAGGCACGACGTCCTGGAGGCGACGGCCCGACGCGGCCACGACTCCGTCCTGGATGCGGAGCAGGGTGGGGTATCGAACGGTGCCGAACGCCTCGCCGACCGAGTCGTTCTGCTCGTCGAAGTAGGCCACCCGCGCGACCGGGCCGAGCGCGTCGCCGATCGCCCGGGCCGCGTGCGCGTCGCCGTTGGCGTGGATGAAGGCGAGCACCGGGATGGCGGGCGGCCCGGCCAGTAGCTCGGCGCGGATGCCCTCGCACGTGGTGCACCCGGTGATGAAGAAGGTGACCAGGGTGGCCGCCTCGCGCAGCGACTCGTCGGTGATGCGCTCGCCGAGGGTGGTCTCGATCTCGAAGGAGCCGATCGGGCGCCCGGGTCGCGGCAGCGAGCGATCGACGGCGGTCGCGCCCTGCGCGGCCACGGTCTCCGTCAGCGCGCGTACGCGGCCGACCAGCGCGAGGTTGAGCATCAGGTTGAGGACGGCGACCAGCGCCGCGATGGCGTAAAGGACGATCCAGAGGGTGGACAATGGTTCCTCCGCTTGCGTGTGTTCGGTGGACCGGTGCACGTCAGCTCAGGACTCGATCACCTGGGGCAGCCGGCGCCCCGCCGCGGTCAGGATTCCGTTCTCGATCCGCACCAGGGTCGGGAACGCGGCGTCGTCGCCCAGGCCGATCGCGCGCCGGACTTCGTCGGTGGCGAGCCCCGAGCGGCCGACCGCGGCGAACTTGTCCATCACCGCCTGCGCGTCCGGGTCCTCCGGTCCGGCATCCACCACAAAGGCGAGCAGCGGCCACGGCGACGGCTCCGCCAGCAGGCGGGCGTGCAGCCGGTCGCACGACGGGCAATGGGGCAGGAAGAAGCCGACCAGCGTGGTCCCGATCCGCAGCGCCTCGTCGGTGACGGTGCTGCCGTCGCCCATCTGGACCCGGAAGCGAGCGATGGACCCGCCGACCCGGGGCAGCATCTTGTCGGGGATGCCCCGCTCCTCGATCGCCGTCTGCAGCGGGCGGAGCACGCGGACCAGCGCGAGGCTGAGGAAGAGGCCGAGGGCGGCAAGGCCGGCGAGCAGCGCCGTGGTCACACCGATGGACATGAGCGGGTCACCTCCGCCGCGGCGCCGGCTGCTCGGACCGGGCCAGCCCCGCGGTGAACAGGAAGAGAAGATCGTCCCAGCGCGCGACCAGGAGGCCGGCGGTGCCGCCGACCAGGAGCGCCGAGATCGACGCCTGGAGCCCGGGGAGCCCGGGCGAGAGGGTCGCGCCCGCGACGCCACCGACGGCGAGGGCGAGGAGGATGCCGTTGCGAGCCAGGTGAGCCGGGCCCAGCGGACGCTCGCTGGCGCCGAAGCACCGGCACGGCGTGCGCACGCCGCGGCGGAGAGCCAGGCCGAGCGCGGCGGTGAAGACGGCGAGCAATCCGGCCGCGAGGGCGAGGCCGGGCGCGGGCACCGCGACCAGGAGGAGCACCGCGACGGCCTCAAGCCCGACGATCGCGGCCGCGGGCGGGGCCGCGGGCCATGACGACGGCACCCCGAGCGCCGCCAGCGACACCACGAAGGCGTCCCACGAGGCGCGGCCGCGCAGCTTTCCAGCGACGGCGAGACCGAAGACGACGATCAATGCGGCGCGGCAACCGAGCGCGAGAACGTCCATGACGGGTCCTCCCTCGAAGGGGCCACCGGGGTCGGTCGTGGCCCCGGTGGCGATTCATCCATCGATCAGCCAGTCAGTCGACGACTGGCCATCAGCGACTGCCGATCAACAGGGCGGGTAGTGCACGTTGCAGGCGTTGCAGCTCATGCGCCGGTTCTTGGCGCAGCAGTCCGGCGGATAGCAGGCGCCCGCATCGACGTCGGAGAGAACTCGGCCAAGGATCCAGTTGCTCGCCTTCATGAACATGTTCTTCATCACGATGCTCCTCTGGTTGGAGTGGCTTCTCCGCTGGAGCCCATGGCGAGTAGCAGCAAGTGGACCAACGAGCCGGGCTCGCCGGCGAGCGCGGCAGGGCGGAGCACTTGCGGCGACTTGAGTCGACGACGAGCCTCCTCGCGCCGGCGAAGCCGCTCGTCGCGCGCGCTTCCTGTTCGCGCCGCCACACGATGGCGCGTCACAGCACGTTTCATGTGACGTCTCAGGAAACGCTACATGCTGTTACGTCGTCTGGTCGGCCGGTGAGGCCGATGAGGCCGATCAGGCCGCAGCGCTCCGCGCCGCCTCGAGCCACGCCGCCTGAGCCCTGCGCTCGCGGACCAGGGCGGCCAGCACGCCGAGCGACGGATCGAGCCTGCCGGTGCGCGCGACGTGGCGGAGCTGCTGGTAGTACCAGGAGATCGCGCCGAAGCCGTTCAGCATCTTGATCGTCTTCATCGGGGACTGCGGGCCGAGCCAGCCGCGGCCGATCCGGATGCGGGCCTCGGGGCGGTCGAGCGCGCCTCCCTCGCGGAGGAGCCGCGCCGGTCCGTCGAGGTCGGTGCACAGCGGCCGGGCCAGGCCGATGAGCGAGACCCGGTCCACGTCCAGGGCCCGCGCCATGCCGTCGGCGCTGCGGAAGCCGCCGGTCACCATGAGGGGGATGCGGGTGTGCTCCCGCATCGTCCGCGCGAACTCGAGGAAGTAGCCCTCGCGGGCGGCGGTCGAGCGGGTGAGGCCGTTCATGTCCGGCTGCTCGATCCCGTCCAGGTCCATCATGCGCGGCTGCTCGTAGGAGCCGCCGGAGATCTCGACCAGATCGACGCCGGCGCCGGCCAGCCAGTCGACCACGCGCAGGCTGTCCTCGGCGCTGAAGCCGCCGCGCTGGAAGTCGGCCGAGTTGAGCTTGACCGACAGGGTGAAGTCGCGACCGACGGCGGCGCGGGTCGCGGCTACCGCGGCGAGCAGCAGGCGGGCCCGGTTCTCCAGGCTGCCGCCCCACTCGTCGGTGCGCCGGTTGGCGCGCGGGCTGAGGAACTGCGACAGGAGGTAGCCGTGCGCGGCGTGGATCTGCGCGCCGGTGAAGCCGGCCTCGCGCGCCGCGACCGCGGCGACGGCGAACTTGTCGACGATGGCGCGGATCTCGTCCTCCGAGAGCGCGGTCGGCCGGCCGAACTGCTTGCCCGGCAGATCGACGACGACCTCCGACGGGGCCTTCGGCCGCGGATTGACCGCGCGCGGCGTCTGCCGGCCGGAGTGAGAGATCTGCATCCAGAAGCCGGCGCCGCCCGAGCGCGCCGCCTGCACCCACGCCCGCAGCATCGTCATCGCCTGGGCGCCGGGCGGCTGGTCGACGACCACGTTGCCGGGGCGCTCCAGGTGGAGCCGGTCGATCTGCACGTTGCCGGAGACGAGCAGACCGCAGCCGGCGTCGGCCCATCGCCGGTAGAGGCGGACCAGGTCCGGCGAGGCGCGGCCGAGCGGATCAGCCAGCCCCTCGGTCATGGCGGCCTTGGCCAGGCGGTTGGTCAGCACCTCGCCGCTCGGCAAGGTGAGAGGCTGTCCCAGGAGCGCGCTCGCGAGCATGGCCGAGTCTACCCGCCGGGCCGGCGGCCGCGGTGCGCGGCGCGCGCTCAGGTGCGCCGCGGCGCCGACTCGCCGCGACCGCGGTGCGGCTCGATGCGGATGTGCTTGTCGCGCGGATCCGAGCTCGGCCGCTCGGCCTGGGCGGCGAACTCGGCGGCCACCTTGGTGGCGATCTCGACGGTGGTGTCGCGGAACGAGATGCGGATGGCGCCGATCTCGTGGCGCGTGATCCCGCCCCGCTTGCAGAGGAGCGGGATGAGCCAGCGCGGGTCGGCGTTCCGGGTGCTGCCGATGTTGAGGCGGAACAGCGCCCAGTCGCCCTTGCTCGGGCGCCGCGGCTCGCGCTCCGGCCGGCCGGCCCGGGTCGGCCGCTCGACCGGGATGGTCAGCTCCTCGGGGGCGGGCTGGAGGCCGCGGTGGAGGCGGACCAGCGCGGTGGCGATCTGCTCGGGCGTGCGCTCGGCCAGGATGGCGGCGGCTGCGGCCCGCTCGTCGTCGCCGGCGTCGCCGGACAGAGACTCGACCTCGGCGGTGAGGCGGGCCTGGTCGCGGGCGCGGATCTCGTCGGACGAGGGCGGTGGCGACCAGATGGTGTGGACACCGGCGCTGCCCAGCATTCGCTCGGCCACGCTCCGGGCCGTCGCCGGCACGATGAGCACGGTGGTCCCCTTGCGCCCGGCCCGGCCGGTGCGACCGCTGCGGTGGAGGAGGGTCTGGCGATCGCGCGGCGGGTCGGCGTGGATGACCAGGCCGAGATCGGGCAGGTCGAGGCCGCGCGCGGCGACGTCGGTGGCGACGCACACCCTGGCCCGCCCGTCGCGCAGCGACTGGAGCGCGCGGGTCCGCTCGGCCTGGCTGAGCTCGCCCGACAGCGCGACCACGGCGAACCCGCGCTCGAGCAGGTTGGCGGCCAGGTGATTCACGCCGGCGCGGGTGGAGCAGAAGACCAGCGCGCCGCGCACCTCGAAGTAGCGGAGCAGGTTGACGACCGCGAGGTCGCGCTCGCGCGGCAGGACGGTCACCGCCCGGTACTCGATGTCGCCGTGGGCGGCGTGCTCGTCGGTGGTCGAGATGCGGACGGCGTCCACCTGGTACTGCCGGGCCAGCGCCGCGATGGTGCGCGGAATGGTCGCCGAGAACATCAGCGTGCGGCGGGTCGCCGGGGTGGCCTGGAGCAGCGCCTCGAGCTCCTCCTTGAAGCCGAGGTCGAGCATCTCGTCGGCCTCGTCGAGCACGACCACGGCGATCTGCGACAGATCGAGCCGGCCGCGCTCCAGGTGATCGCGCAGGCGGCCCGGGGTGCCGACGACGATCGGCGCACCCTCGGCCAGCTCGCGCTGCTCGCGCCGCGGATCCATGCCGCCGACGCAGGCGACCACCCGGGTGCGGGTCGGCGCGTACAGCCAGCCGAGCTCGGCCTGGACCTGGACGGCCAGCTCGCGGGTCGGCGCGATGACCAGCGCGAGCGTGGGCGATCGCGCCGGCAGCCGGGGCGCGCCGTCGAGCAGGGTCTGGGCCATGAGCAGGCCGTACGCGACCGTCTTGCCCGACCCGGTCTCGGCAGAGACGAGCAGATCGCGGCCGGTCGTGCCCGGATCGAGCACGGCGGCCTGGACCGGGGTCGGCTCGGCGTAGCCCCGCTCGGTGAGGGCGCGCAGGAGACCCGGATGGGCGGACGGAAACGGCATGCCACCCCATACCGGCCGGAGCCGCGCGACACAAGCGCCGGGCTGCTCTTGCGTCCCGGAAGCCCCCTCGGCAGGTGCGCGGGCGGATCGCCGACCCGCGCCCGGCCCGCGGGCGGCGGTATCGTCGCGCCGGGAATGGACACCGAGCGCCTCATCAACGTGAACGGCCTCGTCGTGGTGGTCGCCCCCCTCGGAGCCGCGATCACCGAGGTCCACGTCCCCGATCGCCACGGCCGGATGGCCGACGTCGTCCACGGATTCGACCGCGCCGAGGACTACGCGGCGACCCGCGCGTACGTCGGGGCCGCGATCGGCCGGGTCGCGAACCGGATCGCTGGCGCGCGGCTCGACCTCGACGGCACCACCTACCCGCTGGTCATGAACGATCCGGCCACCGGCAGCCACCTGCACGGCGGGGCCACCGGCTGGGACAAGGTGCGGTGGACGCTGGCCAGGCGAGACACCGACGCGGGCCCCGCCGCCGAGCTGACCCACGCTTCACCCGACGGCGAGGAGGGATATCCAGGCGAGGTCACCGCCGCGATCCAGTACACGCTCACCCATGACGACCAGCTCCGCATCGACATGCGCGCCACCACCGACCGGACCACCGTCGTCAGCATGGCCCACCACGGCTACTGGAACCTGGCCGGGACCGGCTCCGGCTCGATCGACGACCACGAGCTCACCATCTTCGCCTCCCGCTACACACCGGGCCGACCGCCGACGACCGATCGCGCCCCACCGGTGGCCGGCACCCCCTTCGACTTCACCAGCCCGCGACCGATCGGCGCGAGCCAGCACGGCGCCGGCGACGACCCACCCGGCTACGACCACGCCTTTCTCATCGACGGCGAGCCCCACCAGCTGCGCCCCTTCGCCCGCGCGGTGGATCCGGGGTCGGGCCGGGTCATGACCCTGGCCGCCGACCAGCCCAGCATGCAGCTCTACACCGCCGGCGCCCTCGACGGCTCGACCGGCGGCAAGGGCGCCAGGCACACCCGCCACTCCGCCTTCTGCCTCGAGTCCCAGGCGGTCCCCAACGCGATCCACATCCCGGCCTGGCGAGACGACGTCATCCTGAGGCCGGGCCAGATCTATCGCCACCGCATGGTCTTCCAGTTCTCGGCCAAGTAGCGGCGAGCCATCCGCACGCCGCGCCCCTCGCCATCATTTCCTCTTGGTTCCCAACCCTCCACCTGCCCAGTCCCCGGGACCGCAGCGGCGCCGGACCGCGCCCGGCGGAAAAGATCGCCCACCCGGAGAAATGCCGTCACGGTCACCGGGCGCGCCGGCTCCAACCTCTCATGGAGACCATCCGAGAGCTCACGTTCGTCGCGCCGGGTCAGGTCGAGTTTCGCGAGCGGCCGCGCCCGGCGATCGAGGGGGCCGCGCAGGCGCTGGTGCGGCCGGTCGCGGTCGCGCGCTGCGATCTCGACCTCGCGTTCGCGCTGGGCCAGGCGCCGGTCCGGGGGCCGTTCGGGCTCGGCCACGAGTGCGTCGGCGAGGTCGTCGAGGTCGGCGACGGCGTGCGCGGCGTGCGACCCGGCCAGTCGGTCGTGGTGCCGTTCCAGATCAGCTGCGGTTCCTGCGCGCGGTGCGTCGCCGGGCAGACCGGGAGCTGCACCGCGGTGCCCCCGCTCGCGGCCTTCGGGCTGGCGCCGCTGTGCGGCACCGAATACGGCGGCGCGATCGCCGACCTCATCCGTGTACCCTACGCCGACGCGATGCTGGTGAGTCTCCCGCTCGGGCTCGACCCGGCCGCCGCCGCGGCGCTCGCCGACAACGCGGTCGACGGTCTCCGCACCGTCCGTACCGCGCTGGCTCGCGCGCCCGGGGCCAGGGTGCTGGTCGCCGGCGGCGGCGCGCTCAGCGTCGGGATGTACGCGGTCAGCGCCGCGCGCGCGTGCGGCGCCGGCCAGGTGGTGTACGTCGATCCCTCCGCCGAGCGCGCCGAGATCGCCGAGCGGCTCGGCGCCACCGCGGTCCGCGAGGTCGCCGGGCCGGACCTCCAGGTCGGGCGCTTCCCGATCGTGGTCGACGCGACCGCGCGCCCGGCCGGCCTGCGGTTCTGCCTGGCCAGCACCGACCTCGACGGGCTCTGCACCAGCGTCGGGATCTACTGGGAGGAGGTCCCGCTCCCGCTGCTCGAGCTCTACTCGCGCGGCATCGAGTTCGTGACCGGCCGCGTCCACGCGCGCCGAGAGCTGCCGGCCGCGCTCGAGCTCGCCGCCGCCGGTGCGTTCGAGCTCGCGCCGATCGCCACCTCCGTGGTCGGGTGGGACGCCGCGCCCGACGCGTGGTGCGAGCCCGGCACCAAGCTGGTCGTGCGACGCGAGGCCGCGTGACCGCCACGCTCGAGCAGCTCGCGGAGCGCGGCGTCGCCGGCGACCGCGCCGCGCTCGAGGCGCTGTGCCTCGCGCTGCAGGGCCCGATCTACCGGCTCGCCCAGCGCATGCTCGGCCACCCGGCCGACGCCGAGGACTGCACCCAGGAGATCCTCGTCCGGGTGGTCACCCGACTGGCCCAGTTCCGCGGCGAGGCACGCCTGATGACGTGGATCTACACGATCGCCACGCGCCACCTGCTGCGCGCCCGCGCGTCGCGGGCCGAGTCGCGCGCGGTCTCGATCGAGGAGGTTGCCGGCGCGATCGACGCCGGCCTGGCCATGACGACCGACGCCGCCGGGCTCCGCGAAGGCGAGGCGAGCGTGCTCGCGCGCGACGTCCAGCGCACGTGCACCCAGGCGATGCTGCTCTGCCTCACCCGCGAGGAGCGCATGGCGGTGCTGCTGGCCGAGATGCTGGGTGCCACCGACGCGATCGGCGCCGAGGCCTGCGGCATCGAGCCGGCCGCCTTCCGCCAGCGCCTCTCGCGCGCCCGGGCCAGGCTGCGCCCGTTGCTCGAGGAGCGCTGTGGCCTGGTCGACCCGGCGCGCCCGTGCCGGTGCAGCCGTCAGGTCGTGGCCAAGCAGCGCGCCAGCCAGCGCCTGCCGGTCTACCGCGACGGTGAGGAGGCGGCCACCCTCGACCGCGCCGAGGAGCAGCTCGGCGCGATGTGCCGCCTGCGCGCCGTGCTCACCGTCGAGCCACCGCCGGCGCCGCGCGCGACCCTGTGGGCCCAGATGGTCGCGCGATTCCCCGACCTCCTCGCGTGACGAGCGAGGCCGCGGTCACGAGTCGGCGGGCGGCGCGAACCGGGCGAACGTCTCGGCCTCGGTCCAGCGGGGATGATCGCCGGCCAGCTCGTATCCCTCGGGCTTGTGGTCGATGAAGATCTCGCGGACCAGCCGGAACGGCAGCGCGTCGTCGAACGCGCCCACGCTCATCGAGTAGGTCCGGGTCGGCCTGAGGTAGTAGAACAG
>DATHKR010000290.1:0-127049 GCA_035489015.1 Kofleriaceae bacterium | reverse complement strand
GAAGCATCGATGCGACGCAGATGCGGGCGAGCTCCGCGTCGTCCGTGGCGAACGGATCCGTTGCTCTTCGCCCCTCGAGATGGCGCGCGATCTCGTCGACGTAGGCCCCCTGGTAGTGCCCCTCGCCGCGTGGCTTGCCCTCGTGCGCCAGCCGGACGCTCTCGGCGAAGGATCGGATCTGGTTCCCGAAGTCGTTGATGTAGTACTCGCGCGTGACGCGGTGACCAGTGAGCTCGAGCAGCGACGCGACCGCATCTCCGAGGATTCCGTTGCGAGCCGCTGCCACCGTGATCGGCCCGGTCGGGTTGGCGCTCACGAACTCCACGTTGATCCGCTCGCCGCTGGCCGCGACCGCGCGGCCATACCCGCTTCCCGAGGTCAGGATCGCCGCCAGCTCCTCGTGGATCGCCCGCGCCCGCAGGCGAAGGTTCACGAAGCCCGGCCCGGCGACCTCTGCGCTCTCGACGACGTCATCGCCGGCGAGCGCGCCGACGAGCCGGTCGGCGATCGCGCGCGGCGGCATCCCGACCCGCTTGCCCAGGAGCATCGGCGCGCCGGTGGCGTAGTCGCCGTGCTCGGCTCGCCTGGGCCGCTCGACCGTACAGCTGCTCGCGATGTCGTCCAGGACGCGCTCCCCGGCCTGGCCGAGCGCCCCTTCGGAGGCGATCTGCCGGAGGGAGCGGACGATCGATGCTCGGACGCGCTGCCGAAGGCTCATCGGGATTCACCATGATCCGTGGTCTTGTTGGATGAGCGCCGAGCTTACCGGTTCGCGTGGCAGGGCGGTTGCGCTACACAGGGTCGACGATGATCTACCTCGTGGACAACACGCTCGATGGGAACGGCGCGAGCCCGCGCGAGATCGCGGCGGCGCTCGGGCGCATCGCGCCGGACGTGCCGGTGGTGGTCGAGCACCTCAGCAGGGTCACGCGGGCCCGCGTGGACGAGCTCGGGCCATCGCACATCATCCTCAGCGGGCAGAGCCATCCGTGGACGATGTACTCGCCCGAGTCGCTCGCGGGCGTGTTCGACGTGATCCGCGGCGCGGAGCAGCCGGTGCTCGGGGTGTGCGGCGGGCACCAGCAGATCGCGCTGTGCCACGGCGCGACGGTCGGCCTGATCCGCCGCATCGCGCCCGGCGACGGCTACGAGGGCGCGTTCCGCGAGCGCGGCTTCGTGGATGTGGACGTGTGCGGCGACGGCCCGTTCGCCGGGTTGCCGGGTCGGATCGCCGTCTGGGCCTCCCACTGCGACGAGGTCAAGGAGCTGCCGCCGGGCTTCGAGCTGGTCGCCTCGAACCCGACCAGCCCGATCCAGGCCATGCGGCACGCGTCGCGCCCGGTCTTCGGCGTCCAGTTCCACCCCGAGCTCTTCGACGACGCCCACCCGCACGGCCGGAGCGTCCTGGACGGCTTCCTCGCCCTGGGCGTACCGGGCGGCGCTCGCGCGAGGGCGTGCTAGATTGCGCGAGATTTCAAGGGGGGCGGACGGCGCGCAGCCGTCCGGTCGCCGCTGCTCCGGAGGAGGATGCATGTCGATCAACGAAGCGAAGCTGAACGAGTTCCTGGGCAAGTTCGTGAACGAGATAGGCGCATGCGCCGCGGGGGCCAACGTGGTCCTGGGCCATCGCCTGGGCCTGTACAAGGCCCTCTCGCAGGCCGGCGCGGTCACCTCGGCCGAGCTGGCCAAGAAGACCGAGATGAACGAGCGGTATGTCCGCGAGTGGCTCTCGGGGCAGGCCGCCGGCGGGTGGATCGAGTACGACGCGGGCAGCGAGAAGTTCTCGATGAACGCGGAGCAGGCCTTCATGCTGGCCGACGAGAGCAGCCCGGCCTTCGTGCCCGGCGCGTTCCTGCTGGCCCAGGCGATGTACGTGGCCATCCCGCGCATGGAGGACAACTTCCGGACCGGGAAGGGCCTGCCGTGGGGCGAGCACCACGAGTGCCTGTTCGCCGGCACCGAGAGCTTCTTCCGCTCCAGCTACATCGGGAATCTCTTGTCCGGCTGGATCCCGGCGCTCGACGGCGTCAAGGAGAAGCTGGAGCGCGGCGCCAAGGTGGCCGACGTCGGCTGCGGCCTCGGCGCCTCGACGATCATCCTGGCCAAGGCCTTCCCCAGGTCGACCTTCATCGGCATCGACTCCCACGAGGGCTCGATCGTCACCGCGCGCGAGCGCGCCAGGGCCGCCGGGGTCGGCGACCAGGTGAAGTTCGAGGTCGCGAAGTCGACCGACTTTCCGGGTGACGGCTACGACCTCATCGCCAACTTCGACTGCCTCCACGACATGGAGGATCCGGTCGGGGCCGCCAGGTACGCCCGCCAGAAGCTCGCCGCCGACGGCACCTGGATGATCGTCGAGCCGATGGCCAACGACTCGCTGAAGGACAACCTGAACCCGGTCGGGCGGTTGTTCTACGCGGCGTCCACCATGCTGTGCGTGCCGCACTCGCTGTCCCAGAACGGCCCCGCCCTGGGCGCTCAGGCCGGCGAGGCCCGCCTGCGCGACGTGGCGACCAAGGGCGGCTTCAGCCGCTTCCGCCGCGCGTCCGAGACGCCGTTCAACATGGTGCTCGAGGCGCGCCCGTAGGCCTGCCCGGTCCGCTCGTCCGCGCTCGTCCGCGCTCGTCCGCGCTCGCCCGCGCCGCGGCTGCGTCGCCGCGCCGGGCGAGCGCCGCCTGCTCGACCAGCGCGACGGCAGCGGCACAGGTAAGCGGCTGTCCGGCGCTCACGCCCGGCGAGCGACGACGAGGCACTGGAGGACGTGTCCGAACTCGCCGTCGGCGTCGACCAGCTCGGAGGTGACGAGGCCGGTGCCCGCGGGTGCGACCAGCGAGCGCGCGTCGAGGCCGATCCACTCGCCGACCGCGGGACGGAACAGCGCCACCGTGAGATCGGCGTTGACGAATGTGAACTCGTCGACCGGAAGCGCGGGGCAGATGCCGTTCGCGGCGTCGGCGACGACGAGGGTCCGCTCGAGTGGCGACGACTCCTCGCCGGCCAGGAGGGGCACGCGCGGGCGAAGCCACGCGGCGGCCGGACCGAGCCCCCAGTCGCCGCGCGCGATCCGGATGTCGACCGCGGTGTGGTAGCCCACCGAGTGGCGGAAGAACGGGAAGGTGAACCCGGGCAAGAGCTGAGGGTCGGCGAACGGCGGCCGCGGCGCGACGCGCGCCGGCGGGAGGTCGAGCGCTCCGACGCGCACGCGCAGGCCGACCGCGCGGGCGACCTCGTCGCCGCCCGCCAGCAGCCGCGCGGAGAGCCGCTGCACCCTGCGCGTCGCCCGGATCAGCTCGACGTCGACCTCGAGCGGGGCGATCGGAACCGGCCGGAGGAGCTCCACCGTGAGACGAGCGAGCGTGAGCTCCGCGGCGTCGTCCCCCCAGCGCGCCATGGCGCGGGCGAGCAGCGCCGACGGCGGACCTCCATGCTGGTGATCGTTGCTCCATGGGCCCCGGGTGAGCTCGGTGGCGACGAAGCGAGAGCGGTCGGGGACGTAAAATGCGCCCGGCTCGGACATGCGCCTGCATTGTACCCGCGAGTGCGCCGCCGCCAGCGGAGCTCAGGCGGGGACGCCGCGCGCCGTCAGGGGATCCCGGGGAAGCTCGAGTACTCGATCTCGAAGTCCTCGAACGCGTCGACGATCTCGACGGTGAAGTCGGGGAAGCTGTCCACGATCTCCCACTCTCCGCACTCGTCGGCGAAGCTGCCCTCGCGCACGAGGAGATCGGGGAACGACGACACGCGGACCTGGATGTCGGGGAAGCTGTCGACGTACTGCACCCGGCCGAACAGCTGGATGCCGGCGAAGGTGCAATCGCAGCGGATGCGCCCGCACTGCTCGATCGCCGCGTCGGGCAGCGGCCCGCCATCGGGTGGACCACCGTCTGGCAGCCCCGCGTCGCCGACCGCGCCATCGGCGGCGGTCGCGGCGTCACCCGGCGCGCCGTCGGGGATCTCCACGGCGCCGTCGGCGATCGATCCCGGCCCCGAGTCGGCGGAGCCGCCCGAGTCGTCCGAACAGCCGCCCGCGGCCGATGCCGCCACCACCACGAGGAGAGAAGCCCCGAACGACCGGATCGACATGACCGACGACTATCGTCGGGTCAGAGCAACTTGTCGAGGGTGATCGGCAGGTCGCGCACCCGGACGCCGGTCGCGTGGTGGACGGCGTTGGCGATCGCCGCGCCGCACCCGGTGATACCGATCTCGCCCACCCCCTTGGCGCCGATCTCGTTCACGTACGGGTCGTCCTCGTCGACGGTGAGGATGTCGATGTCGGGCACGTCGGCGTGGACCGGCACGTGGTAGTCGACCAGGTCGCGGGTGACGGCGCGGGCGGTGCGGGGGTCGCGCGCGGTGTGCTCCTGGAGCGCCTGGCCGATGCCCCACACGATGCCGCCGATGAACTGGCTGCGCGCGGTCTTGGGGTTGAGGATCCTGCCGGCGGCAAAGGCGCCCACGTACCGGCTCATCCGCACCTGGCCGAGCTCGCGGTCGATCCGCACCTCGGCGAACTGGGCGCCGAACGCCTGGGTCGTGTACTTCTTGCGCTCGGCCTTCTCCTCGGTCTTGAACTCGGCCTCGACCTCGGGCTGGCCCGAGCGGCGGAGGATGTCGACGTACGGGTCGCGCCGGCCGCGCGCCACCAGGGCGCCGTCCCGGGCGTCGATCTGGTCGGGCGAGAGCTCGTGGAGCGGCGACCGTCGGTCGGCCACGGCCAGCTCGGCCAGCTTCCGGCGCAGGGCCAGGCACGCCATCTTGACCGCCGAGCCGGTGCTCGACGCGGTGAACGAACCGGCCGAGAGCGGCGCCTCGGGGAACATCGTGTCGCCCAGCTCGAAGCGGACCACGCCGGTCGGCAGGGCCAGCGCGTCGGCGGCGATCTGCGTCATGATCGTGTAGGTGCCGGTCCCGATGTCCTGGGTGCCGGACTGGACCAGGACGGACCCGTCGGGGCGGATGCGCGCGCGGGCCGACGAGGGCATCTGCTTGGCCGGGTAGCTCGCGGTCGCCATGCCCCAGCCGATGAGGACGCGGCCGTCGTGCATGGAGCGGGGCGTCGGCGTGCGGCGCGACCAGCCGAACCGCTCGGCGCCGCGCCGGTAGCACTCGCGCAGCGACTTGCTCGACCACGGCTTGTCGGCGTCGGGGTCGCGGTCGGCGTGGTTCTTCAGGCGCAGCGCGACCGGATCGATGCCGAGCTGGTAGGCCAGCTCGTCCATGGCCGACTCGAGCGCGAAGGTACCCGAGGCGACCCCGGGCGCGCGCGTGAAGGTCGGGGTCGGGACGTCGAGCCGGACCAGCCGGTGCGTGGTCGCCACGTTCGGGCAGGCGTAGAGGAGCCGCGTGGTGGTCGCGCTCCCCTCGACGAACTCGTCGAAGCGCGAGGTCTCGGCCACGACGTCGTGGCGCACGGCGGTGAGCACGCCGTCGGCGCGAGCGCCGAGGGCGACCTTCTGGATCGTGCGCGGCCGGTGGCCGACCAGCGAGAACATCTGCTGCCGGGTGACCACCAGCTTGACCGGGCGGCGGACCACGCGCGCCGCCATCGCGGCCAGCACCACGTGCGACCACGGGGAGCCCTTGCAGCCGAACCCGCCGCCCACGAAGTGGTTGATGACCCGCACCTGGTCGGGCTCGAGCTTGAACACCTCGGCCAGGCGCTTGCGCACCCCGAAGATGCCCTGGGTTGAGTCGTACAGGGTCAGGCGATCGTCGCCCTGCCACACCGCGATCGTGGCGTGCGGCTCCATCGGGTTGTGAGTCTCGACCGGCGTCGTGTAGGTCGCCTCGACCCGCGCGCGCGCGGCGCGCATGCCGGCCGCGACGTCGCCGCGGCTGGAGTCGGGCTTCTGGCCCGGCCCGGCGGTCTTCGGCACGTAGGCGCTGCCCAGATCGGTATCGATCGCGCCGCGGGCCGGCCCGGCGGCGAAGCGAGCGCTGACCAGGCCGGCGGCGTGCTGGGCCCGCTCGAGGGTGTCGGCCACGCAGACCGCGATCGGCTGGTCGGCATGGACGATGCGGTCGTCCTGGAGGATCTGCAGCACGCGATCGCCCGCGCCCTTCTCCTCGCCGGGCGCGGCGGGGACCTCGGGCGCGTTCTCGTGGGTGAGGACGGCGAGGACGCCGGGCGCGCGCCGGGCCGCAGCGACGTCCATGGACGTGATGCGGCCGCGCGACACCGGGCTGGTCACGATCACCGCGTGGGCGACGTGAGCGACGGCGACGTCGGCGGCGTAGGTGGCCTGCCCTGTCACCTTGGCGCGGCCGTCGACGCGATCGATCGGCTGACCGACCGCGCCGCGGGGACGAGACGACTGGCTCACGGAGCACCTCCTCGGGCGACGCGGTCGGACCCGGTCGCCAGCCCCAGGGCGCGGACCAGCGTGCGGCGGGCCAGCTCGACCTTGAAGCGGTTGTCGCGCTGCGGTCGCGCGGCGGCGAGCGCGGCGTCGGCCGCGCGGCGGAACGTCTCCGGGCCGACCGGCTGCCCGACCAGCGCCTGCTCGGCCTCGCGGCTGCGCCACGGCCGGGTCGCCACCCCGCCCAGCGCCACGCGCGCGCTGGCGATCGCGCCGTCGCGCAGCTCGACCGCCACCGCGGCCGATGCCAGGGCAAAGGCGAACGAGGCCCGGTCGCGGACCTTCACGTAGCGCGAGCGCGCGGCCATCGGCGAGGCCGGCAGGTCGACGTGGGTGATGAGCTCGCCGGGCCGCAGCACCGTCTCGACGTCGGGCCGACCGCCCGGCGCGGTGTGGAAGTCGGCCGCCGCGATCGCCCGCGAGCCGGTCACCGAGCGGACGTGGATCACCGCGTCGAGCGCCACCAGCGCGACCGCCATGTCCGACGGGTGCGTGGCGATGCAGTGGTCGCTGGTGCCGAGCACCGCGTGCGAGCGGGTGTAGCCGCCGATCGCCGCGCACCCCGCCCCCGGCTCGCGCTTGTTGCACGCCGTGGCCAGGTCGCGGAAGTAAGGGCAGCGCGTGCGCTGGAGGAGATTCCCGCCCACGGTGGCCATGTTGCGGACCTGGGGCGATGCGCCCGAGCGGAGCGCCTGGGCCAGCGCAGGGAAGCGGCGCTCGATGAGCGGGTGATGGGCCACGTCGCTGTTGCGCGCCATCGCGCCGACCCGTACCCCGTCGCCGTGCGCCTCGACGGCGTCGAGCGGCAGGGCCGTGATGTCGACCAGCACCGGCGGCCGCATCACCTCGAGCCGCATGAGGTCGACCAGCGTGGTCCCGCCGGCGACGAACTGCGCGCCGGTCGGGCTCGCCGCCGACACCGCCTGCTCCACGGTCCGGGCGCGGACGTACGAGAACGGCCTCACGACGCCACGCCTTTCCTGGCCGCCTGGATGGCGGCCACGATGTTGGGGTACGCCCCGCAGCGGCACAGGTTGCCGCTCATGTGCTCGCGGACCTCGTCGTCCGATCTCGCGCGCCCTTCGCGCAGGAGGCCCACCGCGGAGAGGATCTGGCCCGGGGTGCAGAACCCGCACTGGAACCCGTCGTGCTCGATGAAGGCGGCCTGGACCGGGTGGAGCCGCTCGCCGTCGGCCAGCCCCTCGATCGTCGTGATGTCCTGACCCTGGGCCATGACCGCGAGCGTCAGGCACGACAGCACCCGGCGCTCGCCGACCAGCACCGTGCATGCGCCGCACTGGCCCGCGTCGCAGCCCTTCTTGCTGCCGGTCAGCCCGAGCCGCTCGCGCAGGGCGTCGAGCAGGCTCACCCGGGCATCGACGCGCAGCGGCCGCTCGCGCCCGTTCACTCGCAGGACGATGTCGAGCTCCTCGGGGGTCGCGTCGGGCAGCGACCCGGGAGGTGCGGCGGAGCTCCCGCCGGGCGCCCGACACCCGTGCAGGAAGGCGACCGTGAACCCGGCCACCAGGCTGGTCAGGCCCCATTCGCGGCGGTTGAACGTGTGCGCCCCCGTTCGCGCGGCCAGCGCGCGGCCCGCCTCGCCGAGCGCATCGGCCAGCGAGGGTGACAGCGACCCGGCCGGCACGTGCGCGAACCGCACCACGCCGCGCCCGTCGATCACGAACACCGCGTCGCCGACCACCCCGTAGCGCCGCGCCGCGCCGGCGATCTCGCGGACCAGGTCCGCCCCGCCGGTCGCGATCCGCTCGACCTCGTCGTCGGGCGAGAACGACCACGCCCCGCCGTCGCCGAGGACGAGGAGGACGGCGCCGAGCCCGCGCAGCTCGGCCCGGATCGCGGCGATGCTCTCGGCGCTCTCCCCGGCGGCCGACCAGCCGCGAGCGAACGCCAGGACCCACGGCCGGCCACCTCCGTCGAGCGAGGCCAGAGCGCGCCCCTCGGCGGGATGAAGCGCGAACGGCGGGGCGAGCGATCCGACCTTCAACCCTGTCGACGTGGCCATCGACGAGAGGTCGCTACAAGAATGATGCCTCCGTCACGCCGGCGGCACGTGCCGATCCCATCGTGAACACCCGACCTCTCGCACCGTCGTCCGTGCGCTCCTGCCCCGGTGCGCCGCGCTGCCACGTGTTCCCCCGCCCGAGCGCACCCCGCGTGCGAGAATGCGGCTCGGACCAGGAGGGATCGATGAAGAACGTGGAGGGCAAGGCCACCCTCGACTGCACGAGCGGGGACCTCGTCATCAAGGGCAGCCTGACGTTCTCGAACTGCCACTAGACGACCCGCTCAGTACGTGAGGCCGTAGCCGACCGGGTAGCCGTTGGCCGGCGTGGCCCACGGCCCGGTCGGGGAGAAGGCGCCGCCGCCGGTGGAGGTCCACAGCGTGCTCTGGCCGCTGTGCGGCGCGAACCAGAGGATGTCGCTGCGGGCGTCGCCGTCGAAGTCGCCGACGATGGGGGAGTAGTCGCCGTCGACCTTCTGCTCGATCGACTGGTGCGAGCCGTCGGCGTTGAACGTCCACAGGACGTCGGAGTCGCTGCCGGGGCGGTACCAGAAGATGCTGGTCCGCGAGTTGCCGACGAAGTTGCCGGTGAAGGGCTTGTAGGCGCCGTTGATCTCGAGGGGAAGCACCCACTGCGCCGGGCCGTCCGGGCCGCCCAGCCAGAGCGCGTCGGGGGCCCCGCCGGCCGCGTACCAGAGGATGTCCTGGTAGCTGTCGGCGTTGAAGTAGCCGACCAGCGCCTGGTACGGCGTGCCGCTCGCCGCCAGCCCCTTGCTCACGGCGTCCACGCTCGTCCCCGCGAAGGTGCCGTTGCCGGCGCCGCGCCAGACCGGGCTGGAGCTCGAGTACGGGTCGTACCAGACGATGTCGCTCAGGTCGTCGTCGTTGTAGTCGAGCACGATCGGGTGGTAGTAGCCGTCCACGTCGAGCTCGCTGCTGGTGAAGGTGATCGATCCGGGGCTGCCCTTGGGCCGCCACAGGTAGTCGGCGTGATCGCCGGGCCGGTACCAGAAGACATCGGTGGAGCCGTTGGCGTCGAAGTCGCCCACCAGCGGCTGGAAGGTGCCGTCGATCGGCCTCGACGAGGTGAGGTAGTCGAAGCCGTCGCCCGTCGCCTCGACCAGCCAGTCGGAGGAGGTCCCCTGGGCGTAGGTGAGGAAGCCGGTGTGAAAGTCGCCGAAGATGCCGGCGATCGGCTTCTCCGCGCGGAGGAAGACCGGGTCGGCGCCGCTGAAGAACAGCTCGGGCGCGGGCCGGCCGACCCAGAGCTGGGTGCCGGAGTTCTCGAGCATCCAGAAGATGTCCTTGCGGCCGTCGGAGTCGTAGTCGGTCTCGTGCCAGTAGCCGGGCAGCCGCCCGATCCAGTGATCCCTCGGCAGCGAGTACAGGTTCTTGATCGCGATGACGTCGTAGCGGGACAGGTTTACCCGGTCACCGATCGCGCCGGGGCACCAGTCGTAGTGCATGATCGACGAGCCGTCGTATGGGCCGAGGTCGCGGCTGCCCAGGCCGTCCCCGTAGGTGTCCTCGTCGGTGCAGTCGATCGGGTTGCGGATGTGCTCGTGGCGCAGGCCCAGGATGTGGCCGAGCTCGTGGCGGAGGGTGCCGGTCACGTCGTCCTCGGAGCGGTCGAGGCCGACGTCGGTGATCTCGAGGACCCGGTCGCTCGCCGGAGAGTCCGGGAAGAAGGCGGACGCGTTGTACGTCCCGTCCACCTTGATCACCGCGAAGAAGACCGACTCGGGCAGACGGCCCGGCTCGCAGTCGTCGTCGTGCTCGGACAGGTGGATGAAGTTGACGTCGGTGGCCCGCTCCCAGTCCAGCGTCGCCACGGCCAGCATGTCGACCACGTCGTCGCGGTCGCGGCCCAGGCTGTCCTGGACGCAGTACGTCAGCCGCAGCTTGCGGTTCAGCGGCTGGATGTTGTCCCGCCCGCCGAAGAACGACACGTTGGCGCGCGTCCCGCGGGCGTGATGGTCGTAGTAGGCGCGCAGCTCGCGCTCGCCGTGCAGCCGGAGATCCCCTTCGACGATATAGACGCCCGGCTGTGACCCCGGGACCACCCTCTCGAGGAACGCGGCCCAGCCGGGATCGTCGTCGTCCTCGGCAGCCGGGAGCCGGTCGGAGGAGCCGGTCTCGTCGGGCGAGTCGACAGAAAGATCGCCGGAGCAGGCGGCGGCCAGGGCGACGGCGGGGACGACGGCGAGCGCGAGCGTGCGCATGAGAACCTCCTCGACGGGCATGAGGCACCGTCCGGGGAGATGGAGTCGGTCGGGGGTTCGGCGTTACCGAGCTCACCCTCCTCTACCAATCTACGTCGGGCGAAGATGGCTCTCGAGCCAGCTCGCGATCTCGTCCAGCGGTGCTCGTCCGACGATGGCTCGCTCGACGAGGAAGTGCTCGGCGTCGTCGGCCGACGCCATCAGGTCGTGGCCGTTCATGCGGAGGAAGATCGCCGTGGCGGCGAACGCGACGCGCTTGTTGCCGTCGATGAAGGCATGATTCTGGCAAAGGCTCTGCAGGAGCGCCGCCGCCTGGAGCGAGAGCGTCTCGTAGTAGCCGGTCCGCGGCCGGGCGAGGGCGCTCTCGAGGAGGCCGCGATCGCGGATGCCCCCGCTTCCGCCGAAACGCCGGACGAGCTCGGCGTGGAGGACAAGCACCTCCTCGAGGGTGAGAAAGACGGTGCTCTTCACCGGGCCAGGCGTTCGAGCAACTCACCGTGCTCGTCGAGCACCTGATCCATGGCACGGCGAAAGACCGGGCGAACCTCCGATCGATCGAGGTATTCCGCGACGGCGTCGTTCACCACCCGAGAGATGCTGCGGTCCTCTTGCCTGGCGAAGCGGCGCAGCCGCCCCAGGACGACCGGGTCGAGCTGGGTCGCGAACTTCTTTGCCTTCACCCGGACATCTTTCATGACATTTCAAGAAACGTCAAGACGTCGGCTGGACGAAGACGAGGGTGACGATCGGGAGCTCAGTCGGTGTGGACGGTGACCTCGGCTGACATGCCGGGGCGGAGCGCGGCGTCGATGTCGGTCTCCGACCAGCGGATCTTCACGGGCACTCGCTTGACCACCTTGACGAAGTTGCCCGAGGCGTTGTCGGGCTGGAGCAGCGCGAAGCGCGAGCTGGTCGCCGGCGAGATGCTGTCGACCACGCCGTGGAGCTCGCGGCCCGGCATCGAGTCCACGTCGATGTCGACTGGCTGGCCCGGGCGGACCGGGCCGACCTCGGTCTCCTTGAACTGCGCCATGATGTAGGTGGCGGGCGGGACCAGTTCGAGGGCGAGCTGGCCAGCGGCCACGTTCTGGCCGGCTCGCACCGCCAGCTGCGAGGCGATGCCATCGCGCGGCGCGATGAGGTGGGTGCGGGCCAGCTGCAGGCGGGCCTGGTCCAGGCTGGCCTCGGCCAGCGAGACGCGCGCGGCGGCCCCGTCGGCCTGGGCCTGCGCCGCGGCCACCTGCGCGTCGGTGGCGCCGGTGGACTCGACCCGCCCGGCCGCCTCGGCCACGCGCGAGTGGGCGCCGCGCTCCTGCTCGCGCGCCCCGGCCAGCTGGGCGCGGGCCGCCGCCACCGCCGCGGTCGCCGCCGCGCTCGCGGTCTCGGCCGCCTCGAGCTCCTCGGTGGTGGCGGCCTCCTTGGCGATGAGGTTGCGCACGCGGGTCAGGCCGGTGCCGGCCTCGCGCGCCTCGGCCTCGGCCCGGGCCACCGCCGCGCTGGCCGCGTCGATCTGGGCGCGGGCCGACTTCACGCCGGCGCCGGATCCGACCAGCTGCGCGCGCGCGCTCGACAGGCCGCCCGACGATGAGGCCGCGACGATGCGGACCTGGGCGGTGGCCGCGGCCGCCGCGGCGCGCGCCGCGGCCAGGTCGGCCTCGGCCTCGCGCACCCGCACCTGGTAATCGGCCGGGTCGAGCTCGACCAGGACGTCGCCGCGGGCGAAGCGCTGGTGGTCGTGCACCTTGACCTCGCGCACCACGCCGCCCACCTGGAGCGAGAGCGGCACCACGTCGGCGTCGACCACGGCGTCGTCGGTCGACACCCGGCCGCGGGTCCACAGCCGGTAGCCGCCGTACACCCCGATCGCGGCCAGCGCCGCGGCGGCGAGCGCGAGGTAGGCCCGCCGGATCTTGCGGCGGCGGGAGAGGAGGTCGTTCTGACTGGCGATGGGTTCCATGACGTGACTACTCCGCGTGAATGACGGGCGCGTTCGGGGCGCCGTCGGGGGCGCGCGGCGACCGCAGGAAATAGAGGAGCGGCAGGAGGAACAGGAACAGCACCGCCTGCAGGAGGAACGTGCGCTCGAAGCCGATCACCGTCCCCTCGCGGGCCACCCGCGCGGCCACCGCCGGCAGCGGCCCGGCCGCCTCGGGGCGCAGGACGCTCACCTGGTTGGCGAGCGCGGTGCGCGCGATCGTGCTGTAGCGGGTGAACATGTTGGCGAAGATGGTGAGGCCGATCGAACCGCCGATCTGGCGGAGGAACGTGTTGAGCCCGGCGGCGTCGGCCAGGAGCGGGCGCGGGATCGACGCCAGCGCCGCGGTGTTGAGCGGGACGAACAGGCAGGCGATGCCGCCGCCGGTGAGCGCGAGCGGCACGATGAGCTGCTCGCTCGAGGTCAGCGAGGTGACGTGGCCGAGCTGCCACGACCCGACCATGAACAGCGGCACCCCGAACGCGATGAGCAGGGCCGGCCCGACCCGGTTGTACAGCCGACCGACGATCGGGGAGAGGATCATCATGGCGATCGTGCGCGGGATGAGCGCCAGGCCCGCGTCGGTGGCCGGCAGTCGCTGGAGCTCCTGCATGAAGACCGGCAGGAGGAACATGCTGCCCATCAACATGGCCATCATCGCCATGCCGACCGCGTTGGCCGCGGCAAAGGCCGGGTCGCGGAACAGGCGCAGGTTGACCACCGGCGCGGTGGCGGTGAGCTCGCGGATGACGAACGCGATCAGCCCGACCGCGGCCAGGAACGCGGCCACCATCACCGCCCCCGACTCGAACCAGTCCTCCTGCGGCCCCTCCTCGAACATGTACTGGAGCGCGCCGACGCCGATGGTCATGAGCGCGATGCCGGCCCAGTCCATGTGGCCGCGCTGCGACTCGGCCCGCGCCCGGTTGGACACGCGGACGTCGTCCGGCTCGTGCACGTTGCGCCACGACATGAAGATGCCGACCAGGCCGACCGGCAGGTTGATGTAGAAGATCCACGGCCAGCTGTAGTTGTCGGTCAGCCAGCCGCCCAGGACCGGCCCGATCGCCGGGCCGATCAGGATGACCATGGTGAAGATGGCCATCGCCATCCCCTGCTCGCGCGGGGGAAAGGTCTGGCGCAGGATCGCCTGCTGGGTCGGCTGCAGCGCCCCGCCGCCCAGGCCCTGCAGCACGCGGAAGAAGATGAGCGCCTCGAGCGAGCGGGCCATCCCGCACAGCGCCGAGCCGACCACGAACAGGATCAGGGAGGCGATGTAGAGCCGCTTCTGGCCGAAGAACGCGCCCAGGAAGCCGGTCAGCGGCATGACCAGCACCATCGCGATCATGTACGCGGTGCTGACCCAGGTGATCTCCTGGATGGAGGCGCCCAGCTCGCCGCGCAGCACCGGCACCGCCACGTTCACGATCGACGAGTCGATGGTCGCCATCAGCGACCCGAACGCGATCGAGACCGTCACCATCCACTTGTTGCCCGCGGCGCTCGACGATCCGGTCATGGCCGACCCTTGCCCGCCTCGACCCCGTGCAGGAACACCTGCACCAGGAGGTCGGCGTCCTCGGTGAACGCCCCGCCCGCCTGCAGCCGGTAGAGCAAGAGGCCGCGGATCGCGCCCAGGAGCAGGCGGGCCAGCCGATCCACATCGCCGGCCGCGACCACGCCCTCGGCGGCGCCGGCGGCCAGGATGTCGCGCGCGGCCTCCGCCATCGCGTTCATCACCGGGCGCCCGGCCCGGGCACCCTCCGCCTTGAGGTGCTCGGCCTCGAGGGCGACCTTGACGAAGCGGCGGTGCTGCTCGAACAGCCCCATCACGTCGGCGGCGAACCCGCGCAGCCGCGCCTCGAACGGCCCGTTCGAGTGAGCCTGGCCGAGCGCGGCGATCGCGGGCGAGATGACCGCCCGCCGCGCCCGGAACAGCGCCCGCATCAGGCTGTCGCGGTCCTCGAAGTGGTTGTAGACCGTGCCCACCGCCACCCCGGCCCGGCCGGCGATGACCGCCATGCCGGCCCCGTGCAGGCCGCGCTCGGCCACGACCTCCTCGGCGGCGTCCAGGATCCCGTCCGAGACCGTCTGACGGACGCGGTCGCGCATCGGCTGAACCCGGCGTCTCTTGCGTGAATCTAGATTCACTACAAGGAATGTGACCTGCAAGCCGCGCCGCGTCAAGCCGCCCGGCCCGGGCAGCCCGCTCCGGACTCACCTCCAGGGGACCCTACGAGCTTCCCTGGGACCCGATCAGGCCCCGGTCCAGGGCAGCTGCTCGAGGGCGCGCTGGTAAGCGGCGCGGTCGTGGACCGGCTCGCCGTGGGAGATGATGACGCGCTCGAACGGGAGCTCGAGCAGCTTGCGCAGGGCGGGCAGCGCGCGCTCCTGGTGCCAGGGCGTGCCCCACACGCGCAGCTGGCCGGCTCGCTCGGTCAGCGCGTCGGCGAACACCAGCGTGCGCTGCTCGGGCAGCCACAGCGGGGTCTCGGCCCGGTCGCGCCCGTCGTGGAGCGCGAGCAGGAGGCCGGGCAGCAGGGTGCCCGGCTCGATCGGCTCGAGATCGGTCTGCGGGATGTCGTCGCGCCAGAACAGGCGCGGGCCGAACGCTCGGGCCTGGTAGCGCTGCACGAACCGGTCGACGTGGCGGACGTGATCCGGCTTCTGGACCACGACCGCGGCCGGCGGTCGGGCGTCGAGCCGCTCCCACAGCGCGGTCGCGTCGGAGGGCGGGGCCAGCGGATCGAGGACCAGGGTCACACCGCCCGACTCGACGCACGTCGAGGTCACCACCGGCTCCCAGTCGCAGCGCTCATGCCAGCCCGGGTGGCTGACCCGCCAGATCCACAGGCCCGGCGCCACATCGATCATCGTCACCGACACTGGAGCGCCTCCGCCGGCAGCTCGGCGATCGCCGTCTGCGAGGCGTCGTCGACGCGGTTGGCGACCAGGAGCGCACCCGCGATCGGCCATCGGATCGACATGGATCGAGGATGCGCCCGCCCGGGCCGCTCAGGGAAGCGAATCGGCCGCCGGCACCCCCAGCGGGCGCTTGAAGTACTGGAACGGAAACCAGCTGCCGACCGGGATCCAGCCCTCGGCGCGCAGGCGCTTCTCGCGGGCGGGCGTGCCGCCGAGCATGCGCCGGTGCTTCCACTGCTGGGCCGACGCCTCGACCACCAGGTAGAGCGCTCCGAAGTCGACCAGGTGAAAGCCTCGCCGGCCCTCCTGGTCGAGGATGCGCGCCTCGTTGAACAGGTGCACGCCGGTCAGGACCCGGCGGTGCGGCCCGGCCGGCTCCGCCGGGGCGGTCTTGAACCGCTGCTGGGCCGCCTGCCGGGTCACCCCGAGCACGCCGCCGATCGCGTCCCAGCTCTGGCCGGCTCGCCGGGCGCCGGCGACCGCGGCGTGGAGGAGCTCGTCGGCCTGGTGCGCGCCGATCTGGGCGGCGGCCAGCAGGCGGAGGAAGGCGGCCGGTTCGCGCTCGAGCGCGTCTCGCAGATCACCGGCCCCGGCGAGGACCGCCTGCTCGACGGCGTGGCGGATGGCCGCGATCTCGTCGTCGTCGAGGGCCGCGCTCATCGGCCTTGCTCGACCTCGGCCTTCACTCGCTCCGCCTCGGCGCGGAGCACCGCGATGAGGACCCCGATGGCGGCGAGCGCCACCAGCTGGGCCGCGATCAGGACCACGGTCGGGGCGACCCCGAGCGAGCCGGATCCGAGCCCGAGGCAGACGGCGATGAGGGCGACGCTGAGCGAGATGAGCGACAGCGCCGCGGACAGGGAGCGGTTGAGCGGGTTGCCGAGCTTCATGCGTCAATGTTTAGTTGACGACTGGCCTCATGTCAAGGATCGCTTGACGGCAGTCAGTGGATGTCGATCTGATCGACCCAGGCCTGGGCGCGCGTCACGATGGAGGCGCTGTCGGTGGCAGTGACGACCAGGGTCAGCGTCACGGTCTTGCCGGCGTAGGCGGCGAGGTCGATGTCCGCGCGCGTGGTCCAGCTCGACTCGGTGTAGCTGCCGAAGCCGGTCCGGGTCTGGCTGTCGACGATGTGGTCGGCGCCGTCGTTGACGATGACGCGGAAGCTGGCGCTGGCGAACAGGTTGGCGCCGGACAGGGACAGCTGGCGGGCGTAGGCGAGCCGCGGCGCGGCGCCGAGCGCGATGCCGGCCCAGGTCGCCGTCCGGGTGACCGTGTTGAACTGGGTCTGCGCGGTGGCGGTGAGCGAGCGAGATCCGGCGGTGCCGGTCGCGTCGCGGGTCGCGTCCAGGGTCCAGGTCCCCGGCGTCCAGCCCGGGTTGTCGGGGCCCGACGCGGCCGAGAACGTCTCGACCACCGACGATCCGCCGCCGCCGTTCGCGACCGTGACGCCGACGCCGGCCGATACGCCGGTGTTGCCGGCCGCGTCGACGGCCGCCGCCGACAGCGTGTGCGGCCCGTTCGACAGGGTCCGGGTGTCGAGCGAGACGCCGTACGGCGCGGTCGTGTCGGAGCCGATCGGCGCGCCGTCGGCGCGGAGCTCGACCCGGGTGACCCCGACGTCGTCGCTCGCGCTGGCGTTGACCGCGATCGTGCCGCTCACCGTCGCGCCGGCGGCTGGCGCGGTCACGCTCACCGTCGGCGGCGTGGTGTCGCCATTGCCACCGCCGCCGTCGGGCGGGTCGCCGCCGCCGTCGTCGAGCAGGCCCCAGAACCGGGCCGAGTAGTACGACGCCCAGATGTCGTGGTCCTCGGCGAACGCCCCGGTCGCCCCGCCCTGGTCGACGTTGGTGCCGGGATCGACGGTGAGCGCGTGGCCGACCCCGGCCAGGAGATAGGTCTCGATCATCGAGCCACCGCTGCCGTCGCGATAGACCTTGTGGGTGGCGGTGCGGAACGTCTCGCTCACGTCGGCGGTCCCGTCGATCCCGAGCACGTTGCTCCATTGATCGACCGACTGCTGCAGGTTGGCAGGATTGACCAGCGCGTCGGAGGCGCCGTGGAAGGCCACCAGCCGCGGGTACGGACCGGTGTGGCCGGGAAAGGCGTTGCGGACCAGGTTGCCCCACTGCTGCGGGGTCTTGTTGGCGTTCCCGCCCTGGCACGAGAAGGCGCTGGTGAGGTCGCTGGCGCACCCGTACGCCCCGCCCGAGTTGACCGCGCCGCCGGCGAAGACGTCGGGGTAGGCCGCCATCATCACCTCGACCATGTAGCCACCGGCCGACATGCCGGTGACGTAGACCCGCGACGGATCGGAGCCGACGGTCGACTTCATGGTGTCGACCATCTGCTTGATCGAGAGCGCCTCGCCCTGCCCTCGCGCGATGTCGCCCGGCTCGAACCAGTTGAAGCAGCCGCTCGGGTTGTTGCCGTTCTGCTGCTGCGGGAAGACCACCGCGAACCGGTGGCGATCGGCCAGCACGTGCCACTCGGTCTCGGTGGCGTACACGCTGGCCGACTGCGTGCACCCGTGCATCGCCACCACCAGCGGCGCGCCCGACGGCAGCCCGGCCGGCACGTAGATGAACATCTGGAGGTTGCCCGGGTTGCTGCCGAACCCGGTGACCGGCTGCAGGGTCACCGCCGCCGACGCGCTCTCCACGGTTTCCTGTTGATCGGGGGCGCAGGACACGAGGATCAGGAGGGCGGCGGCGGAGGCGGCTCTGCGCATGGGGACCTCAGTAAGCCAGACCGTTGAAGGTGTAGCCGAGCTGGAGGAAGGCGAAGCGGCCGGGGACCGGCACGCCGAGGACGTCCGGATCCCTGCTGGCGAACAGGTTCGACACCGTAGCCGAGAGCGACACGCCGGTGTCGCGGAACTCGTAGCCGGCTCCGAGGTCGGTCACCACGCCGGCCGGGACCTTGCCGAACTTCGCGGTGCTCCAGTAGCCGGACTCGAAGTCGTAGGCGTTGTGATAGCGGGCGCCGACCCGCACGTAGTAGCCGTCCAGCCCGAGGCCCGACACCGTCACCGCCCCCTTGAGCTTGAAGGTCGGCACGTTGAGCAGGAGGTCCTTCTGCGGGCTGTCGCCGGCGGAGAAGTCGGCCAGATCGATGTACGACGTGCTGCCCGACAGCTCGACGCCGTCGATCGGCAGGAACGTGGCGCCGAGGTCGAAGCCGCGCACCGTGGCCTCGCCGAAGTTGACATAGGTGAAGAGCGTGCCGGCCCCCGGCGTGCCCTCGCCGACGATGGTGCCGTCCGGGTAGTAGCCGAACGTCGGTGGCACCGCCGGATCCATCGAGCCCGGGTTGGTCTGCTGGGTCAGCGCGCTGATGAAGTTCTGGTAGAAGGAGTTGTAGGCCACGGCCTCGACGAAGAGACGGCTGGCGAACACGCCCTTGTAGCCGACCTCGAACGAGTTGACCGACTCCGGCGCCAGCGGATCGATCGTCGCGACCGTGGCGCCGTCGGCGTCGCGGATGTCGAAGCCGGTCCGGTTGCCGACCAGGATGCTGTTGATCAGCAGATAGTTCTCGAGGATGGTCGGCGACTTGAACGCGCGCTGATAGCCCGCGCGGACGTTGTGCAGCGGCGCCACCTCGTAGACCGCGGTCGCGCTCGGGCTGAGCTGGGTGTCGTAGTCGGAGTGATGATCGAGCCGGCCGGCGCCGACCAGGCGCAGCCGCTCCTGGAACAGCGAGTAGTCGAGCTGGGCGTAGCCGCCCAGCTCGGTGGCCTGGATGTCCTCGTCGGCGTCGGAAAGGTACGAGCCCTCCGACTTCGGCATGTACGACCGCACCTGGCCGCCGACGGTGCCCTTCAGCTTGCCGAGGGCACGGTGATACTGGAGGTCCGAGTCGATCATCTGGCTCTTGTCGACGAACAGGATCGACCGGCGCAGGTCCTCGAGCTGCTGCTCCGTCAGGGCGTCGGCGCCGCCCATGGCCGCCACCAGCGGGGCCAGGTTGTTGATCGGGTAGGTCTTGCCGGCGTCGCTGGCGGTGCGAGTGACCTGGGCGAACACGCCGCCGCCGGTGACCTGGAGCGCCTGGTACTGGACCTGCCAGTCGCGGATGTGGTTGCGCCCGGCGTTGGTCAGCGCGACGCCGGTGCTCTGCGAGAAGCCATAGCTGCCCTTGGCCTGCCAGTCGTCGGCGAAGCGGTAGTACAGGCTGCCGTCGGCCTTGGCCGACTCCACCTCGTAGTCGCCGACCAGATCGCCCTCGAAGACCGGGGTCGCCGTCGCCCCCGGGGCGGCCACGTCGGTGCCGTAGAAGTGAGGCGATCGGCGGACGCCGTCGGCGCCGACCACGCTGCGCGTCCGCGAGGGCTCGAAGTCGTCGGCGTGCGAGTACTCGGCGTTGAGCTTCCAGCCGAAGTCCCTGGCCACGGTGCCGGCCACGCGGGCCGCGCCGCCCATGAGGTTGTTGCTGCCGCCGCGCACCACCAGGCCGGCCCCGGACTGGTCCCACGGCGTCTTTGTGACCACGTTGACCACGCCGGTGTGAGCGTTGGGCCCGTACAGCGCCGAGGCCGGACCGATGACGACCTCGATCGCCTTCATGTCGAGCGGCGTGGCCGGCAGGAAGTTGCCCTGCGGCAGCCCGTTGCCGGGCAGCTGGGCCAGGCGGCCGTCGAGCATGGTCAGCATGCGCGAGTTGAACTGGGTGGTGAACCCCCGGGCCGAGATGCGCTGATCACCGATGCCCGAGCTCGCGAAGTCGAGGCCCTTCACGTTGGACAGGGCGGCCAGGTAGGAGCCGCTGCCGGTGCGCTGGATGTCCTTCTCCGAGATGACCTCGACGTTGACCGGCGAATCGAGGCGCTTCTCGGGGGTGCGAAGGCCGGTGATGACGATCTCCTCGCCGACCAGGGTGATCTCACCGAGGGTGGCGTCGACCGCGGCCACCGCGCCGGCCGGGACGTCGACGGTGAGGCCGATCGAGCCGAAGCCGACCGCGTCGACGGTCAGCTGATGGCGTCCGGCGGGGAGGCCCGACAGGACGAAGCGGCCGCCCTCCTCGCTGATGGCGGCGCTGCCCGACGCAGGATCCGAGACCGTGGCGCCGACCACCGGCGTGCCGTCCTTGGCGCGCACCCGGCCGCTCACATTGCCGGTCGCGACCGGAGGCGCCTGGCGCTCGACCGTGGCCGGCGCCGGAGCGGCCGACGACGAGGTCGGTCCGGCATCGGCGGGCGTGCCGGCTGGCGGCGCCCCCGGGGCGGCGGAGGCGGACGCGTTGCCGAGCCCGGGCGCCGACGGCGGCGGTTGCGCGGTGGCCAGGCGAGGCCCGGTCGCCGCCGCGAGCAAGTAGACCACTGCACCGGAGATCACGAGCCTCATGAGACCCTCCTCTACTCTTCCACGGTGTCGCGCGCCGTCACGACCCGCCCGAGCCGGCCGTTCTGGTACAGGAGCCGCAGCTCCTTCTTGTCGATCTTCCCGACGCTGGTGCGCGGGATCTTCGAGGTGAAGACCCAGCGCTCCGGGATCCACCAGCGCACCACGTGGGCGGCCAGGTGGGAGCGCAGCGCGGCCGGCGCGACCTCGGCGCCGTCGCGCAGGACCACGCACGCGAGCGGGCGCTCCTGCCAGCGCGGGTCGGCCACGCCGATGATGGCGGCCTCCTGGACCCCGGGGTGGGCGACGAGCGCGTTCTCGAGCGCGATCGACGAGACCCACTCGCCGCCCGACTTGATGACGTCCTTGATCCGGTCGGTGATCTGGATGTAGCCGCGCGAGTCCACCCGCCCGAGATCCCCGGTCTTGAACCAGCCGTCGGCGAACTTGTCCGGTTGATCGTCCCGGTAGTACTCGCCGGTCACCCACGGGCCGCGCACCTCGATCTCGCCGACCGAGGCGTCGTCCCAGGGCAACTCGACGCCGCGATCGTCGGTGAGGCGCAGCTCGACGCCGGGGATCACGCGGCCGGTGCGGTTCCGCCAGGCCCATGGATCCGATGGATCGGCGTCGGCCGGCGGCAGCGACACCGCCGCGATCGGGCTGGTCTCGGTCAGCCCCCACACCTGGATGAGCGGGACCCGGTGGCGCTCCTGGTACCACTTCATCAGCGAGAGCGGGACGGCGGCGCCGCCGCACGCGATGAGCCGGAGCGAGGCGAGGTCGAGCGGCTCGGCCTCGCCGTGGTGCATGAGATCGATCCAGATCGACGGGACCGCCGCCGCCACGGTCGGCTTCTCATCGGCGATGAGCCGGGCCAGCGAGGCGGCCTGGGGCGCGCGACCGGGCAGCACCAGGTCGGAGCCGGCCATCCACGCGGCGTACGGCAAGCCCCACGCGCTGGCGTGGAACATCGGGACCACCGGCAGCACTCGATCGCGCTCGCCGAGGCCGAACACGTCGGCGGCGAGCAGGGTCAGCGAGTGGAGGTAGACCGAGCGGTGGCTGTAGGCGACGCCCTTGGGGGTGCCGGTGGTCCCGCTGGTGTAGCAGAGCCCGGCCGCCGCGTACTCGTCGAGCTGGGGCCACGCCTCGAGCGGGGTGGCGGCCGCGACCAGGTCGTGGTAGCGGAGCGCGCCGGCCATGCCGCCGGTGGTCTCGCCGATGACGATCAAGGCCTCGACGGTGGCGAGCCCGGGCAGGAGCGGCGCGATCCGATCGAGCAGCGTGTGGTCGACGATGAGGACGCGGTCCTCGGCGTGACGGATGATCTCGGCGATCTCGGCGGCGGCCAGCCGGATGTTGACGGTGTGCAGCACCGCGCCGAGGCACGGCACCGCCAGGTAGGCCTCGAGGTGCTCCTGGGTGTTCCAGGCGAAGGTCGCGACCCGATCACCCGGGCCGACGCCGAGCCGCTGCAGGGCGGAGGCCAGCCGCGCCGCCCGCCCGGCCACCTCGGCGAACGACGCGCGGGTGACGCCGCCCTCGCGCGCGGTCACCACCTGACTCGAGCCGTGCACCCGGGCACCGTGGCGAAACAGGCTCGCGACGGTCAGCTCGCCGTCCTGCATCGTGCTCTTCACTCACGCCCCTCCGAGCATGCGGAGCACCAGATCGACCTGGACCTCGGCCAGCTGCTCGCTGTCGAGGTCGGACGACGGGTCGTGCCAGTAGGGGATGCGGAGGCCCATGGCGCCGATCGCGGCGGCCGCCGCGGCCGCGTGGGTCGGCTTGAAGCGGCCCATGTCGATGCCGCGCTGGACGACGTCGACCATGAGCGCGGTCGCCTGGCCGCGCAGCGCCACCGCCGGCGCGGCCAGCTCGGCCGGCAGCGCGTGCAGCTCTTCGTTGACCACGATCGCCAGGTGCGGATAGCCGGCGTGGAAGCGGGCGTGAGCGCGGACGATCGCCTTCATCTGATCGACCGGATCGGCGCCGGCGGCGAGCAGCGCGCCGCGCACGCTGTCGAGGTGGACCTCGTGGCCGGCGCGGACCAGCTCGGCCAGGACGTGCTCCTTGGACGAGAAGTGGGCGTAGAGCGCGCTCGGCTGGAGCTCGAGCGCGCGGGCCAGGTCGCGGATCGACGCGCCGTGAAAGCTGTCGCGCGCGAACAGCTGGAGCGCGACCTCGAGGATCCGCCGCCGGGTGCCGTCCCCGCCCGCCGATGGCGGCAAGAGAGCCTTCTTGCTGGTGAGGCCGGACGGAAAGGTGCGGGGCATGAACCGTCTCTTCCTGAACGAACGTTCGCTCGTAAAATCTACGTAACATGCTCATTTCCGGCTTGCAAGAGTCTTCTGAACGAACGATCGTTCTGTAAATATCTCGCGGAGATTTCCATGGCCGTTGCTCGCATCGACAACCACGCTCTCCATTACGAGGACACCGGCAGCGGCACCCCGGTCCTCCTGCTTCACGGGCTCGGCTCGACCGGAAACGAGTGGGAGCTGGTCGCGCCCGACCTCGCGGCCGGGCACCGCTGCATCATCCCCGACATCCGCGGGCACGGCCGCAGCGACAAGCCGGCCGGCGCCTACGGCGTGCCGCTGTTCGCGCGCGACGTCGCCGCGCTGTGCGATCAGCTCGGGCTGACCGCGCTGCACGTGGTCGGCCTGTCGATGGGCGGCATGATCGGCTTCCAGCTGGCGGTGTCGCGGCCCGATCTGGTCCGCAGCCTGGTCGTCATCAACAGCGGGCCGGAGATGATCCCGAGGACGCTGCGCGCGGCGGTGGCCATCGCCCAGCGGCTCGCGGTGGTGACGCTGTTCGGGCCGCGCCGCTTCGCCGAGGTGCTCGGGCCGCGCCTGTTCCCCCGGCCGGACCAGGCCGCGCGGCGCGCCGCGTTCGAGCGCACCATCGCCGCCAACGATCGGAGCGCGTACCGGCGCGCGACCATCGGGCTCATCGGATGGAGCGTGGTCGATCGCCTGTCCGAGGTCGCCTGCCCGGTCCTGGTGCTCGCCTCCGAGCGCGACTACACGACCGCGGCCGAAAAGGAGTCCTACGTGGTGCGGCTCGGCGATGCCCGCCTGCGCGAGATCGACGACTCGGGCCACCTCGCCACCCTCGATCAACCAGGCCGGGTGATCGAGGAGGTCACCGCGTTCCTCGACGAGATCGAGGGGCGCGACGCGGTCGCGCGGAGGGCGATGCCATGACCGCCGCGACCAGGCGCGACCCGACCGGGCCGACCGGCGCGATGAAGCGCACGCGCCGGCACTCGGCCTGGTGGCGCGAGCCGACCCGCCCCCAGTGGATGGCCTTCCTCGCCGCGTGGCTGGGCTGGGTCCTCGACGCGTTCGACTTCACCATCTACCTCATCGTCGTCCCCGAGATCGCCAAGGAGTTCGGCGTCAGCCCGACCTCGGCGCTCGGCTCGCTGACCCTGACCCTGCTGGTGCGCCTGCTCGGCAGCGTGGTGGCCGGCTGGATGGCGGACCGGTGGGGACGCAAGCTGCCGCTCATGCTGTCCCTGGTCTGGTTCGCGGTGTTCGACGGGCTGGTCGCGTTCGCGCCCAGCTTCCTGTGGGTGCTGGTCTTCCGCACCCTGTTCGGCTTCGGCATGGGCGCCGAATGGACCGCCGGGTCGACGCTGGCGATGGAGAACTGGCCGGCCCGCAGCCGCGGCATCGCCTCGGGCATCCTGCAGGGCAGCTGGGCGATCGGCTTCCTCCTGGCTGCGCTGGCCTCGGCGGTGGTCGTGCCGGCGTGGGGCTGGCGCGGGCTGTTCCTGGTCGCGGTCGCGCCCGCGCTCCTGGCGCTGCCGATCCGCTACCTGGTCCCCGAGAGCGCCGAGTGGGTCGAGCAGAAGCGGCTGGCCCGGAGCGCGCGCACGCGGCCGCGGACGCTGCGCGAGGCCGGCGTCCTCGGCAAGCTGGTCGCGTCGTGTCTGACGATGGGGCTCGGCTTCGGCGTCTACTACGGGCTCACCACCTCGTACACGCTCATGCTGGCGCTCGACCACGGCATGGGCCCGGCCGACCGCTGGCCGCTCATGTCGATCTTCAACCTCGGGATGATGGCCGGCGCGATCGCGTGCGGCTGGGCCGCCCGCCGCTACGGGGTGAAGGTGGCGGTGGCGCTGCCGGCCCTGCTCATGCTGCCGGTGCTGCCGCTCTACGTGGGCGCCCTGCCCTCGCTGCTCGCCCTCGGCGCGTTCCTGGGTGGGGTGTTCGGGGTCGGCTTCGCCGGGGTGGTGCCGGTGTTCCTGACCGACATGTTCCCGGCCGACGTGCGCGCGCGCTGCGTCGGCATCGCGTACCACGTGGGCGCGATCATGGCCGCGTTCGTGGTGCCCGCCATCCCGTACCTGCACGACCGGACCGGCCTGTCGCTGGGCCACTGCATCGGCATCATCGGCGGCGGCTTCCTCGCGCTCCTGGCCGGGCTGCTCCTCCTCGCGCCGACCACGGACCCGGCCGCGAGCCGCGCGCCGTCGGCGGAGCGCTCGCGCGAGCAGGAGCAGGCAGCGTGAGGCGCGCGTCCAGCATGCTTCGCGGCGGCGCGTTGGTGCTCGCGCTCGCCGGCGCGGTGGCCTGCGCCCAGGGCGGGCCCGCTGTCGGCGACGACGGCGCGGGCAGCGGCGGCGGCGGCGGCGGCGGCAAGGCCGACGGGGTCGGCGATCCGGGCGGCGCGCTGGTCGTCACCGCGTCGAGCGCGGCGTCGCTGTCCGACGATCTTTCCTCGGTCCAGCCCGCGGTCGAGGAGATGTTCACCGGCGACCTCCTCGCCCCCGAGGTGTACCTGCGCCCGATGAGCTGCCTCGGGTTCTACGGGCCGATCGGCCCGTGGGGTCCGCTGGCGCTGCTCGGCCCGGTCGGCCAGGACGCCTGGAACCCGAGCGTCTACGTGAGCGGCGACGGGGCGCTGCCCTGGGCCGGCTGGTCGGACGAGCTGGACGCGCTCGACGGACCGCTCGACGCGGGCGGTCCGCTCGGGGCGAACGGACCGCTCGGTGAGGCCTACCGCGACGAGCTCCCCTCGATCGGCGACTTCGGGCCGCAGCTGGAGGGCGGCGGCCTGTTCGCGGTGCTCGGCCCGCTCGGCCCGCTCGGTCCGCTCGGCCCGCTCGGCCCGCTCGGTCCGGTCGGCGCGCACGGCCTCACCGCCGACTCCGACGGCAACTACCGCGACGGCGACGAGATCCAGCGGGCGATCGCGGTGCCGTGGGACGGCGACGAGGTTCGCACCTACGAGCTGTTCGAGAACTACGACGCCGACCACGCCCAGGAGATGGAGGGGAACGACACCTCCTTCATGGTGCAGGGCGACCTCGCGGTCGACCAGGTCGACGAGTACCCGTTCGACTCGGTCGACGCGCAGCTGGTGACCATCGCGGTGGTGCCGGAGTCGGCCCTCCTGTTCCTGCCCCAGGCGATGTCGATCCTGTTCACCGCGTCGGCGGTGGAGTTCGCGACCCCCGCCCTGGCGCCCGGCTGGCGCCAGCTGACCGACGACTTCGACCTCGAGATCGCGCGCGCCGACGGCGCCGTGGTCGCCAGCTCGGACTCGCTCGATCGGATCGACTGGATCCAGCTGCGGGTGCCGGCCGGGACCCACCTGGTCGCGCGGGTGGCGATGCGGTCGAGCTGGTCAGCCGAGAGCGGCGTCTTCTCGCCGCTGTCCGGCCAGTACCGACTGTTCGTGGTCGGCTCCACCGGGCACCTCCAGGACGTCGCCGTGGCCGGCGATCATCAGATCGATCCCGGCGCGCCGCTCTGATCTGACCTGACCGCGCGCTCGCTCAGGTCAGCCGGAGCTGCTCGAGCGCGGCGCGGTTGCCCTGGTCGAGGGCGGCCATGGTCCACGGGATGCCGCCGGCGTCGGCCCCGGCGAACGAGATGCGCCCGAGGGCCTGGCGACCGAGCTCGTACGGAGCGGCGTGGTCGGCGGTCGGCGGGAAGAAGTTGTACGCGTGTCCCCAGCGGTTGACGGTGATCGCCAGGATGTCCTTGGCGGGGTCGAACCCCCACGGGCCGAACAGGAGCCGCAGCTCGGAGCGGATCTCTCGCTCGTGCTCGGCGAAGGTCTTGTGCTCGATCTCGCGGCGGGCCTTCCGCATCTGCTCCACCGGCGGGAGGCCCCTGGTGTAGAGGTACTTGTACATCGACAGCACCGTCGGGTTGTCGGGCCCGTAGCTGGGCCGGTAGCTGCCCACCGACAGCGGATCGGCGATCTCCATCCAGGTGCAGTAGCCGCCCGGCAGCTGCATCGAGAACGCGCCAATCTCCGCGATCGGGCGCCAGTGGCGGAGGACCACGTTGATGTAGAGGCAGGCGCAGTAGTGGTACTGCTCGAGCGCCTCGAGCTGCGCGGCGCCCAGCTCGGGGACGATGCGCTTGGCGACCATGCCCCAGGCGGCGACCACGGCGCCGCGGGCCCGGACCCGCCGAGTGCGGCCATCCGGCTGGACGTAGTCGACGGTGACGGCGGTGGCGTGGCTGGGCCCCTCGTGCGCCACCCGGACGGCGGCGGCGCGGAGGCGGAGGCGCTTCTGGTTGTCGGCGAGATCGAACCGGTCGGTCCGGATCTGGCCGTTGAAGACGCCCTCCATGGTGTCCTCGCCCTCGATCGATCCGGGCAGCAGCTTCTTCAGGAAGTGGCGGGCGACGGTGTGGTTGCCGTCCGGGTAGCGATAGGACGCATCGTAGGCGTACTGGATGATGCCGTCCTTCTCGCGGAAGCCGGTCCCGCCCATCCCGAAGAACCCGGGCCCGTACCAGAAGCCCTTCAGCGCGGAGATGGCGTCGCAGCCGAGCCCGACCAGATCGGCGGCGTAGAGGTCGGCGAAGCGCAGCGCCTGATCGCCGAGCCCCATGACCTCGCGGATGAAGTGCTCCCAGCTCATCCCGGCCAGGGCGCCCTCCTTGTCGGCGACGCCGGGCAGGTAGTTCCTCCGGGTGGTGTACAGCTTGACGAGCTCGCGCCGGGCCGCCTCCGGGATGGGCGCCTTGGCGAAGAACGCCTCGTACCGGGTGTCGTAGAACTTGTCGACCCAGGTCGGCTCGATGCCGGGGTAGTGCCTCGGGTCGAAGAAGATCGCGCGCGACAGGCCCAGCTGGGGATAGATGCGCTCGTCGCGATAGGCCCGCAGCCGCGCGACGTCGACGCCGACGTCGCTCAGCAGCGCCTGGGCGGCGGGCGGCGCCTCCTCCACCTCCTCGAGCGCATAGGTTCCGCCGTGGGCGATGAGGGTCTGCCCGTCGACCTCGAACGTGTTGCGCCGGGCGTGACCGCCGAACTCGTCGTTGTTGTCGAGGACGAGGATGCGCGAGCGGCCGCCCCGCTCGCGATCGTAGACGTAGGCGGTGGCCAGCCCGGCGATGCCCGCCCCGACGACCACCAGATCGTACTCCTCGCCGGTGTCCTCGGTCCCCGGGGCGTCGGAGTCGGAGCCGCTGCGCACGATGTGGCCGAGGTCCATCGACGCCATGTTCTGTCCGCGCAGGCCGTAGCCGGGCCGGCGCAGCGCGGGGGCCGGCGATGGCCCACCCGCGTGGGTGCAGCCCGGCAGCGCGGCGACGGCCAGCCCGGCGGCCATCCCCTGGAGGAAGTCGCGGCGACCGATGGGCCGATCCATCCCGAGGACCGCATCCTCGGACCTCGCCGCGCGCTTCTTCTTCATCCCACGTGCGAGATCGGCATCGTCACCGAGTAGCGCGAGCGCTGCGCGGTGCGAGCGGGGATCGGCGTGAAGCGGAGGCCGAGCTCCGGCGGAGGGCTGAGATCGGGCAGGAGGTGCGGCGGGCAGTACCCGTCGCGGCTGCGCCCCTGAGGCCGTCGCCCCTCGAGGATCGCCAGCGCCTCGACTCGCCTGGACAGGACCGCGGCGAGCGGCTGCTCGACCTCGTGGAAGAGCGGCAACACGCTGGCCACCTCCGCGTCCCAGCGCTCGCCGTGGCGCATGCTGTCGTCGTGGCGGATGAAGGTGCGGCAATTCGGAGAGCCGCACGAGCACTCGAACTGGAAATCTCGATTGAGGTTTCCGTACTCCGTCGTGATCTGCTCACCGGCGGCGACGTCGCGCACCGCGATCTCCACGTCGTAGCGGACGGAGTGACAGATGGCGCCGCACGAGTGATTTCCGAAGCGCCCCAGATCCCACTGCAGGATGCAATCGCCGGTCGGGCTGATGAACGCGTAGCGATCGAGGACCTCGCGATGGGCCCGCGAGAGGTCGGCGACGCGAGGACGGTCGAGGACGATGTCGAACTCGCAGAGCGCCCAGAGGATGGTGCCGGCGGGTATGGGTCGGGTCGCCACGAGCGCCGTCCCCATGTCACCACCGAGGTCGGCTGTCCGTGCGTGTGGATGGAACATAGTACTTCAGACACTACGGGTCGCTCTCTGCACTGGCAAGCGGCATATCAAGCACACAGTCGACTCGATACTCGACTCGAATGGCCTCACACCAATTCACCCGCGAGGGCCTCAAGGTGTGCGGCTTGCGGCCGAAGAAGGGGAACGGCCCGGTGAGTCTGCTGAGTCCATACGTGCGACTCTATCGGAGCCTGGCACCCGAGGGCCGCCGCTTCCTCTGGGTCTCGGCCACCGTCGAGTACCAGTACCTCGGCATCTACCTCATCGCGGTGAACCTGTACCTCCTGCGGCTCGGGTTCGGGCCGGAGTTCATCGGGAACGTCACCGGGTCGGGGATCGCGGCGTACTCGACGACCGCCTTTCTATCCGGGTACCTGTTCCACCGCCGCTCCGCGACCAGGCTGGTCACCAATGGCGTCTTGCTCATCGCCGTCGGCCTCGTCGGCATCGCGTTCACCGACATCGTGCCCGCGTCGGCGCGAGCGCCGTGGATCATCGTCACGAACGCGCTGGCCTGGATGGGCGGCGGATTCTTCGGCGTCGGCCGGCTCCCTTACCTCACGTCGGTCGCGCCGACCGGCCAGCGCGTCCTCACCTTCACGCTCGAGCGACTGATGGGGATCGGCCTGGCCGTGCTGGGCGGGCTGGGGGTCACGTTCGTGCCCGGGCTGGCCGCGCGGCTGCTCGGCGTCACCCTCGACGACCCCGCCCCCTACCGGATGGCGATCCTGCTCGCCCCGGCGGGGCTACTGCCGGCGCTGGTGCTGTTCCGGTGCGCGGCGCGGCGCGCGCCCGCGCGGGGTGAGCGGCCGGACGACGAGGTGGAGGGTGGTCGGCCACCGACGGCGCGGATCTCGCCCACCACGATCATCCTGCTGCTCTCCGTCTTCGCCGTGCTGTTCAACTTCGCGGGGACGCCGCCGCTCTATTTCTTCAACGTCTACCTCGACGACGGGCTGGCGATCTCGCCCGCGCTCATCGCGTTCGTGATGGGCGTGGCCCGGCTGGGCAGCCTGCCGGCGACGATGTTGCTGCCGGCGCTGACCCGGCGATTCTCGATGCCCAGCCTGCTCGTCATCATCTCGCTCGGGCTCGCGCTCGCGATGATCCCGATGGCGCTGGTGCCCGAGCCGCTGGTCGCCTCGCTGTCGTTCCTCACCTGTAGCCTGCTCCTCGCCCTGTACGAGCCGGTGTTCGACCTGTACCGCATGGACGTGGTGCCGGCCTCGGCACAGACTCGCATGGCCGGCACCACCCAGACTGCCACTTACGCCGCCCAGTCGATTGCCGGCTTCGCCGGTGGATATGTCGTCGTGGCGATGGGATACCCTTCGCTGTTCCTTGGCGCCGCCATCCTCGCCTTCGCCGCGGCGCTGCTCCTGGGAAATGCCCAGCGCCGCGAGAGGCGCTCGTCGCAACCATTCGATCGTCTCCCGACACCCTTCCGATCGGAGGCCTGACATGAACTGGCTCCTTCCGCGCAAATGCCTCATCGCGCTGGCCGCGCTCTCCGCCGCCGCCGGTGGCCCAGCTCCGGCCGCCGCGCAGGAGGCCGCCGCCGCGCCGACCGAGGCCTTCGTGTCCGGCTTCTTCCGCTTCGACTACGACTCGTTCGGGCTCCAGCTGTGGGCCGGGGCGACGCACCAGGTCGGCGGGATGCAGATCCTGACCGACGTGTACGTCACCAACTCCTTCGGCGAGATGGACTTCGGCCCGCAGGTCCAGCTCGGCAGCGTCACCCTCATCCTCACCGTCGGGCCGGTCTTCGACTTCACCAGCCAGGACGTGGTCGGCCTGGTCGCGCCGCTGTTGACGACCATCTACGACTCGCCGTCGCTCTACTTCGAGTCGTGGCTCGAGATGACCTTCGGCTCCACCTTCGTCGACGGCGCCGAGGACCTTTTCCACACCCGCAACTTCGCCCTCTACAAGGTGAACCCAACCCTGTGGATCGGCCCGCAGGTCGAGGTCAACTATGGCTTCACTCAGGCCGACAAGATCACCAGCCTGCCGGTCGGCGGCCAGATCAGCCTGGGCTACGGCAAGGAGAGCCGGCTGTCGGTGTTCCTCGGCTACGAGACCGAGGAGCCGATCGATCCGACCACCGGCGAGGCCACGGACTCGGATCGCCTGGCCGGCCGCTTCACCTTCGTCCGCGTCTGGTGACGTCGATCGACGGCTCAGGGCAGCCCGGCCTGCCGCTCCACGGTCGCGTCGGTGCTGAGCATGCCGGGCTCGATCATCGAGGACGACAGCCGGAGCGGCTCGGGCTCGACCGAGGTCGGCGTGCCGGGCAGGCCGACCTCGGTGACGTCGCCGCTCAGCGCGGTGGCGGCGGCCCCGCTCGTCGGATCGAGGTCGACGAAGCCGTTGCCCGACAGCGCCAGGAGCCATGCGTCCTCGGAGCCGGCCCCGAAGCTCCTGGTCCGCCCGGCCACCAGCAGGCCGCCCTCGTCGGTGACCGCCAGCGGCTGGCCGGCGCGGTCGTGGGGCGGTAGCCCTCCGGCGGCCTCGGCGTCGGCGCCGCCGATCGCGCGCGACCACAGCACGTTGCCCGCGTCGCCGACCCGCATCGCCCAGAGATCGGCGTCGGCGCCGAGCCCGGTCGAGCCGACCAGCGCGAAGCTGCCGTCGGGATAGACCGCCGCGTCCACCAGGAGATCGTCGTCGGAGCCGGCGTCGTAGGCGCGGGCCCAGGTGACCGCGCCGGCAGGCGACAGGCGGACCAGAACGCCCGCGCTGAACTGGTGCCCGCCGACGAGATAGCCGCCCAGCGACGACTCGACCGCCGCGAGGCCGACGAAGTTGCCGCCGGTGTCGAGCAGGCGCTGCCACTCGACCGCGCCGTCGGCGTCGAGCTTGACCACCCAGGTCGCGACGAAGCTCACCCCGAACGACTGGGTCTGGCCGACCAGCAGGAAGCCGCCGTCGGAGGTGGACACGGCCGCGTTCGCCTCGTCGTGGTCGGCCCCGCCGATGCTCCGCGCCCAGCGCAGCTCGCCGTCGGCCTCGAAGCGCGCGGCGTAGAAGTCGGCGGCGGCGGCGACGCCGCGGGTGCCGGCGACCAGGAAGCCGCCGTCGGCGGCCCTGACCGCGCGGCTCGGGCCCAGCCCCTGGGCGTCGGGGAGCGACCGGGCCCACAGGACGCCGCCGTTCGGGTCGACCCGGAGCAGGCCGAGCGTGTCGCTGGTGGCGCCGAGCCGGCCGGTGGTGACCAGGTAGCCGTCGCCCATGTCGATGGCGTCGGTCGCGGCGTCGAGGTCCGGATACGACAGCTGCCAGGCGACGTGGCCGAGCGCGTCGACCTTCACCAGCCAGGCGTCCGACGGGCTGGGCGAGAACGAGCTGGTCGCCCCGGCCAGGAGCGCCCCGCCGTCGCCGGTCGGCACCACCGCGTCGATCGAGTCGAGGTTGTCGCCGCCGTAGGCGCGGGCGAAGGTCTGGATCGCGTCGGCGCCGCCGCCCGGCTCGCTCGACGGGGCCGGCCCGGCGGCGCAGCCGAGGTCGACCGACTCGCCGATCGGCGGGGTCTGGTAGTCGATGATGTCGATGTCGATGTCGATGATCCAGAAGTCGATATCGATCGAGATGTCGAGCCTGGCCGAGCCCTCGACCCCGGCCGACAGGCACCACCACGGGTCGGCGGCGGCGTCGACGTCGGCCTGGACGTAGGCGGCCAGGCGCGCGGAGCCGACGTCGAACCCGTACAGGCCGACGCGCAGGCGCGGGCCGGCGAACAGGCGCGCGGTGCCGACCACCCCGTCCTCGAACGCCGGCAGCTCGACCGAGGCGGTCGGCTGGATCTCGCCGATCGGCCCGAACGAGCCGTTCGCGTAGCCGAAGCCGACCCGGGCCTCGGCGTCGGTCTGGAAGCCGACGTTCATCCGGGCGGTCACCTTGCCGGTGACGCCGACCTCGAGGTCGACCGCGCTGGTGACGACGACCGGGACCGGCCCGACGAAGAAGGTGATCGGCGCCAGCTCGATGGTGGCGAGGTCGATGACGTGATCCGGCAGGGTCGCCTCGCGGCGGGCGTCGATGTTGACGTTGCCGGACACCTCGCCGGTGAGCGCGATGGAGGCCTCCTCCAGCGAGAAGCCGTCCAGATCGATGACCAGCGCCAGGGCCGGCTCGATCGCGATGTTGCCGTTCATGACCACCTGATCGCCGGTGGTGTCGGGGTCGCCGTCGCCGTCGAACAGGACCACGTCGTTCAGGCCGAAGTAGAGGCCGGCCGGGCCGACCTCGGGGACCGCGCCGGGCGCCATCCGCATGGCGAGCACGTCTTCCTGGCGGAGCTGCACCGTCTCGCGGATGGTGCCGCGCTCGATCGCCTCGGCCAGCGAGGCGGACGAGGTGGTGACGGTGACCCGGCCGGCTCGATCGACGGCGTCGACCCGGCGCAGCGCGCCGGCCGGCAGGAGCGGGTCGCGCACGTCGGCGACGACGATGTCTCCCTCGGCCAGGCCGTCGAGCAGCGGGGTCGCGCGGGCAAAGGTGAAGGTGGTGAGATCGGCTGACACCGAGTCGAGCGCGGCCAGGGTGTCGTCGTCGAGGACGATGGTGGTGTCGGGGATGATGGTGCCGGAGCCGTCGGCGTCCCCGTCGTCGCCGCCGCAAGCTCCGGTGAGCGCAGCGGCGGCCAGCGCGGCGGCGAGCAGCGCGGCGGCGAGCAGGTGGAAGAGAGCGCGCGACGCTGGGATGGATGGCGTGGGGGCCTTCACGATCCGTCGCGGTGAAGCAACGTCGATGCCGGCGGGAAGCCGAGCCAGCTCGTCGGGGTTGCGGCGGCGTCCGGGCAGACCCTGCGCGGCGCCGCGCAGGGGGTCGAGCCAATTCTGCGCGGTCGGCGAGGTCGCGGTCGGCGGAGGCGGTCGGCGGAGGTGGTTCAGCGGAGGTCGCGGTCGTCCTCGAGATGGGCCAGGTCGATCGCCGCGCCCAGCTCCTCGAACACGCGGCGAGCCCGCTCGCGCGCGGCCGCGCCCCGGTCGCCGCGGCCCCGCCGATCCTCCCACCGGGCCGACACCACCCAGGTGCGGGCCAGCTCGTAGCGATCGTCGGCCAGGCATCGCTCGGCGGCGGCGAGCGCCTCGTCCACCTCGGCGGCGCGATCGGCCCCGGCCATCACGCCGGCCAGGACGCGGAGCGCGATCCCCTCGCCCACCGCCGCGCCGGCCCCGCGGGCGTGCTCGAGCGCGGCGCGCGCCCTGCCCTCGGCCGCGGCCGGATCGCCGGCGCGCAGGTCGAGGCGGGCCAGGGTCGACAGCGCCTCCGGCAGGAGCCGGCGATAGCCGGCCCGCGCGGCCAGGACCAGCGCCTCGTCGAGCTCGGCGCGCGCGCGGGCGTCCTCGCCGGCGTCGACCAGGATGACGCCCAGGTTGTTGTGGACGAGCGCGCGCGCGGCCATCCGCCCGGCGGCGGCGGCCAGCTCCTGGGCGCGGCGGGTGTGCTCGATCGCGGTGACGATCTGGCCGAGCGAGTGGTAGTTCACGCCCAGGTTCACGTGGGCGATGAGCTCGCGCTCCGGGTCGGCCAGCGCCTGCGCGATCTCGAGGTGGCGCAGGTTGCAGCGCAGGCGATCGCGCCAGCGCCCGGCGCGCAGGTAGTTGGCGGCCAGCCGGCCGAGCGCGAGGGCCAGCTCGAGCAGATCCGGATCGTCCTCGAGCAGCGCGACCGCGCGCTCGGCGTGCGGCGAGCCGCGCCGGTGATCACCGATCTCGTGGCCGATCACCCAGCCGAGGGTGCCGAGCAGGCGCGCGGCGAGCTGGCGGACCGGGCGCTCGGCCCGCTCCAGCTGCCCGACCGGGCCGAGCAGGGCCAGCCCGCGCTCGAGGCAGTCGACGGCGCGGGTGTAGTCGGCGCGGTGGCTGGCCGCCGAGCCGAGCTTGTAGAGCAGGCGCGCGCGGTCGAGCGGGGCCGTGGCGCCGGCCAGCGCCCGCTCGAAGCGCAGGATGGCCGCCTCCGAGTCGAGCTGGGCCAGGGCGTCGCCGGTGAGCTCGTCCAGGCGCAGGTCGGGGCCGTCGCCCAGCTCCTCGGCGCGCCGGAGCGCGTCGCGCGCCTCGTGGTCGGCGGCCAGCTCGAGCAAGAGCTCACCGGCGGCGAGGTACGCGTCGCGCGCGGCGCGCCGGTCACCGGCGGCGTCGCGGTGGCGGGCCAGCGACACGCGCACGGCCGGATCGCGCCGCGCCGCGGCCCCGCGCGCCTCGATGTGATCGGCGACCGCGGCGTGCATGCGGCGGCGCGCGTCCGGATCGATCTGCGCGTAGGCCACGTCGCGGACCAGCACGTGGTGGAAGGCGTGGCGCTCGCCGCCGGTGAACGGCGCCGGCGACGGGCCGGCCCCGATGAGCGGCACCAGCAGCTGGCGGCGCTCGAGCTCGGCCAGCGCGCGGTCGATTCGATCGTCGGCCAGCGGCGGATCGAGCGCGGCGACCAGCGCGGCGCGGTCGAGCTCGCGGCCCACCACCGAGGCGGCGTGGAGCACGCGCCGCGCGCCGGGCGGCAGGCGGTCGAGGCGGGCCTGGATGACCAGCTCGACCGAGGCGGGCAGCTCGGCGCCCTGCCCGGCGCCGCGCCCGGCCGACTCGGCCGCGTCGCGGGCCAGCTCCTCCAGGAAGAACGGGTTGCCGCCGGCCCGCATCACCATCTCGTCGACCGCATCGGCGGCCAGGCCGGGGACCAGGCGGGCGGCGATCGCGCGCGCGGCGGCTGGTCCGAGCGGCGGCAGCGGCAGGACCAGGTCGACCGCGAGCCGCGGCGGCGGATGGTCGGCGTCGGAGCGGGCGAACAGGAGCACCGCGACCGGGACCTGGTCGAGGCCGCGGCGCAGCTCGTCGAGGAGCTCGATCGAGGCGCCGTCGGCCCAGTGCACGTCCTCGAACGCGAGCACCAGCGGGCGGGCCGAGGCGCGCGCGGCCAGCCAGCGACGGGCCGCCGCGAACGACGCCGCCCGGCCCGCGCTGGCCGCCTCGCTGGCCGCCTCGTACCAGGCCGGCGCGGCGCCCTGCAGGAGGCCGAGCGGCACGCCGCCGCCGAGTGGGCTGGCATGGGCGACCAGCCAGTCGACCTCGCGGCGGGCCGACACGCGCCGCTCGAGCTCGAGGCGGAGCCGGCTCTTGCCGGTGCCGGCCGCGCCGGTGACCAGCGCGATGGCGAGCGCGCGCTCCTCGAGCGTCTCCAGGGCGAAGCGCTCGAGCCGGGCCAGCTCGGAGGCGCGCCCGACCAGGGGCGGGAGGTCGTAGCGGGCCGCGCCGGCCAGGAGACCGGGGCGGACGACGTGGCCGCCGCCGGCGGTCGCCGGCGAGACGTCGAAGCGCCCGAGCAGGTGGCGCGCGGTGGTCGGCGAGGCGAGCACCTGCCCCTCGTCGGCGAGCGCGGCCAGCTCGCGCGCGCGGCGGGCCGCGCCCGGCTCGCCCGCGCCGGCGAGCTCGACCCGGCCGGTGTCGAGGCCGGCGCGCGCGCCGCGGCAGCGCTCGATCAGCGCGTGGGCGGTCCCGGCCGCGCGGGTCACGTCGTCGCCGAGCGCGCGGGGCGCGCCGAACAGCGCGCCGAGCTCGCCGTTCCCGCTCGCGATCACGGTGCCGCCGGCGGCGCGGACGATCCGCTCGAGGCCGTCGAGCTCGCCCAGCTCGGCGCCGTCGAGCGGGCGGGTGTCTTGATCGGCCGACGGGCCGCGCTCCGCGGCGCGCACCGAGGCGAACGCGAGGTGGAGGGCGATCGCGACCCGCGGCGAGGCTCGCTCGGCCTCGGCCGGCTCCGGCTCGACCGACGGCAGCAGCGCCGACGGGCGCGAGGCGGAGGGCGAGGCGGAGGGCGAGGCGAGGTGCGAGGCGAGCTGCGACGCCGACGCCGAGCCAGAGCCAGAGCCCACGCGGACCTCGCCGCCGGCCCCGCGCGCGGCCAGCGCCATCGCCTCGGCGAAGCGCTGCACCGACGGGTGGCGCGCCCCCGGATCCGGATCGAGGGCGCGGGCCAGCTCGCGCGCGAGCGCCTCGCGAGCCAGGGGTGGCGCGCTGTCCTCGCGCAGCGCCAGCGCGCGGCCGCGCGGCGGCAGCCGTCCGGTCAGGAGCTCGCACGCGACCACGGCGCAGGCGTACAGATCCGACCCCGCCCGGGCCGGCTCGCCGCGCAGCAGCTCGGGCGCGATGTAGTCGCGGGTGCCGAGGAGCGCGCGGCTGGCCACCACCTCGACCGGGCTGGCCACGCCGAAGTCGGTCAGGACGGCGCGGTCCGCCTCGACGATGACGTTGTCCGGCTTGACGTCGCGGTGGACGATGCCCGCCCGGTGCGATGCGCCGAGCGCCGCGGCCAGCTGGACGATCAGATCGATCGCGCGCCCGAGCGAGAGCGGCTCGCGCTCGCCTGCGGCGATGGCGCGCAGCACCTGCCGCAGGGTCGGGCCGCGCAGGAGCTCCATGGTCACGAACAGCTGATCGCCGTGCTGGCCGAGATCGTGGACCCGGCAGACGTTGGGGTGAGAGACGCGGTGGGCGAGGCGGACCTCCTCGCGCAGGCGCTGGCGGAAGGCCGGCGCGGCCGACAGCTCGGCGTGGAGCAGCTTGAGCGCGACGACGTCCTCCAGCTCGTCGTCCATCGCCTCGTACACCTCGCCCATGCCGCCGCGACCGAGGGCGCGCACGATCCGGTAGCGGCGCGCGAGGACGTCGCCCGGGGCCGGCGCGGCGGGTTCGTTCGGGGTCATCGTCGGCTCCCCGTGCGGGGATTCGGTGCGTCGCGGCCCGGCCGCGCGCCGGCGTTCCGCTGCGCGTCGGACCCACCCCAGCTTCGCACATCGCGCCGCGGATCGGCCGCGCGCGCGGCGCGGGCGGCGGGCGCGCCGGGCGCCTCATTGACCACCTCCACGCCGCGTGGAACCATGGCCGGGTGTCCAGCGGCGCGCGAACGCCGGATGGCGACCCTGGCCCGCCCGGGTCGCTCGAGCTCGCGACCGAGGTGCTCGCGGTCACCGACGGCGCGGCCGCGATCGATCGCCTCTACCTGGTGGTCGTGGCCGAGAGCTCGGCCCGGGTCGTGCCCCTGCCCCGCCGCGGCGAGCTCTTGATCGGGCGCGCCCCCGAGGCCGACGTGCGCCTCGACGACACCGCCGTCTCTCGCCAGCACGCGATCCTCGCCCTCGACGGCGGGCGCGCGGTGCTGCGCGACCTCGGCAGCCAGAACGGCACCCAGGTGGACGGCGCGCGGGTCGCCGGCGAGCGCGCGCTGCGCAGCGGCGCCGTCATCACGGTGTGCAGCACCCAGCTGGTGTTTCACGGCGTCGCCGCGCCGGCCGGCCGGGTGGTGGATCTCGACGTGCTGCGCGCCCGGGCCGACGCCGAGATCGAGCGGGCGCGGGCGCTCGATCGCTCCGTCGCGCTGGTCGCGCTGCGAGCCGGGCCGGTCGACCCGGACCGGCTCGACGTGCGCTGGATCGAGGCGGTGGCCGATCCACTGCGCGCGGTCGACTCGGTCGCCGTCACCGGCGCCGGCGAGATCCTGGTCCTCCTCCCCGAGCTCGATGCCGACGACGCGGACGTCGCGGCGGCCGGGCTGGTCGGCGCGCTGGCCCGGGTGACCGGCGCGCCGGCGCGGGCCGGCCACGCCGCGTTCCCCCGCGACGGCGACGACGCCGACCAGCTCATGATCGCCGCGCGCGCCGCGCTGGCCGATGCGCCCGAGGGCGGCGCGGCCGCGGCGGCCCCCAGCTTCCGCGCCATCGAGGTCGGCGACCGCCGCATGATCGTCGCCGACGAGGCGATGTCGCGGCTGGTCGCGCTGCTCGAGCGCCTCGCCGCGGTCGACCTCCCGGTCCTGCTGCTCGGCGAGACCGGGACCGGCAAGGACCTGGCCGCGGCCATCCTGCACCACATGTCGCCCCGCCGCGCCGGCCCGCTCGTGACGGTCAACTGCGCGGCGATCCCGGAAACCCTGGCCGAGAGCGAGCTCTTCGGCCACGAGCGGGGCGCGTTCTCCGGCGCGGCCACCGCCAAGGAGGGCCGGCTCGAGGCGGCGAGCGGCGGCACCGTCCTGCTCGACGAGGTCGGCGAGCTGTCGGCCGGGGTCCAGGCCAAGCTCCTGCGCGCGATCGAGACCCGCCGCTTCACCCGGGTCGGCAGCGTGGCCGAGCGCGCGGTCGATGTCCGCGTGGTCGCCGCCACCAACCGCGACCTCCTGGCCGAGGTCGAGGCCGGGCGCTTCCGGCGCGATCTCTTCTTCCGGCTCGGCGCGGCCGCGGTCTGGCTGCCGCCGCTGCGCGATCGGCCGCGCGAGATCCCGATCCTGGCCCGCTCGTTCCTCGACGCGGCCCGCCGCGCCGCCGGTCGACAGCCGGCCGGGCTGACCGGCGAGGCGCTCCGCCACCTGGCCGCGCACCGCTGGCCCGGCAACGTCCGCGAGCTCAAGAACTGCATGGACTTCCTCGGCGCGGCGAGCCCCGGCGACGCGGTCGACGCCGGCCAGGTGCAGGCCTACCTGCAGCGCGGCGACGGCGCCGCGGCCAGCGCGGCGAGCGCCCGCGGGCCCCGCGTCGAGGCGATCGAGCCGCTCCCCATCTTCCGCCCGATCAAGCAGGAGGTGCGCGAGCTCGAGCGCCGCCGCATGGTCGAGGCGCTGCGCGCCGCCCACGGCAACCAGACCCTGGCCGCCGCCCTCATCGAGATGCCGCTCCGCACCTTCGTCGCGAAGCTGAGGCAGCTCGCCATCGACGTGAAGGACCACGGCTGACCGGTCGCGCGAGGTGACCGGCCGGGCCGACCGCGCGGGGCAGGCGCGATAGGATCCGCTCGTGCTCCGGCAAGGATCCGCTCATCCACCTCACGCGGGCCGCCTGGTCGTGCCGATGACGTCTCGCGATCCGGGCGAGGCGCACCGGGTCTCCACCCCGCTCGAGCTCCTGTTCGACCTCTGCTTCGTGGTCGCGGTGGCCCAGGCCGGCCAGCACCTCCACCACGGCATCGCGGCCGGCCACACCGCGGCGGCGCTGTGCGGCTACGCGGCGGTGTTCTTCGCCATCTGGTGGGCGTGGATGAACTTCACCTGGTTCGCCTCGGCCTACGACACCGACGACGTGCCCCACCGGCTGGCGGTGCTGGTCCAGATCACCGGCGTGCTGCTCATCGCCGCCGGGGTGCCGCGCGCCTTCGAGCGCGGCGACTTCGGCGTGGTCACCGTCGGCTACGCCGTCATGCGGGTCGGGCTCATCGCCGGGTGGCTGCGCGCGGCGCAGGCCGACCGGCGCGGCCGCACCACCGCGCTGCGCTACGCCGCCGGGGTCGCGGCCTGCCAGGTCGGCTGGATCGCCGCGCTGTGGCTGCCGGCCAGCCTGGCCTGGATCGTCTTCCCGGTGATGGTGCCGTGCGAGCTGGCGGTGCCGGTGTGGGCCGAGCGCCGCGTCCGCACCACCTGGCATCCGCACCACATCGCCGAGCGCTACGGCCTGCTCACCCTCATCGTGCTCGGCGAATCGGTCCTGGCGGCGACGGTCGCCATCCAGTCGGCGGTCGACGGCGGGTCGATGGGCGCCGCCCTCCTGTGCGTCATCACCGGCGCGCCGCTCATCATCTTCTCGATGTGGTGGCTCTACTTCGATCACCACGCCCAGGCTCACCTGGTCTCCAACCGGGTCGCGTTCGTGTGGGGCTACGGCCACTACCTGGTGTTCGCCAGCGTGGCGGCGGTCGGCGCCGGCCTCGCGCTGGCGGTCGACCAGGCCATCGGTCACGCCCACCTGGCCGACGCGGCGGCCGGCGAGGCGCTGGCCGTCCCGGTCGCGCTCTACGTGCTCAGCCTGTGGCTCATCCACATGGGACCGGCGCGGCGGCGCTGGCGAACGATCGCGTTTCCGACCGCGTCGGTGGCGGTGCTCGCCGCCGGCCTGGCCGGCCCGCGCGGCGCGGTCGCCATCGGGCTGGTGCTGGCCGCGCTGGTCGCCTGGTCGGTCGTTCACGTCGGCCGCGAGCGCGCCGGCGCCGCCGGTCACTCGACCGCGGCGAGCGGCAGCGAGAACACGTAGCGCGCGCCGAGGCCCTCGCTCAGGCTCCACAGCAGGCCGTCGCTCGGGTCGAAGGAGAGATCCTCGGGGGTGTCGCTCCAGCCCAGGTCGGCGCTCGCCCTCCCCTCGCCGGTCCGGTAGAGGATGCCGCGCGCGCCGGCCGGCTTGCTCGACGAGAGCCAGAAGGTGCCGTCCTCGGCCAGCCCGCCCTGGACGTGGGTGTGGCTGGAGAACCAGGCCCCGTCGGGCACCACCCGGCCGGCGTCGCCGACCCGGCGCAGCCGCCCGTTCGCGTCGAGCGGCCAGCGGTACAGGCGGCCGTAGATCGTGTCGGCGTCGTACTCGCCGGTGACCAGCGACGGCGGATCGCTGGTCCGATCGACCGAGACGAACGAGAAGCGCGGGTCGCACGACGAGGTCTGCGCGTAGGTCCCGACCTGGGGCACGACGTAGGCGTAGTTGTGGGCGTAGTAGTCGCCGGAGGCGGGATCGAGGCCGATCGAGTCGACGCCGGTCTGGACCCGGAGGATGCGGGTCATGTCGAAGACGCGAAAGCCGTGGCTGGTGTCGACCACGTAGAGGTAGTCGCCGACCCAGGCCAGCCCGCCGGCGTGGACCCGGATCGGGCCGAAGCTGGGCCCGCCCTCGCCCGCGACCGGCTCGACCAGCAGGACGAACCGGTAGTGGATCGACGCCGGGTCGGTCGCGTCGACCACCGCGAGGCGCACGCCCTTGTCCGCGGTCGAGCCGGGGTCCTGCTCGCGATCGTAGTACCAGCTGACCAGGAGGACGCGGCGACCGTCCACCCGCCCGCCGGCCACGCCGTCGCCGGATCCGGTGATGCCCTGCGGGATCCAGTAGCCGACCGACTCGTCGCCCGACTGCCACCCGAACGCGCTCTCCACCCCAGGGACGTCGCCGGGCAGGTCGCCCGCCGCGATCGGCGCCGCGGTCCGGTTGAGGTCGCCGAGCACGTCGGTCAGGGAGACCGGATCGAGCGCCGCGGCCAGCCCGTCGACCAGGGCGCCGCTGTCGCTCCAGGTGTCGCGGTCCTCCATCGGAAACGCGCAGCGATCGATCGGCGCGAGCCCGGCACCCTCGGTGAGGCCGCTGGCCGCCGGGCAGACCGGCGTCTGGCCCTCGCACGGATCCTCGATGACGGTGGTGCCGGCGTCGGGTTCGGCGGGGGACGGTCCGGCGTCGACCTCGGGCCCGCCCGGCGCCGCGTCCGCCGCGCCCTCGCCGGCGTCCTCGCCGTCGTCGCCGCAGGCGGAGAGCAGAAACGCAACGAGGCCACCGATCAGGGCGAGGCGATGCACCGGTCGATCTCGTGCAAGCCGAATGCCCTCACAACCGGCTGGAAGTGCACGAGCGGCGGCGCGGACGGCGCTGGGCAATGCGCACCGCAGACTGCACTCGGAGCACCATCTTGTCAGCTCGGCACGGTCCGCGGCCGCGCCGGCGGGGCGGATCGTCGCGCGCACTGATCGCCTCCGCAGTGAGCGACGCGCGCGCCGGTTTGTGGGGACGCGCGCGTTCGATCGCGCGGGCGCGCGTTGTATTGATTCCAGGTGGGAGAGAGCTCGAGCGAGCTGGACCCGCCGCCCGGCGAATCGGCCGAGCGGCGCCTCCTCGCCGCCGCGCTCGCCGGCGACGAGGCGGCCCTGCTCGAGCTGGCCCGCCTGCTCACCCCGCCGATCCAGGTGCGGGTGGCGCGCGCGCTGGTCAGGCGGGCCGGCTCGCGCGGGCGGGGCGGCAGCTCGAGGAGCGAGCTCGACGATCTGACCCAGGAGGTCTTCGTCCGCCTGTTCGCGAGTGGAGCCCGGGTCCTGCGCGCGTGGGACCAGGAGCGCGGGCTGTCGCTGGTCAACTTCGTCGGGCTGGTGGCCGAGCGCGAGGTGTCGAGCGTCTTCCACAGCGAGCGGCGCACGCCGCGGAGCGACCGCCTCGAGCTGCGCGAGGACATGGAGGCGCAGGAGAGCTGGTCGATCGACCTGGGCGACGAGCGCCGCCACATCTACCGCGACCTCCTGGTCAAGCTGTGCCGGCGGCTCGACGCGTGGCTGAGCCCGCGCGGGCGCGAGCTGTTCGACGTCCTCTACCTGGAGGAGCGCCCGCTGGCCGACGTGGCCGAGCAGTTCCACATGAAGCCGAGCGCGATCTACGCCTGGCGCAACCGGGTCGGCAGGAGGGCGCGCGAGCTCCTCGCGGAGATCCAGTCGGAGGGCGAGCTCCGGGGGGAGAGCGCCGGCCTGTCGGGGGAATGAGCGGTCATGAGCGGAACCGACACGAGAGAGCTGATGGCGGCCCTGGCAGAGATCATCCGCGACGAGCGGCTGCGCGAGGAGCTCGAGCGGATGGCGGCGGGGCAGCTCGGCGAGGCCGAGCAGGTCGAGCTCGAGCGCCGCGCGCGGTCGGATCCGGCGCTGCGCGACGCGCTCGCGCTGTGCCGCCCGCCGGCGCCCGGGTTCCACGAGCGGCTGGCCCGGGCGGCGCTTGTCTCGCTGGGCGGCGCGCGCGAGGCCGCGCAGGAACCCGCGCAGGCCGCGGTTCGGGCTCCGGCGGCGAGCTCCTCTGCGGCGAGTCCATCTGGCCGCGACCCGACCGACGCGGACCGGTCCGAGGCGGACCCGACCGAGGCGGACGCGGCCGGGCGGCGTCGGGCCGTGACCGCGGCGCCGCGACCGCCGCGCTGGCGGCGGCGCACGGCCTGGGCCGCGGCGGGCACGGCGCTGGCGGCTGCCGCCGGCCTGCTGCTGGTCGGGCGCGGACGCGGCGACGCGATCGACCTCCGCGGGTATCGCCTCGAGGTCAGCGGCGCGTCGGAATTCCGCGGCGAGCCGGGCGCGCCGTTCCACCCGGGCGAGCCGCGCGACGACCAGCCGGTTGCGCTGATCCCGGGCGGCCGCATCCAGATCGTCCTCCGCCCGTCGGTCCGGACCAGCGCGCCGGTCGACGCCTGGTTCTTCGTCGAGCGCGCCAACCAGATCGAGCCGATCTCGCTCACCGTCGAGGTCGACCGGTCGGGCGCGATCCGCGCGACCGGCGTGGCCGGCGCGTGGGGCGACGACGCGCGGCTGGTGGTGGCGTTGGGGCCGCCAGGCCGCGCGCCCGCCCTCGACGACGCGCGGGCCCGGGCGGGCGGATGGCGCTGGCTGACCCGGCGGCTCCGGCTGGCGCGATAGGCCGGCGCACGGCGCTACCCCGCTACGGACCGGCCAGTGGGATCAGCTCGGCGGACCAGCTCTGCCCTCGCGCGTTCCGCCCGCTGAGCCGCACCATCAGGATCTCGCCCGGCGGGCGCGGAATCTCGGTGATCCGGTACACCGGGCCGGCCTCGAGCCGCATGCGGCCGTCGGGCAGCTCCCACAGCGCGTACCGGAAGCGCCCGGCCGACGTGGTGACCAGGAGCGACGGGTAGTCGATCGGCGCGGCCACCGCGGCCGGGTCGAGCGCGACATCGATCGACATCGACGCCCCGAACGACGAGTGGTTGCACACCGTGCACCCGGCCCCGCTCGGCTGCGGCTCGACGCTGGGGTGCGCCGCGCCGCTGTAGAGCTGGCGGTCGGGACAGGGAGCCTCGCCGGCGCCGCTCGCGCCGATCGGCCGGTAGAGCGCGGTGGTGACCCCGCACGCCGCCGGCGTCACCCCGACCAGCGGCGCAAGGGCCGGTAGCGGATCGACCTCGGTCGGCGGGCGGAACATGCCCGCGCGCAGGACCGGCCGCGCGTCGGCGAAGGCCGGGCGGTTCATGCACGCCGCCGGAGAGCAGCCCGGACGCGCGCCGCCGGCCCCGTCGGAGCAGGCCAGCGCGAGCGCGCCGCAGGTCGATACCCGGCGGACCGCGGTGCAGCTGCCCAGGCAGGTCAGCGGATCGGCCGCCCGGCCGAGCGAGGGCCCCGACCCGTACACCGCGTCGGCGACGGCGGGCGCGGCGAGGCCCGGCACGTAGGCCCACGCCACCGCCGCCGCGGCCGACGCGACCGCGGTCGACACCGACGTGCCGGTCAGCGGCTGGAGCGGCGCGCCGCTCGCGTCGAGCGCGGTGCCGAGGAAGCCGGGTGCGACGATGCGCGGCGTGCTCGCCTCGCGCGCGTTGCCGAGCGGCCGATCGCGCCCGTCGATCCCGCCCACCGCCTCGACCAGCCGGCCACCGCCGGTGTAGCCGGGCACCGATCCGGAGAACGCCAGACACCGCTTGAAGGTCGGCGCCATCTTGCGGGTCCAGGCGGCCGGGTAGATCGGCCCATCGGCGAAGGTGGTGCCGCCCGACCAGTTGCCGGCCGCTGCGAACACCAGCGCCCCGCGGCACACCGCCTTCTCGATCGCCGCGTACACGCCGCGCGCGGGCGGCAGCTCCAGCACGCTGTCCCCCGCGCTGCCCCCGAACGGCTCCAGCCAGCCGAGGCTGAGGTTGATGACCAGGTGCTCGCCGGGGCCGTGGCCCTGGCTCCAGGCGTCGACCGCGCTGTCGATCGCCGCGGCCAGATCGGTCTGGTAGCCGAAGTGCCCGCCGCCGGGCTGCGCCGACCAAGCCTTGCCGTCGAACGCGAGCGGCAGCGCCAGCTCGTGGTGCACCCGGATCACGCACGGCGACGCGCCGGAGGCTCCGTCGGGGCAGCCGACCTCGCGCACGATCCGCCCGAGCACGTGGCCGTGGGGGTCGTTGCCCGGCCACGCCTCGCCGTCGTCGAGCGGAGAGCGAGGCGAGGTATCGATCACCGCCACCCACGCGGTCGCCGGCGCCGGCGCCGGCGGCGGCGCGACCTCGAGCGCCGGGGTGTCGATCTGCTTGAGGAACGCGTCGTGCGCGGTGAACCAGCCCTCCTCGGCCGCCGGTGCCACGACCAGGCAGTCGGGCGAGCGAGGGCTGTTGCCCGGCAGGGCCGCCAGATCGGCGCCGGTCGGCTCGCCCGCCCCGCCGAAGCGGTAGCGACAGTAGCGCGCGAGCTCCGGCTCGCCGCCGGCGAAGACCGGCTGGGCCGACCATCCCGCCGCGGCCGGGCAGGATCCAGGTGGGTGGTAGACCACGGTGCGGCGCCACGAGCAGAGGTCGGCGGGCGCGGGAAATTGCTCGAAGCCCGGGCCGGCGAAGAGGACGCCGATGTCGTCATCCCCGTCGCCGCCGTCGCCGTCGTCGCCGCCGTCACCGATGTCACCGACAGCGGGGGCGCATCCGCCCACCAGCGCCGCCATCACCATCCACCCGAGCAGGTCGCGCATCATGTCTCGCCTCATCACCGTGGATACATGGCCGACCCCGCTCATCGAACGCGGGCGCCGGTCGATTCCGGATCGCCGCGGCGGATCACCGATCACGGCACCAGGACGCGAAACGCGGCCCAGTCCGCGTCGGGCCGCTCGGCGCGCAGCGCCAGCTGGGCCCGGGCGACCGCGGCCTGGAACGAGCCGGCCGCGGGCAGCTCGGCGTACAGCAGCCGCGCGAACGCGGCCGCGTCCTCGTCCCTGACCGGGCGGGCCGGCGCGGCGACCGCGCGCGCGCCGCGCACCACGAACGCCTGACCGACGCCGAGGCCGAGCGTCGCGCGGGTCGGCGCGGTGCGCGCCAGATCGCACCCGGACAGGACCACGGTGTCGGGCACCCGGCGCAGGGTGAGCACGTCGGCGCTCGACAGGTGGACGCGATCGCCGACCAGGAGCGCGCTCTCCAGGCCATCGGGCCCGGAGCTCCGCCCGTGACCGGCGTAGTGGAAGTGCTCCGCTCCCTCGATGGCGCGGATCAGCCCGGCCAGATCGGTGGCCGGATCGAGCAGCGACGAACCGGGCAGCGCGGCGACCACCTGCTCGGCCTCGCCCGCCGCGCCGGGCAGCTCGCCGCTGGCGTCACGGGCGACCAGCGCGGTGCGCGGCGCGGGGACCGGCCGGACCGGCTCGCCGAGGTCGAGGGTGTGGACCACCGCTCGCCCGGCCAGGAGCGGACGCCCGTCGAACGGAAGCGCTTCGAAGTCGATGGCGCCGAGCGCGCCCGGCGCGAGCACCATCACCACCTGCGCGCGCCGCACCGCGCCGACGAACGGCGCGAGCAGCTGCGCCGCCGCGCGCTCCGGCCCGGCCGCGACATCGATCGCGCCGAGCCGGCGCGCCTCGGTCCGGTGCGCCTCGATCGCGAAGCCGACCCAGGCCCCGCCCTCGACCGGGTGATAGACCAGGAGCAGCTCGCCGCGGTCCGGCCGGCGCAGCTCGCCGCCGCCGCCCTCGTCGCGGAGGCGATCGTCGAGCATCCGGCGCAGCTCCCCCTCGACGGCGAGCGCGCGGCGCCGCAGGTCGGCCAGCTCCGACGCCGGCAGGCGCCAGCTCGCGCTCCCGTCCTGCTCCAGCTCCCGCCGCTTCTGGCGGTACTCGCCGAGCAGCTCGCGCCAGCGCGCGTGGGCCGGGGCGTCGAGGGCGAGGAGCTGCGACGCGCGCAGGAGGTTGCGCAGTCCGCGCTGCAGGCTGCGCCGCGCCACCGCGCCGGCCTGATCGTCCCGGCCGCCATCCATGAGGAGCGCGATGAGCCGGCCGGTCGCCGGGCTGCGCGCCTCGGCGAAGCTGGCCCGCCCCTCGCCGAACGGGACCAGGCGGAGCTCGCGGTCGACGCTGGCCTCGGCGGCCCGGTAGGCCTCGATCGCGCCGGCGCGCTCGCCGCGCCCCTCGAGGGTCCGCGCCAGCCCGAGCGCGGCCCGCCAGCGGATGTGGTCGTCCAGTCGCGCCGCGCCGAGCGCGTCGAGCGCGCGGAACGACGCCGCAGCGGCCGCCGCGCGCCCGCGCAGCCGGGCCACGTGGCCCTCCAGCTCCAGCCACCATGGGCGGGCGAGCGCGTCATCGGCCTGCCACCCGGCGCGCGCCTTTGCCAGCGCGGCTGCGGCCGGCCCGGCCCGCCCGGCCGCGACGCTGGCGAAGGCCAGGTTGAGGTAGAGGAGCGGCCTGGTCCGCGACGGCGGGCCGCAGGTCTCGGCGTCGACCAGGCCGCCCTCGAGCTGGGCCTCGATCTCGCCGCGGGCCAGGACCGGACGGCCGGCCTCCTCGGCCTGCAGCGCGGTCCAGCCGAGCTCGTTGCGGACCAGGGCGCGCTCGCAGCCGCCGGTGTCGGCCAGCGCGCGGCCGAGCAGCGCGACCGACTCGTCGAACCGGCCGAGCAGCGCGAGCACCCGGGCCTGCTGCTGGCGCGAGAAGGCCAGATCGTCGGCCAGCCCGAGCCGCTCCTCCAGCGCGATGGCGCGCTCGAGCAGACCGGCGGCGCCGCGGATGTCCGGCTCCTCGAGCGCCGCGATGGCGTGGTAGTAGGGCCAGCGCGCGCGCTGGGTCGGGCTGCTGGCGACGCAGTCGGCGCCGGCGTCGAGGACCGCGTGGGCCTCTCCGAGGCGGAGGTGCTCCCGGCGGAAGTAGGCCAGCGCCAGCCGCGCGCTGCACGCGTCGGACACGCGCCCGGCCTGCTCCGAGAGTCCAATGGCGCGCGCAAAGGCCGGCTCGGCGGCGTCGACCCCCTCGGTCGCGGCCAGGATTCTGGCCTCGATCCCGGCGGCGACGCCGCGAAACTGCCCCGGGAGATCCGGCGCGACCCGGCGCAGGCGGGCCAGCGCCTCGCCCGGTGATCGCGCGCGCTGCTGGTTCACCTCGTCGAGCACGGCCGGAATCTGGTGCGGGCGCAGCGCCAGCGACCAGCCCGGCTGCCCGGCGCCGCACGCGCGGACCGAGAGCACGCGGCTGTCGCGGCCGACCGGAACCCGGTGGCGCCGCCCGCCCTGGACCGGCTCACCGTCGCCGCCGACGATCCGGCCGTCCACGCTCACGACCGCGGCGCAGCCGGCCGCGCCGCCATCGCCGGCCCCGGGCACCCACACGGTCAGCAACTGGTCGCCGGTCACCTCGCAGATCGGACCGCGCAGCTCCGCGGCGCAGCCGGTCCACTCGACCGCGAGTGGCTCGCTGGCGGCGGACGGACGGCGCGCGGTCCCGACCAGCGCCAGCAGGGCCGCGATGCCGCCGGCGCCGACCGAGGCCGAAATTCGAGCCAAGCGGTGGCGCGGCAAGAGCCGGAGCGGATCGGGCCGCGCCGCACCGGGCTGCCAGATCGCCTTTGACGACGACGACGACGACAGCGACGACGGCGTGGGGACCAGCACTCCGGTCGGGCCCTATCAAGGACCGTGCCCGGCCGCGGCGCCCGCGATGCTCGCGGAACCACGCGACGCGGACGCGAGCCGTGTGGTGGCCCGGTCGACAGCGATCGCCGACACGACCGCGAAGCGCGCGCAATCGCTCGATGCTGCCCGGACACCCGGCGTTGTCTGGCCGGCCACGCCACCGGCACCAACCCTGGTGCCCGGTCAGCGGATCCAGCGGATCAAGCCGACCACCATCGCGAACACCAGCAACGCGATGACCGCGGCCGTCCAGCGCGGGTGATGGACAGCCGCCCGCCGCGCCTCCTCCAGAAGGACCCGCCACACCGCCGCCAGGCGCGCGCGAAGCGACTGCCACACCGTCTGGAACGACTGGCCGGCGCGATGGGCCGAGCGCGTCCCCCACTGCGCCGCGCGCGACCAGGCCGGCTCGTCCTCCTCCAGCGCAGGCGGCCCGCCCAGGAACGCGCGCAGGTCGCGCTCGACGTCGGCCGCGGCGGCCGGTCGATCCTGCGGCTGGTGCGCGACCATCCGGTGGACCAGCGCGTCGAGCGGCCACGGGATGTCGGGGCGGTGGACGTGCGGCGGCGGCGCGCCCTGCCCGCGCAGCGCCTCCGCGATCTCCTCGTCGCTGCCGTCGAACGGCGGGCGCCCGGCCAGGAGCTGGTACAGCACGCAGCCGAGCGAGTAGATGTCCGCCGCCGGCTCCGCCCCACCCTCGCCCAGCTCCGGGGCGCGGAACCACTCGGCGCCGGCCGGCGGATCGGCCACCCCGAAGTCGAGCAGCTTGACCCGCAGCCCGCCCGGCTCGGTCGGATCGGGGCACAGGTGGATGCTGTCCGGGCGGATCGCGCCGTGCTGCACGCCGCACGCGTGCGCCGCGGCCAGCACCGCCGCCACCTGGGCGCCGATCGCCAGCACCTGCTCGAGGGTGAAGGTGCCGCCCGACCCGAGCCGCGCGCCCAGGCTCTCTCCCTCGAGATACTCCATCGCCAGGTAGGCGATGCCGCGCTGGTCGTAGCCGAAGTCGAGCACCATCGGCACGCCGCGGTGGGCGATGCGCGACGCCACCATCGCCTCGGCGAAGAAGCGGTTCTCCGCCTCGGTCGATCCGATGAGCGGCGGCGGCAGCATCTTGATCGCCACGGGGAACCCGAGGGTCGCGTGCTCGGCCAGCAGCCGCGGGATCGCGCCGGAGCCGGCCAGCGGGGCGATCACCCGGTAGTTGCCGAACAGGCTGTCGCTGTCGGCGTCGCTGCTGTCGCCGTCGGAGGGCGACCGGCCGGTGCGGCCGGTCACCGCGGCCAGCGCGCGCCGGATCGCGGTGTCGCTGCTGACGACGGTGGAGTCGCGCATGTCGACCACCACCGTGTCGCCGGGCGCGCTGGCCGCGTCCGACGGCGGCCCGGGCGGGCGGCGAGGCTGGCGGGTGCGGTCGACCAGGATCGCCTGCTCCACCGGATCGACGAAGACCGTCCGGTCTTCCTCGGGCCGCGAGTCGCCGGACGCGCCGCTCCCACCGCTGCCGGGCCCGGTCGGGACGCTGTCGGTCACCTCGGTGGCGAGGGTGACGTCGGCCGTGAGATCTTGCGGCTCGTTCGGCATAGCGCGGTGTCGCAACCGCGATCCAGGGGGCATTGTAGCAAGGCCAGGACCAACCTCTCGAGTCCCCGGATCCTCCCGTGTTGAGCCAGACTTGCTGAAATCAGGCATCGCATCGCCCGGGGGAAGAGGTTGCACCGGTGGCGCCAGCCCCCATCACCCCCGGAGGATGCGATCCACCAGCTCGGCCGGCCCCGGGACCCCGCGCTCGGGCCAGGCGGTCAGGTCGAACAGAAGGCCGCCGCGCAGGCTGTCGGCCAGGCGGCGGCACGCGCGCCGGCAACCCTCGAGCGAGGTCCGCGCGAACACCACCACGAAGCGGGCGTCGGGCAGGCGCAGCGCCTGGTCCGAGTCGCGAAGCCCGGTGACCATCCTCAGCTCGAGCTCCGCCGCCCATGCCTGGCTCTCCTGGTCGTCGAGCGGGTGCTCGGGGCGGAGCGCCGCCACCACGATCCCGACCTCGGGATCGAACAGCGCGCGGAACGCCGACGGATCCTCCAGGCTCACCGGCCGCACCCCCGGGCTGGCCGGCCAGTGCGGCGGCCGACCGCGACCGCGCGCGCGACGGCCGCCCCGCCGCTCGCCGACCTGGCGGCGCTCGCCGGCCTGGGCGCCGCGCGCCACCAGCATGCGCTCGAGCTCGGCCCGCTCGGCCTCGTACTCGGCCAGCGCCTCGCCGAGCACCTCCAGCAGGTGATCGCGCGCGAACGGCTTGAGGAGGAAGCGCGACACCTTGGCGACGTTGATGGCGGCCAGGAGATCGCCCAGCTCGGCCTGCCCCGACATGGCGATGCGCCGGCACAGCGGGCTGCGCTGGGCGCAGCGGGCCAGGACCGAGGTGCCGGTCCCGTCGCTCAGGCGCTGGTCGACCAGCGCGACGTCGAACCGCTCCTCCTCGAGCATGGCCAGCGCCTCGCCGGCGGTGGTCGAGCCGACCGCGTGATAGCGGCCGCGCAGCATGCGCATCACCATGTCGACCATGTCCGGCTCGTCGTCGACGACCAGCACCCGGTAGCGCTCCGGCCCGCCCGGCTGGTCAGCCGACATGGCCACCATCCTCTCGCCAGGCGTCGACCGCGGCCCGCTCGACCCGCCGCCCGGTCGCGGCCAGGTCCTCGCCGGCGGCCAGCTCCGCCATCGCCACCGACAGTCGCGCGCCGAGCACGCCGAACGCGGCGTCGCGCAGCTCGGCGGCCAGCGCCGCCGCCGACGCCGAGGCGATGCCCGGCACCAGGAGCGCCATCGCGCGGTCCTCGACGTGCAGCCAGCAGTGGGGCAGCCGGCGGTCCAGCACCCACTCGATCGCGGCCTGCTCCTCGTCGCGGATCGGCTGCTCGGCCACGCCGACCAGGAGCGCACACGAGAGCGCGTCCTCGCGCACGTCCACGGCCAGGTGGCGCAGGCTCTCCCACGGCAGCGACACCGGCGGCGGCCCGCTGGTCCGGCCCGGCATGGTGTCTCCCTCGCCCGACATGCCCTGCGCCGCGCGCGCGGTCGCCTTGAGGTCACGGCGGGTCGCGTCGTCCGGGTCGCTGGTGGCGACCAGCTCGGACCCGGTCCGCGCGCGCAGGCGCGGGTTCTGCGCCATCACGTCCTCGACCACCGAGGCCAGGTCGGCCGGCTGGAACGGCTTGACCACGAAGCGGTCGACGTGGCCGCGATTGATCGCGGACAGCATCAGCTCGGTGTCGGCGAACGCGGTGATCATGACGCGCGCGGTGCGCGGGCTCTCCCGCGCGACGTGCATGAGCAGCTCCATGCCGCGCCGCTCCGGCATCCGCTCGTCGGTCAGGACCGCGTCGAACGGCCGCGCGGCGAGCGCGCGCATCGCGTCGTCCACCGAGCCGGCGGTGGTGACATCGACCGTGCGCCGCAGGGTGCGGGTGATGAGCTCGAGCATGTGCGGCTCGTCGTCCACCACCAGCACCGACGGGCGACGCGCGCGCGGCGGCTTGACGTCGAGGTCGAGGGCGATCTCCGGGAACAGCGCGGCCAGGAGCGACACCACCGGCAGGTTGGAGACCACGTGGCCGGCGGCGCGGGCCACCTCCTCGACGTCGAGCTGGAGCGCGCGCGCGCTGCCGTAGCGCTCGTCGCGGTCGGCGGCCAGCGCGCGGCGCAGCACGCCCTCCCAGCCGGGCGGGATCTCGCGGATCGAGGCCGGGCTCGGGATCGGCTGGTGACCGATCACCTCGAGCGCCTGCAGCGCGTCGGCGACCGGATAGAGCCGGCGCCCGGTGGTCATCTCCCAGAGGAGAATTCCGAGCGAGTAGATGTCGGAGCGGCGGTCGACCAGCTCGAGGCGGGCCTGCTCGGGCGAGAAATAGCCCGGCTTGCCCTTCAGCTCCATCCCCTCGCGCTCGTCGAGCGCGATCGACGCCTTGGCCACGCCGAAGTCGAGGATGCGGGCGGCGCCGTCCAGGCTGAGGATGACGTTGCGCGGCGACAGGTCGCGGTGGACGATCTCGAGCGGCTCGCCCTCGTCGCCGCGCAGCTCGTGCGCGTAGTGGAGGCCGCGCGCCACGTCGAGCGCGACCGCCATCGCCACCTCGATCGGCACGTCGAGCCCGGCCAGCGACGCCTGCCGGAGCACGTCGTACAGCGTCCGACCCTCCACGTACTCCATGGTGAGATAGAGATCGTCGCCGGTCGTGCCGACCTCGTGGACGTGAACGATGCTGGGATGGGCCAGGCGGATCGCGACGCGGGCCTCGTGGCGGAAGAGCTCGCGGAAGCGCTCGTCCATGGCCAGCTCGGGCCGGATGCGCTTGAGCGCGACGCGCCGGGTCGCACCGTCGGCGCCGTGCTCCCGGGCGAGGAACACATCGCCCATTCCCCCCGACCCCAGCCGGCGTATCGGGGTGTATCTCCCGCTCTTCACCACCCTGGCTGCCGCCGATGTTGCCAGCGGCGGCGCTCGCGAGACAAGGGCCGGCTGGCTCAGGCTCGGGTTCAAGCCCGGGCGAGCAGCTCCTCCAGGTCGGCGCCGGCGGCCAGCGACACCCCCGTGACCACCTGCCGGCTGCCGGCTCCATCCAGCAGTCGCCCCGCGCCGAACGACATGGTGGACGTGGTGGTCGCGGCGCCGAGCCGGCCGCGCGCGTCGCAGCAGATGATGCCGGCCTGCGCCCCGGTCACCCGGGCCAGCTCGTCCAGGGCGGCCCAGGCGGCGCCGGCGGCGGGCGCCCGGCCGCGCATCGCGTCCACGCACACGCGCGCCATGGTCACCCGCAGGATCGCCTCGCCGTGGCCGGTGCTCGAGGCCGCGCCGCCGCCGTCGTCCGCGTAGGTGCCACACCCGCTCTGCGGCGTGTCGCCGATCCGGCCCGGCCGCTTGAACGGCATGCCGCCGGTCGAGGTCGCCGCGGCGACGTGGCCATCGCTGTCGATCGCGCAGGCGCCGACCGTGCCGCCCGAGCGGTTCTCGGCGCGATCGACCCGGCCGACTCCCGCCCCGGCCGCGGCCCGCCGGTCGCGCTCCGCCTCCCATTTCCGGCGCGCGCGCTCGGTGATCATCGATGCCGGCGCGGCGCGGCGGAACCCGCGCTCGCCGGCGAACACCCACGCCCCCTCGCCGCACAGCAGGCAGTGCTCGCCGTCGTCGAGCACCGCGCGGGCCACCTCGATCGCGTTCGGCACGTCCGGCATCGCGGCGACCGCGCCGATCGCGACCGTGCGCCCGTCCATGACCGCCGCGTCGCACTCCACGGTGCCGTCGCGCGACAGAGCCGATCCGGTGCCGGCGTTGAACAGCGGGTCGTCCTCGAGCACGCGCACCGCAGCGCACACCGCCTCCACCGAGCTTCCCCCGCCCGACAGGATCGCCAGCCCGGCCTCCACCGCGCGCCGGCAGCCGAACTCGGCCTCGCCGGCGCGGTCGGGGTCGAGGTCGCCAGCACCGCCGTGCACCACGATCGAAGGACGGATGAGCTCGGCCATGGCCGCTGCATAGCACGCGGGCCCGGCCCCGACGACGCGTTCCACGCGCTGGCCGGTGGTGATAGCCTGCCGCCGTGGGGAGAGTGGAGGCGGGCGGCACGCGCGGCGCCGGCGAGACCGCGTCGATCGAGGAGCACCGGCGCGAGCTGTCCGGGCGCCCCTCTTACCTGCTCGTCATCGAGAACGGCTCGTCGTCGCTGTTCGACCTGCCCGCCACCGGCGTCGTCACCATCGGTCGCGGCCCCGAGGTCGAGCTGCGGCTCGATCACTCGTCGGTGTCGCGCCGCCACGCCCACCTGCTCCTCGATCGCGGCGAGGTGCGGGTCTCCGACATGGGCAGCCGCAACGGGACCCGGGTGAACGGCGAGACCCTGACCCAGCCGCGCGTGCTCGCGACCGGCGACCTGGTGGCGATCGGCGAGGTGCTGCTGGTCGTCCATGCCCCGGCCCGGCGAGCGGCGCCGCGCGACCTCATCGACGAGCAGGCCTGGAGGCAGCGCCTGGCCGAGGAGGTCGACCGCGCGGTCTCGTACGCGCGGCCGCTCGCGGTCCTGGCCATCGCCGGCGTGCCCGCCGCCGCGCGAGCCGGGGCCGCCGGGGCCCTCGCCGGCGCCCTGCGCGGCATCGACACCGCGTGCGCGGCCGACGACGGCCAGCTGCTGATCGTCCTGCCCGAGGCGGACCGCCCGGCGGCGCATCGCATGGCGGCGGCGATCGCCGGCGCGCTCGGATCGACCGCACCGGGCGCGCGGATCGGCGTCGCCACCTGCCCGTGGGACGCCGCCGACATGGACAGCCTGCTCCTGGCCGCGCGGGCCGGGGCCCGGGTCGCGGCCGAGGGCGCGGTGGTCGCCGCCGGTGAGGCGGTGATCCGGCTCGCGCTGGGCGAGCGCGAGGTGCTGCTCGCCCACCCGGCGATGGTGCGGGTGTTCGAGCTGCTCGAGCGGCTGGCCGCCTCCGACCTGCCGGTCCTCGTCATCGGCGAGACCGGGTCGGGGAAAGAGAACGCGGCGTTCGCGGTTCACCACCGCTCGGCGCGGCGCGACCGCCCGTTCGTGCCGCTCAACTGCGCCGCCCTGCCCGAGACCCTGGTCGAGAGCGAGCTTTTCGGCTTCGACCGCGGCGCGTTCTCGGGAGCGGTCGCGGCGAGGGCGGGCCTGCTCGAGAGCGTGGCCGGCGGCACCCTCTTCCTCGACGAGGTCGGCGAGCTCGCCCTGCCGGTCCAGGCCAAGCTCCTGCGCGCGCTCGAGACCCAGCGCATCACTCGCCTCGGCGAGCACCGCGAGCGCCCCATCGACGTGCGGCTGGTGGCCGCGACCCATCGCGCGCTCGAGGACGAGATCGCGGCCGGGCGCTTTCGCCAGGACCTCTACTTCCGGATCGGCGGCGCGCGAGTGGTGCTGCCGCCGCTGCGCGACCGGCGCTGCGAGATCCCGATACTGTTCCGCGAGTTCCTGTCGCGCGCCGCCGTCCGCGCCGGGCGCGCCGCACCCGAGCCGACGCCCGCGGTGATGGCGGTGCTGCTCGCCCATTCGTGGCCCGGCAACGTGCGCGAGCTCCGGCACGTCGCCGAGTACCTGGCCGCGACCGTGCTCGGCCCGACGATCGAGCTGGACGCCCTCCCGCTCGACCTGGCGCCGCGCATCGCGCTGCCCGCGACGACGACGGCGACGCCGCCGACGACCGCGATCGCGGCGCCCATGCGACGCCTCGCCGACGAGCTCGCCGAGCTCGAGCGCCGGCGCATCGGCGAGGCGCTTGCAGCGGCAGGTGGGGTGAAGACCCACGCGGCCCAGCTACTCGGCATGCCGGTCCGCACGCTCAGCTGGAAGCTGAAGCAGCATGGAATCCAGTGAGCGTTTTACAGCGCCGCTTCAACCGTCGAACCGATCCGGCGCGATCGACCGAAACCTTCTTCCTCGCCCCGCGTACACCAGGACTAGGATCGCGCAGTGTCGCCACGGGGAGGGTGGGCGGTAGCGGCGGACGTCGCCATGGAGCGGTATGCCGCGGGGCAGGATGCAGCGTTCGGCGATCTCTACGATGCGCTCGGTCCGCGACTCCTGGGTTTCCTGCGCCGGCAGGTGCACGACGACGGCTTGGCGGAGGATCTAGTGCAGCAGACGTTCCTGCAGATACACCGGGCTCGGGGTCAGTTCATCCGCGGGGCCGAGGTGGTGCCGTGGGCCTTCGCGATCGCCCGCAACCAGATCTGCGACACGGCGCGGCGGCGGCGGGCCGAGTCGAGCGTGGCCATCCGCGACGGCAACGCCGAAGCGATCGACCGGCGCCCGTCCACCGAGCCGTCCGCCGACGAGGTGCTCCACGCGCGCGAGGTGGCCAGCCGGCTCGAGGACGAGATGTCGCGCCTGCCCGCCTCGCAGCGCATCGCGTTCGAGCTCATCAAGCAGGAGGGGCTGTCGCTGGCGCAGGCCGCCGCGGTGCTCGGGATCACCGTCACCGCGGTGAAGCTGCGAGCCCATCGCGCCTACGTCGCGCTCCGCGCCGCGCTGGGTGATCTCGAGAACGAGGGGGTGAGCAAGTGAGCTGCGACCAGCGCAAGGCCGAGCTGCTCGCGCTCATCGCATCCAGCCCGTCGCCGGCGCGCGCGCAGCATCGAGCGCGCACCCTCGTCGCCGCAGCCGGCGCGCTCGGGATCGCGATCGGCCTCTTCCTCGCGCTCGGCGGGGTGCGCCTCGGCGGCGAGCTGACCGGGGACCTCGCGCTGGCGCGGCCGGTCCCGCTCATCCTGGCCACCTCGATCGGCGCGGCCGTGCTCGCCGTCGCCGCGCTGTGGGGCCTGGTCCACCGCGGCGGATCGATGCTGGGGCGTCCGCGCGGCTGGCTGCTGGTCTTCTCGCTCCTGGTGGTGAGCTCGCTCCTGGCCTGGAAGCTCCTCGCCAGCAGCGTGTTCCCCGACATGACCCTGGCGTGGCCGACCCGCCCCGGGCTTCGCTGCATCGGGGTCAGCCTGCTCCTCGGCATCTGGCCGCTCGCGGCGCTCTCGCTGGCGCGCGCGCGCGGCGACGCGGTCCATCCCCGCTCCACCGGCGCCGCGCTGGGGGTGGCCGCCGGCGCGTGCACCTGGCTGCTGGTCGACCTGTGGTGCCCGGTCGCGCATCCGACTCACCTCCTGCTCGGCCACGTGCTCCCGATCGCAGTCCTCGCGCTGGCGGGCGCGTGGATCGGGAGTCGCTGGATCGCGCTCGCGCGCTCCTGACGACGCGACACCGAAACCTCGTCGTGGCGGATCCGTATCCACCACCGGGACCGATGCGCGCGAGAGAGCAAGACGACCCGATGGAGAGCGCTCCGTGCTGGGAGCCGCCGCATGCGCTCGAGGAGTACCGGATCGTGCGGCGCCTCGGCGGTGGCAGCATGGGGCAGGTCTACCTGGCCCACGACCGCCTGCTCGACCGACCGGTCGCGATCAAGTTCGCCGGGATGGGCGAGGTCGGCGAGGCCACCCGCGAGCGCTTCTTCGCCGAGGCGCGAGCGGTCGCGCGGCTCTCGCACCCCAACATCGTGGCCGTGCACCGGTTCGGCGAGGTGAGGCGGCGCCCGTACCTCGTCTCCGAGTACGTGCGCGGCCCCTCGCTCGATCGACTGGACAAGCCGCTGCCGTGGAGGCGCCTGCACAAGATCGGCCTGGGGCTGGCCCGCGGGCTGGCCTGGGCGCACGAGAACGGCGTGCTCCATTGCGACGTCAAGCCGGCCAACGCGATGCTGGGCGACGGCGACGAGGCCAAGCTCATCGACTTCGGCCTGGCCCGGCTGCTCGACGCCGACCCGCCGCCGTCGGCGACCCACGCCGCCGCGATCGCCTGCCCGCTCACCGACGAGTCGCCGGTCACCGCCACGATGACGATGCCGTACCGGCCGCCCGGCCGGCGCGGCGACGGTGCGCCCGCCACCGCATCCGGGACCCCGCCGACCGCCGGGCCGCGGCGCTCCGCGTTCCCGATGACCGCCGGCACCCCGCTCTACCTCGCGCCGGAGCTGTGGCGCGGCGAGCCGGCCACCCGGCGGAGCGACGTCTACGCCCTCGGCGTGCTCCTCTACGAGCTCGCCAGCGGCGCGGCACCGCACGACGGCGTGTCGATCGACCGGCTCTCCGTCCTGGTCGAGGAGGAGGCCGCGGCGCCGATCGCCTCGCGCGCGCCATCGCTGCCGGCCGAGCTGGCCGGGCTGATCGACGCCTGCCTCAGCCGCGATCCGGCGCGCCGCCCGCGGCTGGACGGCGCTCTTTGCGAGCAGCTCGCGGCGCTGGCGCCGCGGCCGGGCTGACCCGACCGCGGCGAGAGCGAGTCGAGTGCTCAGCCGCCGCAGCGCACGTTGCGCTCCGGGTGCTTGGTCCTGGTGCGATAGAAGAAGTAGTCGGCCGCATAGGGCACGTCGGCCGAGGCGCCGACGTGGTCGGCGTCGCACCCGGTCGCCGGGGCGTTGCCGCCGGTGGTGGACAGCCGCTGGATCGAGGTCACCGGGGTCATCTTGCCGTGATCGGGTCCGTGGCTGACCGCGGTCAGCAGCAGCCACGGGATGGCGGTGACGTCCGGCGAGGCGCCAGCGACGCGGGCCGCGACGACCGTGCTCTCGTCCTTGTACTCCCAGGTCGGCCCGGCGTAGTGGGTCCCGACCTGGCAGCCGTGCTTGAACAGGTCGGCCTCGGGGGCGACGAACGTCCAGGCGAACCCGGTCGCGGTGGCCGCGCAGGTGTACTTCTGCACCCCGGTCGCGTTCAGCACGAACGAGAGGTCCTGATCCGCGGCCGGAGCCAGCTCGACAGGGACGCCATCGGGACAGTCGCGATGCGAGATCGCGGACTCGGTCGAGCCGACCTCGTCCTCATCGAGATCGAGATCCTCGGCAGCACACGCGGCGAGCGACACGGCGAGGACGGCGCTGGACAGGACGAGCGGATTCGAGCGGAACATGATGCGGCTCCTTGATGGTGATGACACGTGGTCACCGCCTCCTCGAGCACGACCCGGGCCAGCCCCACATCCGCGTCACCACGTCGTCGTCCGCCTGGCAGCGCCGCCAGCCGGCAACCCTTGCCCGGCGCCAGCGCGGCCAGCCGGCAACTCTTGCCGACCGGCGCGTCAGTCGAGGGCCAGCCGGGCGCGCAGATCGGCGACGCTCAGGTCGAGCAGCCCTCCCGCGTCCCCGGCCGGATCGCGGTACAGCGAGCGGCCACCGCGCCGACCGCGGCCGAGCGCGCGCACCGTCCGGCGCGGCGCGATGACCATGCCCACCGCGAACGCACCCAGGTTGAGCCCCCACGCCGCCCAGTAGCGGCCGCAGCCGGCGCCGAGCTCCCACGCGGCGATCTCGCCCTCGCCGGTCCAGGTCGTCGCGTACCCGGTCGCCACGTGGTGGAGGTCGTGCAGAGGGACCGCGCGCCGGCGGGCCGGCGTGTTCGGCAGGAAGAAGCGCACCGGACCCGCTCGCAGCACCACCCAGCGATCCCGGTAGCCCGCCTCGGACAGCCCGTTCTCGGCGAAGTAGCGCTCGCGCGCCGCGCGCACGGTCTCGGTGCCATCCGTTGGTCGGTTTGCCATGTCGCTTGGATGCCGCGGGGCGGCCTCCAGTCTACGCCGCCCGCACCCGCCCGGCCCGGGCCGCCTCGCGCAGCAGCCCGGCCATGCGCGCATTCATCTCGGCCTCCTCCTCGTCCGTGCCGTGGTCGTAGCCGAGCAGGTGGCAGAGGCCGTGGGCGGCGAGGAAGAGGATCTCGCGGTCGAGCCCGCGCCGGGCCTGGCGCGCCGCGGTCTCCACCGAGATGACGATGTCGCCGAGCAGCTCCGGGTGGAGAGCGCCGCCCTCGCCCTCGCGCTGGGCGAACGCCAGCACGTCGGTCGGGCGGTCGCGGCCGCGGTACACCCGGTTGAGCTCGTGGATGGCAAGGTCGTCGGTGAGCCGCAGGGTCACCTCGAGCTCCTCGCCGGCCGCGCCGCGCCGATCACCGGCCACGCCACCGGCCGCGTCGTGGGCCTCGCACAGGCCAGCCGCGCGGACCATCCGCGCCACTCGCCGGCCCAGCTTGCGCACTCGCTCCGCGGCCAGCCGCGCGCGCGCCGCGTCGTCGACCACCAGGTCGAGCACCGCCCGCTCAGGCGCGCTTGAGCGCGCGCTCCCAGACCTTGGCCGACACGAACATGTCGAACAGCTCCTTGTCGAGCTTGGCGCGCTGGACCTCGGAGGCGAGGATGTCGAGCGCCTTGGGCACCGGCACCGCCTTCTTGTACGGCCGGTCCGACGCGGTCAGCGCGTCGAAGATGTCGCTGATCGTCATCATGCGCGCGCCGGGCGGAATGTCGATGGCCAGGCGCCCGCGCGGGTAGCCGGTCCCGTCCAGCTTCTCGTGGTGCGCCCCGGCGATCTCCGGCACGCTGCGGAACGTCCGGCCCCACGGGATCTGGCGCAGGAAGTTGTAGGTGTGGACCACGTGGCTCTCGATCTCGAGCCGCTCGCCCTCGGTCAGCGAGCCGCGCGAGATCTGCAGAGCGTTCGCCTCGTCGCGGGTCAGGTAGGGGCGCTGCTCGCCGGACGGGGACGCAAAGGTGCGCGCCGCGATCTCCTGGATCCGCTCGAACCCGCCCTGCTCCAGCACGGTCGGCTGGTTGGCCTGCAGGATGAACGCGACGATGTCGTCCAGCTCCTCGAGCCGGGCGCCGATATCGCCGTCCACTCCCTCGAGCGCGGCCGTCATCGAGTCGCGCGACGCCTCGGCCAGGTAGCGAACCTTGCGCTCGAGCCGCTCGGTCTCCATCGACTTGCGGATGAAGTCGAACCGCGACTGGATGATGGCGCGGTCGTGCTCGTACAGCTTCATCGCCTTGACCAGCACGTGCTCGCGCACGCCGACCTTGCCGAAGTCGTGCAGGAGCGCGGCGTACTCCAGCTGCTTGCGATCGTCGGTGGTGAGCGCGTAGCCGGCGTACGTCCCGGTGGTCTCGCGATCGGCGACCGCGGCCAGCTCCACCGTCAGGCTGGCGACCCGCTCCGAGTGGCCCGACGTGGTCGGATCGCGCGCCTCGATGGCGGTGACCGACGCCTTGACGAACCCCTCGAACAGCGTGCGGACCTCGTCGTACAGCATCGCGTTCTCGAGCGCGATGCCGGCCTGCGACGCCAGGGTGCTGGCGTACTCGGTCGACACGTCGTCGAACGGCAGCACCTTCTCGTCGAAGTCGGACGGCGCGATCAGCCGGGTCACCCCACGCGCGCGCTTGTTGATGAGCTGGATGACCCCGATGACCTGATCGCGGGCCGAGATCATCGGCACCGTGATCATCGAGCGGGTCTGGTAGCGGTGGCGCTGATCGAAGCTGCGGTCGTGGACGAAGCTCCACGGGTTGTTGCCGGTCCCGGGCGCGTCCAGCCGGTACAGGTCCGGGATGCTGATGGTGTCCTTGGCCAGCACGCAGGCGCCGACGATCGACGCGGGCGACACCGGCATGGTGAAGCCGGTCGACTCGATCGCGATCGAGTCGTTCTGCGACTCGATGAAGCGAAGCAGGCGCGGGGTCGGCGGGCGGCCGTCCTGGCCGGCGGCGTCGTCGTCCCCCTCGACCACGTAGACCGACCCGGCGTCGGCCCCGGTCACCTCGCGCGCGCGGCGCAGGATCATGCCGAACAGCGCGTTGACGTCGCGCTGGCGCGACAGCGCCCGGCCGACGTCGATCAGCATGTCGTTCTCGTAGCGGGCGCGCTCCAGCGACAGCTCGAGGTCGGCCAGCTCCAGGGTGCGGCGGTCGGCCTCGCCGCGCGCGCGCAGCGCGATGACCAGCGCGGCCGGCGAGGTCGGCACGGTCAGCACCGTCATCCGCACCGACGCGTCGTCCAGCTCGTCGACCGGCGCATCGGCCAGCTCGTCGGCCCGCCCGACCAGGATGAGCGTGTAGTTGCCGCTGCGCGCCCGGATCAGGTGCGGGGCCAGGCGCTGCTTCTCCCGCCACACCTCCGGCCAGGCCAGGATGCAGATCACGGGCTCGCGCTCGAGCTCGAGGAAGCCGGGCTCATCGCCCCGCACCGTCCATTCGGACAGCCGTGCATCGCCGGCCAGCGCGGCGGTGACCTGTTCGCGACTCTCGATGCTCGCGGCCCTCACGCCCGACGCCGACACGGTCCGCATCCTAGCATCACCGGGTCGGATCGGGACCGAGCCCGACGGACGAAACCACGGGACGTGGGGCCGGGCCGGTCACTCGGCCGGCGCGTCGGGCCGGTCGGTCGCCGGTCCAGCTGCGGGCGCATTCGCGCCACTGCCCGGCGCGCCACCACCCGGAGCGTTTGGCGCCGCGGCAGCGGCGTATGCGGCGACCGCACCCTCGCGCCCGGATCGCGCCGCCTCGCGGTCGGCGTCGCGCTTCTCGTACGCGCGGATGATCTCCTGGACCAGCGGATGCCGCACCACGTCGGCCTCGGTGAACCCGGCGAACGCGATCCCCGGCACGCCCTGCAGGATCTCGCGCGCCTCGCGCAGGCCCGAGCGCACCCCGGCCGGCAGATCGCTCTGCGTGATGTCCCCGGTCACGACCGCCTTGGACCCGAACCCGAGCCGGGTCAGGAACATCCGCATCTGCTCGCTGGTCGAGTTCTGCGCCTCGTCGAGGATGACGAAGCTGTCGTTGAGCGTGCGCCCGCGCATGAACGCGAGCGGCGCGACCTCGATCACCTGCTGCTCCATGAGCGCGCGCGCGCGATCGAAGTCCATCATCTCGTTGAGCGCGTCGTAGAGCGGGCGAAGGTACGGGTTGACCTTCTCCTCGAGCGACCCGGGCAGGAAGCCCAGCCGCTCGCCCGCCTCGACCGCCGGACGGGTCAGGACGATGCGCTTCACCACCTTGTCGAGCAGCATCCGGATGCCCTGGGCCATGGCCAGGTAGGTCTTGCCGGTGCCGGCCGGGCCGATCGCGAAGACGATGTCGTGGTTGCGGACCGCGTCGATGTAGCGCTTCTGCGACAGGCCCTTGGGGGCGATCGGCCGCCCGCGGCGCGGCACCAGCACCGTGTCGGAGAAGATGTCGCGCAGCTCGGCGGTGCGATCCGCCTTGAGCACGCGCACCGCGCGCACGATGTCGTCGGAGCCGAGCGGCGAGCCGCGCCTGGCCAGCCCGTACAGCTGCGACAGCACCGCGCTGGCCAGCTCCACCGATGGCGGATCGCCCTCGACGGTGACCTCGTTGCCGCGCACGTGCAGCGAGGCGCCCGCCTGGCGCTCGATCAGCTTGAGACCCTGGCCGTGCTCGCCGCACAGCGCGCGGAACGCTTCCGCGTCGTCGAAGGCGATCTTTTCGCGACGCAGGTCGGGGGCGGACTTCGCGCTCAAGCCGAGGGGACTCCTCCTGACCAAGCTGTAGCAGCCAGGGTGAAGGTTGTCTATCCGACAGTCCGGTGAGGCGAAGCGGATCGAGCGAAACCCCGGCGGGTTATCCTCCCGCGCGATGACCGCCTCCGACGAATCGTGGGACCGGCCGGGCGCCAGCCTCGCCGGCCTGTGCGACATCATGAGACGCCTGCTGGCGCCCGACGGCTGCCCGTGGGACCGCGAGCAGACCCTCGAGTCGCTGCGGCCCTATCTGATCGAGGAGGCGTACGAGGTGCTCGAGGCGCTCGAGACCGGCACGCCGGCCGATCACTGCGAGGAGCTGGGCGATCTGCTGATGAACGTCGTGTTCCAGGCCGCGCTGCGCGAGCAGGACGGCGAGTTCGGCATCGACGACGTCGTGCGCGGCATCTCCGACAAGCTGATCCGCCGCCACCCGCACGTCTTCGCCGACGCCCACGCCGAGAGCTCCGAGGAGGTGCTCACCCAGTGGGAGGAGATCAAGCGGCGCGAGCGGGCGCAGAAGGAACGCGGGCGCGCTGCAGCGGCGGTCCCGCGCACCCTGGCCGGGGTGCCGCTCGCGCTGCCGGCCCTGGCCCGCGCGCAGCAGGTCTCGGCCCGCGCCGCCCGGGTCGGGTTCGACTGGCCCGAGGTGCAGGGCTGCCGCGACAAGGTCGACGAGGAGCTGGGCGAGCTCGACCGCGCCGTCGAATCCGGCGACCGCGCCGCGATCGAGCACGAGCTCGGCGACCTCCTGTTCGCCGCGACCAGCCTGGCTCGCAAGCTCGGCTGCGACGCCGAGGCGGCGCTGCGCGCGTGCACGCGGCGCTTCACCGAGCGCTTCGCATACGTCGAGGACCACCTGCGCGAGCGCGGCCGCACGCCGTCGGAGTCGAACCTGGCCGAGATGGATGCGCTGTGGGACGAGGCGAAAGCCACATGATGGAGCTGGCAACTTTTCTGACTCTTTTTTGAGCAAACCACCGTCAAGCGAGGAGAATCCTTGGGACCTCGCCTCCCACCCACAGAGATCTCCGCATGCTTTTCCACAGGTCTTGTGGGCAAGCCAGCCCGGGAGGACCGCCGGGCCGGCCGCTTGACAGTGCGGGCCACCCCGCGGTACAGACCACGGCTCTCGGAGGAGCAATTTCGTGGCCAGTCACAAGTCTGCAGAGAAGCGCAACCGTCAGACGCCCAGGCGCACGCTGCGCAATCGCCTCGCGCTCGGTTCGATGAGGACCGCGCTCAAGAAGGCGCGCATCGCGCTCGACGGCAAGTCAGCTGACGCCGCCGCCCTCATCAAGGCGGCGGTCCAGCAGATCGACAAGGCGGTCACCAAGGGCGTGGTGCATCGCCGCACCGCCTCCCGCCTGATCTCGCGCCTCTCCCGCCGCGCCAACAACACCGCCGCCTAGCGCGCGGCCCCGCTCCCCCGCTCGCGGCTCCCGCCGTGGGCGCGCCGACTGGCTGCTCGATGCGGCCCGTCGATACCGCGACGTCGGCGCTAACCGCCCAGCGAGACCAGGCGGTCCACCACTCGCGTCAGCAGCACGCGCTCGGTCAGCGCGCGCCCCAGCGTCTTGCCCGCCTCGCCCTCGCCCTTGAGCGCGCGATCGGCGGCCGACAGCGCGCCGACCGCGCGGCCGAGCGCTGCGTCGCTGTAGCGGCCGGCCTGGCGGCCCAGCTTGTCGACCACGAACGGCGGCACCCCGAGCAGGCGGCCGAGGTCCGGCTTGCCCATCCCGCCGTCGCGCCCGGCCCGGAACAGCGCCAGCTGGCGCATGTGTCGGGCCAGCATGGCGATGACCCCGATCGCGCTCTGCCGCTGATCGACCAGCGAGGCGACCGCGGCCAGCGCGCGCCGACGGTCGCCGGCGCCGATCGCGTCGGTCAGCTCGAAGACCGAGCGCTCGCGGGTGTCGGCGACCAGGTCGTCCACGTCATCCACCGCGATCGGGCGGTCGCCGGCGTAGAGCGCGAGCTGCTCGAGCACCAGCGACAGGCGCGACATCTCGGCGCCGACCACCTCGACCAGGCGGGTGCGCGCCGGCGGCGCGATCGCGATCTGGCGGCGACGCGCCTCGTCGGCCAGCCAGCCGGCCAGGTCGCGGGGCGGGGCCAGCTCGTGCAGGAATCCCTTCTTGGAGGCCGCGGCGAAGAACTTGAGCCGCTTGTCGACCTTGGTGGTGGTCGCGACCAGCACCGTCTCGGGGCTGGGCGAGTCGAGGTACGAGACCAGCTCGCCCAGCTCGGCGGCCTGCATCTGCGACAGATCGCGGATCAGGACCAGCCGGCGGGCCGCCATCATCGGCAGCGTGCGCGCCGCCGACACGATGCGCGCCGCGCTCGCCCCGCGCCCGTCGACCACGTCCTCGTTGAACGCGCGCAGCGCGGCCGGCACCGCCGCCTCGCGGATGGCGGCCAGCGCGCGGTCGACCAGCAGCGGCTCGGCCGAGCTGAGGATGTAGACCGGCGCGAGCTTGCCGGCGGCGACGTCGTCGACGAGACTCACGGCGGAGTATTAACCGCCACCCGGACCGGATCCGCCAGACCGAAAGCGGTCCACCGCGCCGGCGCGGCCGCGATCGCCACCAGGGGAACCGCCATGTCCATGAACGCCGTGCTCATCCGCGCCGATGCCGCCCTGGTGGACGGCGCCGCGCGCGGGCCGACCGCGGTCCTGGCCGAGGACGGCGAGATCGTCGCGGTCGGCGACCACGCCGCCGTCGAGGCCGATCCGCGCGCTGCCGGCGCCCGCCGGATCGACTGGAGCGGACGCGCGCTCATCCCCGGCACCGTCAACGCCCACAACCACAGCTTCCAGTCGCTCCTGCGCGGCATCGGCGACGATCTGCCGTTCCTCGAGTGGCGCGAGCGCGCGCTGTACCGCTACTCGCCGCGCCTGGGGCCGGACGAGATGATCACCGCCGCGCTGTTCGCGTTCGGCGAGATGCTGCTCCACGGCGTCACCACCGTCTGCGACTTCTTCTACATCAACCGCCAGGGCAACGAGAACGCGCAGGCGGTGATCGCAGCGGCGCGCCGGCTCGGCATCCGGGTGGTCCTGGCCCGCTGCTTCTACGACTGGGACGGCGCGCCGGCCGCCTACCGCGAGGACGTGCCGACCGCGGTGCGCAACTTCGAGGAGCTGTCGCGCGCCCACGCCGGCGACCCTCGCCACCTGGTCGCGGTCCAGCCCGCCCCGCACAGCCTGCACGGCGCGTCGCGCGAGATGATCGAGGCGGGCGCCGGCTGCGCGCGCGACGCCGGCACCCCATGGCACATCCACCTGGCCGAGGAGAAATACCAGGTCGAGGATGCGCTGGCCCACCACGGCGTCCGTCCGCTCCACGCGGTCGACCGCATGGGCCTGCTCGACGGGTCGATGGTGGCGGTGCACGGGTGCTGGTTCGACGAGGGCGAGCGCGCGCTCCTGGCCGAGCGCGGGGCCCGCCTGGCCTACTGCCCGGCCTCGAACATGTTCCTCGGCGACGGGGTGACCGACGTGGTCGACCTGCGCCAGCGCGGGGTCATGGTCGCGCTCGGCACCGACGGCGGCTGCTCCAACAGCCGCGTGTCGGTGCTCGACGAGATGCGCAGCTGCGCCCTCTTGCAGAAGGTGGCGCGCACCGATGGACAGGCGATCGCCGCGGAGGACTGCTTCGCGATGGGGACCGAGCTCGGCGGGCGCGTGCTCGGCCTCCCGGTGGGCAGGATTGCCCCGGGATTTCGCGCCGATCTGGTCGCGCTGGACCTGGCCGATCCCTCGCTGTGGCCGGCCCAGGCGCTGGCCAAGAACGCGGTCTACTCCCTGTCGGCTCGCGCCATCAGCGATGTCGTGGTAGACGGTGATCTCGTCGTGGAGAACCGGCGTCTTGCCCGAATCGACCTCCAGGAGATCCAAGCGCGCGTCCGCGCCCTCACCGGAGACTGGGGTGACTGGAGCTGAGCCCAAGGCGGCCCGGGCCGAGCGCTCGGCGGCCCGGCGGAGCGGCGGCGAGGCCAGCTTCCAGGTCCAGCTCGAGCACGGCCGCTGGCGCCACTTCGGCTGGGTCCTGGTCGGCGCGGTCGGCGGCGCGCTGCTCCTGTGGAAGCTGGGCGCGGTGGGCAAGGCGCTCGGCATCGTGCTGCTCGGGATGAGCGCGGCCAACATCTACCGGTTCGCGCGCACGCTCCTCCACCCGGCCGGGAGGATCGAGATCGGCGACGACTCGATCGTCCTCCCGGATGGGCTGTGCCAGAAGGAAGCGCACACGGTGTCGCTCGATCAGGTGAGCCACGCCTACTTCCTGCGCCGCGCGGTGCCCTGGGCCCGCACCGGCCCGATCCTGATGATCGAGACCGGCGAGCAGGTGTTCACCTACCCGCGCGACTGGTTCAGCTCCGATTCCGATCAGCGGCGCATCGCGCTCGCGTTGAACCGGCGGCTCGGCCGCCTCTGACGCATGCGCGGCGTCGCGACGCGCGCCCGGTCGGACCGGACGCGGCGAGTCATCCGCTGGGCGCTGGCGCTGGCGCTCGGCGCCGCGTCGCTCGCCGTGGTCGCCGGATCGGCGCGCGGGCAGCGGCGCGGTGGCGCGGCCCGGAAGCCGCGGCCGGGGTCGCTGCACGACGGCACCGCGCAGTACCAGATCGTCATCGCGCCCGGCTGGCGGCAGACCGCGGCGCCGGAGGGGACCCTGGTCGCGTACCAGGCGCCGGACGGGCGCGGGCGGCTGGCCATCACCCGGGTCGGGGTCGGTACCCGGCGCGCGCGCGACGCGGCTCAGCTCGCCGCCCAGGTCGAGCGCGGGGTCGAGCGGGCCACCCCCGGCTTTCGCCGGACCCGCCGGCGCGCCAGCGAGGCGGCGCGCACGCCGGTGCTCGACCTCTGGTACGAGCGCTCGGCCGACCCGCCGCGGGTCCTGTCGCGCTACCTCTTCTTCGACCGGCACAGCGTGGTGCTGTCGATCGGCCTGGGGGCGCGCCCCAGCCGGGCCGAGCGGCGCGCCGCCGAGGCGATGCTGCGCAGCTTCACTCCGTTCCAGGTGGAGTGATCGCCTGGCGGTCGGCGCGGTCGAGGGCGACCACCACCTCGATGTGCGCGGTCTGCGGCATGAGATCGATCGGCTGGGCCCAGCGCGCGGCGTAGCCGAGCTCGGCGAGCTGATCGAGGTCGCGCGCGAGGGTGGCCGGGTCGCACGAGACGTAGACGATCCGGCGCGGCCCCAGCGCGGCGATCGACTGACACAGCGAGCGCGCCCCCTCGCGCGGCGGATCCAGCGCGACCAGGTCGAAGCGCTCGCCGGCGGCGGCCAGCTGGTCGGCGACCTCCGCGACCTCGCCGGTCCGCCACACCACGTTCGGCTCGGCCGATGGCCGACCCGGGCGCCCGTCCACCGCCAGCACGCCGGCGGCGCCGTCGGCCAGGACGCGGGTCAGGTTGCCCGACCCGGCGTGGAGCTCGAGGACCCGCGCCCCGGCGCGCGGGCCGGCGGCGCGGTCGACCGCGGCGAGGAGCGCGCGGTTGCCGGCCCGCGACGCCTGGGCGAAGCGATCGGCCTGGCCCCACTGGCCTGGCTCGATCTCGAGGGCGGACTCGCCGAACACGTGGCGCCCCAGGATCACGCCGACCACGCCGCCCTGGCCCAGGAGCGCCTCGGCCGCGCCCCGCTGGCACGGACCGCGCACCGCCACCTGCACGTCGCCGGACGGGCTGGCCAGGAGATCGATCTCGCCGCGCTGGAACAGGCCGGGCCCGAGCACGCGGTGGAGCGGCTCGAGCGCGCCCTCGAGGGCCGGCTCGAGCTGCGGGCAGGCGTCGACCCGGGTCAGCCGGTGCGAGCGCGGCGCCACGAACCCGATCAGCGCCGACGGGCTCGACGCCGGCCGGTCCCAGTGCAGGCGCGCACGCCGGCGCCAGCCGTACGGCTCGACCGGCGCCTCGATCGGCAGGAGGTCGAGCCCGCGCGCGATCGGCCGGCGCAGCGCGGAGGCCGCGATGGCGTGCTTGGCCCGCGCCTGGGCCGGATGGGCGACGTGCTGCCAGGCGCACCCGCCACAGGTGCGCTCGCGGAAGAGCGGGCACGGCGGCTCGACCCGCTCGGGCGACGCGCTCGCGACCGAGATCAGCTCCGCGCGCGCGTACTGTCGCTTGCTCTCGACCACCCTCGCGCGCACCCGGTCGCCGGGGGCCGCGTACGGCACGAACACCACGCGCCCGTCGCCGGCCCGGCCGACCGCGTCGCCGCCGGCGGCGAGCGAGTCGATGGTCAGCTCGAGGTCGTCGTCGCGCGCCGTCACGATCGTTCCCCTTTCGCGGCATCGACGCCGACCGCGCCGACGCCGACCGCGATCGCCGCCCCGCGACCGACCCCGAGCACCGCCGCCGCGCTGCCCTCGCGCACCGCGACTTCGACGGTGCCGCTCGAGCCGACGTAGGCGACCAGCTCGCCCGGCGCCACGTCGGCGAAGGTCCGGCGCAGCGGGCCGATCGCGCGCCCGCCCACCCACACCGACGCGCCCTCCCCCGCCGCGGCCGCGTCGGTGATCAGGTTGCCGAACCCATCGACGTGCACGACCCGGTTCCCGCCATCGCTGCCGTGCGGCCCGCCCCCGAGCCGGACCAGCCCGGCCGGCTCGACAGCCGGGCCGGCCTGCGACGGCGCCGCGCCGCACGCGAGCCGCGCCGCCGCCACCGCGAACACGTCGCGCCCGTGGAACGTGGGCGACACTCGCCCGGCGCGGAACTCCGCCGCCGCGATCTCGTGCACCGAGTCCGGCGCCGGCGCGACCAGCGCGAACAGCCCGTTGTCCGGCCCGACGAAGATCTGCCCTCCCGCCTCGACCACCACGCCCCGCCGCCCGGTGCCGACGCCCGGGTCGACCACCGCGACGTGCACCGTGCCGGGCGGGAACCACGGCGCCGCGGTGGCCAGCGCGTGCGCCCCGGCGGCGACGTCGTGGCGGGGGATGGCGTGGCTCACGTCCACGATCACCACGCCGGGCGCGCGCCGGTGAAGGACCCCCTTCATCGCGCCGACGTAGCCGTCGGCGGTGCCGAAGTCGGTCGTCAGGGTCACCAGCGCCAACGCCACCGCGGCCATCGTATACAATGCCGCCCGATGAACAAGGTCTACCCCAGCGCGCGCGAGGCCCTGGCCGATGTGACCGACGGCGCCGTCATCATGTCGGGCGGCTTCGGCCTGTGCGGCAACCCGGAGAACGCCATCCACGAGCTCGCCCGGCGCGGGATCAAGGGGCTCAGCATCATCTCGAACAACTGCGGCACCACCGACAAGGGCCTGGGCGTGCTGCTCGCCGCCGGCCAGGTGCGCCGCATGGTCTCGTCCTACGTCGGCGAGAACAAGGTGTTCGAGAAGCTGTACCTGAGCGGCGAGCTCGAGGTCGAGCTCAACCCGCAGGGGACCCTGGCCGAGCGCATCCGCGCCGGCGGCGCCGGGATCGAGGCGTTCTACACCCCGACCGGCTTCGGCACCAAGGTCGCCGAGGGCAAGGAGACCCGCGAGATCGGCGGCCGCCACTGCGTGCTCGAGCACGCCCTGCGGGCCGACTTCGCGTTCGTCAAGGCGTGGAAGGGCGACCGCTGGGGCAACCTCGTCTACCGGAAGACGTCGCGCAACTTCAACTCGATGATGGCGGCGGCCGGGCGCATCACCGTCGCCGAGGTCGAAGAGCTGGTCGAGGTCGGCGAGCTCGAGCCGGATCAGATCCACACCCCGTCGATCTACGTGAAGCGCATCTTCCAGGGCCAGGGCTACGAGAAGCCGATCGAGCAGCGGACCATCAGGCCGCGGAGGACCGCATGAACCGCCTCACCCGCGAGCAGATCGCCATGCGCGTGGCCCAGGAGCTGCGCGACGGCTTCTACGTCAACCTCGGCATCGGCATGCCGACCCTGGTCTCGAACTACATCCCGCCCGGGGTCGAGGTCGTGCTTCAGTCGGAGAACGGCATGCTCGGCATCGGCCCGTTTCCGTACGAGGGCGACGAGGATCCGGACCTCATCAACGCCGGCAAGCAGACCATCACCGAGATCCCCGGCTCCGCCTTCTTCGACTCGGCCGAGTCGTTCGCGATGATCCGCGGCGGCCACGTCGACATGTGCATCCTCGGCGCCATGGAGGTGTCCGGGAAGGGCGACCTGGCCAACTGGATGATCCCGGGCAAGATGGTGAAGGGGATGGGCGGCGCGATGGACCTGGTCGCCGGCGCCCGCCGCGTCATCGTCATGATGGAGCACACCACGCGCGAGGGCGCCCCCAAGATCCTCGACGAGTGCTCGCTGCCCCTGACCGGGGTCGCCGTGGTCCACCAGATCATCACCGACCTGGCCGTCATCGACGTGACCGCCGACGGGCTGGTCCTGCGGGAGACCGCGCCCGGGGTCAGCGCCGACGAGGTGGACAAGGCGACCGGCCCGCGCCTGCGCCGCGCCGCCGACCTCCGCCCGATGACGCTCTAGATCGGGTGCCCGCGCGATGAAGGAACGCAAGCAGCGCACCGCCACCGACGCGGACATCGAGATCCGCGGCGCCTACCGCCCGGCCGACATCGCCGGGCTCGACTACGACCGCGACCTGGGCGAGCCGGGCCAGTTCCCCTACACCCGCGGCGTCCACGGCTCGCTGTACCGGGCCAAGCTGTGGACCATGCGCCAGTACGCCGGGTTCGGCACCGCGGCCGAGTCCAACGCGCGCTACCACTACCTCCTGTCGCAGGGCAGCCGCGGCCTGTCGGTCGCGTTCGACCTGCCGACCCAGATGGGGCGCGACTCGGACCACCCGCTCGCCTCCGGCGAGGTCGGCCGGGTCGGCGTGGCCATCGACTCGATCGAGGACATGCGCGTCCTCCTCGGCGGGCTGCCGCTCGGCGAGGTGTCGACGTCCATGACGATCAACGCCACCGCCGCGACCCTGCTCTGTCTCTACATCGCGGTGGCCGACGAGCAGGGCGTGCCGCGCGGCCAGCTGACCGGCACCATCCAGAACGACATCCTGAAGGAGTACACCGCGCGCGGCACGTACATCTATCCGCCGGCCGGATCGATGCGCCTGGTGACCGACACCTTCACCTTCTGCAACCGCGAGGTGCCGCGCTGGAACACGATCTCGGTGTCCGGCTACCACATCCGCGAGGCCGGCGCCGACGCGGTCCAGGAGGTCGCCTTCACCCTGGCCGGCGGCATCACCTACGTCGAGGCGGCGATCGCGGCGGGCCTGGCGGTGGACGACTTCGCGCCCCGGGTGGCGTTCTTCTTCAACGTCCAGAACAACTTCCTCGAGGAGGTGGCCAAGTTCCGCGCCGCGCGGCGCATGTGGGCCCGCCTCATGCGCGATCGGTTCGGCGCGCGCGATCCGAAGTCGATGCTGCTCCGCTTCCACAGCCAGACCGCCGGGGTCACGCTGCAGGCCGAGCAGCCGCTGGTCAACCTGTCGCGGGTCACCCTGCAGGCGATGGCCGCGGTGCTGGGCGGCACCCAGTCGCTCCACACCAACTCCTACGACGAGGCGCTCGGCCTGCCCACGCCGGAGGCGGCGACGCTGGCCATCCGCACCCAGCAGGTCATCGCCCACGAGTCGGGGGTGGCGGACTTCGTCGACCCGCTGGCCGGGTCATACGCGGTCGAGGCGCTCACCGACGAGATCGAGCGGCGGGCCTGCGCATACCTCGATCGCATCGCCGAGCTGGGCGGCATGGTGGCCGCCATCGAGCAGGGCTACGTCCAGCGCGAGATCGAGCGGCGCGCCTACGAGCACCAGCGCGCGGTCGAGTCGGGCGAACGCGTCGTGGTCGGCGTCAACCAGCACCGCAGCGACACCGCCCAGCCGGTCGAGGTCGCCCGGGTCGACCCCGCGCTTGAGCAGGACCAGGTCGAGCGGCTTCGCGCCTTCCGGGCCCGTCGGACCCAGGCCGAGACCGATCGAGCCCTGGCCAGCCTGGGCGACGCGGCGCGCGGCGGGACGAACATGGTCGACCCGATCCTGGGCGCGGTCGTCGCCCACGCCACCGTCGGCGAGATCGCCGACGTCCTCCGCGGCGTGTTCGGCGAGCACAGGCCGCAGGGCGCGCTGTAGAGGCGCGCCCTGCTCGGCCCGCGGCGCGGCGGAGCTACCTCGCCCACACCTGCAGGCGAGCGCGACCGCCGCCACGCAGGTTGCCGTACACGAACTGGATCGACTCGATGTGGCGCGGCCCCTTCGGCAAGTCGATGACTCGCGAGCGCGAGTTCTCGCGGAAGTAGTGGCGCACCTGGGGCTGGTAGGTACGCCCGTTCGAGAAGGTGATGAGGATGTCGTGCAGCTCGATGTCGCTCTCCTCGGCCACCAGCATCACGTGGTTGAAGAAGCCCTGGTTCTTGCCGACGTAGATCGTGTCGCGGTCGGCGCGACGCCCGCGGCCCTGCACCCACTGCTCACCCAGCATCTGCCAGCCCTGCCGGCGCCAGTCGGGGCGGTTCCATCCACCCTGACGGGGCGGCGGGGGCCGATCGTAGCCACCACCGCGCGGGGGCGGAAGCGGAGCCGGGCGGCTGTTGCCGCGAACCCAGCGGCCGGGGATGAACACCCAGCCGTTGTAGCGATGATCCCAGCGGGCCGGCTGCCACACGTAGCCGGATCGGGCGCGCTCCCAGTGTCCGCTGACCCAGGCGTGCCGCCGACCTTCCCAGCGCCAGTAGCCCGGAACCCACTCGTACCCGGCTCGCAGCGAGCCACGCGCCTCGGCGCGAGGTGGCGGCGGAGCCGTGCGGATGATGATTTCACCGGACTGCGCCGAGGCGGTGGAGATCTCCGCCGCGAAGCAGCCAAGCGCCAACGTTGCAATCAAAGCCAGACGACCGAGCTTCATGAGCCTCACAAAGCCTCCTTTGGGCAAAACAGTACGACCGCGTCCACGGCCTGCTATTCAAGCCGTGGGCCTGAAACATGGGGGGCGCGATTTTCAGCCGTTGCGGGCAGCTGCAGACGGACCGAGGTCGCCACCGCCCGCGGTTGTGTCAGGACCGCGCACTCCGCGAACCGCGTCCTGCAGCAACTGCACGACGGCCTGCGGATCCTGCACCTGGACGATCACCTGATCGTAGCGCTGTCCGACGAGGTCGATCACGACGGTCATCTCCGGATCGTGGACGTCCCAGAAGATGCGCTTGTCGTCCTGGTAGAAGGTGCCGGCGATGATGATGCCGGGGATGTGCGTCCCCGGCGCGCTGACGCCCTTCCACAGGCCGCGCGTCACCGTCGGGTCGGCCCTGACGCCGCGCACGCAGGAGAGCGGGATCTCGAGCCGGCTGCGCATGGCCCACAGGCGATCCAGGCCCTTCACCTGGAGCCGCAGCTTGTCCCCCCTGATCGTGAGCTCTACCATCGGGTGTCGGCGTCGCCCTGACCGCAGCGTAACGTCACGCGGCTCGTCTGAACAGGGCCAGGCCGCTCGCCTGTTCCAGGACTCGTCGCCGCCGGCGGCCGCGGACCAGCTGGCCGGCCAGCGCGCGGACCAGGCGAAGCTTCTGATCCGCCAGGATTTCGGTGCCATCGACCCGGCGGGCGTACATCTCGATCATGTCAGGATCGACCAGGACCAGCGCCAGCCAGTCGAGCCACCGGTCGGTGTCGTACAACAGGCGCGCGAGACGCCGATCGAGCGCCAGCTCTCGCCCGACCGGAGCGCGGCGGAGCGCGCGGCGGTAGCCGCCGAAGTCGAAGCGGCGCTCGCGCAGCGCGCGGTCGACCGCGTCGCCCGCGACGATCGCCTGCTCCATCGCGACCGCGATGCCCTCGCCGGTGAGCCCGTCGATGCCGGCGGCGTCGCCCACCGTCACCACGCGCGCGGCCGAGACCGGGCGGCGCGGGTCGTAGCCCCACACCGGCCAGCCGCGGGTGCCACGGGCCGGCAAGTCCACACCGTGGTCGATGAGACCCCGGCGGAGTAGCTCGACCAGCTCGCGCCCGCCGCGCCGGCTCGACGGGGCGCGGGTCGGGTAGTGCATGAGGCCGAGGTTGGCGCGCGCGCCCGGCACCGGGAAGATCCACAGGTAGCCGCGCAGCCCGTGGGCCATCGGGGTGAAGTCGTAGAGCATGGCCGGCGCCTGGTCGGTCGGCAGGTCGACCTCGATCTGGAACAGGCGGTGCGGGATCTCGCGGCCGGCGTCCTCGCTCGGGCCGCCCAGGTGCTTGCGCACCACCGACGCCGCGCCGTCGGCGCCGATCAGCACCTCGGCGCGGAGCTCGCGGCCCGCGCTGGTCGTCACCCGCACTCCGTCCCGCTCGACCGCGTACGACTCGACGCCCTCCCCCTCGATCACCTCGATGCCTCGCTCGCGCGCCTGCTCGACCAGGTCGGCGTCGAAATCGCGGCGGCGGATCACCTGCACCGCTCGCCCCATCGCCACCACCCGCTCGAACGCGCCGAAGCGGACCCGCGCCGCGCCGCACGGCCAGCTCGGCACCCGCAGGGTCAGGTCGAGCGCGGCCATGGCCGGCTCGGCGTGACCGGTCAGCGCCCCGCCGCACGGCTTCTCGCGCGGGAAGCGGAACCGGTCGAGCACCAGGATGCGCCCGCCGCGCCCGTGCTGGGCCAGGCGCGCGCCGACCGCGACGCCGGCCGGGCCGGCGCCGGCGATGATGGCCTCGTAGGGCGCGGTCACGGCCGTCTTATACCCGCACGCCGCTCGCCGCGCCCCGCGTCACAGGCCGGTGCGCGCGTGAGCCGAGACCCGGATGCCGGCCACCAGCCGACCGCTCGGCACATCGTCCCCCGCGCGCAGCGCGACGGTCGACCCGACGATCACGTTGAACGGCACCTGGTAGGTGCTCATGCGCTCGGCCAGGGTGACCCGACCGTCGGCGGTGAGCTCGAGATCGACGTCGTCGATGGTCTGACCCGGCTGGATGGCCGGGATCGTGCCGATCACCTGGGCGTCGCGGCCCGCGGTCGAGATGACCCCCTCGGGCGCGATCGAGACGGTGAGCGGCCGGGTGGCCATGTTGAGGGTGTTGTCGGAGACGGTGAATGCCACCCGGTCGATCATCACGTTGACCAGCGGCTGGCCGTCCAGCTGCTGGAGCTCGGGCGCCTCGGCGTCGAGGTCCACGGTGTGCCAGAGCGAGACCAAGATGTTGACTTCACAGGTGTTGCCGTTGCACGAGGCGGCACAGATGTCGTTCGCCCCGCACCAGGTGTCGACGCGGTTGGCGCAGACGTGCGGGGTCTCGGCGCATTCGACCGCGGGCATCTGGCCCTCGTCGGTCAGCTCCCAGTCGGCGGTGTCGACGATGACCTGCTGTTCCGGCAGGTCGAGATCGACGGTCGCCATCTCGGAGTCGATGAGTCCACAACCAGCCAGGCCAGCCAGAGCGGCGGCGAGGCACACAATACGAATCATGGGATAAGCTAACCTCCAGGGCTCCAGGCGCCCCGTTGAAGCGTGATCGTAGCACGCCCCCGGTGGGCCGTGCGGGCCTGCCGCGATACGCGGCAGCCGCCGTCAGCCGCCAGATCCTCGGTTGAATCAACTATTTGTCGAGGACCCGAACGATCTCATCGGCGGCGGTGTAGGGGTCGAGCGCACGGATGGCCACCGCTCGGGCCACCTCGGCGAGGCCTCCCGCCTTCTCCATCCCGAGCGCCGCCCGGTCGGCGAGCAGCCCCTTCACCAGCTCGGCCACGTACGCGGCGGCGCGCGCCTCGGCACGCCGCTCTCCCTCCGGACCCGACGCCATCCGCTCGCGGTGCCCGGCGATGGCCTGGAGCAGATCGTCCATCCCGGACCCGTCGCGCAGGCCCCAGGCCGCGATCGTCTTCACGATCTCCACGTCGCGGCGGCCGCCATCGGCGTCGCGCAGCTCGAGCATGTGCATGAGGTCGCGCACCGCGCGGTCGGCGCCCTCGCGGTCGGCCTTGTTGACCACCAGGACGTCGGCGGTCTCGAGGATGCCGGCCTTGATCGCCTGGATGTCGTCACCCAGCCCCGGCACGGTGATGACCACCGTGGTGTGAGCCGCGCGCATGACGTCGATCTCGTCCTGGCCGACACCGACCGTCTCGATCAGCACCAGGTCGTAGCCCATGGCGTCGAGCACGAGCGCCACATCGAAGGTGGAGCGCGACATGCCGCCCAGCTGGCCGCGGGTGGCGAGCGAGCGGATGAAGACCCCGGCGTCGAGCGCGTGCTGCTGCATGCGGATGCGGTCACCCAGGATGGCGCCCCCGGTGAACGGCGAGGTCGGGTCGACCGCCACCACGCCGACCCGCTTGCCCTCCTTGCGGTAGGCGCCGATGAGCGCGTCGACCACGGTCGACTTGCCGACCCCGGGGTTGCCGGTCAGGCCGAGCACGTAGGCGCGCCCGGTGTGGGGGTAGAGCTCGCGCAGCTCGACCAGCGCGGACGGGACCCGGTCGTCGAGGTCGCGCATGAGGCGCGCGCCGGCCCGCACGTCGCCGCGGAGGACCTGGCGGGCGCGCTCGCTGGACGGCGCCGGCGGGGTCGGCGGGGCGGACGCGGTCACCGCCTGGTCCCCTTGAAGCGCTGCTCCGGGCCGGCCGGCGTGTAGAACTGGACCGCCTTGACCACCGCGCCGGGCGCGGCGCGAAAGCCGTGCTCGATCCCGCTCGGGATCTGGATCGCGTCCCCCGGCGAGATCGGGACCTCGGCGCCGTCGATGATCATGACTCCCTTGCCCTCGAGCAGGAGCAGGTACTCGCTCGAGCCGTCGTGGACGTGGGCCGGCACCTCGGTGCCGGGCTCGAACGTCAGCGCGATCAGCGAGGCGGCATCGTCCGCCACCTGGCCGGCGTCGAAGACGATCTGCGCCCTGCCCTTGCCGCCCAGGATCGGATACGCGCGCGCCCGGGCCGCGCTGGTGATCCGCACCGCCGGCGAGCGCCCCTTGCCCTCGACCGGCTGGGTGCTGGGATCCGACTGACCGAGGAAGCGGCGCTCGGGGCCGGCCGGGGCGTAGAGCTGCACCGCCGTCATCGGCGCGCTGCGGTCGTTGTCGATCTGGTGCGGCGCGCCGGCCGGGATGTAGATGCCGTCGCCGGCGCGCACCCGGCGGCCGCCCATCGCGCCCTCGCCCGACAGGATCAGGAGCAGCTCGGCAGCGGCGTGGCGGTGGCGCGGCACCTTCATCCCCGGCGCCATCTCGAGCAAGGTCATCGCGGCGGCCCCGTTGCCGGTGTTGTCCGGGTGGAGCAGCACCTGGGCGGTCGACGCCGCGGCCGGGCCGGCGTCGCCGAGCGGGCGGCGCGGCACATCCCTCGACGACACCACGTTCTGCCCGTCGACCGCCCCGAACCGGAACGGCGGCAGCTGGATCGTGTCGCTGGCGGCGAACACGCCGGCCGGCCACGGGTTGGCCGCCCACAGCTCCTTGAGACAGTCGACCAGCACCGCGTCGCCGGTGGTGTCGCGCACCACCTGGACTCGCTCGGCCGCGCCGCCGCCGCCGATCACGACCGAGAGCACCACCTCGCCCTCCAGGTGGAAGTCGTCGGCCGCGCCCCGGGCCCAGCAGCCGTGGATGGCGGCGTTGTTCTGGTTGACCGCGCGCTCGACCGCGGCGACCGCCGCGGCGGAGGCGTCGTCGGCCGGTGCGCCGGACTCCTCGACGCCCGGATCGGGCGCGACGGGCGGCGCGGACGGGGCCCTGGCCGCGCCACCGCCACCGCCACACGCGCCGATCAACACGGCGACGGGCAACACGGCGAGGGCCAGCGCGGCGAGCGGCCGCGCTCCAGCTAGCGCGTCCGCGCCGGGATGGCCTCGGCCACCCATTTCGCGATCTCCTGGGTCGAGGCCCCTGGCTTGAAGATCTTGGCCACGCCGATCCGGCGCAGCTCGGGCAGATCGTCGTCGGGGATGATCCCGCCGCCGAACACCAGGACGTCGCTGGCCCCGCGCGCGCGCAGCGCGTCGATGACCGCCGGGAACAGCGTCATGTGGGCGCCGGACATGATCGACAGGCCGACCGCATCGACGTCCTCCTGCACCGCCGCCGCCGCGATCATCTCCGGCGTCTGGTGCAGCCCGGTGTAGATGACCTCGTGCCCGGCGTCGGCCAGGGCCCGGGCCACCACCTTGGCGCCGCGGTCGTGGCCGTCGAGGCCGGGCTTGGCCACCAGGATGCGGATCTTGCGCCCGCCGGCGCTGGCTTTCGCGTCGCTGTCGGTGCTCACGAGCGGGCCCCTTCCTTGATGATGTGGCGCGCGATCACCAGGCGCTGCATCTCGCTGGTGCCCTCGTAGATGCGGGTGGCGCGCACGTCGCGGCAGGCGCGCTCGATCGGGACGTCGCGGGTGTAGCCGATCCCGCCGTGGATCTGGAGCGCGAGGTCGCAGACCACGCCGGCCTTCTCGGTGGCGAACAGCTTGGCCATGGCCGCCTCGGCGGCGAACGGCATCCCCTTCTGCTTGCGCCACGCCGCCCGCCGCACCAGCAGGCGAGCCGCGTCGAGCCAGGTCGCGCTGTCGGCCAGCATGTTGCCGATCGCCTGGTGCTTGCCGATCGGCGCGCCGAAGCTGGTCCGCTCGCGGGCGTAGGCCAGGGCCGCGTCGAGCGCCATGCGCGCGATGCCGACCGCCTGGGCGGCGATGCCGATCCGGCCCCCGTCGAGCGCCACGAGCGCCAGGCGGAAGCCGTCCCCCTCGTCGCCGAGCAGCGCGTCGTTGCCGACCTCGACGTCGTCGAAGGTGAGCCCGACGGTGGACGAGCCGCACAGGCCCATCTTGTCCTCGCGCCGGCTGACCACCAGGCCGGGCGCGCCGCCGCGGACCAGGAACGCCGAGATCCCGCGCTTGCCCTGGCCCGGCCGGGTGACCGCCCAGACCACGATCACCCCGGCCTGGTCGCCGCTGGTGATCCACTGCTTGGCGCCGCGCAGGCGCCAGCCGCTCGCGGTGCGCGTGGCCGAGGTGGTCAGCGCGGCGGCGTCCGAGCCGGAGTGCGGCTCCGACAGCCCGAACGCGCCGGCCACGTACTCGCCCGAGGCGAGGCGCGGCACGTGCTCGCGCTTCTGCGGGTCGGTGCCGTGGCGGACGATCATCTCGGCCACCATGTTGGTGACCGACACCGCCACGCCGACCGACGCGTCGGCGCTCGACAGCTCCTCGAGGGCGACCGCGTAGGCCACCACCCCGGCGGCGGCCCCGCCCAGCTCCTCCGGCACGTTGATGCCGAGCAGCCCCAACCCGGCCAGCTCGACCAGCTCGCGGGTCGGGAACTCGCCGGTGCGGTCGCGCTCGGCCGCGCGCGGGGCCAGCACCCGCTCCGCGTAGTCGCGGGTGGTGCGCTCGACCAGCGCCTGCTCCTCGGTCAGCTCGAACCTCATGGCGTCCCCGCGGAGGAGCGGCCCTGCACCTGGAACTGGGCCTTCACCGTCTTCCCGTGCGGGTCGGCGAAGGTCCACCCGGCCACCGCGCGGGCCGCGCACTCGCCCCAGGCGTCGGCGACCGGCGGCGCCGCGGAGAAGCCGACCGACTGGACCGCGCCGCGGTTGCCGACGTACGCGGTCACGGTCACTGCCGGAGCCGCGCCGCACGCGCCCAGCTCGCCGGCCCTGGCCGAGGTCACCGCGGAGACCTCGGCGTCCGACCACCTGTCCAGCGCGGGCTGATCGCTGGTGAAGTCGAGCGGCAGCTGGAACTCGGCCTGACCGTCACCGCCGGTGGGCTTCGCGAACCTCATCGCGCGCGCCTCCCCGACCAGGCAGCGCTCGACCGCCCAGTCGCCCAGGTCGCTCTCGGTGATCCCCGCGCCGCTGATCTCGCCGGTCTTGCCGACATCGATCTGGAGGACGACCTTGCCGCTCAGGAACTTCTTCTGCTTGAGCTCGGTCTTGTAACAGGCCTCGAGCGCGGCCGCGCGCGGCGCGATCCCGGCCTGGATCTGGGCGTTCTGCAGCACACCCCTGGTTCCGCTGACCTCGAGGCCTTCCTTTTCCTTGTCCTTGTCCTGGTCCGCGGGCTCGGCGGTCCCGGCCGCCTGCGACGGCGCGGCGGCCCCGCCCGGCTCGTCCGCGCCCTTGGCGCTTCCGCCGCAGGCTGATGCCGCGGCTGCCGCCCCGGCCAGCAGCGCCACCAGCGCCGCGCTCTTACAGGCGATCGAGGACATAGGTGTGTGACGTCTCCAGGGACTTGGGCAGGGTGGTGAAGGTCCAGCCGCTCACGTGGCGAACCACGCAGTCGCCGACCTTGCTCGACTTGAACGAGCTCTCCATCACGCGCACGTCGCTCGGGCTGCCGTCCGGGTTGATGGTGAGCCCGACGGTGACGTGGCCCTTGTCGCTCCGGTCCACCTCGCCGGCCTCGACCCCCTCGACGTAGCAGCGCGACACCGACGTGGCCTTGCGGTCGAAGGTGGCCTTGATCTCGTCGTACTTCTCGTCGGGGATGAGCTGATCGCCGATCTGGCCCCGCTCGAGGGCCGGCTCGCCCGCGGGCTCGGCCTGCTGCTGTCCGCCGCCGCACCCGACCAGGGCCAGCCCGATCCCCAGCGCCGCCGCGCACTGTCTGATCCGCCGCATGGCTCACGCCCCCTTCAGCAAGTGGTTGGCGATGACCAGCCGCTGGATCTCGCTGGTCCCCTCGTAGATCTCGGTGATCTTCGCGTCGCGGAAGTGCCGCTCGACCGGGAACTCGGTGACGTAGCCGTTGCCACCGAAGATCTGGATCGCCTCGCGCGCGGCCCGGTTGGCCACGTCGGACGCGTAGAGCTTGGCCATCGCCGCGGCCTGGCCGTACGGCTGGCCGCGGTCCTTGAGATCGGCGGCCCGCCAGACCAGCAGCCGGGCCGCGTCGATCTCGGTCGCCATGTCGGCCAGCTTCCACTGGATCGACTGGTGCTCGACGATCGGCACCCCGAAGGTGCGCCGCTGCTTGCCGTACTCGACCGCGTCCTCGAACGCGGCCCGCGCGATGCCCAGCGCCTGGGCCGCGATGCCGATCCGCCCGCCGTCGAGGGTGGACATCGCCACCGCGAACCCCTTGCCCTCGGCCGACAGCAGCGCGTCGGCGGGCAGGCGCGCGTCGTCGAGGAAGATCTGGCACGACTTCGACCCGCGGATGCCGAGCTTGTCGTCGGGCCGCCCGGTCCGCACCCCCTTGCTGTCCATCGGCACGATGAACGACGAGATGCCGCGGTGGCCCTTCTCGCGGTCGTTCATGGCGAACAGCACGCACACGCCCGCGACCGGCCCGTTGGTGATCCAGTTCTTGGTGCCGGACAGGATCCAGCCGTCGCCGTCGCGCACCGCCGTGGTGGTCTGCGCCGCCGCGTCCGAGCCGGCCTCCGGCTCCGACAGCGCGAAGCAGCCGAGCATCTTCCCCGAGGCCAGCCCGGGCAGCCAGCGCCGCTTCTGCTCGTCGGTGCCGTAGCGGAGGATCGGGTCGCACACGAGCGAGTTCTGCACGCTCATGATGACGCCGGTCGACGCGCACGCGCGCGACACCTCCTCCATGGCCAGCGCGTAAGAGACGTGGTCCATGCCGGCCCCGCCCAGCTCCTCCGGCACCGCCATCCCGAGCAGGCCGAGCTCGGCCATCCGCTTCACCAGCTCGACCGGGTGGCGGTGCTCGCGGTCGATCTCGGCCGCGCGCGGCAGCACCTCGGCGGTCGCGAAGTCGCGCGCGGTGCGGCGGAGCAGCTCCTGTTCCTCGGACAGCTCGAAGTCCATGGCGGTTACTTGCCCTGGAACGCGGCCGGGCGCTTGCCCAGAAACGCGACCATCCCCTCGCGCTGGTCGGCGGTGCCGAACAGCCCGGCGAACCCCTCCCCCTCGAGGGCGATCGCCTGGTCGAGCGGCAGCGCCCGGCCGTCATGGATGACGCGCTTGGCGGCCGCCACCGCGAGCGGGCCGCTGGCCGCGATGCGCTGCGCCACTCCCCGGGCCTGCTCCATCAGCTCGGCCGGCGAGTACAGCGAGTCGACCAGGCCGATCCGCAGCGCCTCGTCGGCGCCGATGATGTCGCCGGTCGCGATCAGCTCGATGGCCTTGCCGATGCCGACCCGCCGGGCCAGGCGCTGGGTGCCGCCGAAGCCGGGGATGACGCCCAGCTTGACCTCCGGCTGGCCGAACTTCGCGGTGGTCGACGCATAGATGAAGTCGCAGCACATGGCCAGCTCGCAGCCGCCGCCCAGCGCGAAGCCGTTCACCGCCGCGATCCAGATGAGGCGCGAGCGCTCCATCGCGCGGCCGATGTCCGCGCCGCGCACCGACAGGCGCAGCGCCTGCTCGGCCTCCATCTCCTGCATCTCGGCGATGTCGGCGCCGGCCGCGAACGCCTTGGTCCCGGCGCCGGTCACGATCACCGCGCGCAGGTCGGCGCGGCCCTCCAGATCGGCGATCGCCTCGACCAGCTCGCCCATGAGCGCGCTCGAGAGCGCGTTCAGCGCCTTCTCGCGCCGCAGGGTGACCAGGCCGATCGGCCCCTCCGCGGTCACCTCGACCAACCTGTCCCCGCTCATCGCTCGCTCCTCGCCGCCGCCGCGCCCGGCTTGCCGGTCGAGGAGGCCTTGTTGCCCTGGGCGTCGTACACGTGAAAGCCGCGCCCGCTCTTCACACCCAGCCAGCCGGCCGCGACGTGCTGGCGGAGCAGCGGACAGGGGCGGTACTTGTCGTCGCCCAGCTCGCTGTGCAGCACGCTGGCGATGGCCAGGCAGGTGTCCAGGCCGATGAGGTCGGCCAGCTCGAGCGGGCCCATCGGGTGGTTGAGCCCGAGCTTCACCCCGGTGTCGATGTCCTCGACCGAGCCCAGCCCCTCGTACAGGGCGAAGCAGGCCTCGTTGAGCAGCGGGATGAGCACCCGGTTGACGATGAAGCCGGGGATGTCGCGCGCGGTGATGGTCACCTTGCCCAGCTGGTGGGCCAGGGCGACGGTGGCGTCGTAGGTCGCGTCGCTGGTGGCCAGCCCGCGCACCACCTCGACCAGCTTCATGACCGGCACCGGATTCATGAAGTGCATCCCGATCACGCGGTCGGGCCGGTCGGTGCACGCGCCCAGCCTGGTGATCGAGATCGACGAGGTGTTGGAGGCGAGGATGGCATCGGGCCGGGCGACGTGGGCCAGGCCGGAGAACAGCTCGACCTTCAGATCCTCGCGCTCCGGCGCGGCCTCGATGACGACGTCGCAGCCGCCCAGATCGTCGAGCCCGGCGCGCGGGCGGATGCGACCCATGACCTCGTCGCGAGCGGCCGCGGTGATCTTCTCCCTGGCGACCAGCCGATCGAGCGAGCGCGCGATCCGCTCGACCCCGCCTTCGGCCAGCGCCGGGCTGGCGTCGACCATCACCACGTCGTGGCCGCCCTGAGCCGCGACCTGGGCGATGCCGCGCCCCATCTGGCCGGCCCCGATGACGCCGATCGCGCTCATCGAGAGGCCTTGTCGGCGACCCGCTCGACCAGGAGCGCGATCCCCTCGCCGCCGCCGATGCAAAGCGACGCGCCGCCGGTGGCGGCCTTGCGCCGCTCCATGGCGTGGAGCAGCGTGACCAGGATGCGGGTGCCCGACGCCCCGATCGGGTGACCGAGCGCGACCGCGCCGCCGTACACGTTGACCCGGGCCGGATCGAGGCCGAGCAGCTGGTTGTTGGCCAGGGAGACCACCGCGAACGCCTCGTTGATCTCCCACAGGCCGACGTCGGACGGCTTCCAGCCGGCCCGGTCGCACGCCGCTGCGATCGCCTTGGCCGGCGCGGTGGTGAACCACTCGGAGGCCTGGGCCGCGTGGCCGTGGGCGACGATGCGGCCGAGGATGCGGACGCCGCGCTTCTCGGCCACCTCGCGCGCCATCAGCACCACCGCCGCGCCGCCGTCGTTCAGGCTCGACGCGTTGCCGGCGGTGACGGTGCCGCTCTTGTCGAACGCGGGCCGGAGCGAGGCCAGCTTGGCGACGTCGCCGCGGCCCGGCTCCTCGTCGCTGTCGACCACGACCTCGCCCTTGCGGCCGGCCACCTTGACCGGCGCCATCTCGTCCTTGAACACGCCGTCGCGCTGGGCGGCCAGCGCGCGCCGGTAGCTCTCGGCGGCGAACTGGTCCTGCTGCTCGCGCGTGAAGCCCTTCTCGCGGGCGCACAGCTCGGCGCAGCTGCCCATGTGCTGCTTCGTGTACACGTCCCACAGCCCGTCGTGGACCATCGAGTCGATCGCGCGGATCTCGCCCATCTTCACCCCGGCGCGGACCCCGGGCAGGAGGTGGGGCGCGTTCGACATCGACTCCATGCCGCCGGCCACCGCGACGTCGATGTCGCCGGTGGCGATCGCCTGGCTGGCCAGGATGACCGTCTTCAGGCCGGACCCGCACACCTTGTTGATCGTGGTGCACGGGGTCTTGTCGGGCAGGCCGGCGCCGAGCGCGGCCTGGCGAGCGGGGGCCTGGCCCAGGCCGGCCGGCAGCACACAGCCCATGAACACCTCGTCGACGTCGCCCGGGTCGACCTGGGCGTGCTCGAGAGCGGCGCGGATGGCGGCGCTGCCGAGCTGGGGAGCGGTGACCGCGGCCAGAGAGCCGAGGAAGCTGCCGATGGGGGTACGCTTGGCGCCGACCAGGACCACTTCACGCATGACGGACTCCTTGCTGCTGCTGCGGGGCGGGATTAGCGTCAAAGGCGTGGAATGTCAACCCGGCCCCGGGACGTGTGGTCAGGCAAAGGCCCTGACCCGAGCGACGATGGCTGGCAAGAGTTCAAGTAAAGCTTGAACCTCGGATCGCGCGGTCGGACGACCCAGGCTGAACCTCACTCCCTCGAGCGCGCGGGCGCGCGGCAGGCCGAGGGCGAGGAGGACCGGCGATGCGGTGACGGTGCCCGAGGTGCAGGCCGCGCCGGTCGACACCGCCACGCCGGCGAGGTCGAGCGCCTGGGTGACCAGCTCGCCGGGCGCGCCCTCGAAGCCGGCGTTGACCGTGCCCGGCACTCGCGCGGCGGCGGCCCCGTGCACGCGCGCGCCGGGCATGGCGACGAGGCCTCGCTCGAGCTCGCCGCCCAGCGCGGCCATCCGGCCCCGCGCCTCGGTCGACGCCGCGGCCAGCTCCGCCGCCGCGCCCAGCCCGGCGATGCCGGCGACGTTCTCGGTGCCGGGGCGGCGCTCGCGCTCCTGATGTCCGCCGCCGACCAGCGGGGCCAGGTCCAGGCCCGGGCGGATCCACAGCGCGCCGACCCCCTTCGGCCCGTAGATCTTGTGGGCCGAGATCGCCAGCGCGTCGGCGCCGAGCGCGCCGACGTCGATGTCGACCCGGCCGGCGGCCTGGACCGCGTCGCAGTGGACCAGCGCGCCGGCGCGCGCGGCCAGGCGCGCGATCGCCGCCAGGTCCTGCACGGTGCCGAGCTCGTGGTTGGCCAGCGCGACCGCGACCACCGCGGCGCCGCCGCCCAGCGCGCGGGCCAGCTCCTCGAGGTCGAGCCGTCCGCTCGCGTCCACCGGGAGGACCGTTACCTCGGCGCCACGCGCGGCCAGCGCCTCGGCCGCGCCGTGCACCGCCGGGTGCTCGATCGACGCGACCAGCACCCGCGGCGGGCGACCCGCGGCCAGCGCGGCGCGGTACAGGCCATGGATGCCGAGGGCATCCGACTCGGTGCCGCCGCTGGTGAACACCAGATCGTCGGGCCGGGCGCCGATCAATCCGGCGACCTGGCGGCGCGCGCGCTCGACACGCTCCCGCGCCTCGCGCCCCTCGAGGTGGATCGACGAGGGGTTGCCCTGCGCGCGATCCAGCACCTCGATCATCGCGGCGCGCACCGCCGGGTCGAGCGGGCTGGTGGCGTTGTAGTCGAGATAGATGCGGGCGGCGGGAGGGCTCATTTGACAGATCCCGGGCGAAAACGACATGATGTCCCAAGCGGGCGACGTGGGACGCCCGTGGATCGCACCGAAAGCACGAGAGCGCGGAAGTGGCGGAGGATCCAGGGTTCCTGCTCGTGCAGGCCGGGCTGGTCCGGGACGACCAGCTGCTGACGGCCCGCGAGGCGCGCGCCCAGGGCGGAGGAACGCTCGGCGAGCACCTGGTGATGGCTGGCTCCGTCGACGACGACGCGCTGACCGAGTTCTACGCCAGCAAGCTGGTCATCCCTCGCGTCGCCGCCGACGAGCTGGCTCGCATCCCGCCGTCGGTGTTGAAGCGGATCCCGGCCGACATGGCGGCCGAGTTCCGGGTGGTGCCGATCTCGTCGGACGGCGAGCTCAACCTGACCCTCGCGATGTCGGATCCGGCCGACAAGCACGTGGTCGACGAGGTCGCCTTCTTCACCGGGACCTACGTGGTGCGCGCGGTGGCCACGCAGCTGCAGATCGCGTGGTGCCTGGCCCACTACTACGGCGTGGTGACGCCGCTGGCGCGCGCGCGGCTGGTCGCGCCCGACGACGCGTCGCGCGCGTACTCGGATCTCGAGGACGACAGCGACATCGAGTACGGGCCGACCGGCCGCGAGATCACGCCGCTCATCGCCCCCGGGACGCCGTGGGCGGTCGAGGAGGAGGAGCAGACCGGCCCGGCTCGCCTGCCGTTCATGCAGCGGCGCCCGAGCCGGCGGCGGACCAGCGAGCTCGCGCCGCGCAGCGGCACGCTCGACGTGTCGGACGCTCCACCCGAGCCGGTGCGGCTGCCGGCGGTGGTGGTGGACGACGAGGAGCTGACCGGCCGGCGGGACTTCACGGGGACGGATCTGCCCGACCCGGGCGACGGCGAGGCCGGCGACGAGGAGCGGACGGTCGAGCGGAGCACCACCATCGAGCCGCCGATCCTCCTGGATCGGCCGGTTCTTCGCGGCCATGCGAGCGCGTCGCGCGCGTCGGCCGGGAGTGATGCCTTCCTGCTCCTCGACCAGATCAAGGGTCAGATCAAGGGCCGCCCATCCCCGCAATCTCCGCAGACAGAACCGGCACTTGGGCCGCTGGGATCGGTAGACTCTCCCGGCCGGGCGAGTCACGATACGGAGACTTCCCGCGGCGATCCACCAGCAGAGAGCGCGGGAGAGAACGACACGGTGAAAAGGCAGTCGAAAGCGGAACGGCGCGGTCGAAGGAGTCGCGGACAGCCCACCGAGCCGGGCGCCAGGTCGGATGAAGCGACCACAGACTCGACTGGCCGGACGGGCGACGCGCCGGCGGCCGACGCGCCGGCCACCCCGGCCGCCGCGCCGCAGGCCGACTCGGCCCAGGCTGACGCGCCCCCGGCCCAGGCGGCCCTGGCCGTCGAACCCCCCGCGCGCGATGACGCGACCATGGAGTCGGAACGCCAGATGAACGGCCTCTCGGATGGCACCACCAGCGGCGCGCCCGAGAGCGCGGCCGCCGGCGCGACCACCGGCCCGAACAGCGGCTCGAACGCGCGCTCGGGCGCGGGCAACACGAGCAGCGTGGACGACGGCTGGGACGTGGACGACGGCTGGGGCCCGCCCGGCTCGACCATCCCGCCCGACTTCCGCGGCCCCCGCCCCGCCACCGACGAGGACGACGAGGAGGGCGACGTCGCCGCGGTGGCGGCCGGCCTCGACTCGGCGGCCGCGGCGGCGACGCCCGGCCGCGGCAACTCGGCCGCGGCGGTGGTGCCGAAGCCGCCCCCGGAGCCGGAGCCCGAGCCAGAGATCGATCCCGCGGTGCTCGCCGCCGAGATGGAGCGCTCGTCGAACCGGCTGCTCGCCACCCTGCGGGCGCTCGAGCGGGCGATGGGGCGCGACGACGTGGTCGAGCTCCTGCTCGATCACATGGGCGCCACCCTCAAGCGGCGCGCGTTCTTCGCGGTGAAGAGCGGGACGCTGGTCGCGTTCCGCCAGCAGGGCGCGTCCATCCCCGGCATCGGCGTGGCCGAGATGACCCTCGACGAGGGCTCCACCTTTGGCCAGGTCGCGCAGAGCCGCTTGCCCTACCGCGGCGTGCTGTCGAGCGGGACGGCGAGCGAGTTCGTCGAGCGCGCGCTGGGGGGACCCGGCCGCGGCGAGGTGCTGGTGGTGCCGGTCGCGGTGCGCGGTCGCCCGGTCGGTCTGCTGTACGGCGACGGCCCCACCGCCCGGCTGGTCGACGAGCACCAGGCAGTGCTCGGTCGGGCAGCCGGCCAGGCGCTCGAGCGCATCCTGGCCGCCCGCGCGGCCCGGGGCTGACTCCGTCGTCCAGACCTGCGTCTAGACGGTCCCGGTCACGCCGGTGACGATCTGGACCATCTCCAGCTCGCGCTGGTGCGCCTCCTGCCGCACCTGGTCCCAGAGGACCGGGTGGTTGGCGACCAGCGCGTAGAAGTTCTTGGCCGGCAGGACCGCCAGCTCGGCCGCCGCGGTCGCCGTCACCGACGCGCGCGCCACCTCGCCGCGCAGGAGCGACATCTCGCCGAAGTAGGTCCCCTCGCCGAGAGTGGCGAGCAGAACCTGGCGCCGCTCCGACACCCGCTTGGTGATCTCGACGGAGCCGAGCACGATGAGGAAGAAGCCGCCCGCTCGCTCGCCCTCTCCGACGATGCGCATGCCCGGCTCCACGTGCGAGAAGCGGAAGTGCGAGATCAGGCTGGTCCGCTGGGGCAGGTCGAGCGGGCGGAAGAAGCTGGCCGTGCCGACCAGCGTCGCGATGAGCCGCTCGCGATAGAACTGCTGCAGGAAGGTGTCGACCTCGGGGAACCGCCGGCTCACCTGCACCAGGTGGGCGCGCGGGATCTCGAGCAGCTCGCAGTCGCTGACCGCCTGCACCGACGCGTGGCGGCGCCGGTCGCCGAGCATGGCGACCTCGCCGAACAGCTCGCCGTCGCCGAGCCGGCTGACCTCGACCAGGTCACCGCGCGGCAGCAGCGGGTCGCGCTTGAGCACCCGCGCCTCGCCGTGAGCCAGGACGAAGCAGGACTCACCCGGCTCGCCCTCGCGCACGACCAGGTCCCCGGCCCCGACTCGCCGGCGCACCATCCCGGCGGCGATCGCCTGGACCGAGCGCTCCGACAGCCCCGACAGCACCTGTAGCTTGTCCGGGCCGTCCACCGGCAGCTCATCGGGCGTGCCGTAGGGGCGGCCGAGCGCCCGCGCCAGCTCCATGCCGTCGTCGTACTCGGTCGGCTCCGTCTCCGGCCCGCCGGCGCCGTCGACGCCGAGCCCGCGGCGCGGCACCGCCCGGTAGGCCGGCACCCGATCCGAGCCCAGCGGCCCGCGCGGCGCGGTCGGCTCGCCCATGCCGGTCGATCCTCGCCGGCCGCCCCGCCGACCCGGCACCGGGCCCGGCGGGCGGGCGATGTCGGCGGTCAGCGGGCTCAGCCACTTGTCGGCGATATGGGTCGGCGCGTCCTCGTCGGCGTCGACTCGCCCGGTCGGCGGCATCGGCGGGAGGGTCTGGCGCTGGCGCATGCCGCGCACCTGCGACCCGGGCGACATCGACTCGCCGGTCATGCGACGGACCCGGCCCGGCGCGGTCGGCGGGCTGGTCTCGGACGCGCGCGATCGCGATCCGGGCGGCGGCGGCACCATGCCGGTGAACGTGCGGACCACGGGGAGCGGCAGGCGGCTGGCGACCGATCCCTCGCGCGGGACCGGTGAGCTCGGCGCCGCGCCCATGTTGTTCGACGGCGCGCCCCCCGATCCTGGATCGGGCGTCTCGCGCCGGCTGAACCGCCCGGTCTCGCGCCACGCCATCGGCCCGGTCTCGCGTCGACCCATCGGGGTGTCGCGCCGGCCGAGCGATCCGGTGTCGCGGCGCGGCACCACGCGGCCGAAGCCGTCGGCGTCGCTGGCCGGGGTCAGCGGATCACCGTCGAACGGGCCGTTCCAGCCGGGCAGCCCGGACACCGTCAGCGCCTCGGGCTGGCCGAGGTCCTCACCCGCCTGCGCGCGCCGCGTCTTGTGGCTGTCCAGCTCGGCGAGCAGGAGGTGCGTGTCCTGATGCATCGGCGCGATCTCGAGCAGGCTGTGGCAGACCGCCATCGCCTGGTCGAGCCGGCCCTGCGCGAAGTACGCCATCGCGACGCTGCGGTAGAGGTCGACCGCCTCGGGCAGCCGCCCGACCGCGTGCAGCGCCGCGGCGAGCCGGATGCGCACGACCAGGCTGCCGGGCTGCTTGCGCAGCAGCTTCTCCAGCTCCCTCAGAGCCTTCCTGGGATTCGTGTTCGGAACCGACACCGCGGCCTCGGAACAAGCTTAGCGTAGCCAACTCCGGAACCCCAACTGTCGCGCTCGACTCTCGGCGCCGATTACTCCGGGGTCAGGGTCTGCTTGTAGTTGAAGGCAACCGCGCGGGGCATGGCCGGCAAGGTCCACCGCTTGGTGACCGCGTCCATACATCGGTCGAAGCTCTCGTCGATACGCGGGCTGAAGCTGGCATCGGTCACCGCGCCGGACGCCTTGTACTGCACCTCGATGGCGAGCGTGACCGAGCGCGCCTGCAGCGTGGCGTTGTTCTTGAGCGCGTTCTGGTAGCACTTCTGGATGGATCCGCGCGACTTGCGCAGCGACGCGAGGAACGCCTCGTAGAGCTTGGCGTCGTCAGCGTTGCCGGCCGAGCCGTCGGCGAGCTCATGTGGGCCTTTGCCCGATATCTTCATCGCCTCGCCCTCGATGTTGACGACCACCGTGGCGCCTTCCCCGTCGGCCAGCCGCTTCTCGAGTGTGGCGATGTAGGCTTCCTTCTCCTTGAGGTTCTTCTCGCAGTCGGTCAGCTTCTGCGTCGACTCCGGATCCTCCTGGGTCTTCGTCTTGCCCTTGCAGGCACCCAGCCCCAGAGCGACCAGTGCCGCGATCAGGCCCAAACGGAACATCAGGATTCTCCCTCGCTCCCCTCCTCAGAGGGTTTCACGCGTGTGTTGGCGGAGGCCGGCCGACTATAGCCCGCACCGGCATGGGCGGGCGGCTCGATGAGGCGCGAAACCAGTCGGTCGCGCAGGACGTGATTTTCGATGATGTCCTCGACGTCGCCGGGGCAGACGCCGCTGTAAAGCGCCGATCTCCCGGCCCGTCCGAACGGCATGGTGGCGAGCAGGAACACACGTTCTCCGGGGCGCGGCGCGGCCACTTCCTGGACCAGCACGTTCGGCCCCTGGGTGCAGCGGCCGAAGCAGCTCTGCCAGCCGAGCGAGACCGAATCGCGCAGCGAGCGCTGGTCGAGGGCCGCGGCGAAGGCGTCGTGGATGTCGCGTGAGCCGCGCCGCTCGCCGCATTCGGGACCGCGACAGACCAGGATCCTGAACTTGCGAGCCGCCAAGCCGACCAGCCACCTATCTTGCTGCGCCGGTGGTGCCCGCGCCAGACCCAGGCGTCAGATTCCCGCCCGGCGAGTCGCTCGCGCTACTCCTCGTCCTCGTCGGGCTTCTTCGCCTCCTCCTCGGTGAAATCGACCTTGCCGGTGTACTTCTCGCCCTGTCCGACGATGGCGAAGCGGCCGGCGGCCAGCACGTGGCCGCGGTTCTCCATCACCATCATCAAGCTGCGATTGACGCCGAACTGCTCGCGCTCCAGCGTCATCTGCGAGGTCAGGCTGTGCGTGCCGCGCTTGTCCACGTACTGCTCGAAGACGGTCAGGAGGCGCTGCTTGCCGCTCGAGATGTCGTAGATCTTGATCGTGACCTCGAGGTCGTTGAGCGGCGTGCGGAAGAACGCCGCGAAGTAGATCTTCCACTGCTTCTTCGCCGCGTCCTCGGCGAAGCGCGCGGTCTTGAGCTTGCGCAGCGTGGTGATGTAGGCCGACTTGCTCTTCGACGTGGTCGGGATGCGCTTGGCCGATGTGATGATCTCGCCGCGGAAGACGTCCTCCGGTTCCTTGGCCCCCGCCGAGCCGACGGCGACGCAGAGCGCGAGGAGGGTGGCGGCGGCGGCGAGGCCGGCGCGCGACGGGCGAGACGATGGAGACATGGGCGGCGAGTCCCTTCCTGGCGCGATCGCGTGTACGACCTGCGCGACGAGTGATCCATTCATCGTAGGCGAGAGCCGCGCGGCCTCGCAACGAGCGATGACGTCGACCGCGCCCTCGCGATGGTGGCGCTGGCAGCGACGAGATCAGCGGGCGCGGCGAGCGCGCACCCCGGGTGGGTCCGCCGCTGCTTCTCCCACACCCGGTCGAGCGTCGACCAGCGCGTCGATCGCGTCGAGCGCCTCGGCCGGCGCCGGGTCGGGCGCGCGGCGGGCCAGCGCGACGGCGCGGCGGCCGAGCGCGCGGTAGAGCGCGTCCAGCTCCGGTCGATCGGCCAGCGCGGCCAGGTGCCGCTCGACGGTGGCGAGATCGCCGCGCCGGATCGGCCCGGTCAGCGCCGCCTCCGGGCCACGCTCGCGAAGGTTGGTCAGGGTGCCCTCGACCAGCGCGACCATCGCTCCGACCGCCTGCTCGCGCCCGATGCCGACCTCGGCGAGCAGCTCGACCGCGGCGGCGACCAGGACGACGGTGTAGTTGGACGCCATCGCGGCCGCCGCGTGATAGGCCGACACCTGCATGCCGCCCAGCTCGAGCGCGCGCGCGCCCAGCGCGGCGACCAGGGCCATGGCGTCGCGCCGGCCGCGCTCGTCGCCCTCGACGCCGAACACGGTTCCCTTGAGCGCGCGCATCGCGGCGCGGCCGTCGGGGATGGCGCGCAGCGGGTGCATCATGGCCATGCCGCCCACCTGGCCCGACACCGGCGCGAGCGCCTCGGCTGCCGAGATGACGCCCGAGCAGTGGAGCAAGGTGTGGTGCCGGTTCACCAGGCCGGTCGCGACCAGCATGCGCGCGACCTCGGGGATGGCCGCGTCGGTCACCGCCAGGATGACGACGTCGGCCTCGAGCAAGAGATCGGGCGGCGCGGTGGAGAATGCGGCCACGCCGGCGACGGCGCCGGCCGCGCGCGCGCGGGCCGGGGTGCGCGCCCACAGCCCGAGCACCGGGACGCCGCCCAGGCGGAGCGCGCCCGCGAGCGCGGTGGCCACCGGGCCGGCACCGACCACGAAGACGTTGGGAGTCCGGCTGGTCACCTGTAGAGGCCTCGCTCCGCGATATAGTCCATAACCGCGCGCGGCACCAGGGGCACCGCGCTCTCGCCGCGGGCCAGGCGCGCGCGCACGTCGGTGGAGGAGACCGCCGGCAGCGCGATCCGCGTGGCGGCCTCACGCGGCGCACCGGCGGGGGCGCTCGCGCCGGCGCGGCCGAGCACGATCGGTGGGGCCAGCGCGACCAGGTCGTCCCAGCGGTGCCACGCGTCGCGCTCGGCCAGGATGTCCTCGCCGATGACCAGCCGGAACGACGCGCCCGGGTGGCGGCGGCCGAGCTCGACGACGGTGTCGTACGAGCGACTCTGCGCCTGAGCCAGCTCGCGCTCGACCTCGGACACCACCACGCGGGCGCCGAACGGCGCCGCCGCGCGCCGGCACATCTCCAGCCGGTCGTCGAACGCGACCAGCGCCTTGCCGAACGCGTGCCGGTGGGTCGGGATCATCCACAGCTGGTCGACTGGCTCGGTCTCGAGCACGACCAGCATCGCCATCTGGTGGGCCATGTGCGGCGGGTTGAAGCTGCCGCCGAACAGTGCGATCCGCCCCGCGGCCTCAGCCATAGAGCAGCCAGGCCGCGCGCCGCCGGCGGAACTCGTCCTCCGCCGCGGCCCAGGTGTGGGCCAGCTCGGCGAGCGAAGCGCCGCGATCGATCCCCTCGCGCACCGCGGCCGACCCGCACAGGAGGTCGATGGCCGGGACCTGATCGACGAACTCGTACGCGCGCGTGCGCCAGGCGAACTCGCCCGGCCACAGGGTCCGGATCGCGCGCAGGAACGCGACGCCGGTGAGGTAGGGGCGGAAGGCGCGCCGGTCGTGCACATGGATCTGCACCCCGCCGCACGGCTGGCCGGCGTGCTTCTCGAAGGTCGGGGTGAACACCGCCGGGCGGAAGCGGACCCCGGGCAGCTCGGCCGCGGTCAGCTCGTCGGCCAGCGCGTGGCCGTCGACGAACGGCGCGCCGGCCAGCTCGAACGGGCGCGTGGTCCCCCGCCCCTCGCTGACCTCGCTCCCCTCGAGCAGGCACATGCCCGGGTAGACCAGCGCGGTGTCCTCGGTCGGCATGTTGGGCGAGGGCAACACCCACGGCAGCCCGGTGTCGGAAAAGCCGTGGTCGCGCCGCCAGCCCTCCATCGGCACGACGGTGAGCGCGACGTCGAGCCGCTCCTCCTCGCGCGACATGCGGGCCAGCTCGCCGACGGTGAGGCCGTGGCGGTTGGGCACCGGCAGGAGCCCGACGAACGACTCGAAGCCGGGCTCGACCGCGCCCCCCTCGACCAGCTCGCCGCCGAGCGGGTTGGGTCGGTCGAGCACCACCACCTCGACGCCGGCGCGCGCGCAGGCGCGCATGGCCAGCACCATGGTGGCCGCGTACGTGTAGTAGCGCGAGCCGACGTCCTGGATGTCGAACAGGAGCACGTCGATGCCGGCCAGCATCTCCGGGGTCGGGCTGAGCGACGCCGCGGTGTGGCCGTAAAGGCTGTGGACCGGCAGCCCGGTGCGGCGGTCGCGCGACTCGTCACCGACCGCGACCATGTACTGCGCGTCGCCGCGCAGCCCGTGCTCGGGCCCGAACAGCGCGACCAGATCGAGCCCGGCGGCGAGCAGGAGATCGATCGCGTGATCGACCTCGATGTTGACCGAGGTCGGGTTGGCCACGAGGGCCAGCCGGCGCCCGGCCAGGCGCGGGCCCTCGCCGCCCAGCACTCGCTCCAGCCCCGTGCGCACCCGTGCCATGTCGGCGCCAGCCCGGCTCGCGCCGTTCAGAGGATGGGGACCGGCTTCAGCGTGACCCGGCCGTCGCGGGTGACGACCTTGAACCTGACCGCGCTGCACTGGTACTTGGCGCGCAGCACGGTCTCGTTCTGGCGCAGCTTGGAGACGAAGCCGTCGAAGGTCAGCCCCTCGCTGCCCTCGCCGGTGGCGTTGCGCGCGGCCACGTACTCGTCGAACAGACGGCGCAGGTAGCCGCCCTCCGGCTCGGCGGCCAGCGCGACCGCCTCGGCGTCCTTGGCCGAGAGCCCGTCGGTGTCGACCGCCAGACCGCTCGGCCGGACCACGTTGCCCTCCTCGTCGTACTCCTCGTCGCCCGGCTCCGGACGGCCGAGCAGACGGGCCAGCATCACGTTGAGCGCGTTGGCCAGCCCGTCGAGGTCGGACCCGACCGGGCGGAACGTGCGCTCCATGTTGCCGTTGATGATCTCGCTGACCCCGAGCTCGATCTCCTCGATCGGGTGGAGGATGCGGCGCGCGGTGATGAAGATGGAGAGCAGCGCGACCACGATGGAGCCGAGCCCGACCAGGAGGATGGCCAGCTTCACCGTGCCGAGCGGCTCCATCGCCTCGCCGAGCGACATCATGACCAGCGCGCCGGCAGCCACCGGCGTGTAGGCCTGCGGGAATGGCTGGGTGGCGAAGCGCGGCATGCGTCCCGCCGTCGCCCAGTACTCGTCGCCGTCGAGCTCGACCCGGACCACGTCGGACAGGCCGCCCTCGCTCGACAGCGCCGCCTTGGCCAGCCCGCGCCCCTGGAACAGCGCCTTGGCCAGCGCCTGCTGCTTGGCGCTGCCGCGCTGTTTGTTGTCGCTGCCGCTCGGTCCGAAGCTGGTGGCCGAGACCCGGTCGCCGTAGAAGTACGCCACGTCGGTGCCGAGCAGCTTCTGCTGGGCGCGCGCCTCGGTCGCGCTCATCGCGTAGGCCAGGATCATCGCGCCGACCACGTTGTCGATCTCCGGGTCGTAGACCGGCGCCACGCCCGCCTTCATCGGGCCGAGGTTCTCGTAGTCCCACACCTCGCTGGTGATCCGGCGCTCGCCCAGCGCCGCCTGCAGGCCCGGGTACTTGATCTTGCCGTCACGCAGGTACGTGTCCGGGATGGGCCGGAACACCGGCCGATCGCCCGACACCAGCGCCACCAGCCTGCCCTGCTCGTCGGTCAGCGCCATGATGTCCGGCTGGTCCTCGCCGGCCGACAGGCTGGCGCGGAACTTCTGGAACACCTGCTCGGCCTGGACCGGGTTGGGCCCGCTGCCGCCGACCAGCGCCTTGACCAGGCCGGGATCCCGGGCCAGCGCCTCGGTGCGCTTCAGCAGGCCGAGCATCTCCAGCGACGAGTTCTGGATCAGGAGCTCCTGCGCCTTGGCCACGCGCAGCTTGACGTCCCGCTCGATCCCGCCGCGCAGGATGCCGCTCGTGACGAAGTAAGCGGTCGCCGTCAGGACGGCGATGATGGCGGCGGCGATTGCCCCGAGAGCTGGGCGAGACATGAAACCTCCTGCGCCGCCCGAGGGAGCGACGAGCGGCGATTATCGAAGGCGCGCGCGAAACCTGTCAAAGGGAACCGCTCATTTTCCCGGCGCGCGCTGGAGCTCTGCCTCGCCGAACCGGACCGCCGCCGCGTCGCAGCCGGCGGCGCGGCCGTGCAGGCACATGCCGACCGCGACCGCAAAGGCCAGCCTCGGCGCGAAGCCGGGCTCGTCGTCGACCAGGTAGAGCGTCTTCTCGCGCGGACGATACCAGTAGGTCAGCGTCTCGCAGTCGGGCGGCGCCTCTCCACGCTCGTAGATCCGCTCATCGCACATCAGCGACTGCGGAACAATGACGGTGGTGAGCGGCTGTGCATCGACCCGCCCGCTCACCCCCTGCCCGGGCAGGCTGGCCGCGAAGTCGCGCCGGGCGCGCAGGACCAGCTCGCGGACCTGGGCCGGGTCGCGCCGCGACACCGACATCACGCGCAGCTGGTCGCCGTCGAAGCGGCGGTCGACCGCGGCCTCGAGGCCGGGGATGATGTGCGGCTCGGGCCAGGTCCGATCGGCGGGCGCGGCGATCGCCGCCGGCGCCGGGGCACGAGCCGGCCCGCGCTCGGACCCGCGGCCGCCGCGCGCGACCAGGAGCGCGGCCACGCCGCCGGCGCCGAGCGCCAGCCCGCCGAGCAGGAGCCAGAGCAGCGGTCGCGAACCGAAGCGAGCCCGGCGGGCGCGCCCGGTCGCGGAGCCGGCCGGGCCCTCGCTCATGACCGGGACCTTGGCCAGGATCTCGGCCAGCTGTCGCCGCATCTCGCGCGCGCTGGCCGGGCGCTTGGCCGGGTCCTTGGCCAGCCCCGCCATGACTAATCGCTCGAGCGCGGCCGGCACCTCGGCGCCGTGATCGGCCATCGGCGGGGCGTCGTCGTTGAGGTGCGACGCCATGATGTCGTAGTGGCTGTCGCCGTCGAACGGCGTGTCGCCGCACATCGACTCGTACAGCGTCACCGACAGCGAGTAGATGTCCGTGCGGGCGTCGACCTCCTGGCCGCGCACCTGCTCCGGCGACATGTAGCGCACCGTCCCCATCGTCTGGCCGGTGGTGGTCAGGCGGGTGGAGGTCGTCATCTTGGCGATGCCGAAGTCGCCGACCAGCGCCGAGCCGTCCGGGCGGACCATGACGTTCGACGGCTTCATGTCGCGGTGGATGATTCCGCGCTCGTGCGCGGTCTCGAGCGCCTTCAGGACGTCGATGGCGATCGCGACCGAGGCGGGCCAGCCGAGCCGGCCCTGGTCGAGGATCATCCGCTCCCAGGTCTGCCCGGCCACCAGCTGCATGGCCAGCACCAGACAGCCGTCCTCCTGCCCGAAGTTGTAGAGATGGACGATGTTCGGGTGATCGAGCTGGGCCAGCGCGCGCGCCTCCTCCATGAAGCGGCTCTTCACCTGGGAGTTGGCGGCCAGCTCGGGCGGCAGGATCTTGAGCGCCACCTCCTGATCGGTCATGAGGTGGCGGGCGCGGTACACCACGCTCATCCCGCCCTGCCCCAGCACATCGATCACCGAGTAGCTGTCGAGCACGTTGGTGCCGACCCGGCGGCGCGCCTCCTCGGTGGTGAGCGGCTCGGCGCAGGCCGCGCAGCGCACGTCGATCTCGAGGACCGGCGCGGTGCAGGCCGGACACTGGATCACGCCGGCCTCCTGCGCGGGTGCGCGGCGGCCGGCGCGTTGCCGAGCTCGGTGCCGGGTGACATCCCCCGGCGAGTCTAGCACTCGCCGGGAGCTCTATTTTAGAAGTAGAGCAGCGCGCCGACCCGGGCCCGGGTGAAGCGCTCCTGGTCGTCGACCGTCGCCGCGCCTTCGCCGCCGCGGACCAGGAACAGCTCATCGTCGCTGGCGTTGCTCTCGCGTGCGCCGGCGCGCAGGTCGCCGAACAGGCTGATGTGGCGGCCGAGCGCCCACTCGAGCCCTACGCCGAGCTCGCCGTAGGCCTGCTCGGCGGTGAAACGGCCGTCATCGACGTCGGTCTGGCCGAAGCCGCCGCCGGCCAGCACGTACGGCGAGAAGTCGCTGAACGGCAGGAAGTCGAACAGGAGCGCGCCGCCGACCCGGCGATCGACGCGCGAGCCGTCGGAGATCTCGGTCTTCGACACCTCCGCCTCGAGCATGAAGTGGCGGGTCAGGCGCAGGCGGCCGACCAGGCCGAGGTCGGCGCCGGCCTCGTTGTTCTCGGTGTCGACCGAGCCGCCGAACACGCCCAGGCCGAGGCGAGGCAGCGGGTCCGGCTCCGACGCGACCACCGCGACCGCGACCGGCTGCGGCGCGCTGTAGTAGTAGGCCGACGCCGACGGGCCGCACTCCTCGTAACAGGCGGGCGGCGGCGGCGAGGCGTAGCGATAGCCCCAGTAGACGCCGGGGTAATAGACGTAGGGCCGCGCGTAGGGTCGGACGTAGAAGCGCGGCCGGAAGCGATGGCGATAGTACGGGCGGTAGGAGCGCGGGCCGCCCACGTAGCGCGGGCCGCCCACGTAGCGCGGACCGCCGATCCGCACGTGCGCGCGGCCGCGGACGTGAACGCCACCGCCGACCCTGACCCGGAACCGGTCGGCGCTGGCGGTGGAGGGCATGGCGAAGAGACCGGCGCTGAACGCAGCTGCCGTGAGAGCGAGGGAAGCGAGGCGTAGCGAGCGGGCTTTGATCACTGCATCTCCTTGCGCACCGGGGGGCCTTCCGATCGACGGCGACCGCACCTGGCTTGGACGCGCCGGGTGGGCCGAAGGGTTAAAGGCCAGACCGGGACAAAGCAGCTTCCGAGCCATGCGCGCCCGCGCCCGCTGGCACAGATGGGCGAGACGCGGCACGCACTTACGACGCGACCAGCCCGCTCGCGCTCGAATCGTGGATGACGCTTCACAGCGCGAGTGGCGCTGGCGCCACAGTCGGGCGCAGGCCACCCGCGAGAGACGCGCCGCGAAGGAACCCGCGGTCCCGTGCCATGCTCTTGGAATGTTTGTGGTATCCTTGACAGCCGGAGCGGGGGGCCGATAGATTGCGCTTTCGATCTGCCGCCCGCTGCACGACGTCTCGGAGGCACGTGTGAGCCAGTCCTCAAAACGACCCGGAGCCAAGGACATCAGCGAGCTCAAGGCTCGTCTGGGTCTCAAGAAGAACGGCCCGGCCGCGTCCGGAGCCGCCACGTCTGGCGGCATCTTGGCACCGCCCGGCACCCGCGCCGCCGGCGGTGCGATCCCCGCTCCACCCGGAGCCGGTCCGCCGCGCCCGGTCATTCCGGATGCGAAGGAAGATCCATTCGGCGCGATGAACGCGATGGCCGCGCACGGCTCGGCCGCCGCGCAGCCGCAGATCGTGGTGGTCCACGACGGGAGCCCGATCGAGCGAGTCGAGAAGCGATCGCACGCGGTCAGGTTCGCGCTGCTCGGCGGCATCCTGCTGGTGCCGCTGGTTCTCGGGGTGACGGTCGGAAAGCTGTCGGCCAAGGCCAACGCGTACAACGTCACCATCGAGGACGCCGCGGCGGTGCGCGACGACACCAACAGCCTGCGCGACGGCCTCATCGCGATCCAGCAGGTGCTGCAGACCGGGCGCGAGCGATCGCGCAGCGCGCAGTTCGTCGTCGGTGACGCGAAGCTCACCGCCGAGCTGGCCGGGCTGCCGCCGCTCAAGCCGAACATCGAGATGGTCTTCCGCTCGCACCTCTACGAGCTCGACGCGCAGCTGGTCGCCGCGATCCTGTCGTTCTACGTCGAGTCGATCGAGCTCAACGGGCTCATCAAGGCTCACGTCACCGCCAGCAAGGACGCCGATCGGATCCTGAAGGAGGGCCAGACCAACATGGCCGGCTTCGATCCGCGCGCGTACGGCGCCATCATCGACGTGCCGACCGCCGAGGAGGCGCAGAAGGGCAAGCCGATCGCGCTCCGCATGGTCCAGCTGGGCTCCCCGATCTGCGAGGGCCAGACCAAGCCGAGCGACGCCGGCTGCGGCGCGACCAAGGTCACCGGCTACCGCTACCGGGTGGACGAGCTGGGCCCGTGGGGCGTGAAGAAGCTGGCGGCCGGCGGAAGCGCCACCTTCGACACCGACGGCCTGGTCCGCCTCGACCCGACCAGCAAGGTCCTCCAGCAGCTGGCCAAGGGCGGCAAGTCGACCGTCGCCGAGGCGGGCTACAGCGAGCGCATCAACCGGATCAACGACACGGTCAACAAGCTGCTCGAGTCGCAAAAGGCGATCGAGGGCCACCTGACCAACCACGCCAACAAGGGCAAGGAGTTCACCTTCTTCATGTAGGCGGAGAGCCCGCGCCGCCGGCTAGTCTCTAGTGCGGCGCGAGGCTGCGGACGTGGGCGACGATGGCGCTCACCTGGTCGTCGTTGAGGGCGCCGGCGAAGGCGGGCATCTGCTTGTTGCGCGAGCCGTTCAGGATCTGATGGCGGATGTCCGCGTCGGTCAGCTGCTGGCGGACGTGCGGGCTGTTGAGCGGCTTCACTCCGAGGCGGGCCACATTGGACGGATCGGGCACGCCGACCGGGCCGTGGCAGCGGGAGCACACCTGGGAGAAGATGGCCGCCCCGTCGGCGCGGCCGTCCGCGATCTCGCTGGAGCAAGCGGAGCCGGCGGCAGCGAGGACCAGCGCGGCGGCAAAGACGACCAGCCGTCGAACCATAGGCCCTGCACATACCATGGCTTGCCGTCGGTTGCGCTATAGTCGCCCGCCGATGGGGCGACGCGGCTGGACCAGCATCCTCGCGCTTGCGCTCGGCACCGCCGCGGCCTGTGGAGGCACGGATGTGCCGGCTCACAACGGCTACAAGAGCGCCAAGGCGCGGCCGTGGCGCAGCCCGACGGTGCTGAAGCTCGACGACTCGTACCAGACCGAGGTCGACGACGCGGTCTCGTACGCGAAGCGGCAGCGGGCGCGCTGGTATGCGGTCGACCTGCCCGGGCCGGGCGAGATCGAGGTCCAGCTCACCCTGGCCGAGCTGTCCGAGGACCGCGACGTGGACCTCGGCCTCGAGGTGCTGGACGAGGGCTACCGGGTCATCGCCAAGGCCGACCGCGAGGAGGACGACGCCGGCGACGATCAGAAGTCGCGCACGGTGAAGGGGCTGGCCCCCGGCCGCTACTACCTGCACGTGTACGCGCCGCGCCGGCTGGACGCGTCGGACTACACGCTGCAGCTGGTCTATCGCCCGCGCGCCAGCACCAGCCCGTCGAACTTTCCGGGGTCGGTCGCGTTCATCGGGGCGCTGCCGGACGTGCCGCTCCAGGACGACGCGCCGCCGCCGGCCCCGGTGGTGAAGAAGTGCAAGGGCTCGCGATGCAAGAAGCGAGTGGCCAGGGTCAAGGTCGAGGACAGCCAGCCGCCGCCCAAGTCGGTGCGCGCCCGCATCGCGGGGATCATCGAGTCGGGCAAGGGCGTGCAGATCCGGATCAACCAGGGCGCCAGTCAGGGCATCGCGGTGGGATGGAAGGGCACGGTGGTGAGTCGCGACGGAAAGCCGATCCCGGGCGGCTCGTTCGAGATATCGCGCGTGAGCCCGGGCGAGTCGTTCGGCACGGTGCGCGCGAATGTCGCGTCGATCACGTCTGCCAAGTACGTCAAGCTGGCGCCGCCGTGAGCCGGGCCGGACATGTCGGCGGAGGCCCCGGTGGGCTCGTATCCGCTATACTGGAGAGGACCGCGTGATGCGTGCGGAGTCGAAGCTAGCGTTTCCCCCCGGCGCTTGGCTGGCGGCGTCCCTGGCCGCGTCGGTCGCGGCCGCGCTGACCGGATGCGCCAAGAACGTGGCGCAGGACGGCCACTCCGGGAAGGACTACCGGAACAAGGGCGCCAGGACCATCAAGCTCGACGAGGATGGCGTCGGTCAGTCGCGCAAGGACGTGGTGACCTACCCGGGCGGCGATCGAGTCGACTGGAAGATGTTCGAGCTGGGCGCGCCACCGCCGGAGCCGGGCAAGGAGCCCAAGCCGGGCGAGGCGCCGCCGCCGCCGATCACGACCGGGACGCTGAAGGTCCAGCTGCGCTGGGCCCCGCCCCGCCCCGAGCTCGACCTGGCCTTCGACGTCTACGATCAGTACATGCACCGCATCGCGCGGGCCAAGCCGACCCCGGGCACCGGCAAGCGGATGAAGAAGGTGACGATCAAGGACGCCGGCCCGGGCAAGTACTACGTGCAGGTGTACGCGCCGACCCGCGGCGACGCCGGCACCTACCGGGTCAAGGTGGAGTTCAAGGCAGGTGCCGAGGTGGTCGCGGTGGCCGACACGCCGGGCGACGTGCCCGACCCGCCGACCCTCCCGGCGATTCCGGAGGCGGCCGAGGCCACCCCCGAGACCCAGCCGGCCACCCAGCCGACCACGCCGACGGTCGAGCAGCCCCCGGCGGCACAGCCGGTCCGCGCCCGGGTCTCCAAGTACGAGGTGTCCGGCGGCGGCACCCTGGTCATCACGATCGACAAGGGCAAGAACGCCGGGGTCGAGGCGGGCTGGAAGGGCCAGATCCTGGGCGGCTCGGGCCAGCCTGTGCGCGGCGGCGACTTCACGGTCAGCAAGGTCACCGGCGGCGAGGCGCAGGGCAAGGTCAGCCTGTCGGTCGATCAGATCAAGACCAACAACAAGGTGCTCCTGACTCCGCCCTAGGGAGTCGCGTCGCGAGCTCATCGTGAACCACGGCGATCCGTCTCATCTGCTCGGCAAGGTCATCGACGGCCGGTACGAGATCTTGCAGTGCATCGGCGAGGGCGGGATGGGCGTGGTCTACAAGGCCCGCCAGACGTCGATCGACCGGATGGTCGCGGTCAAGATGCTGTCGAGCAACCTGGCCAAGGACCGCAACTGGGTGCAGCGGTTCTACAACGAGGCCAAGGCGTGCTCGCGCCTGCACCACCCGAACACGATCCGCATGTTCGACTTCGGGCAGACCCGCGACGGCCAGCTGTTCATGGCGATGGAGTTTCTCGACGGGCTCAGCCTGCGCCAGGTGATCGGCGAGCAGGCGCCGATGGATCCGCAGCGGATGCTGAAGGTCGTGATCCAGTGCTGCGCGTCGCTCAGCGAGGCGCACAACCTCGGGATCATCCACCGCGACATCAAGGCCGACAACGTCTTCCTCATCGACCTGCCCGGCTCGCGCGATCACGTGAAGCTGCTCGACTTCGGCGTGGCCAAGCTGATGATGGCGGAGGACTTCGCGACCCAGGTCGGCGTGGTGTTCGGGACGCCGCAGTACATGTCGCCCGAGCAGGGGCGCGGCGAGCCGCTGACCCCGCGCTCCGATCTGTACGGGGTCGGCATCCTGGCCTACGAGATGCTGACCGGATCGGTGCCCTTCAGCGACGAGGTGCCGATGAACGTCCTGCAGATGCATTTGCAGTCGCCGGTTCCGCCGCTGCCGCCGCGGGTGCCGGCCTCGGTGCAGCAGGTGGTGATGCGCGCGCTGGAGAAGGATCCTTCGCGCCGCTACGCGACTGCCGCCGCGATGATCGACGAGGCGCAGTCGGTGCTGACCGCGCTGCAGACCGGACCGTTCGCGCGGGTGAACGGGCCGGCGCCCGCCGCGGCGAGCGCGCCGACGGCGTTCGTTTCGGCGCCGATGAACGCGGGCGGGGCGCGGCCTGGCACGGCCGATCCGCCGCCGGCCCCGGTCGGCTTCGGCGGCGGCGGGGCGCCCTCGCCGCTCATGCAGGCCGGCGCCAACATGCCGACGGTCCTCGACCGACCGAATCCGCTGCTGGCCGGACCGCAGGGGCGGCCGCAGGCGTCGCCCGCCCCGGTCGCGGCGGCCGGAGCGCGCACGATGATGGTCAGCACCCCGGGCCAGGCGACCCGCCCCGAGGGCCCGCAGGGGCCGGGCGCGCGCGGGCCGTATCCGCCGCCGGCGGGCGGAGCGCCCGAGCTGCGCACGATGATGATCGCCAACACCGAGGGCGTCGTGTCGATGTCGCGCGACGGCGGACCGGCGCGTGCCCCGGACAGCCGGGGCGGCCCGATGCTCGCCTACGGCGGCGGCACCTCGCGGGCCGGCGCGTCGGCGTTGTTCTGGATCCTCTGCCTGCTGACCGGCCTGGCGGTCGGCATAGGAGCCTACTGGCTTGTCCTCGAGCTCGGGAACTGAAGGGCCGGGGCGGCGCTTCGACGAGCGCGCCATCGACCGCCGGCTGCTGGCGCTGCTGATCGCCCGGCACGGCGAGCCGCCGCGCGCGCCACCGCTCTCCGCCGACGACGAGGAGCGGCTGGCGCTCATCGCGCGACGCGACCGCGCCCTGGCCGCGGCCGACCCGGCGCTGGTCCACCACCTCGAGCGCCACGCGCGGTCGAGCGAGACGCTGTGCGGCGTGGCGCGAGCGGCGGCGGCGCTCGCGCCGGCCGGCCTGGTCCGCGCGGTCGGCCTCGACCGGGGCTGGATCCAGGTGCGCGAGGTGGGTGAGGTGCGCGAGGTGGAGGTGCCGGAGGACCTGTCCGACGCGATGGAGCACCGGACGCCGCAGGCGTTCCTGCGCGACCTGCACCGGCCCGTACAGCATTTCGGTGACGTCGAGCTGCGGCGGGCGCCGGTGCCGACCGCGGCGGGATCCCTGAACCGGATCCGCAGGGCTGTCAGCGAGGCGATGGCGCAGCGGGCCGGGGCGGCCGCGACGATCCGGCTGGCCTCGCCGGAGGCGCACGCTGGAATGGCGGAGCTGCGCGAGATCCTGGCCCGACCGTGGGAGGAATCGCGGCCGGCGAACCCACTCCCGATGCCCAGCCGGGCGCCGAGCTCCGACGACATGATGTGGTTCGGCATGAGCGGTGGCTACGACCCTGACCAGTGACACCGGCGAGGCGCACACGGCCGGTCGCGCCATCGCGGGGGCGACGCGCAGCGGCGTCGACGTGATCGCGAGGGGGGAGCCCGAGCCTCGCTCGCGCCGTACCATGGCGTGTAATATCGAGAGGCGGACGTGAATTCCCAGGTGCCCAGCAGCAGCCTCGTGGAGTCTCCTCGGACCGGATCCGGTCCGGGTCGTTTCATCATCCGCGCGGTCGGGCGGACCGACGTGGGCCGGCAGCGGACGGCCAACGAGGACGCGATGCTGGTCGACGACGATCTCGGCCTCTATCTCGTCTGCGACGGGATGGGCGGGCACGCGTCGGGTCAGGTCGCCTCCGAGCTGGCGGTGCGCACGGTGGCGCAGGCGCTGCGCAGCGAGGATCAGCTCGCCGAGGGGGGAGCCGATCCGCTGGTCGCCGCGCTGCTCGCGGCCAACCGCGCGGTGCACGAGCGCGCGCAGGCCGATCCGGCATGCCACAACATGGGCACCACCGCGGTCGGGATGCGGGTCGAGGACGACCTGCTCCACGTCTGCCACTGCGGTGACTCGCGGCTCTATCTCCTGCGCGACGGCAAGCTCAACCAGATGACGCGCGACCACTCGCTGGTCAACCTGTACAAGGACAAGCCGGAGCTGGCCGGGCAGATGGGGCCGGCCGCGTCGAACGTGATCGTGCGGGCGATCGGGCTCGAGGAGAAGGTCGAGATCGATCACCGGGTGGTCGCGCTCGAGGACGGCGACGTCTTCATGCTCTGCTGCGACGGCCTCACCGACCTGGTCGAGGACTGGATGATCCGGGAGATCCTGACCTCGGGCGAGCCGTTCGAGGTGATGAGCGAGAACCTGGTCCGGGCCGCCAACACGAACGGCGGCACCGACAACATCACCGTGGTGCTGGTCGGCTTCCACGGCGACGACACGCCGTATCCCGAGGCCGACGCCGTGGACGAGGCCGAGCGCGAGATCGAGGCCAAGGAGTATCCCGGCACCAAGCCGGGCTTCTGAGCGCTGGCGCGGAGCAGGGCGGCGCGGAGCCGCGCGGTGATCGCTCAGCTCGCGCGCGCGGCGCGGAGCAGCGCGGCGACTGCGTCGCCGTAGTGGCCGGTCTTGGCCAGCACGCGGGCGCGGCCGGCCGCGGCGCGCGCCGCGGTGGCCGGGTGCGACTCGGCCTGGGCAAAGGCGTCCTCGGCGGCCGGGAAATCCCCGGCGGTGGTCAGCACCTCGCCGAGCGTCATGCAGAGCGCGGCGCGGGCCGGCGCGGTGCGGGCGCGGCCAAGCCCGGCCCGCAGGGTCTGGGCCGCGCGCGGCATGTCGCCGAGCCGGCACAGCGCGACCGCGTAGGCCAGGCGGGCGTCGATGAAGTGCGGAGCGAGGTCGATGGCCGAGGCGAGCGCGTCGATCGCCTGGTCCGGCTCGTTGCGGCCGAGCGCGCCCATACCGCGCTCGTAGTAGCGCCGCGCCGCGGTCGACATCAGTCGAGCTCGAGCAGGCTGAAGCGGATCGAGGCGTCGTCCTCGTCGCGCGCGGCCGGCTTCTCGCCTGGCTGCGCCGGCGGGGTGGTCGGTGGCTGGGTCGACGACGGCGGCGGGGCGGCCTCCTGCCCGGGTGGCGGCGCCGGCGGAGGCGCGGCGCCCTCTCGCGGCGGGGTCCACGGCGACGGGCTGGCGGTGGGACGGCCCGAGACGCTGAGCCCGCGCGGGCGCGGGGCCGGCGGCGTGATGACGCCGCGCTGGTCGCCGACCAGATCGCCGCGCCCGCGGGCCAGCGCCTCGTCGGCGGCGGCTCGCCCGGTCGGCTGCGGCGGCGGGATGGCCGGCGGCGTCGGGCGCGCCATCGGCTGCTCGACGAACCGGGCCCCTGCCCTCCCCTCGGCCGGCTCGGCCGCGCGACTGCTCGCGGCGGGCGGGACCGGCGCGGCCGCCGCGCGATCGCCGAACGCGGGGGCGGGGGCGCGCCCGGGCTGGAGCGCCACCCATCCGGCGCTGGTCTGCACGCGGACCTCGTCCCCCTCGATCCGGAACAGCTCGAGCCCCGGCACGTCGAGCCGGGTCTGCAGCGCGCCGACCAGGCCGGCCAGGCTGAGCCCGGCCAGGTCCTCGAGCCGCTCGACCTGGGCCGCGGCCAGGGGGGGCGGGCCCTCGACCACGTACTCGTTGAGGACGTAGGTCAAGATCTCGACCAGCGCGTCGCGCTCGAGCCCGCCCAGCGCCTCGCGCAGGGAAGAGGCGATCTCCCGCAGATCAGGACGCTCGGCCATGTCCGCTCATAGTAGCGCACCCTCGAGGTCGGCGCCGACGGTCGCGCAGGCGACCAGGCGGGCCCCGCGCAGGTCGGCCTCGCACAGGTTGGCGCCGCGCAGGTCGCAGCGGACCAGGAGCGCGCCGCGCAGATCCGCCCCGTAGAGGTTGATGCGGGCCAGGTCGACCTCGACCAGCGCCGCGTCGGAGAGGTTGACGCGGCTGAGCGAGACCGGCCCCTCGCCGTAGCCGACGAACTGGCAGCGGGTCAGGACCGCGCGCGAGAGGTCGGCGCGGTAGAGCTCGACCGCGTTGAAGCGAGTCGAGCGCAGCGCCGCCCCGCGCAGGATCGCGCGCGGCATGCGCAGCGGGCCGAGCTCGCAGCGGAGCAGCGTGGCGCCGGACAGATCGACCTCGGTGAAGTCGCAGTCGACCGCGCGCACCCGGTTCCACAGCGCGCCGGCCAGGACCGCGGCGCGCAGGTCGACCGAGGTCAGCGACGCGTTCTCGAGCCGCGCCCGGCTGAGGTCGCAGCCGTGCAGGTCGACCCGGTCGAACACGGTGTGGTCGAGGTCGGCCCCGACCAGGGACAGCGCCTCTCCCGCCACGCCGCGCACGGTGCGGCCGGCCAGCTCGTTCTCGCCGAACAGCTGCAGCAGCTTGTGGCGGCTCTCGATCGCCGCGGCCTCGTCGCTGGCGTCGGACGCGGTCATGGCCGCGTGCGCGGCTCGCCGTTGCGCACGGCGTGGACTCGCTCGTCGTCGTAGACCAGGTCGAGGACGCGCGCGGTCACCGCCTCGAGGATCTGCGCCTCCGCCTTCTCCGGGTCCAGGCCCTTCTGATCGCCGCCCGGGCCGTGCAGCTCCTCGGCCTCGACCGCCTCGGCCTCGGCCTCGTGCTCCTCGGTGGCGAGCGGCGGCCGTTCGCCCGGCGCCGAGCGGTAGATGCCCCGCGAGGACTGGGCCACGTGGGTCAGCTCGTGCGCCAGGAGGGCGCGGCCGGCCGATGTGGCCGGCGAGCGATCCGGCGTGCCGCTCATGAAGATCATCCCGGTGCCGCCGACCGTGACCGCCTCGGCGGCGTGGCGCGTCGTCACCTTCTCGGCGAACTCTCCGGTGTAGACCCGGACTCCGCCGAGGTCCACGCCGAGGCGGCGCTCGAACCGGCCGCGGGTGGTCGCGTCGAGCGGCGTGCCGCTGCCGGCGCCGCGCCCGACCGTCCGCAGCAGCTGGCGCGGATCCCAGCGCCGCGCGATCTCGTCGCTGAGCGCGCCCCGCCGGCTGACCTCGACGTGCTCGCGGTCGCTGCCTCCGCCGGCGCCGTCGCTGCCTCCGCCGGCGCCGTCGTGCCCGGCCCCGCCTTGCTCGGCGTCGTCCTCGCGCGGGTCGCGCGGATCGCGTGGGTCGCTCGGGTCGGGCATTCCTGGTCCTTCTCTTGCTACGGACTCAGTCGTCCGCGCCTTCCCCTTCCCCGTCGCCGATGTACTGCCGGGAGCTCTCCCCCTCGCCCTGCTCGTAGTATTCCTGGGTTGGCTCGCGCACCTGGACCTCTCCGCCCAGCGCCTGCTCCAGGAACTTGGTCTCGTCGATGCACGACGCGCCCTTGATGCCCTTCACGGTGAAGGAGACCTCTCCGGTGGGAGAGATCGAGATCTCGATCTCCTGCTTGCGCATCGTCAGCCCTCGGCCCACTTGCGGACGACGAGCTGGATCGACCCGTCCTCCTGGTTGACCTCTTCCTCGACCGAGTAGCCCTTCGCCTCGCAGGCGATGAGGACGTTGTGATAGGCGTAGCGCTGGCCGAGGCGATTCTTCATCTCCTCCTCGCTCACGCCCTTGGTCGTCTCCACGCCCCACCAGTCGGCCACCAGCTCGAGGGTGCCGTCGTCGTTCTTGACCACGCCTATGTCGTAGGTGCCCATGTCGACCTTGAGCGCCGCGTCGAGGGTCTGGCCGCGGTAGCCGCGCACCGAGACCGACTGCCCCTCGGCCGCTTCCTCGAAGCCGAGCTCCATGTCGCCGAGCGCGCGCTTCAGCGCCTCGAGGTTGGTCATCTTCAGATCGCACTTGGTGAAGTGAGACATCACATCTCCAGCTTGCGGCCGCCGTGCTTCTCGAGCCACGACGCCTTGCGCTCGTTCCGGCGCCCGGACGCGTCGCGCGCGCGGGTGCGCGCCCACTCGCGCATCCCCTCGATCTGCTCGCGCATCGTCACCGCCAGCGGCACGATGTCGCCCAGCGACGACAGCAGCCCATCGGAGGTGAGATCACCGCCGCCGTCGAACGCGTCGTAGAGCGCGGCGATGATCGCCTGCTCCACCTCGGCGCCGGAGAAGTCCCCGGTCGCCGCGACCAGCTTGTCGAGGTCGAACCCGGCCGGGTCGCGGTGCTTCTTGCGCAGGTGGATGTCGAAGATCTGCTTGCGCTCCTCGGCGGCCGGCAGGTCGCAGAAGAAGATCTCGTCGAAGCGGCCCTTGCGGAGCAGCTCGGGCGGCAGCTGGCTGACGTTGTTGGCGGTGGCGATGACGAACACCGGCGACCGCTTCTCCTGCAGCCAGGTGATGAACGAGCCGAACACGCGCGAGGTGGTGCCGCCGTCGGACATGTTGGACGATCCGGTCCCGGAGAAGCCCTTCTCGATCTCGTCGATCCACAGGATGGCGGGCGCGATCGCCTCGGCGGTGTTGATGACCTGGCGGATGTTCTCCTCCGACGAGCCGACCAGGCCGGCGAAGATCTTGCCGACGTCGAGGCGGAGGAGCGGCATCTCCCACAGGCGGCCGACCGCCTTGGCGGTCAGCGACTTGCCGGTGCCGGGCACGCCGATGAGCAGGATCCCCTTGGGCAGCGGCAGCCCGAAATCGCGCGCGCGCGAGGAGAAGGCGTGGCGCCGCTTGGCCAGCCACTCCTTCAGCACCTCGAGCCCGCCGATGTCGTGCACGTCCTCGGTCTGCTCGTAGTACTCGAGCATCCCGCTCTTGCGGATGATCTGCTTCTTCTCCTCGAGGATGGTCGGGATGTCGAACGTCCGGGTCCTGACCATCGACTTGGCGAACACGTTCTCGGCCTCGACCTCGGTCAGGCCGAGCGCCGCCTCGACCACCTTCTCGAGGAAGCCGTTGTCGGCCGCGACCTCGCGCTGGGTCTCCTCCGGCGCCTGGATGACCAGGCGGCGGGCGATCGCCTCGATCTCGTGCCGGGCCGGCAGCTCCCAGTAGACCAGCGCGGAGATCGACTTCTCGAGCTCGGGCGGGATCTTCTGCACCGGCGAGAGCAGGAACAGGCTCTTCTTGGTCTTGCGCAGCTCGTGGGCCAGATCGCGCAGCCGCCGGACGACCGACGGCTCCTTGAGGAACGGGTGAAAGTCGCGCAGCACGTACAGGCCGCGCCCCTCGCCCCGGTTGACGTGCTCGAGCGCCTTCAGCGGGTCCTTGACGTCGCGGATGCCGGTCCCGCCGGCGATGACCCGGAAGCCCTCCGTCACCGACCAGACCTCGAGCCGCATCTCGCGCTCGATGCAGAGCCGGCGCAGCGACTCCTCGACCCGGGCCTCCTCGTGCGAGACGACGTAAAGCAGGGGGTAGCGGGCGCGGATCAGGTCCGCGACCTCGCTCCGGCTGTCTCGCTTGTCGGATCCGGGCTCACTCATCGGGGAACTCGACCAGCTCTCGCAGGCTTCGCAGCACGCCCTTGGCCTCCTCCGCCTGCCCGAGCAGGGCCTCGATCGCGTCCTTCATGATACGAGACGACTCGGGTGAACGCTCCGAGGGTCCCTTCAGGAACTCCTCGTTGAGGATCATCGCATTGTTGCGAAGCTCACTCAGGACGTCGTTGATGCCGTCGTGCACCTCGATGGCGCGGTCCTTGATCTTCGCCGGGTTGCGGCCGAACGAGACCACCGCGGTGCGCTCGACGTCGTCGCCGTCCGGGACCTCGACGGCCTGCTGCCGGGTGGAGGTCGGGCGGCGGCGCGCCACCTCCATCTCGGCGCGCGCGGTCCGCAACTCGCCCTCGGCGGCGGCCAGCGCCTCGGCGCCCTCGGCCACCTTGCGCTCGAGCCGGCGGTTCTCCTCGATCACCGCCTCGACCGGCACCCCCTGCGACTGGGTGTCGTCCTCCAGCTCGGCGACCCGGCGGCGCGCCTTGTCCAGCTCGCGCTGGACCTCGGACAGCTGCTCGGCCCGATCGTCGCGCGCTCGCGCCGCCATGACCGCCTCCTCGGCGGCCTTGTGGCGGGCCAGCTCGGCCCGGGTGGTCGCGTCCTCGCTGACCGACTTGCCGGCCTGGGCGCGGTCGCGATCGTCGAGCGCCTCGCGCAGGTCGACCTCGACCTTGGTCAGACGCTCGCGCAGGCGATCGACCTCCGTCTCGGCCCGCTCGGACAGCTGCTTCAGGTGATCGCGATCCGACTCGACCGTCTTCAGCGCGATGCGCAGGGACTTGACCTCGGCCGTGGCCGCCGCGGTGTGGGCCGCCGCCGCGTGGTCGTCCTCGCCCGGCCCGCCGCGCTTGGCCCGCAGATCGGTCAGGAGCTGGGTCAGGCGCCGGTTCTCCTCGTCGATGGCCGAGACCTGCGCGTTGAGGCGCCCCATCGCGCTGCGCAGCTCGTCGCGCTCGGCCTTGAGGTGGGCCACGTCGCGCAGGTGCTGATCCTTGTCGGCCTTCAGCTCCTTGATCATCTGATCCTGGCTGATGAGCCCGACCCGGCGCTCCTCGAGCATCCGCTCCTGCTGGGTGATGACCTCGCGCAGATGCTCGATCTCGGTGAGCTGCTCGTTCAGCTTGCGCCAGCCCTCGTCCTTGGTGCGCGACACCTCGGACAGCTGGCGCTCCTTGTCCTGGATCTCGCGCTTGAACTGGCCCATGTCCTCCTGGCTGCGGGCCAGCTGCCGCTCGCGCGCGGCGACCAGATCGGCCAGCTCGGACTCCTGGGTGCGCGCCGCGGCCAGGCTGTCCTTGGCCTGGCGCAGCTCCTCGCGCAGCTCGTCGGAGACCCGGTTGTGGGCCTCGACCACCTCCTCGCGCTCGACCAGCGCGCGGCGCAGCTCGTCGGTGCGGTCCTTGTGGGTGACGATCTCGGCGCGCAGTCGCTTGCCGTCGGCCACCTCGCGGTCGTAGGCGATCTGCAGCTTCTCGACCGTGCCGAGCGCCTCGTCCAGCTCGCGGCGAACCCGCGCCCCGTCGCCGTCGCGCATGTCGACGACGATCGAGTCCTCGTCGCCGATGGCCGGCCCGGACGAGCGCGGCGGCGTGATGAGGTCACCGCCGACGATCCCCTCCGACTGCGGCATGGCGGGAGGTCCGCCGAAGAGCTGGTAGGCGTCGACCGGCAAGCCGCCGGGCTGACCGGGGCCGACCGGCTGGCCGCCGCCGACCGCCGGGCCGCCGGCGCGCATGCCAGGCGGCTGACGACCGGGAGGATAGGCTCCGCCGCCCTGGCCGAGCTCGCCCCCCATCCCGCCGTGCGGCGCGGCGAGGGTGCCGGCGTGGCCAATGCCGCCCTGCATCCCGCCCTGGCCCATTCCGCCCTGGCCGCCTGGCGGATAGCCGCCGACCGGCCCGCCGCCGACCGGCCCACCCGGGATCGGGCGCGCACCGGCGCCGACCGCGGGGAAGCCGGGCGAGCGACTCGCCCCCTGTCCCTGCGCGGTCGAGCTGCCCATCTGGCCGTGGCCGCCGCCCATCCCGCCGCCGCCCATCCCGCCGCCGCCCATTCCGCCGCCGCCCATGATCGCGCCCGGCGAGATGCCAAAGTCGGCCGGCTCCAGCCGCTGGGTCCCGCCCTTGGGCCGCTCCGGCGGCGCGATCGGCGCCCCGGCCATGATCGCGCCGTCCTCCACGTAGCGCAGCCACAGCGACCCGCACCGGACCACGTCGTTGTGGCTGAGCGGGTGCTTGGTGACGCGGATGTCGTTGACGTGGGTGCCGTTCGACGAGCCGAGGTCCTCGACGTAGAAGCGCCCGTTCTCCATGCGGATCATCGAGTGCTTGCGCGACACCATGGCGTCGTCGGTGCGCACCGCGCAGTCGAGCGCGCGCCCGACGTAGAGCGGCGCCGCCGGGTTGAGGTCGACGTGACCATCCCGGCCGTGGCTATCGCGAAAGAGGACCCGTGCGCCCATGATCTCGAGCTCGTCGAACCCGGCCTACTGTACCCGGAAGACCATCTCCGTGTTGCCCACGCGCATGATGTCGCCCGGGTCGAGCATCTTCTTGCCCATGCGGTGACCGTTGACGTAGACGCCGTTGGTCGAGCCGAGGTCAGCGAGCTCGTAGCGATCCCCCACGCGGCGGATGCCGAGGTGCTTGCGCGACACCGCCGGGTCGGACAGCACCACGGTGTTGCCGGCCACCGAGCCGATCGTGGTGACCTCGTCGCGCAGCGGCACGATCTGCCCGGCCAGCGGCCCGACCATGAACTCGAGCCGCGGCACCGGCAGCGACGGCTGCCAGCCGCAGAACATGCACCGGGTCCAGTCCGGCATCATCGCGCGCTGGCACCCGCCGCACCCCAGCCGCTGCGGCTTCGGCCCGCGCAGGAGCAGCATGGCGACCGCGCCGATGAGCAGCATCGACACGATGACGAGAGCGACGATGGCTGACGTGTCCACGGTCGAGGTTCAGCTGGGGGCGCTCGGCCGGCAGCGGCTCAGTTTATCGACTTGAACTTGAAATCGGTCTTGCCGAGCTTGAACACGTCGTTGTCGACCAGCTCCTGCGAGCTCACCCGCCGGGCGTTGACGTAGGTCCCGTTGGTCGAGCCGAGGTCGTTGATGGTGAACCCGCCCGCCGTGCACACGATCTCGGCGTGCTCGGTCGACATGAACGAGTCGCCGACCACGACGTGCGATTCGCCGCCGGTGCCGAGCTTGGTCGCCCCCTGCATGAGCTTGAAGGTCTGGAACTGGTTGGGCCCGGCCAGCGGCACCACCCAGCCGACCACCGGCAGCGAGTCCTCGTTGCCACCGACCCCCAGCATGATCGTCTTCATCGGGCCGAGCACCGGCGGCGGCGCGAGCGGCATCTCCTCGACCGGCTGGCGCCGCCTGATGAGGATGATCACCACGACGAGCGCGACCAGCAGCACGATGACGAGCAGCCAGACCCACCACAGCGAGCCCTCCTCCTCGACCGGCTTCACCACCGTCGGCAGGGACAGCTGCGCGGGCTCCTTGTCCTCGCCGCCGACCGCGAGCACGAACTCGTGGGTGGCGCCGTCGAACTGGACCTTGTCGCCCGGGAAGTCGACGTAGTACTTGGCGTTGATCTCCTCGACGACCAGCCCGGCCTGCGACGCGAAGCTGTCGCGCGACTGCGCGTTGAGGTGCGAGGTGAAGCCGACCTTGGCCATGTTCTGCTGGCCCTGCGGTCCGTCCTCGGGCGTGTTGGTGTAGAAGACCGAGTAGACCTCGACCCCCGCTTCCTTCAGGTCGGAGATCGCCTTCTTGAGATCGGCGGAGACGTCCTCTTTATCGTCCTGGCCGTCGCCGAACACGACCAGCACCTTGCGGAAGTCCGGCATGTTGGCCAGGACCTTCCACGCCTCGGTCAGGCCGAGGGCGAGCGGCTTGGAGATGAACTCGCCGTAGTCTTGCTGCCCGCCGAGCGCGCCGGCGTTCAGGCTGGGCGCGTCGCCCATCGCCTGCTTCACGATCACCTTCTGCTCGGCGTAGACCAGCAGCGAGGCCTTCGACCCGGGCGGCCCGGCCTTGCCGAGCACGTCGATGGCCGGGCCCAGCCCCTTGAACGCGCCGTCGTAGATCGACCCGGCCTCCGGATCGGCCGCGTCGGTGTACGTCTCGTTGCCCATCCAGCGGAAGTTGCCCTGCACCAGCACGATGAGCGCCATCGGCTCGTCGCTCTGCTGGTACGGCACCGACTTCATCGCCTCGATCACCAGCGGCGGCTGCGCGTCGGTCTGCTTGAGCAGGAAGTCCTTGGCGGTGAGCCCGACCCGGCCGCCGATGACCGCGCGCACGAACGGCATGCCGTTGGCCGGATCGATGAGGTTCGGATCCGCCGGCGGCGGGGTGCCCTCTCCATCGGGAGCCGGCGTGGTCGCCTTGGGCTTGGGAATGACGACCTTGAGCCGGTAGCTCGCCTCCTCGGCGCGAGCCGGACCGGCCGCGCTCGTCAGGACCACCACGGCGGCAGCCAGCCGCCACCACGCCACCTTGAGCCGGGTCATAGCGACTTGAACTTGACGACCGACTGCCCGAGCTTGATGAAGTCGCTGTCCACCAGCTCGTGCTGCTCGATCCGCTTGTCGTTGACGTAGGTGCCGTTGGTCGACCGGAGATCGCGCAAGACCCACTGGCCCCCCTCGGCCCTGATCTCGCAGTGCCGCGATGACATGTAGCTGTCGAACAGGACGACGGTGCAGCCCGGATCGGTGCCGATCGAGGTCACCGGCTCGAGCGTGAACAGCTCGCCGCGCTGCGCTCCCTTGAGCCCGACCAGCCAGCCGCACAGCTGGAGGCCGTTCCCGGCCCCGGCCGCGTCGATCATGATCGCCTGGGTCTTGTGCGACGCCGCGATCGGCGCGCCCTGGCTGCAGTAGGGGCAGCGATCCCAGGTCTTGTCGAGCTGCTGGCCGCACTGGGCGCAGAGGTGCTTCTTCCACCACAGCGCGCCGGTGACGACGATGCCGTTCGTTCCGTTCAAGGGGCCGGACCCTCCGGGAGAGAAGCCGCCGCCTGGTGCGCCGCCCGGAAATCCCGCCGGAGGCGGCCCGCCAGGCCCTCCACCGGGCTGAGGGTATCCCGGCGCGCCGCCGGGAGCCATTGCTGGGCCGCCACCAGATCCACCGCTCATCGGGCCTTGATAGGCCATCGGTCCTCCCGCCATGGCGCCGCGCATCGCGCCGCCCGGCATCGCTCCGCCTTGCATGCCACCACCGCCCGCCATGCCACCGCCCGCCATGGCGCCGGCCGGCATCGGGCCGCCTTGCATCGGTCCGCCCGGCCCGCCTGGCGGACCGCCCTGCCCGCCGGACATCCGGCCGCGCGCGACCTGGGCCTTCTGCTTGGCGTTCGAGGCCATCTGCTTGGCCTCCTTGGCGCGGAGCTTGGCGAGCTGCTTGTAGCTCTTGACCCGGCCGACATCGACCCGGATCCGCCCCTGGATGTTCCGCACCCTCATCCACCGGTTGCGGATGGCCTTGAACGGGAGGGTGAGGGGCTCGAAATACCTAAGGAACATGACGCGTTCCGCGAGCGCAGACGAGGCGCCAGCCGGGCCCGTATTCTACCGCGATCGCGCCGCGCGCAAAGGCGCGATTCGCGTGGGAATCACTTCGTCTGATAGACCCAGACGTGGAACATGTTGACGTCGCGGCCGGCGGTCAGCGCCACCTGCCGGATGCCGAGCGCGGAGTCGGTCACGTGCTGCGCCTCGATCAGGAACGGCCAGTTTCGCCACCTGTGCACGCGGTCGGTGCCGACGCACGACACCACGCCGACCGACTTGTTGTTGACGAAGTACTCGAGCTCGTAATCGCCGTACACGTAGTCCATGCGGCGCAGGATGACCACCGGCTTGCCCGGGGTCAGGCCGTGCAGCTTGTACTGGGCGAAGCCCGACACCTGGGCGCGGCCGACGTCCTCGACCACCGTCTCGTCCGGGTACTTCAGCTTCTGGCGCGAGCGGTAGCTGTCCTTGGCCTCCTTGATGACGAACTCGTGCTTGTCCTCGGAGTCCTTGTCCAGGATGTTGATCTGGTCGACCAGCACCCAGGTGAGCCCCTCGAGCTCCATGGTCGGCTTGGGATGGGGCATCACCTTCACGCCCTCCCAGTCGCGCAGCTCGGCCACCTTCTTCTTGTCGGGCTTCTTGTCCTCGATGACCGGCCTCTCGCCGGCGATGACCAGCTCGGCCACCTCGGACGCCTTGGTCTGATAGGCGAGCAGGTTGGTGTACGCCTCGACGGTCGATTTCCCCTCGGCCAGGAGGCCGCGCAGGATCTCGACGTGTCGCTTGTAGTCGGCGAACTCCTTCTTCTGGCTCAGCGCCGGGTGGTGGACCTCGACGTCGAGGCACAGCTCTCCCTCCGACTCGACGATGAGGTAGAAGATGTCGAACACGTTGCGCAGGTCGACCATCGTGGTCGCGTTCAGCATCAGCGCCGTGTGGGTGCACTGCAGGATGTCGTGTGACGTCACCACCTGGCGGCGGGCGTACTGGAGGAAGACCCGGCGCAGCTGCCACAGCACCGCCTCGAGCCGGAGCCGCATCGGCGGGCTGAGCCGCGATCCGGCCACGCCGGCGCGCGGCACGAAGCGGAGGTCGATCTCGTTGGCGCGCGGGTCGGCCGGGTTGCGCGCGTCGCGGACCCGGGTCGCCCCCTTCTCGAGGTAGATGCGGGCCAGCTCGACCTCGCGGCCGAGGTCCGGCTCGGTCTGGCTGAGCTCGACCTTGGCCCCCTCGAGCACCCGGCGGTGGCCCTTGTACTCGAGGTTCTCCTTGTAGGCGATGAAGTCGGTCAGCTCCTCGTAGAAGCGCAGCACCACGTAGATGGTCTGCGGGAGCCGGTACTCCTCGGGGCTGATGTTCTTGATGACCGCGTCGGGCAGCCACAGCTCGTGGCCCTGGCCGTCGATCGCGTGGCCGGCCTGGATCTCGACGGAGAGATCACCGCGCGCGCGCGCCACCACCCGCAGATCGGAGCCGATGCCGGTCACCACGCCCGGCGTGTGCATCAGCCGGTTGTGAAGCTTGTGCTTCTCGAGGTGGTAGTTCTCGGCGGCGTTCCAGTCGTGCTCCGTGGTCAGGAAGCCCTTGAAGAAGTTGATGCGCTTGTAGCCCTTGTTGGGGGCGTTGTTGTCGCTCGGGTTCATCCCTTTTTCCTCGGGTCGTAGCCGCCCGGCGAGGTGTCCTCGTCTGGTTCTTCTTCGTCGTCGCCGATCGCCGGTCTGCGCCGGCCCGGCTCGATGCCGCCGCCCTTCCCGCCCTCCTCGGCCTCCTCCACGATCTCGTCGCCGATGCCGATGCCGGAGCGCAGCCCGATGGCGAAGAACTCGCGCAGCTGCGCGTCCCCCTCGTCGGCGGCGAAGCGCAGGTAGTACTGGACGTGGGCCGGCTTCTCCATGCGGATGATCTCGTGCACCCGCACCACCATCTCCGGGGTCACATCCGCGAACCGCATCGGCACGGTGATGGTGAAGCAGTGGGCCAGGTCGACCGGCGGCAGGACCACGGTGTCGATGCCGACCCGCGCGTCCACCCCGACCCGGAAGCCGCGGAACGGCCACCGGTTCTCCTCGATGAGCGGCTCGCTGCCGATGAACAGCTTCAGGAACAGCGACAGGCCGCGGGCGGTGCCGCGGATCCGGTAGAGATCGACCGAGCGCTTGAGCAGCGCGCGCTTCTTCTCGATCGGCCAGTCGTGGTCCAGGACCATCGCGGTCCACGACGCCAGCCAGCGCAGGAAGTGGGGCGGGCACTCGAGCGGATCGTAGTAGGTGAAGCCGAGGTCGAGCGTCTCTTCGATCGAGCCGAACAGGTGCTCGAAGACGAAGCAGATGTCGCGGACGATGTTGCGCCCGACCGCGTCCGACCGGCGGTAGATGGCCGGCAGGAGCTCCATGTAGCCGCGGCGGGCCACGTGCAGGGTGATCCGGGTGCCCTCGTAGACCATCTGCCCGCGGGCCGGGGTCTGCTCGAGGACGGTGTTGTGGTCCTCGTAGCTCTCGCGGAACAGCACCGCGTCGACCGCGAGGGCGGCGTTCTCGACCACCAGGCGCGCCTTGACCAGCGGCTGACCGACGAGGTCGGGCACCCGCACCACGCGGCGGCTGTGCAGCTCGGTCACCATCACCATGGGCAAGAGGACGGCATCACATGATCTCGTCGCGGACCTTCTCGACGATGTGCACGTGGATCAGGTGGGGAAGCTCGTCCGGGTCGAGCCGGATCTGCTCGACGTGGACGCCCTTCTGCTCGTCGAGCATGTCGACCGAGTCTACTCCCTCCACCCCGGGCACCTCCTCGACCAGGTGGATGAGCTCGGTCTTCAGCACCGCGCGGCCGAACGGCCAGCCCTCGCCGTCGCGCCCGCCGACCAGCGGGTGAAGGTGGCGGCGCAGGCGCTCCTCGATCTCGCGGCGCATGCGGTCGGACACGCCGATGGTGCGGCGCAGGAGCGCGACCTTGAGCGACAGCTCGACGTAGGTCGGCTTGGTGACGTTGAGGAGTGTCCCGACCAGGCGGCGCTCGTCCAGGTAGCGCTTGACGTAGCGCAGGATCTCGTTCGATGGGACCAGGCGGCGCGACAGATCCTCGGTCTCGGTCTCCGCCTTGGGCACCACCACCACCGTGACGCCGCCGCGCCCGCCCCGGTCCGGCACGCAGCGGGCGCGGGCCAGCGAGGTCGACGCGCGCAGGGTCAGCATCTCGAAGTCCTCGGCGGTGACGGCGCGGTCGCGGCTCTTGATCGTGTAAGGCGCGCGCTCCTTGGCCTCGTTCACGGTCTCGCGGTCCGCCCCGCCGGCCGCCGAGATCGGGTTGGTCACCGTGTCGATGTAGGCCAGCGCGCGCGACAGCGACGTCAGCGTGTTGGGGTTGACGTTCCCGGCCGAGCCGCCGCCGACCCGGTACATCCGGGCCACGACGTTGTTGAGGCCCTCGGGTGGGATCATGCCGCGGCGGCCGTCGCCGAACGTGACCCGGCCGTTCTGGTAGTCGATGAGGTAGTGGCGGCTGCGCGGGCCGGACTCGAAGAAGCTCTCCACCCGCTGCCACATCACCCAGCACTCGCCGTCGCCGTCGGCGGGCGGCTCGACCGCCTCCTCGCCGAGCTCGCGCAGCTCGTCGGGTGGCGGGATCTGGCGCTCGCGCACGGCGATGGTCTCGCCCTCGAGCAAGGGGGTCTGCAGGAGCGCGTAGCTCTGCAGCGGGGTGCCGTCGGAGGAGCCGAGGATCTCGCCCCGCACCGTGGTGTGGTGATTGGCGGCCACCACGTTGGTCAGCACCCGCAGGATGCGCGGCGCCTTGGCGAAGCCGCCCATCTCGAGGCGAGCGCGCAGCCAGAAGCGCTCCTCGGTGAAGCGACGCGACTGGGCCCAGTCGTCCGGGGCCACGAAGTCGACGAAGCCGGAGGTGTTGAAGGCGCGAGCCCCGTCGGCCACCGCCAGCGGCTCCCAGCCGCGCGCGGTCGAGTATTCCCACACCACGCGCTGCTCGCCGTGCCACGCGGCCAGCCGCTCGGCGTGGTAGCGCGACAGCTCCGGGGTGCCGACCTCGGTGCCGTCGTGCGGCATCGAGCCGGGCCCGATGTCCTCGGCCATGTGGAAGTAGACCGAGTGGCCCTCGTTGGGCAGCTTGCCGGCCCAGCCCAAGTAGAAGGCCGGCGACTCGTCCACCTCGGGCGAGAACGGCTGGAAGATGGTGTACTCGGTCCGCGCCGCCTCGGTCACGTCGGTGAAGGTGAAGTCGTTGTATGCGATCGCGTGGCGGACGTCGCGGTATTCCTCGCGCGCGCGCAGCGCGATGGCGCGCAGGGCCGGCGGGCGGAGCGGGCGGTCGTCGCGGAACACCCAGCGGTCGTTGTCGAGGGTGTAGTTGCCGGCCTGGCCGTAGTCGCCGGACTCGAGGCGGACGCGGATCCAGCGCGCGGTCTCACCGGCGACCTCGACCGCCTCCATGTCCTTGGGCCGGCGGAACGTGACGATGCCGGTCTGGGTGAACGCGTTGGTGGTGTCGTGGAACGCGGCCGCGTCGGAGCCGCCCGGGCGGATGCCCATCGGGCCGCTGCGGCCGAGCGCGCGCCAGCGCCGGCCGTCGAAGTACTCCCACGACAGGGCCAGGTCCTCCGACGGGTTGGCCGGGCGCACCACGCCCGGATCGGCGATGGTCACGTCGAGCGCGATCTCGGCGTCGGGCGTGCGCAGGAGATCGTCGCAGGCCAGGTAGAACACGCAGTCGACCTTCGGCTCCTTGCCGAGCGGGTAGATGTTCTTGCCCAGGTCGAGGTAGATGAACGCGTCGTTGTCGAGGTTGACCAGGGCGCGGTCCGGGCCGACCCCCTCGCCGGAGACCTCGACCCGGGCGCGGATCGTATCGATCTCGGTGTCCTCGGGGCGGGTCACCTCGGCCAGGCGTCCGCGCACCCACAGGCCCTCGATCTCGGCGACGGTGGTCGGCTCGAACCCGAGCGGACCGAGGAAGCAGATCTCGCCGCGGTCGACCTCGAGCGGAGCCGGGATGAGATCGCGCCAGCGGTCTCCACCCCAGTACTGCCACTCGAGCAGGCGGGCCAGGTCGCGGCCGCCGCGCTCCGGGCAGCCGAGGTAGATGCGCAGCACCGACGACTCGCCGCAGCCGGCGAAGCGCGGGTCGCTGAGGTAGAGGAAGCGGTCGACCCGCTCGGCCCCGCCGAACACCTCGAAGCCGAGCGGCGCGCCCGGCACGACCAGCGGGGCGGGCGGCTCCGGCGCGCCGTCGGCGCGGGCCGCGGCCAGGTGCATGCTGTTGTCGCTGTACCGGCCGGTGAAGTAGCTGAACGAGCGGTCGAGCGGCGTGGCGGTGACGACCAGGTCGCGCGCGGTCTCGAACGTGATCGTGTCCTCGTCGGAGCCCTGCGGGGTCGACACCTGGATGCCGGCCGGCACCACCTGTCGGCTGGCGCCCTCGACTAGGGCGAACTGGAGCAGGCCGCGCGCCGCCTGCGGCGGCTTGAGCTTGATGCCGAGCAGGTTGAGGAACGCGATGTAGTTCTTCTCGGGGACCTTGTTGAGCCGGTAGAGGATGAGGTCGGTCATCCACGCGGCCAGCTCGATGAGGGTGATGCCCGGATCGGCCGGGTTGTGGTGGGTCCACTCGGGGGCGTAGCGCGGGATCAGGCGCAGCGCCTCGGCGACCAGGTCGTCGAACTCGCGGTCGTCGAGCTTGGGCGATGGGATCATGGAGAGGTTTCGTCCGGCTTGCGCAGGTAGAACGGGTACACCAGGTTGCCGGGCTGGTTGGTGGAGCGCACCACGTAGGAGATGCGGATGTCGAGCCGGTTCGGCTCACCGTGGGCGGCGTCGGCCTCGACCACGATCTTGTGGATGCGCGGCTCCCACTTGCGGAGCGCCTCGTCGCAGTAGTGGACGGCGAGCGCGGCGGTGGCGGGGTTGTTGGGCGCGAAGACCAGCTCGTGGATGTCGCAGCCGAAATCGAGGCGCTTGATGCGCTCGCCCGGCGCGGTGCCGAGGATGATGAAGATCGACTCGCGGATGTTCTCCTCTTGCGCCGAGGTGGCGATGCCGCCGGTGCGGTTGATGGCGACCGGGAAGCGCCAGCCGCGGCCCAGGAAGTCGCGCCGATTCACCATGCCTGAACGATCCTCCTAGCCCGACCCGAAGCGCCCCTCGAGGAAGCGATGACACGATGGACACGCGATCCGCGTGGCACCGCCCGGCCGCTCCTCGACGGTCAGTGGACGGACGCCGCAGTACGGGCAGGCGAGCGCCGCCCGCCGTCCCGCCGCGACCTCGTCCAGGACATCCTGCCAGACGATGAGCTCTTCGTCGTCCATGGTACGGGGACTCGAGTCTAAGGACCGTCCCGCCCGCCGTCAACGTCGCGACCAGGCGAGCTTTTCGGCGGAGGACAGCGGGCTCGGTCCGGCTCAGCCCCCGATGATGACGGTCGGCGCGCCGACCACGATGACGCCGCCGTGCGCGGTCTGGTCGCCGACCCGCGCCGCGGCGAGGCCGCCGATGAAGACCGTCGACGAGCCCTTGAGGACCACGTCGGGCGGGCCGACGCAGGTGCACAGGCTGGTGACGGTGGCGGCGGGCATGCCGCAGATGAGGACGGTCGGGTTGCCCTGGGTGACCGGCCCGCCCACGTGCGGCTTGGGCCCATCCGACATCGGGCACGTGTGCATGTCTCCGACCCTAGCGGCGAACGGCATGGCTGGCTCCTGATGTCCCAGTGGGACTCGCGGTCACCCGGTTCACTCGTCCAGCTTCCTGGCCCGGGACTTGGCCTCGCGGTCGGGGTCCGCGGCGGTGTCCTTGGCCCGATCGGCGTCGGTCTCGGCGTCGCCGAGGTGCTCGCCGCGGCGGTGAGAGGCCTCGCGGCCGGCGGCGCCCTCCGGGTCGCGAGCGCGAGAGGTGCGCGACTCCGCCTGGTACTTCGCGTCGCGCGCCTCGGATCCGGGCTGGCCCGCGTCGCGCTCGGCGCCGCTGACCTCGGCGTCGGCGCGGTACCTGGCCTGGTACGCCTCCGACGGGGCATCGGGCGGAGTCGTGGCCTGGTGCCGGGCGCGGTCCGCCTCGTAGGTCGGGTCGCCCACCTGGCCGCGAGCCTGGCTCTCGCTCGATGACACCTCGCCGCGAGCGCGGCCCTGGACGTCGACCTCGGACTCGGCGTGGCTGCGCTCGCTGTGGACGCGGCCCTCGGCCCCACGCCGCTGCGACTCCGCCTCCGACAGCCCGCTCGCGTCGCGCCCGCGCGAGCTGGCGTCGTCGCTGGCGACGTGCTGGGCGTCGGACCCGGAGCGGATCCCGCCAACCCGCGAGTCGACCCCGGCCTCACCGGCCGCCGCGCCGCCGACGTCGCCGCCCGCGACCCGCCCGGCCGACCCGCCGCCGACCGCGCCGGAAGCATCGCCGGACACAGCGGCCCCGGCCTGGCCACCGGCCACGGCGCCGACCGCACCGGACGTGTCGCCCTCCGCCGCGGCGACCGCGCCAGAGCCGACCCGCACGCGGCTGCCGCTCGCGGCCTCGGTCGCGCCGCCGACATCGGTCGAGGGCGCGCCGCGGTGATCGAGGGTGCCGGCGGAGCTGGCCTCGGACGGGATATCGCCGCGGTGATCGACGACCGAGGGGGTCCCGACCGCCGCGGCGGTTCCGGATGCTGCGCCGCCGGGGACCTGGCCGGCGCCTGTGGAGGCGCCGCGGATGTTCGCCTCGCCGACGGTGGCGCCGGGGGCGCGCGAGCCGCTGACGCCGCCGGCCGCGGCCTTTGCTCCGCTGGCATCGGTGGCGACCGAGCCGGCTCCACCGGCTGCGGCCGCGCTGGTCGCTGCGGAGCTGGCGCCTCCGGCGCCGAGGCTGTCAGCGCTTGCGGCGCCGCTTGGGCCGGGGACACCGCTCGCGCCGCCGACACCGCTCGCGCCGGGGACACCGCTCGCGCCGGGGACACCGCTCGCGCCGCCGACACCGCTCGCGCCGCCGACACCGCTCGCGCCGCCGACACCGCTCGCGCCGCCGACACCGCTCGCGCCACCGACGCTGCTCGCGCCGCCGACACCGCTCGCGCCACCGACGCCGCTCGCGCCGCCGACACCGCTCGCGCCACCGACGCTGCTCGCGCCGCCGACACCGCTCGCGCCGCCAACACCGCTCGCGCCACCGACGCCACTCGCGCCGCCAACACCGCTCGCGCCGCCAACACCGCTCGCGCCGCCAACACCGCTCGCGCCGCCGACACCGCTCGCGCCACCGACGCCGCTCGCGCCACCGCCGACGCCCGCGCCGCCGACGCCCGCGCCGCCGACACCGCTCGCGCCGGGGACACCGCTCGCGCCGGGGACACTGCTCGCGCCGGGGACACTGCTCGCGCCGGGGACACCGCTCGCGCCGGGGACACCGCTCGCGCCGCCGACGCGAGCGGTGTCCCCGGCGCGAGCAGTGTCCCCG
>DATHKR010000289.1:0-3079 GCA_035489015.1 Kofleriaceae bacterium | reverse complement strand
GCGGCCTGCCGCTGCCCGTTCTGCCGCCGCCGCCCGCGCGCCGATCGGCCGAGGTGCTGCTGGTGGAGAAGGACGCGCCCGCCACGGCCATCTCCCTCGGCCATCCGCTTCGCATCACCCGCGCCCACCCCGACTTCTACCCGCTCACCGTCGCGCGCTCGTACCTGGGAGAGCACCGCACCTTCAACGGAGTGCTGCTGCAGAAGATGCGGGGGCTGCGAGGGCTCAACTACGGCGACTACGCCTACATCGAGAGCTTCATCCAGGACGGTGCGTCGACGTTCCCCCTGCCCAACCTGCCCAGGACCCAGCAGCACTTCGAGATCTGGATCCGACCGGTCCGGCCGGCCAGCGCCCTCTTCGCCCTCCGCCTGGCCCTCCGCGAGATCGAGGTGCTGCGCACCGACGGCATCCCCGGGCCGGACTTCGAGGAGACCCGCCGGTTCCTGCTCCACTACAGCAGGCTATGGACCCAGGACGATTCGCGCCGGCTCGGCCACGCGATCGACGGACTGGTCCACGGCGTGGACATCGTGTCCGAGCTCGCCCGCCGTCTCCCCACGATGACGAAGGGCGACGTCGATCGAGCCGTCCGCGAGCACCTCTCCACGAGCCACTGGGCGGCGGCCCTGGTCACATCGCAGGCCGCGGCGCTGAGGCGCCTCCTTCTGCAGGGCGCGCCAGCGCCGATCACCTACGACACCGGCAGCATGCCGCCCGAGGTCCTCGAGGAGGACAGGCGCATCGAGAGCTTCCCGCTGCCGGTGTCGGAGGCCGCCACGACGGTGCTGCCGGTGGCGTCGTTGTTCGCCTCGTAGCTCGGCGACCTCACTGCATGTCGAAGAAGTCCAGCATCTCCGACGAGGCGTCGAAGCCGTCGGCGGTGCGGGGCCAGTGGTGGTCGAGACCGGAGACGATCACTCGCTGGATGATCGGGTGGGTCGTGCCGGCGCGGCAGACGGTCGTCTCGATGTCCCAGAAGAGGGAGAGCAGCCGGTTGGTGGGCTCGGTGCAGTCGTCGTTGGCGTACCAGGAGGTGTAGTTGTACTCGGTGGGCAGGAAGACCGGTCCTCCGGCGAGCGGCACGACCGGATCCACCGCGCCGTGCACGATGAGGACCGGCAGCAGCGTCCCGGCCGGCGGCGCTGCCGGCTCGCCGGCCGGCGTGCCGTAGAACCCGGAGACGTCGGCGATCGCCCGGAAGCGCGAGGGGTCGCGCGCGCCGAGCTCGTGAACGAAGCGGCCGCCCAGCGAATGTCCGCCGGCGAAGACGCGCGTCTCGTCCACATCGAGCTCGGACGCGAGGTGGTCGAGGAGCTCCTGGGTGTAGAGCACGTCGTCGCGGCCGCCGCTGCCCAGGTTCCAGAAGCCCTGCTGCGTGATCGTGAGACCGAGCGTGCCCTGGAGGAACACCACGATCTTGTCCTGCTGGTTCGCGAGGTCCCTGAGCCCGGCCGCGTCCAGCGTGGCGGCGAAGCTGGCCGCCGATCCACCGAGGCCGTGAAACATCGCGACCAGCGGATACGGCTGGGCCCGGTTCTGGAGGTAGCCGTCCGGCAGGTAGAGGAAGTACTCGCGCTGGTCGCCGGTCGAGACCTCGAACGCGAGCTCGTACCCTCCCGGGCCGGTGGGGACTCCGTCGGTCAGCGCCTGCTGCGCGCCGCCGATCTGGTCGATCTCGTCGAGCTCCTCGAGATCGTCGAGCTCGGCGGTCGGGTCGACGCAGCCGACCAGGAGGAGCGCGACGGGCAGCGAGAGCGCCGCGTGGCAGATGTTCGAGCGAGACATGGTCGTTCTCCTTGGTTGGGAAAAGCCGCGGCCCGCCCCGACTGCCGGCCCGATTCCAGGCGCCGTGCAGTCGAGAGCGGGCCGCGGCCGTCCGTCAGTTGCAGTCAGAGGCCGGGTTGCAGGTCATCGAGACCGGGTTCTGCCAGAAGTCGAACTTGCAGCAGCCCGAGGAGCACTTGGCGTCGCGCGAGCACACCTCGCCGATCGACTTGTCCGGCTCGCACTCGTTGTCGCCGAAACCGAGCGTGCCGGTGTCACACCACTGCGACGACAGGCAATCGGCGTCCGAGTCGCACTCGCCCTGCGGCGGGATGCCGAAGCATCCGTCCTTGCAGTTGTCGTAGTTGTTCGTCGCGATGAGCTCCTCGACCGCCCACTCGGCCGTCGACAGCGCGATGCAGATGACGGCGGCGTACGGGTTGCCAGACGCCGCGCACCCGAGCAGGTCCAGCCCGAAGTCGAAGCCGGCCCTGTTGTGAGCCGCGATGTACTCGTCGAGGCAGTCGTTCAGGCAGTCCACGGTCTCCTCCTCGGCGTCATCGTCCTCCTCGACGCCGCCCGAGGTCACCAGGATGCCGGTCAGCACCGGGTTCTGATACACGGCCTGTCCCAGGAGCGCCGGGCCGGTCTGCACCAGCTGCGGAAAGGCAGTCCGCAGCGCGATCGCGCGGGTCTGGAGCAGGCGGAGGTCGTTCCACGGCACGCCGGTCAGCGCCGTCACCCGCGACGCGAGCTGGTCCGCGTTGGCGTCGGGGACGTGCGCGTCGGCGGCGATGTCCGAGGCCTCGGCCTTGGCCGCGGTCCACTCCGCCGGCGTCATCGCCGCGAACTTGCGGCTCGCCCGGCCGTGAATGTCGAAGGCGAGCTCGTTGAACGCCACGAAGCGCGGGTCGAACGCGAGCTGGTCGACCAGCGCGTCCTGCTCGGCCGGGGTCAGCTGCGAGGCCTCGGTGATGAGCTCCGGGGCGTCGCTCGACGCCGTACAGCCTCCAGCGGCCACGAGCGCCGCGAAGTAGAGCGCGCCGGCCGCCAGTTTCATGTCGAGTGATCGTCTTGTACGCATGGGGATCATTCCTTGTGTGGAAGGGTCTGAGAGAGTCACGCCGAGCGACCAGTGCAACTCGCATGCCCCGCGCTTCGAGATCACCGGTCGCCATGCCACGCGCACTTGCCGGATCGCCGCCGGCGACGAGCGCCGAATCGGTCAGTCGGGGCGATCGACCACGCCGCCAGCGCATGCCGATCCAGCACGCTGCTGGCCGGGCGCCGCGGCTCGTCCGGCGGGCGCGCA
>DATHKR010000288.1:0-44706 GCA_035489015.1 Kofleriaceae bacterium | reverse complement strand
CCGCGCCCGCCGCCGTGCCCGGCCGAGACCACCAGCTCGATCGCGGCGGCCCGGCGGAGCACGTGATCCTTGGTCGGCCCCCAGGCGAACTCGATCTGCCGCTTCTTGACCCGCATCGGCGACCACGCGGCCGGGAACGCGAAATCGGGGCGCCGGAACCACCAGACGTTCTTGCCGGTCTCGTCGACCAGCTTGACCTCGAGGTTGTTGGCCGGTGCGTCGCCGCGCAGGTCGAAGGTGATCTCGTAGCTGCCGGGCAGGTCCAGCGGCAGGGCGCGCCGCGCGATGGCGTAGCCGCCGTGGCCCTGGAAGTCGAAGTCGAGCTGCATGGCGCGGCCGTCGACGCCGTCGGTGTGATGGACGCGGGCCATGACGCCGTCGGAGCCCTCGGCCTTCCAGGCCGCGAGGCTCTCGAAGTCGTCGAGCGCGCGCGGTCCAGGCGCCGGCGCCGGCGCGCCGCCGCGGGCACACGAGCCGAGCGCGGCGCAGAGCCCGGCGAGCGCCAGCCGCCTCATCCCTTGACGCTCCCGGCCAGGAGACCCTGGATGTAGTAGCGCTGCAGGACCAGGAACAGGGCCAGCACCGGCAGCAAGGTGACGACCGAGCCGGCCATCATGAGCTCGCTGTCCTGCACGTGCTCTCGCGACAGCCCGGCCAGCGCGACCGGCAGCGTCTGCAACTTGTCGTCGCCGAGCACGATGAGAGGCCACAGGAAGTCGTTCCACGAGCCGAGGAAGGTGAAGATGGCCAGGGTGACCAGGATCGGGCCGAGCGCCGGCAGCACGATCGAGCGGAACACGCGCACCTCGCCGGCGCCGTCGACGCGCGCCGCCTCGAGCAGCTCGTCCGGGATCGACATCGCGTACTGCCGGACCAGGAAGATGCCGAACACGTTCGCCATCGTCGGGATCAGCACGCCGGCGTAGGTGTTGACCAGCCCGATCTGCTTCAGCATGAGGAAGAGCGGGATCATCGCCACCTGGCCCGGGATGATGAGCGCCCCGAGCAGGACCCGGAACACGCGGTCGCGCCCGGCAAAGGCGAGCTTGGCGAACGCGTAGCCGGCGCTGACGTTGAAGAGCAGCGACAGCGCGGTGGCCGAGGTGGCCAGGAACAGGCTGTTCGCGAAGTGGCGGCCCATCCCGGTCTGGGCGAACAGCTCGCGGTAGTTGGCCAGGGTGGCCTGCGCGGGCAGGAACGGGGGCGGGAAGCTCGACGCCTCGCCGGGCCTCATGAACGAGACCGACACCATCCACAGGAGCGGGCACAGCGTGATGAGCGCGATCGCCAGGAGCGCGCCGTTGATGGTGATTGCCGCCGAGCGCCGGCTCATGCCCGGCTCCACCGGCGGGCCACGTAGAACTGCAGCAGCGTGACCGCGAACATGATCAGGAACAGGACGAACGCGACCGCCGAGGCCGAGCCCAGGTTCCACCACTTGAAACCCTCCTCGTACATGAAGTAGAGGACGCTGGTGGTGCTCTGCAGCGGGCCGCCCTGGGTCATGACGTACGGCTCCGCGAACAGCTGGAAGTAGCCGGCCATGGTCAGGATGCCGACCAGCGACAGCGTGGGGGCGAGCGCGGACAGCGTGACGAAGCGGAACTGCTGCACCGCGCTGGCGCCGTCCACCCGCGCTGCCTCGTACAGATCGGGCGGGATGTTCTGCAGCGCGGCCAGGAAGATGACCATGTTGTAGCCGTAGTTCTTCCACACGGCGAAAAGGACGATGGCCGGCATGGCCCAGTTCGGATCGCCCAGCCAGTCCACCGGATCGATCCCGAACCAGCCGAGCGCGTAGTTGATGAGGCCGTAGCGGGTGTGGAGCAGGTACTTCCAGATCACCGCGACGGCGACCAGGGTGGTGACGACCGGTGCGAACAGCGCGGTGCGGAAGATGCCCTTCAGCCGGGTCACCCCGGCGTTGAGCAGGAGCGCGGTGCCGAGCGACATCGCGATCGAGAGCGGCACGCCCAGCACCACGAACAGGAGCGTGTTGCCGAGCGCCTTCCAGAACAGCGGCGTCTCGAACAGGCGGAGGTAGTTGCGCGCGCCGACGAAGCGCAGGTTGCCGATGTCGGCCAGGGCGTAGAGGTCGAAGTCGGTGACGCTGAGGACGAGCGCGGCCAGGACCGGCAGGAAGAAGAAGACGGCGATGACGACCAGGGCCGGCGACGCGAACAGCCAGCCGGCGCGGCCAGCGCCGCCCCTCACTCGCTCGCCTCGCGATCCAGCACCCAGCGGCGCTTCTCGAGGATGCGGTCGGCGCGGGCGTCGAGCTCGGCCGCCGCCTGGTCGACGGTGATGCGGCCGTGCGCGGCCTGCTCGCCGATCACGTACAGCTCGGTCGCGATGCGCTGCCACTCCGGGACGCTGGGCGTGGGCTCGACGCGCTCGAGCTGGTCGCGGAACGCGGCCGCGTGCACGTCGCTGGCCAGGGCCGGATCGTTCCACGGCGTGCGGCGCGGCGGCAGGTCGCCGCCGAGCGCGTTCAGGCGGAGCTGGATGTCCGGGCGCGACAGGTACTCGATGAGCTGCCAGGCCGCCTGCTTGTGGGGGGAGCCGGCGAAGACGACGAGGCTGGCCCCGCTCGCGATCGACGCGCCCGGTCCGTCCGGGCCGGGCAGGGGGGCGGTGGCCCACGCACCCTGCACCGCGTCGGGCAGGCGTCGCTTGAACTCGCCGATCTGCCACGGGCCGGAGATGTAGAAGGCGAAGAAGCCGCGGCCGAACTCGTCCCACACGTTCGAGACCTGGAGGTTGGTGACCTTCGGGGCCAGGCCGCTCTGGAACGCGTCGACGTAGAAGGCGAGCGCGCGGCGAAAGCCGGCGCTGCGGAAGTTCCCCCACCGGCCGCCGTCGCGCAGCAGCGGCTCGTCCTGCTGCAGGCCCAGCGCGAGCAGCGGCTCGAACTCGTTGAGCGGCATCAGCACCGCGAAGTGGTCGGGCGCGGCGCGGCGCTGGATGGTGCCCATCATCTCGCGCCACTCCGGCCAGCTCCGCGGCGGATGCGAGTAGCCGGCCTCGGCCAGGATGTCGCGGCGATAGAAGAGGAGGCGAGTGTCCACGTACCAGGGGACGCCGTACACGCGGCCGTCCACGACGTTGGTGTTCCAGACGCCGGCGAAGTAGTCGGCCGGGGCGACCACCCGGGACCCGGCGATCTCCTCGTCGAGCTGGCTGAGCGCGCCGATCGCGGCGAACTCCGGGATCCACGTGTTGCCCATCTGGGCCACGTCGGGCGGAGCGTCGCCGACCACCGCGGTCAGCAGCTTCTCGTGCGCGCCGATCCACGGCAGCTTCTGGACCTCGACGCGGATGCCGGGGTGGCTGGCCTCGAAGTCGCGGGTCAGCTGGCTGACCAGCTCGCCCTCGCGGCCGACCGCCCACAGCTCGAGGACGACCTCGTCGGACGACTGGCTCGCGCAGGCGGGCAGGACGGCGAGGAGCGCGGCGGCGAGGAGCCCGGCCGCTGGCGGCCTCACTTCACCGCCTCGAGCCAACCCCCGCTGAACCCGGCCCGAGTGAGCCCGAGGCGGATGTGCGGGTTCTTCTGCATCACCTTCCAGACGAGCTCGCTGCGGTGGTTCTCGATCATCGCCACGATCGGGCCCTGATCGATCCCGAGGTAGTCCTCGTCGACCCAGCCGAAGCCGCGCACGACCCGGCCGCTGGTGACCGGTACGTCGAAGTCGAAGCTCGGGTTGAACGCGTCGACGAAGCCGTAGGTCGAGTAGATCTGCTCGCCGTACAGCCGGCGCATCTCGACCATCGCCGGGATCGCGATCTCCGGGGCGAAGGCGATCGACGACGCGGCCGCGGTCGGCGCCAGGGTGCCGTCGTCGTACGAGGCCATCCCGCGGGCCGAGTAGCCGCGGAACACGCGCCGCTTGCCGCCGTACTCGTGCTCGAGGTCGCCCGGTCCGTCGCAGGCGGTCAGCCCCCAGATGTCCTCGCTGTAGCCCTTCCAGCCGTCCGGGTTGGCGGCGGCGTAGGCGCGCTGGGCCAGCGTGGCCCGCCGGCTGTTCTCGAAGTAGTCGATCCCGTGCTGCTGCATGTAGGGATCCTTGATCCCGCGGAAGTCGACCCACACCTGGCTGTACTGGTGGCCGAACAGCGGCGGGAAGTGGAGGTGCTCCTGGCCGTACGACTCGCGCCAGCTCTTGTCGTAGTTCGCCGACCACGCGGTCCACGCCGCCGGCTCGACCGGGTGGGTCGGCGAGCCGAGCGCGAGGATGTAGACCAGCATCGCCTCGTTGTAGCCGACCCAGTCGTAGGCCAGAAATCCAGACTCCGGCTTCCAGCCCATCGAGATGGCGGGAGGGCGGGTCTGCGCCCACGGCCAGTCCACCCGGCCGTAGATCTCCTCGGCCAGGCTGCGGATCTCCGCCTCGGCCGGGTCGTCCTGATCGAAGTACGACTGGGCGAACAGGACCCCGCCGAGCAGCAGCGTGGTATCGACCGTCGACAGCTCCACGTCCTTGAAGCGCTTCCCGGTCTTCATGTCGAGGAAGTGGTAGAAGAACCCCTTGTAGCCGGTCATCCCGGCCGGGTCGGGCCCGGACGGCGCCTTGTCGAGGAAGCGCAGCGTGGTCAGGACCCGGTCGCGCGCCTCCTCGCGGCTGACGTAGCCGCGCTCGACCCCGACGCCGTACGCGGTCAGCCCGAACCCGATCGCCGCGATGCTGCTGAACGACGGCGTCGGGAAGCGATCCGGCACCAGGCCGTTGTCCGGGTTGGCCGTCTCCCAGAAGAAGCGGAAGGTGCGCTCCTCCAGGTCGTCGACGACCTCGTCCGGCGCCATCGCCGCCGGAGGAGGGTTCTGGGTGGCCGGCTGGCGCTGGTCACCCGCGCAGGCCGACAGGAGGGCCGCGGCGGCCGCTGCCGCCGCGATGACCAACCGGCTCTTGCTCATCGTCCACCTCGGGGCTCGCGCCGGTCAGAAGTTGTACGCAGCGCCCAGCTGCACCGCCCGCGGTGGGGCGACCAGCCTGGTCGGTCGGCCGTAGTCGGCGTTCTCCCCCTCGAACGGGATGAAGCCGTTCTGTCCGCCAAAGTTCTTCGAGTTGAACACGTTGAAGCACTCGACGAACGCGCTGATCCGGTGACCGGCGCCGAGCCCGAAGTCCTTGCCCACGCGGAGGTCGACCTGGCGGAACTCCCAGACCTTGTCGTCGCGGCCGCCGTTGCGCCGGATCACGACCTGGTCCGGCGCGGTGCCGGCCGACTGATCGGTGATCGAGTAGGGCAGCCCGGTGCCGAGCTGGATGAAGGTGGACAGGAGGAAGTCATACGGGAACTTGACGATGCCGGTCAGCACTACCCGGTTGCGCTCGTCGGTGATCGTCGGGACCCACGGGCTGTCCTCGATGGTCGGGAAGTCGAAGTTGAACACGTCGCCGCGCTCCTTGGCCCAGGACAGCGTGTAGGCGGCCGAGGCGCCCCAGGCGATGCCATAGTCCGAGAAGTCGTAGTTGAGCGGCTTGTCGACCTGGACCTGGACGGCGGTGTAGCGCGACTCGCGATCGTCTGTGGCCAGGATGACGTTGCCGAAGCCGGCCGGCTGGGGCAGGAAGTCGCGGGTGCCGGTGGCGACGCGGTTGGCCGGGTAGTAGCCGAGGCCGTTCTTGCTGCGCGCGTAGGTCAACGTGCCGGACGCGCTGATGGGGCCGATCTGCTGGCGCAGGCCGCCGCTGAACTGGTCGGTGTGGAGCGGCTTGATGTTGTTGTTGAGGAGGTAGATCTCGGGAGGCGGGGCCGCGCCGCTGTCGATGAGCTGGTCCAGGCCCTGCTGGCTGAGGTAGCTCGGGTCCCACACGATCGTCTGGTTTCCGCCCTCGCGCGGCATGCCGTCCTGCGAGAACCGGAACGTGCGGACCTCGTACTGGAGGCGGTACTTCTCGTCCACGCCGTCGTTGAACAGGGTGCGATCGTAGTAGCGGCCAGCGCCCCCGAACACCGTCGTGTTGTGATCACCGAGGACATCGTAGGCGAACCCGAGGCGCGGCTGGATGGCGCCCAGGTAGATCGGGCGGTCATTTCCGTCGGTGATGTAGTCGGCCGAATCGAAGAAGCCCGATCCGTTGATCTGCTGGATGCACTGGTCGAACGGGATGTTGGTGCAGAGCGCGTCTCCGGCCGGATTGGTGTAGCTGTACGGCGTCTCGGTCAGCGACATCCGCACGTCGTCGGGCGTGACGAAGTCGTTGTTGAGCGGGTTGGTCTCGACATCCCAGCGGACCCCGAGGTTCAGCGTGAGCTTCTTGCCGATCTGCCAGTCGTCCTGCACGTAGAGGCCGATCTGGGCGTTGTTGGCCTCGATGAGCGGGTTGCCCACGCCGTACGCGGCCTCGGCCGGGAAGTTGTAGGTGAGGTCGTCCGTGGTGCTCTCGGGGGTGAGCGGGTCGTTGTAGAACTTGAACAGCGGGTTGCCGCTCAGCTGCTTGTCGATCGTGTAGTGCTGGAGGGCGGCCTTGGCCCCGGTCTTGATGACGTGGGTGCCGCCCCCCTCGATGTCGGAGAAGGTGACGTCGTCGCGCAGGGTGAAGCCGCGCTGCCCGTTGTCCTGGGTGGTGTCGCGGCCGCCGAAGCGGACCAGCGAGGGGCTGCCGAGCGCGCCGGCGAAGTACTGCTGGCCGATCAGGCCCGGGTTCTCCGGCTCTGGGTTGAAGTGGTTCTCGAGGTACTGGAAGGTGGCCTCGTTCAGGACCGAGCCGATCCACCACTGGTGCTTGGCCGAGGTGGTGATGACGCGGTTGCGCACGTTGTCGGAAGCCTCGAGGCTGACATCGTTGCCGAAGTTGCGGATGTCGGTCTCGAGGCGCAGGCTGGTCGAGACCTCGACGTTCTGGTTGTCGGCCGGGCGCCAGGTGATCTTGCCGAAGCCGAGGTGCTCGCGGAACGGGCTGGTGAAGGTGCCCTCGTACTGGTCGAACCGGCCGGCCAGCTCGGGCGGGGTGCCGGTCAGGAACACCTGGTTCTGCCGGTTCTGGTAGTTGCCCTCGTAGGTCAGGAACACGAACAGCTTGTCCGGAATGATCGGGCCGCTGGCCGCCGCGCCGACCTGATAGCGGGACAGGTCCGGCTCGGGATCGCCGCGCTTCTTGATGAAGTAATCGGTCGCGGTCAGCTGCTCCTGCTGGAACTGGGTCAGGATGGTGCCGTGGTACTCGTTGCCACCCGACTGGGTGATCGCGGAGATGATCCCGCTGCCGGCCTGCTCGTACTCGGCCTTGTAGTTCTGGGTGATGACCCGGAAGCCGCCGACCGCGAGCTGCGGGAACGGGTTGCCGCGGCTGGCATCCTGGCCGACCAGGCCGCCCTGCTGCACGTTGCTCTTCAGGCTGACGCCGTCGATGAAGACGTTGGTCTGGTTGGCGCCGAGCGCGCCGGAGCTGAGCTCCTGGCGGAACTCGTCCTGCGACAGCCGCACGCCGGGCGCGAGCTGGGCGAAGTTGAGGAAGTTGCGGTTGTTCTGCGGCAGGTTCTCGATCTGCTCGCGGCTGACGTTGGTCGCGATCTCCGAGGTGGAGCTCTCGCTGACCCGGCCCTCCACGACGATGGTCTCACCCGCGGTGGACGCGACCTCCTGGCTGCCGAGGTCGAAGTCGAGGGTCGCGCTCTGGCCGACCTCGACCCGGACCAGGCGGTAGACCTCCTTGCCACCCGGGGGCGTCGCGGTGATGAGGTACTCGCCCGGGGCCAGGCCGGTCAGCACCTGCGAGCCATCCGAGCGCGCGGTGCCGAGCGTGGCGACGCCGGTGTCGGTGCTCATCGCGACCACGGTGACCCCGGCCGGCGCCGCGCCGCCTCCGGCGGTGACGTTGACCACGATGGTCGCGGTCGTGCGCTGGGCCGATGCGTCTCGCTGGTGGAGCAGCATCGGGGCCAGCAGGCCGAGGAGAGCCACCAGCACCCACCTTCGGCCGGTGCTGCGCGTCGGTTTCATCGTCAGTCTCATGAGCCCCTCGCTGCGGGACGCCGACGGCGACGTCCGGGTGGTTGGTCGACGCCGCAGGACTCCCGGATCACGACCTCGGGCTGGAGCGCCTGCGCGACGCGTCGGTTTCGGTCCGGGTTCTCGATGCTGAGCAGCAGCTGGTCGAGCGCGGTCTTGCCCAGCTCGGCGATTCGCACCCGCACGGTGGTGAGCGCCGGGCTGACCAGCGCCGCGAGCGGGATGTCGTCGAAGCCGGCCAGGGCGATGTCGCCGGGGACACGGAGGCCGGCCTCGCGGAAGGCGACCAGGCAGCCGATCGCCATCACGTCGTTCCCGGCGAACACCGCCTCGGGTCGCTCGGCCGCGGCGGCCAGCTGGCGTCCGACCTGGTGGCCCGACCGCTCGGTGAAGTCGCCCTTCACCACCACGGGCTCGATGCCCGGGGCCGAGCGGGCCATCTCGTCGGCGTAGCCACGCAGGCGCTCGTCGGAGTCGAAGTTGTGCGGCGGCCCGGAGATGTGGACGATGCGGCGGTGGCCGCGCCCGACCAGGTGGCGGATCATCGAGCGAGCGCCGCCGTAGCTGTCGATCGTCAGGGTGGGGTGCCGGGTGTCGGTGAGCGGGCTGTTGAGCAGCACGATCGGCAGCGTGGCGGGGATGTTGCGGTCGAGCAGGGCGGTGTCCACGTGAGGGGACATGACCAGCAGCCCATCCACCCGCCCGCGCATCGTGCGGATGGAGGCGGCGACCTCGGCCGCGTCGCCGTGCACGCTGGACAGGAGCAGCTGCAGCCCGCGCTGGCGCGCGACCGAGTCGATCCCGCGGATGATCTCGGAGAAGAACTCGCCGTAGAGGTCGGGCAGGAGCACGCCGACCGCGTTGGTGCGGTGAGTGATGAGGCTGCGAGCGCCGCTGTGGGGCACGTACCGGAGAGAGCGGACCGCGGCGAGCACACGCTCGCGGGTCTCCTGCCGGACGTTTTCGTGCTCGTTCATCACGCGCGATACCGAGGCGATGGAGACGCCGGCCTTGCGGGCGACGTCCTTGATGCTGGCGTCCGAGACGCGGGTGTTACTGCTATGCCGTGCTCGGGGCATGTAAACGTTTACTTCCTCCGATTATCCCAGCTGCGCCGAGAGCGCAAGACCTTCTTGCACCCGTCGAGGGTCACCGCCGCTGCCGCACCGCGGCATCGAGCCATCCCTGCTGCACCGCAGCAACACGACGCCCCACTCTACAAGCCGATCCTCCGGCGATTCAACGCGCCACGACACCGACTCGACCGTCATCGCCAGCAACGGAGCGATCGATCCGATGGCGAGCATCCACGATCGCCGGTCGAGAGCTGCGACCCGGGCTCAGTAACGGACGACGAGACGAGCGCGCACGATGATCGAATACACCGGAGCACACCGAGCGCGGCCCACGAAGCGCGCGCTCCGGTTCGAGCGAGGTCGCGGCGCGATCGCCGCACGTGGCGTCTCGCGGACCTCGGCGCTCGCAGACCTCGGCGCTACGGGAAGGCCGGCAGATCGATCGACGGGCGTGCTGCCGGCGCGGGGCTGAGGGCGCGCAGGAAGGCGAGCAGGTGGCTGCGCTCGGCCGACGTGATCGGCGCCTGGCCGCGGGCCAGCTCGATGTCCACCGCCGCCTCCAGAGTGGACGCGCTGCCGTCGTGGAAGTAGGGCGCGGTGAGAGCCAGCCCGCGCAGACCTGGCGTCTTGAACGCCCCCTGGTCGCGTGGATTGGCAGTGACCCGCATCCGACCCGGGTCCGCATCGGCCGCCTTCGCCGCGCCCGCGCGCCCGTGATAGTCGAGATCGGAGTACAGCGGCGGCGGATGGCAGGTCGCGCACCCGGCCTTGCGCGCGAACACCTCGAAGCCGCGCACCACGTCGGGCGAGACCGCGCCGGCGATCTCCGCCTCGTGCCGATCCCATGCCGAGTCACCGCTGGCGATGGTCCGGACGAACGAGCCCAGCGCCTCCGCGATCCCGTCCTGCTCGGGCACCTCATCGAACGCGCGCGCGAATCGCGCCGCGTAGCCCGGAGCGCGAGCCAGGAGCGCCGCTGCGGCCGCCGGGGTCCCGCCCAGCTGCCCCTTCCAGTGCGACAGGACGAGGGCCTCGAGGGTCGGCATGCCGCCGTCCCACGCCCACTCCTGCCCGTAGCCGACGTTGTAGAGGCTGGGCGAGTGGCGAAGATTCGGCTCGCCGGAGTCGGTGCGGGCCCGGGCCGCTCCGTCCGACCATCCGCGCTCGGGCTGATGGCAGCTGGCGCACGACGTCTTCCCGCTGACCGACAGACGAGGATCGAAGAACAGGATCCGGCCCAGCTCCACCTTCTCCGCCGTGGTCCGGTTGTGCGGCGGCGACGGGACCGGGGGGAGCCCGCGCGGAGCGGGCGCCAGCGGCGGAGCCGGCGCCAGCGAGACGACCTCCTGCCGATCGGCGCCTTCGCGACTCCGAGCCGCGGAGGCGGTGGCCGCGCCCTCCGGACCGGGCGCGGCCGGGCGCGTGCCGGCTTCGCCCGCCTGGTCCGCGGGCCGCTCCGTGCGCGCACGGCACCCGCCATTGGCGCCTCCGCCGAGCGACGCCGCGACCAGCAAGACCGCGAGCCGCCTGACCGGGATGGCGCCTGTCATCGACTCCCCGATGATACCCAAGCCAGCGAGCGGGGACGCCCCGCATCCTCGAACATCCGCTCACGCGGCCGGCGTCGAGCCGGGCCGCGGCGGCGGCTCGCCGCGTCGAGCGGGCTCAACGCCTGGCCGGACGCTGGACGACGTTGATCGACTCGAGCGCGCGGAGGTACTCGGCCACGACCTCGATCGCGATGGGACCGCAGATCGCCGACAGGTCGTCGCGGATCTCGCGCACGGTCCGTCGACCGTCGACCAGGTTGAGCGCCTCGTACGCGTACTCCGGTTCCTCGCCCCGGACGACCGGCTCGTGCACGGCGAGCAGGGCAGGGGCCTTCCCCCGGAAGTGAGCCTCGAAGTAGTCGTACCCGAAGACCCGCATCGGCCCCTTCAGCGCCGGATTTCTGTGGAACACCACCGCGGCGTCGCCGGTGCTGGCGCCCGCGGTCGGACGGACCGGCGCCCCTCCGATCAGGAGCTGGAGCCGGCCGAAGAAGGTGCTGGCCTCGCGCTTGATCCCGGCCGGCGGCGCGAGGAAGCGGGCCATCGACGCCACCACGGCCCGCTCGTGAGCCAGGTGGAACCGGGTGAGGTTGGCCGCCTCGGCGCCCGACAGGTGCGATCGCGACTCCATCATCGCCGCGGTGCGCCGCAGCGACTCGCGCTGCACCACCTGCCACAGCCACGCGGCGTCGCCGTCGCGGAGCTGGGCGAGCAGGTACGCGCTGGCCGCCGCGATGAAGGCGGCGCGCTTCAGCTTGGTGGCGTCGATGTTGGCCGGCGTGTCGCGATCGGTGTGGATGGTGCGGTCCGGCCAGTCGTTGAGATAGATCGTGGGGATCCGGAACGATCCTTCGCCGTAGATCTCGTGGTCGCTTCCGCTGGTGAACGGCGTCATCTCCGCCTGCAGCGCCTCGGCGCCGCCGGTCGGCTCGACCAGCGGCCAGCGGGCAACGCCCGACGCGGCGAAGCTGTAGGTCTGATCGTTGACGAACCGCGCGACGCTGGCCGCCAGGTCGTGGACGAACGAGGGGAGGCTGGCCGGCCCGCGAGTCACGTGGAAGACCGCCTTGGTCTCCGGCCCGCCGCCGACCATGTCGAGGTGGATGGCGGCGCGGATCCGCGACGCGATCTGCGGCCGCGCGACCAGGAGCGCGAGCGTCCCCTCGACCTCGGGCCCCCACACGAACCGCACGGTCCGGGCCGGTGGAGCGATGCGCCGGCTGGCGACCAGGCGAGCCATCGTCCGGGCGATCTCCAGGATCGCCGCGCACCCGCTCGCGTTGTCGTTGGCGCCCGGATTCGGATGATCGAGATGGCAGCTCAGCACGATCTCCTGGCCGGCCAGCGCCCGATCCGCGCCCGGGATGACCGCGGTCGCGATCTGATAGCCGCCGCGGTGCTTGCCCGCCTTCACCGACGCGCGCAGCCGCACCTTCTCGCCGGCGGCCAGGCGCCGCCGGAGCGCGCCGGCGCGCTCCAGCGAGACCATGAACGCAAAGCTCGGCACCCGGGCGAAGGTGTCGAGGTGGCCCCAGCGCACCATCGTGGGGTCCTTCTTCCACCACGCGGTGCGCTGGTTCTGCGCATAGCTGACGACGCCGACCGCGCCGAGCTTCTCCACCGCGATCGCCGCCACCTCCCCCGGCTGCGCGCCCGCCAGCACGATCTTGCCGCGAACGTCCTTGCCGGCGTAGTCGGCCGCCGCGGTCCCCTCGCCGACGTCGACCAGATCGGCCCTGACGCTGGCGCTCTCGCTGTCCTGCGCCAGCGAGAGCGGCATCGCCGCCCAGCTGGCAATCAGGACCTGCGCCGGGGCGTTCCGCGAGCTGCGCACCTCCCACAGCTCCGCCCTGTCGGCATCCCACGGCGGCCGGGACCGCTGCGTCCCGTAGAAGATCCGCCCGTCCGCCGGCAGCTCGATGATCTCGACGCGAGAGAGCCCGGCCCGGCGAAGCTCTTCCACCACGTGATTCGCCGCCGCCCGGAACCCCCGGGACCCCCGCATCCGGTGATGGCGCGAAAACGCCTCGACGTCCCGCTTGGCCGCCGCGCCCGAGATGCCCTCGGCCAGCGGACCGATCACCGACTCATCGAAGGGAGCGCCAAGCCCCGCCCGAGGTCCAAGCACCAGCAGCGAAGCGAGCACCAGCAACCGGATCGACATGAGCACGCCGCCAGTCTCGACCACCCACCCCGAGCAATCAACGTCCAGCCGCCCCACGCCACCCCGGCGGGCGCGGCTCGCGCACGTCGATCGATCCGTGCTGTCCGCATGGGTCGTCGATCGCGGCGTCCGGCCGCGCCTTCAACGCGACGCGGCGTTGCCGGGGGTCAGAGGTTCCAGCGGGTTCTCAGGTCCAGGACGATGGCGCGGAGCTCGGCGTCCTGGATCTGGTCGGCTTCCTGCTGGATCTGGGCCTGGCGGGCCGGGGTCGCCGGTGGTGGTGGCTGGCGGGCGCGTGGGAGGGCCCGGCGGATGCGCAGGGTCGGGGCCAGGGCGTCGTCGTCGGCGACCTTGTGGCGGGCTCCGACGTGGAAGCGGAGGTCCTGGATGAGGGGTGGGTCGCCCAGCTCTCGGTTGAGGCGGGCGACCAGATCCTCGCGCAGGAAGCTCAGCTGGTGGAGCCAGGAGGAGTTCTTGACCCGGACCCAGAGGACTCCTCGCTCCAGGCCGTCGGGCCAGGTGCGATCCGACAGGGTCGGCCCGACGATCTCTCTCCAGCGGGCGAGGATGCGGTGCTCGCGCAGCTCGCGGGCGATGCCGTGGCGATCGAGGAGCGCGGCGACCAGATCTCCGGCAGAGGCGTGGCCGGGGCGATGGCGGGACCGTCGCGCCGACCTCACCTCGACCTCACTTCATGACTGGCGCAGCCGGCGCACCAGCTCTCGCAGCCGGCGCGAGCCACCGGCGTCGCGGTAGAGGAACTTCAGCCCGGTCGATCCGGACGGCAGGTGATACGTGGCCTTGCCGGAGATCGAGATCGGACGGACTGCCCCGGGTGGGGTGATCTCGAGGATGACGTCGGTCTCGAGCGGCAACGGCGAGGGGGTGGCCAGCATCGCGCCGCCCACGCTGATCTCGCTCAGCGAGCTCTCGATGAGCTCGGCTGATTCGCTCGTCCGGTAGCGGACCGGCACCGCGACCGGAAGGCGCGTGTGTCGGCGACGGGACCCGGGCGTGCGATCGCCGCTGATGGTCTCGACCACGAAGTCGCGCTTGTCGGCTTCGTTGGGGTCGAACTCGACCACCGCGCCGGCGCGAACTCGAAGTCTGGGGAGGGCAGGTCGCCAGGAGCGAACTGTCCCGCGAATGAGGACCTTGTTGGGGAGGGCGGGAGCGCTCAGCTCTACGATGACCGGTTCACCTCGGTCGAGCGGAGCGGTCGTGGGGCAAAAGAGCCCGCCTGCCATGAGGTCGCTCTGGTAGTTCGCTTCGAACTCAGTGTTTGTGCGGAAGCGGACCTTCAGAATTTGCATCGGGGGGACCTGTACGCAGGTTAACACAGTGCCTTGACGAGACAGCCTTCTAGCTCGTCAAGTTGAGGGGTTAGCACGTCAGGGGTGAACCCATTCTGTTCAGGTGGGTCCGATCCCTCGCGGGTCTGGCGGGCAGGGTAAGGTCGCCGGCCATGCCCTCGCCCGACGCGACGCGACGCGCTCTCATCGTGGTGCCAACTTACAACGAGCGGGACAACGTGGAGCGTGTCGCAGCCGAGTTTCTGGCCCCGGTGGCCGGCGCGGAGCTGCTGTTCGTGGACGACGCCTCGCCCGACGGAACCGGCGAGCTGCTCGACCGGATCGTGGCGGGCGATCCCCGCGTCCACGTGCTCCACCGGGCCGGCAAGCTCGGGCTCGGCACGGCCTACCTCGACGGCTTCCGCTGGGCGCTGGCCCGCGACTACCGGCTCGTCATCGAGATGGACGCCGACTTCAGCCACCACCCGCGCTTTCTCCCTCGCATGGTCGAGCTCGCCGAGGCCGGCGCCGATCTGGTGGTCGGCTCGCGCTACGTCGAGGGCGGCGGCACGATCAACTGGGGCGTCCGCCGCCAGCTCATCAGCCGCGCTGGCGGTCAGTACGCCCGCCTGGTGCTCGGCTTCGACATCGGCGATCCGACGTCCGGCTTCCTCTGCTACCGGCGCGAGACCCTCGAGCGGATCGATCTCGCGTCGGTGCGATCGAACGGCTACGGATTCCAGATCGAGATGAAGTACCGCGTGCATCGCGCCGGGATGCGAATCGAGGAGTTCCCGATCGTGTTCGAGGATCGCCGCGTCGGACAGTCGAAGATGTCCGGCGGGATCGTCGCCGAGGCGCTCTGGATGGTGTGGAAGCTGCGCCTCGGCAAGAGCTGAACCGCGTCGCGCCCGGTCGGGCGGTCAGCTGTCGCTGTTGCGCTTCTTGCGGGCCGAGGACTGGACCTCGTACTCGCCCAGCTTGCGGTCGAGATCGTCGATGCGCTGGGCCAGCTCGCTGACCTCGGTGCGGCTGGGCAGGTCGAGCCCGTCTCGCACCTTGCCGACCACCTGATGCAGCGCGGTGCGCAGCTTGACCGGCACCTCCTGCACGCGCTGGCCGGCCTTGGAGATGGCCAGGCGCTGGCGCGAATCGGCCAGGCGCTGCCGGGCCTTGGCCTCGGCCGCGTCGAGCTGCGACTTGACCACGCGGGCGCGCTCGCGGATGCGATCGCCGAAGCCGGCCGCCGCGGCCTGGTCGTGAGCGGACTCGGGCTGCGCCGAGCCGCTGTTATCAGTCTGAGTTTCCATGGTTTTCCCCTTTGACGATGAGCTCGCGAAACTATAACGCGTCGCGTCAAGGTGTCAAGGCCCGGCCGGGGAATGGTGGCGTCACCCCGGTGGGGCGCGGGATCGCTCCTTCGGGCCGAACTATGCTTGGGCGGTGACGGCTGTGCGCATGCGGGCGCTCCGCGGCATGTTCCCGGCCGCCGCGGTGCTCGCGTCGGCGGTCGGCATCGCGTATCTCGGCGCGGTCTCGTACTTCGCCGACCGCGGCGTGGTCGCCGCCGTCGCCGAGCAGCACGGCGTTCTGGCCCGGCGCGTGGCCGACTCGGTCAGCGGCGAGCTGCGGCTCGCGCTCGACGCGGCGGCGAGCACCCTCGACCTCCCGCGCGAGGCGCCGGCCGTCGATCCCGTGGCGCTGCAACAGCTCGCCGCCGCGCACCCGATCGCGGCCCAGCCGATCCTGCTCGACCGCGATGGAAGACTCATCCATCCGCCCGCCGTCGCCGTCGGTGACGCGGCGGCCGGCTCCGCGCCGGATCAGGAGTTCCTCGACCTCCTGAGCGGCGGCGCGAAGCTCGACCCGGGCCGCGCGGCCCAGCTCCAGCTCGCCCGCCGCCAGGAGATCGGGATCTGTCCGCCGCCGGTCGACGTCGAGCGCGGCGATCCAGCGCGCGCCGCTCGCTCGACCGGCGTGCCCTGTCACCCGACCCCGCGCGGTCTGTTCGAGGCGCGCCGCGCCTACGCCCGTCTGGCCCGGCACCGCGACACCGGCGCCGAGGCGCTGCTCGGGCTGGCCCGGCTCGAGCGCGCCGCCGAGCGGTCGGTCCAGGCCGCGGCGTTCTACCGCGAGCTGGTCCGTCGCTTCCCCGATCGAGTCGACGCCGACGGCATGGCCTACGCCGCGATCGGGCTGGTCGGGCTGGCCGAGGTCGAGCCCGGCGCGGGGCCGGCGCTCGACGCTCTGCGCGAGCTGGTGTCGGGGCGCGCGCTGGTCGCGCGAGCGGCGCGGCCGATCTTCGTGGATCACGTTCGCGAGCTCCTGCGCGGGCGCGCGCTCGACCCGGCCCAGGCGGCGGAGCTGGCCCAGCTCGAGGGCGAGCTCGCCCGCGCCGACGGCGCCGCCCGCCTCGCCGCGCGCCTGGCCGACGATCTGGTCCCGCTCGCGCGCACCGCGGTGGCCGAGCCGCGCGGTCGCGCCGCGCTCGGCGCACCGGACCGGACGCTGCTCTACCGGCGACTGGCCAGCGGCGCGGTGGTCGGGCTGGCGCTCGAGCGCGCGGCGCTGGATCGACTGGCCAGGTCGGCGGTCCCGGCCCACGAGCGGCAGATCGGCGTGCGCGCCGTCCTGCTGCCGGTCGGCGACAGTCCGGACGCGGGCTCGGCCCGCGCGCTGGCCAGCGCGTCGTTCGGCGCGCTCCTGCCCCACCTAAACCTCGCCCTGGTGCAGGACCGCTCGCGGCCCGACCCGGTGGCCGAGATGGTCCGCCAGCGCAGCCGGCGTCACCTCGCGCTGACCGGCGGGCTGGTCGCGGTGCTGGTGCTCGGGCTGGCCGCGACCATCCGCGGGGCGGCGCGCGAGCGCGAGCTGGCCCGGCTGAAGAGCGACTTCGTGTCCACCGTGTCGCACGAGCTGAAGACCCCGCTGACCTCGATCCGCATGTTCGCCGAGATGCTGCAGCAGGGCGTGGCCGGCGAGGACCGCGAGCGCGAGCGCCGCTATCACGAGATCATCGTCAAGGAGAGCGAGCGGCTCGGCCTGCTCATCGCCAACCTGCTCGACTATGCCCAGATCGAGCGCGGCACCCGCCGCTACCTGCGCCGGCCGGAGCTGGCTGGCGACCTGGTCCGCGAGGCGGTCACCACCTTCGCCCGCCTGCGCGAGGGGGAAGGCCAGGAGGTGGCGGTCGCGGTCGCGCCCGAGGCCGCGTCCGCTCATGTCCTCATCGACCGCGAGGTGGCGGTGCAGGCGCTGCTCAATCTCCTCTCCAACGCGGTCAAGTACGGCGGCGATCGCCACGCGATCGAGGTCGAGGTGGCGCGCCGGGCCGACGGGCGAGTCGCGCTGGCGGTGCGCGACCGCGGCCCGGGCATCCCCAAGCTCGAGCAGGAGCGTGTGTTCCGCGAGTTCTACCGGGCGCCGACCGCGTACAGCACCGGCGTCGAGGGGACCGGGCTCGGCCTGGCGCTGGTCAAGCGGCACGTCGAGGCCCAGGGCGGGGCGGTCGAGCTGGACAGCGATCCGGGCTGCGGCGCGACCTTCACCCTGGTGTTCGCCGAGGCGGCGGCCGAGAGCGGCGAGGGTCGGGCGTGAGCCACATCCTGGTCATCGAGGACGACGCGTCGATCCGGCTCGGGCTGGAGGACACGCTGCGCGCCAAGGGGTACCGGGTCAGCGTGGCCACCCGCGGTGCGGCCGGGCTTGAGCTGGCCGAGCGCGCGCCGCCCGACCTCATCATCCTCGACATCATGCTGCCCGACCTGGACGGCTTCGAGGTCTGCCGCCGGCTCAAGGCGGGGCCGCGCGAGGTCGCGGCCGCGCCGATCATCATGCTGAGCGCGCGGGGGGCGGAGCTCGATCGAGTGCGCGGCCTCGAGCTCGGCGCCGACGACTACGTGACCAAGCCGTTCTCGCTCATGGAGCTGCTCGCCCGCGTCGCGGTGGTGCTGCGCCGACAGGCGCGCGCCGGCGGCGAGCCGACCCGGCTCGAGTTCGGCGACGTGCGGATCGACTTCGCCCGCCAGACCGCCGACAAGGCCGGGCGCGCGCTCGAGCTGCCCGCGCGCGCGTTCGCCATCCTCAAAGTGTTCGCGCGCCGGCCGGGCGAGGTGGTGTCGCGCGAGGTGCTGCTCGAGGAGGCGTGGGGGTACGAGCGCAGCCCGAACACCCGCACGGTCGACAACCACCTGGTCAAGCTGCGCCGGGCGCTCGAGGACGAGCCGGACCGGCCGCGCCACCTGCTCACCGTGCACGGGGCCGGCTACCGCCTGGTGGTCGGGCGCGACGGCCGAGGCGGCGATGACCGGCCGTGATGACACGATCGTGACGAGGTTTTGCAGGGCCGTGACGAGCGGCGACAGGGATGCGACCGGCGCCGGGCCGTCCTCTGCTACCAGTGGAGGTGGGCGAGGCGATGGCGCCGGCATCGAAGGGGTGACGTCTCGGCGGACAGTCTTTCGGTGCCGGCGCTGCGCTGGTTCGCCGGCGGCGCTCGGCGTGGTCGCGGTCGTGGCGGCCTGCGTGGTCGTCGCGGCCTGCGCCGACGACGCCGACCTGGCGCCCGCCGCGATCGGCGATCCGGGGTCGAGCGCCGCGTCCGCCGCCGAGCCGGCGCCCGCGCCCGAGGCATCGCCGCGATCGCCGCCCGGCGCCCGCGCCGCCGTCCGCTATTACGAGGGCTACCTGGACGAGGTGCTGCGCGGCGACTTCCGCGCCGCCCGGGCCGCGTATCGCGAGGTGGTCGCCGACGGCAGCGCCGCGCCGGAGACCGCCGCGCGCGCCGCGCTTCGCCTGGCCGAGTACGAGGCCGAGACCGGGCGCCGACACATCGCGCTCGATCTGGTCGCGCGCGCCGCCGCGCTGGGCCGCGATCACCGCGACCTGCTCCACTGGGCCGAGCGCCTGCAGCGCCGCCTGGGCGCGGTGCGCGTGCACGACATCGAGGTGCGCGGCCCGCCCGCCGGCACCCCGCTGGAGGGCGTCACGCCCGAGGCGGCCGCGCTGCACGCGCGCGCCGAGGCGCTGCTGTCCGCGTATCACGCCCGCCGGCTCCGGCCGCGCCTCGAGGAGCTCCGCGCCGGGGTCCGCGCCAAGCGCGCCGCCATGGAGGCGGCGGTGCGCGCCTATCGACAGATCACTGCGCTGGGCGAGCCGGCCGCCACCGTCGCCGCCGAGCTGCGCATCGCCAGCCTCTACTACGATCTCTCGCTGTCGCTCACGTTCGATCTGCCGACCGAGCTCGAATCCGGCGCGGCCGCCGAGCTGCGCCAGTCGCTGCGGGCCCAGGCGCTGGCCGATCGCGCGCGCGCCCGCGCCGCCTACCTGCGCGCGCTCGAGGCCGGCCGCGATGGCCGGGCCGGTCCGGCCGGCGCGATCTGGCTGGAGGCGGCCGAGATCGGGCTGCGCTCGGTGGAGGACCTGCTGCGCGGGCGCGATTGACGCGGATATACTCCGCCGGTGTCGGTCCGCGTCTACGTCAACGGGATCATCAGCGATCGCGAGTCGGCGGTCATCTCGATCTTCGACCGCGGCTTCCTCTACGGCGACAGCGTGTACGAGGTGCTGCGCACGTCGGGCGGGCGCACGGTCGATATGGACCGCCACCTCGACCGCCTGCTCCGCTCGGGCGCGTCGATCGCGCTGGCCATGCCGGCGCCGGACGAGCTCGGCCGCGCCATCGAGGACACCCTGGCCGCCGCGCAGAACCCGGAGTCGTACCTGCGCATCATCGTCACTCGCGGCGGCGGGCCGATCACCCTCGACATCCGCGAGCCGGAGCGGTCGAGCCTGGTGCTCATCGCGGCCCCGCTGGTGATGCCGCCGGCGGAGCTGTACGAGCGCGGCGCGTCGCTCGCCATCGTCGGCGTCGAGCGGACCTCGCGCCGGGCGGTCGATCCGGCGGTCAAGTCGGGAAACTACCTCAACAACATCATGGCGCTGGCAGAGGCCAAGCGGGCCGGCGCGTACGAGGCGATCATGTGCAGCCCGGACGGCCGGGTGGCCGAGGGCTCGACCTCGAACCTGTTCGTCGCGCGTGGCGGGCGCCTGGTCACGCCGGCGCTGGCGACCGGCATTCTGTCGGGCATCACGCGCATGCGCGTCATCGACATCGCGCGCGCAGCCGACCTCGCGGTCGACGAGGGCGACCTCCGCCCCGACGACGTGCGCGGCGCCGAAGAGGCGTTCATCACCAGCTCGATCCGCGGGGTCATGCCGGTGACCCAGGTGGACGACCGCGTCATCGGCGACGGCGCGCCCGGGCCGATCACGCGCCGGCTCATGGAGCTCTACACCCGGTACCTGGCCGACGTGGCGCGCGGCGCGACGGCTTGATATAGACAGCCGGTGACCCTCCCGCGCTGGCTCCTGCTCCTGGTCGCCGCCTGGGTGATCGCGTTCGGGATCTTCCGGATCGTCGTTGCGCTCCGCCCGCGCCCGACCGACGGCCCCAATTTCATGCGCAAGGGAATGTACGGGCGCGGACCGCGCACCCACGCATTGTTCGGCGCGATCTATCTGGCTCTCGGCGGTGTGCTCATCGCGACCGCGTTCGGCTGGGCTCCGGCGATGGAGATCGCCGGATGCCTGGGCCAACCCAATTCAGCCGACGGGTCGGGTCCGGATTTGCGGACGAACACGCCCGCCGGTGACAGCGCCAGTAGCAAGTGATAGATCGTGGGCAATGGCCAATCCGACCGCTGATCTCGTCACGTCGCTCGGCACGATACGGGTCGAGCTCTTCACCGATGTCATGCCCAAGACGGCAGGCAACTTCATCAAGCTGGCCAGGAGCGGCTTCTACGACGGGCTCCACTTTCACCGGGTGATCAAGGGCTTCATGCTGCAGTTCGGCTGCCCGCACAGCAAGGACCCCGACAGCCCGCGCGCCGGCACCGGCAACGCGCCGCACGGCACGATCGAGGACGAGCATCCGGCCAACGCCAAGCTGTCCAACGAGCCGGGCACGCTGTCGATGGCGAACACCGGCCGGCCCAACAGCGGCAGCTGCCAGTTCTTCGTCAACACCGTGCACAACGCCTACCTCGACTGGTTCTCGCCCGGGCAGTCGAAGCACCCGGTGTTCGGCCGCGTCATCGAGGGCATGGACGTGGTGCAGAAGATCGAGAGCGCGCCGACCGCGAGCCAGGATCGGCCGAGCAAGCCGATCAAGATGATCGAGATCAAGGTCAACGACGCCTGAGCGGCGCCTGAGCGGCGCCTGAGCCTGAGCGGCGCCTGAGCGGCTTTTGACCGGCGTCTGCACTATCATGCGCCGATGTTGGAGGTCCGCCAGGCGATGGTCCGTTTCGGCGGGCGCACCGCGCTCGGGCCGATCGACCTGGTCGCCGCCGCCGGCAAGAACACCGTCCTCATCGGCCCGAGCGGGTGCGGCAAGTCCACGCTGCTCCGCCTGTTCAACGGGCTCCTGCGCCCTGACCAGGGAGAGGTCCTGTTCGACGGTGAGCCGGTCGCGCCGGAGCGAGTGCTCGCGGTGCGCCGCCGCACCGGCTACGTCATCCAGGACGGCGGGCTGTTCCCACACCTGACCGCGCGCGGCAACGCGGCGCTGCTGGCCCGTCATCTCGGCTGGAGCCGCGAGCGCATCGCCGAGCGCACCGCCGAGCTGGCCGCGCTGGTCCGGCTGCCGGCCGAGATGGTCGACCGCTTCCCGGCCCAGCTCTCCGGTGGCCAGCGCCAGCGGGTGAGCCTGATGCGCGCGCTCATGCTCGACCCGGAGGTGCTGCTGCTCGACGAGCCGCTCGGCGCGCTCGACCCGATCGTCCGCTCGGAGCTGCAGGAGGACCTGCGCGAGGTGTTCCGCTCGCTCGGCAAGACGGTGGTGCTGGTCACCCACGACATCGGCGAGGCCTGGTACTTCGGCGACGTGCTGGTCCTCCTTCGCGACGGCCAGATCGCCCAGAAGGGCACCCTCGACGACCTGCGCGAGCGCCCGGCCGATCCGTTCGTGACTCGCTTCCTGAACGCGCAGCGGAGCCTGGTCCGGTGAGGGCGCTCGTCGCCTGGCTGGTGGTGGGCGCGGCGATGGTCGGCTGCGCGCGCCCCGATGTGCTGGTCGGCTCCAAGAAGTTCACCGAGTCGGTCGTGCTCGGCGATCTGGCCGAGCACCTCCTGGCCGGCGCCGGGCTCGACGTGGGGCACAGACGCGAGCTGGGCGGCACGCGCATCCTCTGGGACGCGCTCCTGGCCGGCGAGATCGACGTCTACCCGGAGTACACCGGGACGATCCGCGAGGAGATCCTGTCCGGCCAGGCGATCGGCGCCGGCGATCGCGCGCTGGTCGCGGCGCTGGCCGCCCGCGGGGTGCGGATGAGCCGACCGCTCGGCTTCAACGACACCTACGCGATCGGCATGAGAGAGGACACCGCCGCGCGGCTCGGCATCCGCACGCTGTCGGATCTGGCCAGACACGCGGAGGTGACGCTCGGCCTGTCGCACGAGTTCCTCGACCGCGAGGACGGCTGGCCGGCGGTGCGCGCGCGCTACCGGATGCCGCACCGGAGCGTGCGCGGGCTCGATCACGACGTGGCCTACCGGGCGCTCGAGTCCGGCTCGATCCAGGCGACCGACCTCTACTCGACCGACGCCGAGATCCGCCACTACCGCCTGCGGGTGCTCGAGGACGACCTCCACCACTTCCCGCCCTATCACGCGGTCTATCTCTATCGCACCGACCTCGCGCCCGCGGCGGTGGCGGCGCTCGACCGGGTCGGGCAGCGCATCTCCGAGCCGGAGATGATCGCGATGAACGCCCGCGCCGTGCTCGACAAGGTGGGCGACTGTCAGGTCGCGGCCGATTTTCTGGCCCAGGAGCTGGGCGGAGCGCCGGGCGAGTGCGAGGACGCCGGCCTGGCCCGGCGGGTGTGGGACCGCACGCTCGAGCACCTGTTCCTGGTCGGCGTGTCGCTCCTGGCCGCGCTGATCGTCGCGCTGCCGCTCGGCGTGCTGTGCGAGCGGCGACGGCAAGTCGGCAAGATCGTGCTCGGCGCGGTCGGCGTGGTGCAGACCATCCCGGCGCTGGCGCTCCTGGTCCTGTTCATCCCGCTGCTCGGCATCGGCGCGCTGCCGGCGATCACGGCCATGTTCCTCTACAGCCTGCTGCCGATCGTCCGCAACACGGCCACCGGGCTGGGCGACATCCCGCCGGCCATGCGCGAGTCGGCCGAGGCGCTCGGGCTGACCCGGTCGGCGCGCCTGCGCATGGTCGAGCTGCCGATGGCGTCGCGCGCGATCCTGGCCGGCATCAAGACCTCCGCGGTGCTGGCGGTGGGGACCGCGACCATCGGCGCGCTCATCGGCGCGGGCGGCTACGGCCAGCCGATCCTGGGCGGCATCCGCCTCGACGACACCGGGCTCATCCTGGAGGGCGCGCTGCCGGCGGCCGGGCTGGCGCTCCTGTTCGAGGGGCTGTTCGGCCTGGTCGAGCGGGTGGTGGTGCCGCGCGGGCTGCGCCTCCAGCCGGAGGCGCGGCAGCGGCCGTCCGGGTAGACTGGGCCCATGTCGTCTCCGGCGCTGGTCGCCGCGCTGTCGGCCGCCATCGCCGCGTCGGTGGCCGGGTGCGCCAAGGAGATCCACGACCCGATCGCGGCCGAGGTCGATTTTCGCGATCCGAAGAGCGTGACCGCGTCGATCTTCTACGCCGCCGGGCACGGGCGCAGCGAGCACCTGGCCGGCCTGTGCGATCCGACCGGCGCGGCCGACGTCAACACGCGGCGGATCTGCGCCACTCACCCGGGCGCGCCCGACTGGGACTCGTTCCGGCGCGCGTTCGCGCGCGCGCGGCTGAACGGTGAGCCGCGCGTGTCCGGCGACCACGCGCGCATCGACTTCCTCTTCGGTCCCGAAGGCGACGACAGCGAGACCATGGAGCTGGTCCGGCGCGACGGGCGCTGGTACCTGTCGTCCTTCTGATGGCGGGCCGCTGGGCGCGCCTGGCCGCGGCGTTCTTCTGCATCGGGCTGGTCGCCAGCCGGGTGTCGCTGGTCCTGCACGAGCTGGTCGGCCACGGCGCGGTGGCGATGGCGCTGGGCGGGCGGGTCGCCGCGTATCACCTGTTCCTGTTCGGCGGCGGCTGGGTGAGCTACCGGTGGGGGCCGGAGCACGGGACCGCGGCGACGATCGCGGTGTCGATGGGCGGGATCGCGCTCGAGGTGGTGGCGGCGGCCGCCGCGCTGATCGCAGCCCGGTGGCTGGGCCAGCGCGCGCCGATCGCGCGGCTGGCGCTGGTCGGGTTCGCCACCGCCGATCTGCTCCACGCCGGCTTCTACCTGGCCGCGGGCGCGCACCACGGGTTCGGCGACGGTCGGGTGCTTCGCGACCAGCTGGGCGCGGCGCGCGCGGTGCTGGTGTGGCCGGTCGCGTGCGCGGTGGTCGTGGCCGGGTTCTTCCTGGCCCGGCGGCTGGCCGGGCTGGCCGGTGACTGGGTCGGCGCGCCCACGCGGGGCGGCCGAACCGCGGCGCTGGTCTCGGCCGCGCTGGTCGCCGGCCTGCTCCACGGCGGCCTGGCGGTGGCCGAGCGGGTGGCGGCGCGCGACGCGACCTACAGCCGGATCATGAAGCCCGAGCGCGACCGGCAGGTGGAGGGCGAGATGGAGCGGCTGGCCCGCGAGGCGCGCGGGCAGGGCGCCCCGCTCGACGAGCGCCAGCTCGCGGCGCTGCGGGCCGAGCTCGAGCGGCGGGCGCGCGAGTTTCCCCTCGCGCCGGTCCTCATCGGCGCGCTCGTGCTCGCCTGTGCCGCGGGGGTCTGGCGCGGCGGGTCGCGCGCGGACGGCGAGCCGCGGGCCCCGTCCTGGCGGGCGCTGGTTCCGCTCGGCGCCGCCGCCGGGGCGGCGATGGCGCTGGTCGCGGTGCTGCGCCTGTTCGAGTAGGCGCGGCGGGCCAGCCAGGATCAGCCGGCGATCAGCCCGGCGAGGGGACCGGCGCCGGCGTCGGATTCGGCACTGGGTTGGGCTCCGGGAGCGGCTCCGGCCCCGGATCGGGCTGGCGCGGCAGCGGATTCGGACGCGGCTCGCCCGGCTGATCCGCGGCCGGGCGGGCCGGTTGCCCGTTGCTGTCGCCCAGCGGCTTCTCCGGGTCGACCTTCTCGGCGTGGTCAGGATCGGTCTGCGCCTGCTCCGGCTCGGTCGCGCCCGACCCCTGCGAGGACCGGCACGCGGAGGCCGCGAGCGCGGCGATCGCGAGCCCCAGCAGGAGCAGGAAGCTGAAGCCGAGCTGCGGAGCGCGGCCTGTTCGACGTATCGACATGGCAGTCACGGATGGTGCAGGCGCCGTGCCGACGTTGAATCGGTCCACCACGGGTCCCCGACGCGGGTTCTCTGCCGGAATCGCGGGGCAAGGTCGCCTCACCGAGCGGGCTCGCACGTCCGCCCGCCGGAGATCGGCTTCAGTTCAGCCGCGCGCCCGATTCGGTCTCGAACAGGTGCAGGCGATCCCGGCGCAGGCGAAGCCCGACCGGCTCGCCGTCGGCCAGCTCGACCTCCGGCGAGGCGACCAGGCAGATCTCGCGCACCCCGTCGGTGCCGCGCTCGCCGAGCTCGAGGTGGGCCAGCACCTCCGAGCCGAGCGGCTCGACCACGTCCACCCGGGCGACCAGATCGGCCTTGTCGGTGGCCACCACCTCGAGGTCCTGGGGCCGGATTCCCAGCCGGGCGCGCCGGCTGTCCGACCCGGCCAGCTGGGCCGGCGGATCGATGGTGAAGCGGAACGAGTCCCCGGCGATCTCGAGGCGTCCGTCGTCGCGTCGGAGCTCGCAGTCGAGGAAGTTCATCGACGGGCTGCCGACGAACCCGGCCACGAACGCGTTCACCGGCCGGCGATAGACCTCCAGCGGCGGCGCGCACTGCTGGAGCTTGCCCTCGTGCAGGACCGCGATGCGGTTGCCCAGGGTCATCGCCTCTTCCTGATCGTGGGTGACGTACATCATCGTCGAGCCCAGCCGGCGGTGCAGCCGGGCCAGCTCGGCCCGGGTCTGCACCCGCAGCTTGGCGTCCAGGTTGCTGAGCGGCTCGTCGAACAGGAACGCCTGCGGCTCGCGCACGATGGCGCGGCCGAGCGCGACGCGCTGGCGCTGGCCGCCGGACAGCTGGCCGGGCTTGCGGTCGAGCAGCGTATCGAGCGCCAGCGCGCGCGAGACGTCCTGGATGCGGCGGTCGACCTCGGCGTCTCCCATCTTGCGGAGCTCGAGCGCGAAGCTGAGGTTCTGGCGCACGGTCTTGTTCGGGTAGAGCGCGTAGCTCTGGAACACCATCGCGATGTCGCGGTCCTGCACCCGCACGTCGGTCACGTCGCGCTCGCCGATCCAGATGCGCCCGCTGGTCGGCGTCTCCAGCCCGGCGACCATGCGCAGCGTCGTGCTCTTGCCGCACCCGGACGCGCCGACCAGGACCATGAACTCGCCGTCGCGGATGTCGATGTCGATCCCGCTGGCCGCGATGTAGCCGTTCGGATAGGTCTTGTGGACGTCTTCGATGCGGATGCGGGCCATCCGGCGTTCGTATCACACCGCGGCGGTGAAGCCGGTCCGGTTTCAGTCCAGCGCGAGCTCGAGCCCCCCGACGCGCCACGTCACCGCCACGTCGCCCTTGCGGACCCGGTCCCAGGCGAACTCGTCCACCAGCGACGCGGCCGAGCGCGGCTCCGACGACGCGGCCAGCCCGGCGGCGCGGGCCAGCAGGCCGACCAGCTGATCGGCGCTGTACATGGCGCGCAGCTCGTGGGCCGGGGCCGACCCGTGCAGCTTGGCCAGCTTCTCGCCGCGCGGCTCGAGCAGGAGCAGGTGGTGGCGATAGACCGGGCGGCCCAGGCCGAGCAGATCTTGTAGCAGCGCGTGGGTCGCGGTCGACGGCGCGATGTCGCGCCCACGAACGATGCGCGTGATGCGGGCCGCCGCGTCGTCGACCACCACCGCCAGGTGATAGGCCACGACGCCGTCGCGCCGGACCAGCACCGGGTCGCCCATGTCGAGGGCGGGGCGCTGGGACAGATCGACCCCGCCCTCGTCGACCAGCGCCACCCCGCGCTCGGGGAGCGCGACCCGGACCGGCTCGCCGGCAGCCCGCCAGCCGCCGGCCGGAAGGCGGCGCGCGCGGCAGCGGTTGTCGTACGCCCAGCCGCCGTCGGGCGCCCGACGACCGGACGCGGCCCGCTCGGTCCGGCTGCACCGGCACGGGTAGAGCAGGCCCGCCGACTCCAGGCGATCGAGCGCGCGCTCGTGCTGCTCGCGCTGGCTCGACTGGACGTGGAGCTCGTCCCAGTCGAGCCCGAGCCAGGCCAGGTCGGCCTGCAGGCTGTCGGCGAATCCGGGCCGGCCGCGGGTGTGGTCGAGATCCTCGAGGCGGAGCAGGAAGCGATCGCCGCGGCTGCGCGCGTCCAGCCAGGCCAGCAGGCCGGCCAGGAGCGTGCCGGGGTGGGCCTCGCCGGTCACCGACGGGGCGAAGCGAGAGCGGCCGGGATTCCCGGCGATGACCGAGCCCCCCGACCCGATCACACCGCGCGGGCCTCCCCGAGCGCGCGGCGGCGCAGCGCGATCAGCTCCGAGGTGGACGGCACCCGGGCGCGCGGTCCGGTCGGCGCGCAGCCGCGCTCGTCGAACGCGCGCCGGTAATCGGCGAAGCGCCCGCCGGCGCGGTGGGCGTCGAGCACTGCCAGCCCGGCGCTGGCGCCGCCCTGGGCCAGCATGTACTCGACCCAGGCCCAGCGGGCGGAGGTCGGCCGCACCGTGGCGGACCCGCGCAGCCCGCGCCGCATGCGGGTCAGCCGCGCCTCGACCACGTCGATGCCGGCGAACGGCTCCCCGTCGAGCGGCGTGTGCCGCTTGGCCACGAACGGGGCGACCCCGAACGCGATGCGCGGGTGGATCTGGCGCAGCTCGCGGGCGAACCGGGACAGGTCGTCGATGTCGGCGTCGGTCTCGCCGGGCAGGCCGACCATCATGTAGTACTTCACGGTCTGCAGGCCATGTCGGCGGGCCAGCTCGGCCGTGCGCAGGAGGTCCGACTCGCGGGTCTTGCGCTCGATGAGGTCGCGCATGCGCTGGCTGGCCCCGTCCGCCGCCGTGGTCAGGGTGCGATAGCCACCGCGCGCGAGCAGGCCGACCAGCTCGTCGGTGAGCCGGTCCGCGCGCAGCGACGAGATGCCGATCTCGCGCCCACCGTCGACCACCCGGCGCACCACCTCGGCGATGCGCGGGTGATCGGTGACCGCGGCGCCGACCAGGCCGACCCGCCGCGCCTCGGGCGGGATGCCGCCGATGATCTCGTCGGGCGAGACCACCCGCATGCCGCCGTTGGTCGATCGCCGCATCACGCAGTAGGTGCAGCCGCGCGAGCAGCCGCGCGCCGCCTCGGTCATGAACATCGACGACAGCTCGGCGTGCGGGGTCAGGATCTGCGAGCGCGCAGGCAGGAGGTGGTCCGGCGCGGCCATGACCGGCGGCACGTCGTCGCCGTGGCGCGAGGGGACGTAGAAGCCGGGCCGCCCGGCGAGCGCCTCGATGACCGCGTCGCGCTGCCCGCCCGCCTCGCGCACCACGTCGACCAGCTCGAGCGCGATCTCCTCCGCCTCGCCGAGCGCGACGACGTCGCAGAACGGGGCCAGCGGGACCGGGTTGGAGAAGGTGAGCGGCCCGCCGGCGGCGATGATCGGGTGGTGAGGGCCGCGCTCGGCGGCGAGCGGCGGGATCCCGGCCAGCTCCAGGCATCGGATCATGCCGGCGATCTCGAGCTCGTAGGCGACCGAGAAGGCGAGCAGGGGATAGCCGCCGGCCGGCTGCTCGCGCTCGAGGGTGAGGAGCGGCGCGTCGGTGTCGCCGTCGGGCAGGACCGCGCGGTCGGCCGCCACCCCGGGGACCGCGTTGAGCCGCCGATAGATGGTCTGGTAGCCGAGCGACGACATCGCGGCGCGATAGGGGCTCGGGTAGACCAGCGCCAGCCGGAACTCCGCCTCCTTGCGGATCGTCCCGATCTCCGCCGCGACGTAGCGGCGCAGGTCGTCGCGACCTTGCTGGCGGGAGCTCACGGGCGGGTAACCTAGCGTGCGCGGCTGGCGGCTGCCATTACAATAGGTGGGTGTGGAGGCCCCGCTCGCCGTCGCCGGTCTGGCTGCTCGCGGCGGCGCTGACCGCCGCGCTGGTCGCCTCGCTGGCGACGTCGCCGACCGCGACCTCGGCACCGACGAGGGCCGCGCCCGCCGCGCCCGCCCGTCGCGCCGGCAAGGTGGTCCGCGTCGAGCGCCCGCGCCGGCGCGCCGCCGAGCGGGTGCGGGTCTGCCCGCTCACCAACCCGGACGGCCGCCGCATGACCTGCTTCGGCGGCCCCGCGCCCGAGCCGGGAACCCGCTTCGCGCTGGTCGACGACGTCGGCGTGCGGGGCCGCGGCGTCGCGGTCCGCTCGCAGCCCTCGGCCCAGGACTACTGCAAGATCGGAAGCGCGCACGACGTCGAGCTGGCCTATGACGATCCGCGCGGCCTCGACCCCCGCCCGACCACCGGCTTTCCCTTCACCCTCGCGGTCCAGGGCGTGACGCTCGAGGACGGCGCGCGGGTCATGCTCGACCAGCAGCTCCGGCCGAGCGGGCGCGACCTCGAGCAGGTGTGGATGGCGGTGGACCGCGACGGCGACGGCGAGCCGGACTTCGCGGTCACCGCGTTCGAGTGCAGCGACGAGGTGCGCGACCTGCCGATCGCGCCGTCCGGTCAGCGGGTCTCGCCCTACTGCCTCGACTACTGGCTGCGCGAGGAGGCCGGCTGGACCAAGGTCGAGCGCTACGTGTTCTTCAACTGCCTCTGACCGCCACCTGGTGTTAGATCAGGTCCCCGTGACCGACACCCTGGCACCGCTCCGCTACCGCCTCTCCGTCCCGCGCCCCGAGAGCCACCTGGTCGACGTCGAGCTGCGGGTCCACCGCGCCGCCGGGTCGCCGCTCCGCATCGAGATGGCGGCCTGGTGCCCGGGCTCGTACCTCATCCGCGACTACGCCCGCTACGTGCGCGACCTGGAGGCGCGCACCGCCGGCGGCGCGGCGCTGCCGGTCAGCCAGGTGTCCAAGCGCGAGTGGGAGGTCGGCGGCGACCAGGCCGGCGAGGTGGTGATCGCGTACCGCGTGTACGGGCACGATCTCACCGTGCGCAGCAACCACATCGACGCGGCCCACGCCTACCTGCACGGGCCGGCGGTGTTCCTGTTCCCGGGCGAATCGCGCGACGCGGCCTGCGAGGTCGCCGTCGAGCCCCCGCTCGATCGCGAGTGGCCGGTGGTGACCGCGCTCGAGCCGGGCGGCGGGCGCCACCTCTACCGCGCTCGCGACATCGATCAGCTGTTCGACTGCCCGATCCACATCGGCCCGGTCGAGCGGCGCGACGTCGAGGCGGGTGGCCGCCCGGTCTCGCTCGCGGTGTGGGGCCGGCACGAGCAGGGCGCGCCGTTCGGCCTCGATCAGCTGGCCCGCGACGTGGCCGCGGTGATCGACACCCACGCGGTGCGGCTCGGCCCGCTCCCCTGCGAGCGGTACACGTTCCTCCTCATGCTGTCGCCCGGCGCCTACGGCGGGCTCGAGCACGGCAGCTCGTCGGCCAACCTCTGCTCGCCGCACGCGTTCGCCACCTCGCGCGGCTACTACGAGCTGGTCGAGCTGCTCTCGCACGAGGTGTTCCACGCGTGGAACGGGATCCGCCTGCGCCCGCAGGCGTTCGCGCGCTTCGACTACGGGCGCGAGAACTACACCCGCTGCCTCTGGGTCATCGAGGGCCTCACCAGCTACTACGACCGGCTGTCGGCGCGCCGGGCCGGGGTGGTCCCGGTCGGTCACTACCTGACCAAGCTCGCCGAGGAGTGGGGCCGCCTGCTGGCGGTGCCCGGCCGCCGCCGCCACAGCCTGGAGGACGCGTCGCTGAACGCGTGGGTCAAGCTCTACAAGCCGGACGAATCCAACCTCAACACCACCGTGTCGTACTACCTGAAGGGCGGGCTGGTGATGTGCGCGCTCGACCTCGAGCTGCGCCGGCGGAGCGGCGGCGAGGCCAGCCTCGACCGCGTGCTCGCCCACCTGTGGCGCGAGTACGGCGCCAGCGGGCGCGGCTACCCCGAGGAGCTGCGGCCGATCTTCGAGCAGGCGGCCGGGATGGACCTGGGCGAGTTCTTCGCCCGGTTCATCGTCGGTCACGAGGATCCGGACCTGCCCGGCCTGCTCGCGGCGGTCGGGCTGGAGCTGGTGCCGGGCTGGGACGGGCTCAAGCCGGAGGAGGGCGCGCGGCCACCGGTCTGGCTCGGGATCGCGCTGCAGGGGAGCGGCCGGGTGGTGGCCGGCGTGCTCGATGGCGGGCCGGCCGAGCGGGCCGGGCTCAGCCCGGGCGACGAGATCATCGCGGTGGATCGCTTCCAGGTGAACGGCGAGGCGGATCTGCGCCAGCGACTGACCGGGCGCAGCCCGGGGGATCGGATCGAGATCTCGATGTTCCGGCGCGGGCGGCTGGAGCGATGCGAGCTGGTGGCCGACAAGGCCCCGCCCACCCGCTACGAGGTGGTGGCGGCGGCCAGCGCGGGCCCGGCCGAGCGGCGAATGTTCAGCGACTGGCTCGGCGCACCGCACCCCGGCGCGGGCGTGGTCGCGGCGGCGTCGGTGGCCGGGACCGTGTAGGATTCGCCGGTGCGGCGCGCGAGTTCCGTCCTCTTGCTCCTCGCCACTCCGACGCTGCTGGCGCTGGCCGGCTGCAAGGGAGGTGGCGATGAACCGCGCGGGATGCCCGCGGCCTCGGCGTGGAAGCCGCCCGCAGCGATCGCCAGCGAGGTCGAAGGCGGCCGCGGCGCGCCCGCGACCCCGGGCGACGACGACCCGCATCCCGACCTGGCCAGGAGCGGCGGCGACCAGGGCGGATCGCACGCCGGGCCCACCGGCGACCAGGATCCACACGCCAACCTCGACATGGACACCGAGGGCGCGGTCGGCCCGGGAGAGGACGGCGGCCCCGATCCGGCCATGGCGAACCTGAAGCCGCCGGATCCGGACCGACCGATCGACCCGAACAAGGTCCTGCGCGGCACCATCCGCGCCGGCAAGGCGGTGGCCGACGCGATCAAGCCCGGCTCGGTCCTGTTCCTCAGCGCGTGGCCGATCGATCCGGCGACCGAGGAGGTGCTCGGCGCGCCGGTCGCGGTGGCCAAGCTGGCGGTGGAGGCGCTGCCGATGAAGTTCGAGCTGAGCGAGCGCGACGTGATGGTCGACGGCACTCGCTTCGACGGTGAGGTCATGGTGCGCGCGCGAGTCGACGGCGACGGCGAGGCGCGCACCAGCGAGCCCGGCGACGTCGAGGGGCGGGTCCGGGCCCGCGTCCCGGCCAGCGGAGTCGACCTCGTGCTCGACACCGCGGTGCCCTGACCGCCGGCGACGTACCCGCGGCGGAGGCCCGCGCGGATGCCCTCGGGTCAGGCGATGTCGGGCGATCCTGGACCGGGCGCCGCGGCGCCCGCGCCCAGTCGATCGACCAGTCGATCGATGAGCGGGGCCTGATCCGGGTGGAGCAGCTCGCGCGCGCGCTCGAGCGACACGAACTCGGCGCGGTCGACCTCCCACGACGCGCAGCGCGGGTCGGCTCCGTCGGGCGCGGGGCCGGAGAACGCCACGATCTCCTTCCGGCTCTTGCGGTAGCGGACCCGGCCCAGCTCCTCGAGCGCGCCGGCCTCGACGCCGGTCTCCTCGAGTGTCTCGCGCCGCGCGGCCGCCTCGGTGGCCTCGCCTGGGTCCGGCAGGCCCTTCGGGATGCTCCACGGTGCGCGCCGGTTGTAGGTACCGGAAGGGTGAACGAGGAGGACCTCCCACGCGCCGCCGTCGTCGGACGAGCGGCGGTAGAGCAGCGTGCCGGCGGACAGCAACAAGGGCTCTATTGTACGGCCTCGTCGGCGGGTGATACCGTGTGAAGAGGGAGGAGGGTACGTTGCCGGATTCTGCCCGTCAGAAGTGGTTTGCTCGCATGCTCGGAGTGGGGCTCGACCAGAAGCTCCTTGCTCCGAGCCAGCTCGTCGTCCATGTCACGCCGGAGGTGCTCGCGCATCACCTGCCACCGGACGTCATGACCCGGGTGCTCGCGTCCGCCCTGTCCGCCGGTCAGCGCGGCGAGCAGGCGACGCCGGAGCGCCTGTTCGAGTCGCTGTCGCCCGACGTGCTGGTCGACAGCGTCCCGCTCGAGGTGCTGTGGCGCTGTCTCGACGCCGCCGCCGAGCGCGCCGGCATCGCCGGTGATCGCTCGGGCGAAGGAGGTCACTCGTGAACGCGCCCAACCGCCGCTTCGCGTACGAGGCGCTGCACAGCGGCCTCGAGCTCGAGCTGGTGACGCCGGACGACGTGATCGCGCACGTGACGCCGGAGGTGCTCGCTCACCACATGCCGATCGCGCTCAAGGCCAAGCTGCTCCAGGCCAGCCTCAGCGCCGAGCGGGTCACGCCCGCCCTGGTGCTCGAGGTGGTCGGCCTCGAGGCGCTGGTCGAGCACGCGCCGTTGCCGGTCCTGTGGGCCTGCGTTCGCGCGTGCGCGGTGCGCGCGCTCCAGTCGCAGGCCGACGACGCGCTCAGCTCCAGCCTGGGCATCGCGGCGGTCACCGCGGCGATGGCCGGGGTCGGCGGCAACGGGGCCGGCTCGATGACCGACGATCTCCAGCTCAAGCCGTCCAAGACGGCGCGCCCGATGGCGCTCCGGCCGGGGTCGTCGCCGCCGCGCATCTCGACGCTGTCGCCGCGCAGCCAGGTCATGCGGCGGCCCGAGGCGCCGGCCGGCCCGGCGGCGAGCGGCGCCTTCGACGTCGCGCGCGGCGAGGAGCCGCCCGACTTCGAGATCGTCGAGGAGACCGAGGTGCCGACCAGGGCGAGGACGCCCAGCCGCGCCGGCGGGCTCGACGACGACACCCGGCCCGGCAGCAAGCCGTAGTCGCGGCCTCGCTGGCGAGCGCCTCGCGCGTGTGCGCCGGTGTGGTGAGGGCGAGCCGCTCGCCTCTCCGCGCCGCACAACCGCGCGCGAGCGTGTGCAGTCTGGGCCCCGAGAGTGGGGACCGTCCCCCGCCCACGTCAGCGCCAGAGAGGCGCAATCGCGTGTGGTGGTGGTGGTTCGACTCTTGCTCGAGAGAGCCGTCGCGCCGGCCCGCGGCTCGTCTGCGGGCCGCGACCACAGGGAGGCACCGCATGCGTCAAGCCCGGACGATCCACCGGCGCGACAGTCGCCGGTTCGCTCTGCTCTCGATCGCGGCCATGGCCGCGCTGGCCGGCTCGCCCGGCTGCGCCGGCGAGGAGGACGAGGGCGCGGACCCGCAGCCGCCGTCGCCGTCATCGCCGTCGTCGCCGTCATCTCCTGGCGGATCGGCGCTCGATGCGCGCTTCGCCGCCGCCGCCGCCGAGTTCGGCGTGCCGACCGTCCTGCTCGAGGCGTGGGCCTACGCCGAGACCGGCTGGTCGATGATCCCCGGCGCCTCCGAGCTCGAGGGGCTCGAGCCGGCCTGGGGCATGCTCGCGCTCCGCGGGGCGCGGCTCGAGCGCGCCGCGGCCCTGGCCGGCGAGCCGCTCGACGCGGTCCGGCGCGAGGTCGACGCCCACCTGCGCGCGGGCGCGGCGCTGCTGGCCGATCTCGCCGCCCAGCAGGGCATCGCGGCCGGCGACCAGCTCGGCGCGTGGGCCCCGGCGATCGCGGAGGCCAGCGGCATCGCCGATCCGGAGGCGCAGGCGCAGTTCGTCCATGATCAGGTGTACGCCGCGATCAACCTGGGCGCGGCGGTCGACCTCGAGAGCGGCCGGCTGGCCTCGATCGAGCCCCAGGACGTGGAGGCCGATTTTCCGGCCCCGCGGCGCGGCGCCGACCGCGCGGTGGTCGACTACCCACCCGCCATCTGGCACGCCTCGCCCAACTTCAACTCGCGCCCGTCCGGGACCGGCGCCGAGCTGGTCGTGATCCATACCTGCGAGGGCAACTACGCCGGGTGCTGGAGCTGGCTGGCGAACAGCGCGTCCGGGGTCAGCGCGCACTACGTGGTGGCCGAGTTCGGCGAGGTGAGCCAGCTCGTGCGCGAGAGCAACCGCGCCTGGCACATCGCGGCCAGCTACGACTGCAGCCTGAACGACAACGTCAACTGCGGCCGCAACGGACAGTCGTCCAACAACTTCACCATCGGCATCGAGCACGGCGGGTTCGCCTCGCAGTCGTCGTTCCCGGGCGCCCAGATCGACGCATCGGCCGCGCTGGCGTGCGACATCAGCCGCGACTGGGGCATGCCGCGCGACCGCAACCACTTCGTCGGGCACGGCCAGCTGCAGCCGTTCAACCGGACCGACCCGGGCCCGAACTGGCCGTGGACGACCTATGTGCAGAAGATGAACGCCGCGTGCGGCACCGGCGGTGGCGGCGGCGAGATCATCGTCGACTCGAACAACGCCAACAACGACCCGGCCGAGGCCGAGGTCGAGGTCTCGGCCAGCTGGACCAGCAGCGCGTCCACGCCCGGCTACTATGGATCGGGCTACTGGTTCGCCGAGACCGCGGCCGTGTCGGACGGCGCGGTGTTCCGCTTCCACCTCGATGAGGCCGGCGCGCGCACCATCGACGCCTGGTGGACCTCGGGGGCCAATCGCTCGCCGTCGGCGCCGTTCGTCGCGTTCGACGCCAGCGGCAACACGCTGGGCTCGGCGACGCGCGACCAGCGGAGCGGCGGCAGCCAGTGGAACACGGTCGGGACCTGGAACTTCTCGGCCGGGTGGAACTCGGTCGTGGTCTCGCGCTGGACCGGCAGCGGGGCGGTGGTCATCGCCGATGCGATCCGGGTGCGATAGCCCGACGGTGCGCATCCGCGGACGGACGAGCGCGGTGATCGCGCTCGCTGCCGCGGGTGTCTGCGCCTGCGCCGGGGAAGCGGGGGAGCCGGCGGCGGCGTCGCGGCCGGAGGAGGCGTCGCGGCCGGTGGAGACGGCCCGCGCCGCGCCCGCCGCGTCGGTCGCGGCATCCACGCCGGCAGCCGCCGCGGCCGCCGACCCCGCCCTCGCCGCGCTCCCTGGCGAGATCGTCTTCGTCTCCGAGCGGGCCGGCCGGGCCGAGATCCACGCCATCCACCCCGACGGCACCGGTCACCGCGTCATCGCCGCCGCGCCCGACGCCGATCTCTTCCCCACCGCGGCCAGCGGCGCGGGCTGGCTGCTCGCCATCCGCACCACCGGTGGCGAGACCGATGCCCACCGCGAGGAGCTGATCGCGATCGATCAGGCCGACCGCGCCGCCGCGCCGCCGATCCTGACCGCCGGCCGCGTGCGCAACCCGAGCCAGGCGCCGGGCGCGCCGTGGCTCGCGGTCGAGACCGACCGCGAGAGCTTCCGCGACATCTACCGGGTGTCGCTGACCGGCGGAGCGCCGCGTCGCCTGACCGACAGCCCGCACGGCAACTTCGAGCCGGCGGTGTCGCCCGACGGTCGCCTCATCGCCTTCACCTCGAGCCGCGACGGCAACGCCGAGATCTATGTCATGGCGGCCGACGGCGGCCGCGAGGCGCGCCTCACCGCGTTCCACCGCGACGACTGGTCGCCGGTCTGGTCGCCGGCCGGCGATACCCTCGCGTTCCTGTCGGCGCGCGAGGGCCCGGCCCGCGTCTTCCTCATGCGCCCCGACGGCACCGAGCAGCGCCGCCTGCTCGGCGACTGGGACGCCGAGGTCGAGGAGGACGCGCCGGCCTTCTCGCCCGACGGTGTGCTCCTCGCCCTGGTGGTCCGCCGCGCCGACGGCGGCGGCGAGGTGTGGGTCGCCGACCCGCGCACCGGCAAGCGGTGGCCGGTCAGCGCCGCGGGGGCGCGCGACTCGTCGCCGGCCTGGTCGCCCGACGGCCACTACCTGGTCTACGCCTCCGAGGTCGACGGCCAGTCGGATCTGTTCGTCGCCCGCGCCGACCGCGCGCGCGGCGGCCCGGTCCGGATCACCGCGGATGCGGCCCAGGACTGGCTCCCGCGCTGGACCGCACCGGTCAGCCGCGCGCCGCGTCGATGATGTCCAGCGTGCCATCCGCGCCGTCCGCGCCGCCCGCGCCGTCCGCGCCGCCGGCACCGGCGTGGGCCCCGACCGCGGCGAGGTCCTCGACCGGCACCTCGATCCCGCGCGCTGCCAGCGGCCGCGCCACCTGCCGCGCCGCCGCCTCGGCCAGGGCCGGGTCGTAGCGATCGCACGCCACCGCGCCGAGCCCGCTGTCCGTGCACCCACCACCGAGCAGCGGCGCGAACGCGCGGATCGCCGCGCCGGCGGCCCGCCCGAGGTGCTCGCGGGCCGGCCGGTCCAGCGCCGGGTCGGCCCAGTCGAGGAACCACCAGCCCAGCTGCGCGTGGCTTGCCTCGTCGGCCACCACCCGGGCCAGCACCGCGTCGATGAGGGCCGAGCCGGCCAGCCGGCGCGAGATCTTGAGCATCGGCACGGTCAGCGCCTCGCCCACGCACGAGACCCGGACCATGAGCTCGGCGGCGCGGAGCAGCGCCCCGCGCGCGGCCGGCGGCCGGACCAGCCGCTCGAGGTCGACCTCCAGCGCGACCGCGCCGCCCAGCGCGGCCGCGACCCGCGCCGCCGCCTCGGTGTGGACGATCTCGTCGACCACGAAGTCGCCGGCCGCGGCGACCAGATCGATCGGGGCGCCGGCGGCCAGGAGCGCGCCGGCGATCTCGGCAAAGGCCGCCGCGCTCGCGTACTCGCTGAAGGCGGTGCGGGTCCACACCACCCGGGCGCCGTCGGCGCCGCGCGGCAGCTCCTCGTCCCAGGGCAGCGCGTCGAGCCAGGCCCGGCGCGGGGCCAGTCGCCGGCTCCACGGCCCGCCCAGGATCGCCAGCTCGAACTCGCCCGCGCTCACCGTCCGGCCTTGCGCACCTCGGCGCAGAACTGGCTGGGCTGGTAGACGCCCCCCTTGCCGGCGACATTTCCGACCAGCGGATAGCCGTCGGCGTCGCACAGCGGGCGGAAGCGGCTCATCTGCTGCTTCGCGCGCTCGGCGCCGACCCCGAACAGGTCGGCGCGCAGCTCGATGAGCGCGCGCGGCGCCTGCTGGTCGGGCGGCGGTTTGCGGGCGGCGCGGCCGGGGCTGGCCAGCGCCGGGGCGGCGGACAGGAGCACGATGGCGAGGATCGGGTGCTTGTGCGGCATGGCTTCCTCCGTTGGGTATGGAAGCAAGGACGCCCGCGCGCCCCGACCGTTAACCGGTGCCGCGACCGTCTGCGATCAGCTCGCCGGCGGGCGCGGGCGAAGGAGGCGCTGGGCCCGGGCCGCGCGGCTCGCGCTGACCAGGTAAGCCCCCTCCGGGTCGCGCACGAACTTGGTCAGGCCCGGGTGCTCGGCCTCGAGCTGCTCGAGCAGGTGGCGCTTGTGCTCGGCGTGCACACCCGCGCGGCTGTCGCGGGCCAGGTCGGCGCTGCGGGCCAGCGCGTCCTGCACCATCTTGCGCAGCTCGGCCGGCTCGAACGGCTTGTTGAGGTAGCGGTGGACCTCGCCCTGGTTGATCGCGGTCATCGCCGAGTCGAAGCTGGTCCGACCGGTCAGGAGGATGCGCACCACGTCGGGGAAGGCCGAGCGCACCTGGGACATGAGCTCGAGCCCGGTCATCTGCGGCATGTCGATGTCGGAGATGAGGAGCGCGATCCGCTGCTCGCCCAGGATCGCCAGCACCTCCGTCGGATCTTCGGTGAGGATGAGCGGAATGCCGAGCGGGGTCAGCGCGCGGCGGAGCGCGGTCAGGATCTCGGGATCGTCGTCTACCGCAAGGATGGCAGTCATCGCGTCGTCACCTCGGCAACCAGCGGCGCCAGCCGCGCCGGCTCATCATGGCCTCGACCCGCTCCAGAGCCACGACCAGCTCGGTCGCGCTGGCGTAGCGCTCGTCCGGCTGCTTGGCCATGCAGTGCTGGACGATGCGGGTCAGCTCCTCGGGCAGCTCCCCGTGCGGGCTCTCGATCGCGGGGATCTCGGCCTGGAGGTGCTGCAGCGCGATGTCGCGCGCGCTGGCCCCGTCGAACGGCGGGCTGCCGGTCAGGAGCTCGAACAGGATGATGCCGACCGAGTAGATGTCGGATCGCGCGTCGCCCGGGCGCCCGCGCAGCTGCTCCGGCGAGATGTAGTGCGGCGTCCCGATCACCACCCCGGGCGGGCCGTCGCCGACGTCGCTGTCCGGCTCCGGCGTGCTGGCCGAGCCGAAGTCGACCAGGACCACCCGCTCGGCGTCGTCGGCGGGCAGGATGAACACGTTGGCCGGGGTCAGGTCGCGGTGCACCACGCCGCACGCGTGCGCGGCGGCCAGGGCCTGACACACCTGCCGGATGATCCGGATCCCGCGGAGTGGCTCGAGCGCGCTCAGCGCGCCGGCGTCGGCCGCCACCTCGTGGAGCGCGTGCCCGCTGAGCAGCTCCATGACCAGGTAGGGCCGCCCGTCGCGCAGGGTGCCGAAGTCGGTGACGTCGACGATGCCCGGGTGGTGGATGCGGGCCGCCGCGCGCGCCTCGCGCACGAACCGACGCGAGCTGGATGGGTCGCGGGCCAGGACCGCGCTGGACAGGACCTTCATCGCGAACCGCTTGCCGAGCACGGTGTGCTCGACCTCGTAGACGATGCCCATGCCGCCGCGGCCGATCTGGTGGGCGACCTGGTAGGTGCCGATCCGCGTGCCCGGCTCGAACTCCTCGCTCAGTCGCCCGTCGAGCACCACCGAGGTAGCACCCCCCGCCACGTGCGTGACCCGCTCCTCGAGCGTGCGCAGCTCGCCCGATAGACCGGAGTCGGTCACCCGGGTGGTCACCACCACCTCGCCCGACCGCTCCCCCTGGCGGACCCGGGCGGTGCCGGCGCTGGTTCCGCCGCCGATCAGGTCGATGTCGCAGAGCAGCGCCAGGCGCGCCAGGACCGCGTCGCCGACGCCGTCCACCAGGGTGAAGGTGCCGATGGCGCCGCCGCGCTGCTCGATCGCCACCTCGTGGGACGCCTCCGCCCGCGGTTCCAGCCACGCACACACGGCGCTCTGGGTGAGGATCTGCTCGAGCAGGTAATCGGCGACGTCGATGGCGTCGCTGCCGGGCTTGCGCTCGTTTCTGCCATCGATGGAGCCGGAGGCGATCGCCGAGGAGGTCATCGCGAGTTCAGATCGGCCGGAGCCGACCCGGGCTTGAGGTCCAGCGAGACGCGGGGTGCGCCGACCCTGCCTTGTCGACCACCGGAGGGTCAGACCGGAATCGCCATTACACCCCTGCAGGGTGTGAAGGGTTTCCGAGCGGTGGGCCTTGCTGCACGCGATCCGCGCGGCAACACTGTTCTCTGGGCTCGGGCTACGATCGGGAGGGATGGACTCCTCGTCCATGGTGTCAAAGGTGGCGACTGACGAAGTCGTGCGTGTTCTTGCGCTCGACGACGACATCACGGTGTTGAGGCCGCTCAAGCGGCTTCTGGCCACGCGCGGGTTCGAGGTGACTCCGTTCACCATGCGGGACGAGGCGGTCGGCACGCTGCGCGGCGATCCCGGCGGCTACGACGTGTTCCTGCTCGACCGCTTCCTCGGCCCCGGCATCGACGGGCTCGACGTCCTGGTCGAGGCGCGCCAGATCGCTCCGGATCTGCCGGTGGTGATGCTTTCGGGCGACGACAGCGGCGTGACCGCGTCGGCCGCGCTCAAGGCGGGCGCGTTCTACTATCTACAGAAGCCGGTCGAGGACCTCGAGGTCGTCTCGCTGACGCTGCTGCGCGCCAGCCACTACGGCCGCCTGCAGCGGCGCGCGCGCACGCTCGAGAAGCAGGTCGAGCTGTCCGACAAGTTCGAGCTCATGGTCGGCGCGTCGCCGCCCATCCGCGAGGTGTTCGCGACGGTGGCCAAGGTGGCCGAGACCGACGTCAGCGTGCTCATCCACGGCGAGAGCGGGACCGGCAAGGAGCTGACCGCGCGGGCGATCCACAACCGCAGCGCGCGCGCGCGCGGGCCGTTCATCGCGCTCAACTGCGGCGCGATCCCGGAGACGCTCATCGACAGCGAGCTGTTCGGCCACGCGCGCGGCGCGTTCACCGGCGCGACCGAGGCGCGCTCCGGTGTGTTCAGCGAGGCGCACGGGGGGACCGTGTTCCTCGACGAGATCGGCGAGATCCCGCTGACCGTGCAGCAGCGCCTGCTGCGAGTCTTGCAAGAGCACGAGGTGCGGCCGGTGGGCGGGACCGGATCGCGCAAGGTCGACGTGCGGGTCATCGCCGCGACCAACGTCGACCTCGAGGAGATGGTGCGGCAGCAGCGCTTCCGCCCCGACCTGTACTACCGCCTGCACGTGGTGGCGATCCGGTTGCCGCCGCTGCGCGAGCGAATGGACGATCTCCCGATGGTCACCGCACACCTGCTCGAGAAGCACGCCGCCAAGATGAAGCGGCCGGTGCCGCACTTCTCGAGCGCGGCCATCGACGCGATGTTGCTCTTCGAGTGGCCCGGAAACGTCCGCGAGCTGGAGAACGTCATCCAGCGCGCGCTGGCGCTGACCTCGTCCGCCGAGATCGGCCTGGAGGCGCTGCCGCCGCGGGTCATCCAGGGCACCGGCGCGGAGCTCGGCGCGCCGGCGGCGCGCGACTGGATCGGCCGGCCCGCCGGCGAACCGGCGGTGGCGGAGACAACCGGCGATCGCGCGCGCGCGAGCGGGGCGGCGCGCGCGAACGGTGGGGCAGGGGATCCGGCCGCCTCGGCCGATGACCAGCCGTTCCGCAAGGCGCGCGACATCGCGCTCGGCGAGTTCGAGCGCCGCTACTTCACGCGCCTGCTCCGCCGCACCGAGGGCAACCTGTCGGAGGCCGCGCGCATGGCCGGGCTCGACCGCTCGAACCTGCGCCGCGCGCTGACTCGCCTGGGCATGCGGCCGGAAGACTGGCGCACCTCGCCTCCCAGGTAAGACCGCCAGGTAAGGCGGCCAGGAGCAAGGGAGGGTGGGTCACCCGGGACCCGGCTCCGGAGCACTGGTGGGTCACTGGCGCTCCAGGGGTCGTCATCCTGGAGTAGCGGTGACCCCCGCGACATGTAGGATAGTAGGCGCCTGCTCCCGTCAAGGTGCGTCGTAACCGCCGGTTTACAAACAGGGACGGAGGAAAAAGAGCCCGGAAGATTACCGTCTTGAGAGCCGCCAGCAGTTGGACCGGTTTTCGCAAAAGAAGAACTGCGTATGCTGGCTCACGCATTCATCGAAGACAACTACTCCGGAATCGACCCCATCAAGAACGCGGAGCCGCCCCCCAGGGCAGACCCGTTCGCCAGGATGCGGTCGGCGCTGGTCACCGAGAATGTCCACATGGCCCGGCGGATCGCGTCCGTCCTGGCCCGGCGCCTGCCGCCCGGACTCAATGACGACGTCCAGTCGGCCGCCCTGCTCGGCCTGGTCGAGGCGGCTCGCCGCTTCCACCCCGGTCGCGGCGACAGCTTCCCGGCCTTCGCCGCCAAGCGCGTGCGCGGCGCCATCCTCGACGAGCTGCGCCGCGGCGACATGCTTCCCCGCCGCGCGCGCCAGGCCGCTCGCCGCGTGCGCGAGGCGGTGCGCTCCCTCGAGCAGTCGCTCGGCCGCGTGCCGCGCGACGAGGAGATCGCCGCTCACATGGGCGTCGACATCGGCCACTACCGCGACAAGCTCGCCGGTCTCGGCTCGGTCGAGATGGTGAGCCTCGATCGCGTCATCGGTGGCTCGCACGAGCCCGGCTCCGACCCGGAGCAGAACGCGATGCGCGCCGCCGTCATGGAGCGGCTGGGCCGCGCCCGCGAGCAGCTCGACCCGCGCGAGACCCGCATCCTCGCCATGTACTACGACGAGCAGATGACCCTGGCCGAGATCGGTCGCCTCCTCGGCGTCACCGAGTCTCGCGTCTGCCAGCTTCACACGCGCGCCCTCCGCCGGCTGCGCGACGAGATGGACCCGGAGCGCGGCCGCGGCGCCGAGCGCGCGGAGCGGAAGCGACGGGTGGCCCTGGCGGCCCGGGTGTGACGTGACCGTGCCGTTGGGAGCGCGGCGAACAGGCGACGTACAAGCAGCAGCAGCAGCGGCGGCCGCCCGTGGTCTCACCACCGAGCTGGAGCGCGAGCTCGGCATCAGCAACATCCTCCTGGTCGAGGACGACGAGCCGCTCCGCAAGAGCATGGCGCGCGCCCTCCGCGCGCGCTCGTACCGCGTGGTCGAGGCCGGCACGGTGCAGGAGGGGGTCGCGGCGCTGGCCGCCAGCACCCACGAGCTCGTCATCACCGATCTCAACCTGCCCGACGGCAACGGCGTCGAGGTCGTTCGCGCCAGCAAGGCGCTCGACGCGACCCGCCCTGTCCTGGTCCTGAGCGGGACCCAGGAGCAGGAGGACCGCATCCAGGCCTTCGACGCCGGCGCCGACGACGTGGTCGGCAAGCCGGTCTACATGCAGGAGCTGAAGAAGCGGGTCGAGGTCCACGATCGTGCCCTGCGCACCACCGCGGCCCTCCAGCAGGCGCTGCGCCAGGTCGACAACGAGCGCATGTACGCCGCCGAGGCGGTCGCGCTCCTCGCCCACGACCTCAACAACGGCCTCACCGTCGCGGCGTCGAACCTGGACTTCCTGGTCGAGACCGAGAAGGACAACGGCGGCGGCGACCCCGAGAGGCTCGACGCCATCGTGTCGACCCGACGCGCCCTGCGCCGCATGTCGACCCTGGTCAAGAACTTCGTCGACATCGCGCGCTCCGAGGACGGCGAGCTCAAGCCGGCCCGCATCCAGACCAACGCCTTCGAGATCCTGAGCAGCCTGGCGTCGATCCACCACCCGCGAGGCGCCCCGATCAAGGTCGACTCGCCGGAGGACCTCGAGGCCTGGATCGACCCGATCCTCCTCGAGCGAGTGATTCACAACCTCCTCATCAACGCCATCCGCTACGTCGACAAGAAGGGGCAGGTGGGAATCTCCGGCCGCCTGATCCGGGACGCCGACGGCGTCGACGTCCTCGTCATCGCCATCATGAACACCGGCCCGGTCATCACCGCCGAGCTCCGCGCCTCCCTGTTCGCCAAGTACCGCAAGGGAAGCGACCGCAAGGCCCAGTCCGGCATGGGCCTCTACTTCTGCCGCCTCGCCTGCGAGGCCCACGGCGGCCAGATCGCCCTCATCGACGTCCCCGACTACCAGACCTGCTTCGAGATCCGCCTGCCCAGCAAGCCCCCGGCGGCCGCGCCAGACCCGGTCTAGCCCGAGGCCGAGCGAGCCGCGGCGGACGCGCCGCTCTGCATGAGCGAGGCGATCGCGCCGTACGCTTCCCGCCACGCCGACTCGAGCTCGGGCGTCCACTGGTCGCCGGCGACCTCGGCCAGCGCGGCCAGCAAGCTGGCCCCGACCCAGTCGTACATCTCCCGGGTCACCCCGTACTCGGCGTGCTTCTGCCCCAGCGCGCCAAGCGTCTGGACCAGCCAGGCGCTGTCCTCCAGGTGCTCCAGCACGGCCACCAGCGCCTGCCGGAGCATCTCCGCCTGCACCGCATCGGATCGGCCACCGAACAGCGATCGAGCCTGCGGATGGCGCGAGAACAGGATCTCGTAGAACCGAGCCGTCACGTGCGGCTCGCGAGCGACCACCAGATCGAAGCTGCTGCGCAACAGAGCGACGTCGAGCGACATCCCCAGACCATCGCAAACGCAAACCAAGCCCCGCAACCCCG
>DATHKR010000287.1:0-97555 GCA_035489015.1 Kofleriaceae bacterium | reverse complement strand
AAGGGGAAGTTCCTGACGTTGGCGACCTGCCCGCCGCGCGGCTGCGGGAAGCGCAGCCCCTGGATCTGGCGGACCACGCAGTCCTCGACCCGCCCGTTGTGCAGGGTGGTCGAGCGCACCCGCGCGGCATCGACGGTGCCGTTCGAGGTGATGCGCCAGGTGAGGATCACCTTGCCGCCCAGCCCCTTCTGGCGCTGCAGCTCGCGCTCGAAGCAGTTGCCGATGGCGTTCTTGCGCGACAGCACGACCTTCAGGATCTCGGCGGCGGTGAGCCCGCCCAGGTCGCCGCTCGGCTGGCCGGGGTCGACCAGGACCGCGACCTCCTTCACTCCGCGCCCGCCCGGCGTGCCGCGCGCCGCGCGCGTGCCGCCGGTGTCGATCGGCCCATGGGTCTGCACGTCGCCCAGGTTGCGCCCGCCGCCGCCGGTGCCGCCGCCGCCGCGGGTGGAGGTGCCGGTCCCGCGGCCGGGGCCGTGCCCTGTCCCCTCGCCGGTCCCGTGTCCACCCAGGCTGCCCTCGGTCAGCGGGCCGCGGATGCGATCGATCGCGCGACCCAGCTTCTCGTCGAAGCCGCCGCGGTCGCGCACCTTGCGCAGCTCGGCTCGCGACTTGTTGCTGAGCAGTCCGACCTGCACGCTGGCCGGCAGCTCGTCCGGGTTGCCCTTGTCCGGATCCGGCGCGCGCGAGCGCGGCTTCTCGCCCTTGCCGCCCGCCTTGCCCTCCTTGCCCACCGTCGCGGACGGCGGCTTCTTCTCGACTGCGTCCTTCTCGCCCTGCTTCGGCTCCGGGGTCGGCTCGGGCGGCGGCTGCGGCCGGGTGAGCAGGTACTCGGCCATGATCTCGCGCTTGCCCGGGAACGTCATGCTGTGGCGCAGCGGCCGGTTCCACAGCGCGTTGACCACCAGCACCGCGTGCAGGATGACGGCGAAGCAGACCGACGGCAGGAGCAGCTCGCTGTCGTGCCAGCGCGCGGGCGGCAGCGGCGGGTCCGGCCTCACGTACTGGAAGAACAGGCTGTGATGGCCGCGCCCGTCGAGGTGGACGACGCCCCAGTCGCCGGGCGCCACGGTGGTGGCGCGGAACGAGCCCTGCTTGCCGCCGGCGCGCTCTCCGCCGCCGCGGCGGAGGAACTCGGAGACCTCCATCTCCTCGCCGCCCAGGCACAGGCGCCCGGCCATGCCGTTGCCGAGGGTGAGCAGGTAACCGCGACTGCCGTGGCGGAGGATCGGGAACCGGTTGGGCAGGCCCAGATCGGGCGTGACGAAGGTGGCGCGCCCGCGCGTGCCGAGCGTGATCTTCCTCGGCTTGAGCGCGACGACGTCGGCCATCACCTCGTCGCGCCACACGTACGCGACGCGGAGCTGGCTGCGCCGCGCATTCGGCTGCAGGTCGCTCACCCGCCGGCCCGCTGGTGCACGATCAGAGGTTCTCCTCGTCGAGCGATCGCATCATCGCCGGCACGAACGATCGCCGCTCGAGCGACGCTCGCTCCAGCTCCTCCTCGGCGCGATCGAGGAAGTAGAGGAGCTGCGGCATGCGCACGCTGCCGCCAAGCTCGAGGCCGGTGAAGTCGAAGACCTTCTCCCCGCGCGGCTTGTCGGGCGCCTTGCGCCCCGCCGGGGCGGTACCCGACCCGGTCGGACGGGCCTCGACCGCCGCGCCGTCGTCAGCCGTGGCGACGCCCGGCGCGGGTGTGGGCGGCTTCGCCCGGCGATGCCGGGCCGGCTTGTCGGCCCGCGGGTGCGAGCGCGACTTCTTCGCGCGTCGACCGCCGCGGCCGGCCTCGGCCGTGGACGTGGTCGTGGCGGTGGCGGTGAAGGCGAGCGCGATGGCGATCAGCACCGCCACGGCGAACTGGGGGCGGGTGACCGCGCTCTGCCTCCTGGTCAGGGGGTTCACTGCCCCAGCTCCTTCCTGCGCTCCTCGGCTTCTTTTCGCTTCGGATGGTTCGCGGATGATTCTTGCAGAAAGCGATCCAGCGCGGCTGCGGAGGTCTTCTCGTCCATCACGAAGTCCATCTCGAGCCGCGCGATGTTGAACAGCGCGTCGCCGCGCACACCGCTCTGCTTCGGGGCAGCCCTGACTACATCCTCCCAGATCGCGCGCGCCTTCTTGTGATCGCCGAGCCCGCGGTAGGCGACGCCGAGCGCGACCGAGGCGCCGAGATCGTCAGGCCGCTTCGCCACCACCGCCTCGAGCTCGGTCCGCGCGCGCTGGTAGTCGCCGGCGTCGATCAGCACCGCGGCCACGTTGAAGCGCGCGTCGAGGAAGCTGGGGTCGAGCGCGCTGGCTCGATCGAACCGCTCGAACGCCTCCTGGTCGCGGTGGCGCTCCATCGAGACCAGCGCGAGCGCGTTCACGATGGACGGGTTCTTGGGGTCGAGCGCCGCTGCCTTGCTGAGCACCAGCTCGGCCAGCTCGTCCTTGCCCTGGGCCAGGTAGACCAGGCCCAGCTCGAGGTAGATCGGCGACGATCCGCCCGACAGGCGAAGCGCGTCGCGCAGGACGGCGAGCGCGTCGTCGGGCTTGCCGGCCTCGCGCAGGAGCGACGCGGTGCGCGCGCGGGCGGCCGCGCTGTCCGGCTCGCGGCGGAGGACGTCCTCGTAATCGGCGCGCGCGCCGGCCAGATCGCCGGTCCGGCGGCGCGCCTCGGCCCGGGCCAGCAGCGCCGGCGTGTGAGCCGGGTTGATCGAGAGCGCGCGGGTGAAGGCGTCGACCGCGCCGCGGTCGTCGCCGCGGCCGAACAACACCGCGCCGAGGTCGTGCCACGCCTCCCACAGCCGGGGATCGCGGCGCACCGCCGAGCGCAGGCGGGCCTCGGCCCGCGCGCCGGCCTCCGGCCCACCCAGGCGCAGCACGCGCAGCGCGGCCTCGAGGTCGCGCACCGCCTCCGGATCCGCGGGCGGGAGCTTCGGTGTTGCCACCACCACCCGGCCGCCCTGCGCGGCGCGCGACCCACCGCCACACCCCGCGCCGGTCGCGCACGCGGCGATCAGGACGGCGACCGCGATCCTACTTGCCTGCACGGACGACCTCCTTGACCAGCGGCGGCTGCGGCGCGATCTCGCCCAGGCGCACGCCCTCGCGCGCCTCCTTGTTGGGCGGGAAGCGGCTGGCCGCCATGCGGCCGAGCGCCTCGCGCAGCTTGCGGGTGAACTCGCTGTACACCTTCAGCGAGAGCGCCTTCTGGTAGCCGACCGAGTAGAGGTCGATCGCCTTCTCCTCGATGCCGATGACCTCGTTGTCGAGCTGCTCGCGGTAGAGCTTCTGCTCGGCGGCGGACAGACCGCCCGGGGTCGGCGCCTCGCGCAGCGAGCGGGCGAACTCCTCCATCACCGCGCCGATGCGATAGAGCGCGGCGGTGCCCCACTCGGGGTCGCGGTAGTCGACCACGTCGAGGTAGACCACCGACGCCTCGTCGAGCAGCTTCATCTTCAGCTTGAGGGTGCGGCCGAGCAGGCGCGGGCGCACGTTCAGGCTGATGCGGTCGTACTTGCGGTAGAGCAGCTCGCCCTGGTAGTAGCGCGCCTCGGCCGCGGCGGACAGCTGCGCCCGGCGCTCGGCGGGAGAGCCGCGCTTCCAGCGGGCGATGACCTCGACGAAGCGGCGCTCGGCGCGGCCGAGCTGACCCTGGCGATAAGCGCACCGGCCGGCCCGCATGAGCGCCTCCAGCGCGTGGCTGCCGCGCGGATAGCTCTGCGCGTACTCGCCAAAGGCGCGCTCGGCGCGGGCCTGGTCGCCGGCCTCCTCGCGCACCACGCCGACCCGGAACGCCACCTCCTCGGCATCGCGCTGGGTGCGGCGGTAGCGGCGGGCGTAGATCTGGTAGTGCTCGATGGCGCGCTTGGGCTGGGCGAGCGCCTGGCGCAGCACGCCGGCGTTGAAGCGGGCGTCGGCGCCGTGGGCGCCGTTCGGGTAGCGCGCGGCGACCAGCTCGTACGCCTCGACCGCCTGGTCGAAGCTCGCCACCGACTCGAGCACCCGCGCCGCGGTGAAGGCGGACTGCTCGCCGAGCGGGCTGCGCGGGTACTTCTGGGCCAGGACCAGGTAGGTGCGGGCCGCCTCGTCCGGCTTGCGCGCCTTCTCCATCATGACGGCGGCGTTGAACAGCGCCTTGGGGGCCAGCGGGTGGCCGGGGAACTCGTTCGGCACGCGCATGTAGAAGGTGGCCGCCCTGGTCGGGTCGCCGGCGGCGTACTTCTCGCCGCTCTTCAGGATCGATTCGACGATCAGGCGATCGAGGCGGGCCTGCTGCTCGCGCGACTGGAACGCGCGCGCCTTCTTCAGCTTGCGCGCCCAGTTCTCGATGTTCTCGTAGTCGTGGGCGCGGTTGAGCCCGTCGAGGATCCGGTCGCCGGCGGCGCCGGCGTTCGGGTCGTCCGGATAGCGCGTGACGATGAGGCCGAACCGCTTGATCGCCTCGTCGTAGTCGCCGTAGCGGTAGAAGAGCTCGCCGTTCTCGAAGATGACGCCGACGATGTCCTTGTCGGCCGGGAACAGCGTCGCGTAGAGGTCGATCGCCTCGGCGAACTTGCGGTCGACCGGCAGGAGCTCGCGCCGACCCGCCGTGCTGGCGTCCGGCGGGCGCGCCTTCTTGAACGCGTTCATCGCCTTGTAGAGCGCGTCCTTGTGGTACTTGCCGACCGGCCTGGTCTTGCCGACCGCGAGGTACTCGTCGCCGGCCTCCTCGAACCTGGCCAGCTTGAAGAAGAGGATCTCGGCGCGCAGGAAGCGGACCTCGATCGAGCGGCGGTGGCGGCCGAAGCGGCCCAGGTAGTAGGCGTAGGTGTCGGAGGCGCGCTGGTAGAGCGCGGCGTCGGCCGCGCCGCGCGCCTTCTCGCGCGCCTGGGCCTCGGCGTGGAAGCCCTTGGCCACCCGGCGCAGCATCTCCTCGATCGAATCGACGGTGCGGGCGACCTCGCGCGGGTGGTCGGCGCGGTTGGCCTTCACCCAGGCCGAGCCGGGCCCGTACTTCTCCGACAGCACCTTGATCTCGGTGACCGCCTTTGCGTTCTCGAGCGCGGCGAGGTCGGCCTCGACGATGCGGCGCTGGTGGTGAGCCGCCGCCAGGCGCATCGGGTCGACGTCGATGAGGAAGCGGTGGGTGGCGATGGCGCGCTCGTAGGCGGCCTGGTTGAAGAACAGGTCGGCCAGGCGGACCAGGACCGACTCCGAGTAGCGCTCGCCGCCGATCGAGGCCAGGAACTCGTACACGTCCCTGGGCGTGACGCTCTCGTCCTCGCTGAACACGACCACCAGGTACTCGAGCGCCTCGTCGCGCAGCTGGTTGCGCCGGCGCCGCTCGCGCTCGGTGCCGGACCGCTCGGCCTGGGCGGCCAGGTCGAGCACCAGCTTGAAGCGGCGCGCGGCCCGGTCCATCTCGCCCAGCTTCCAGTCGCACCACGCGCTCTTGAACAGGGCCAGGTCGTAGGCCGGCGCGCCGGGGCGCTCGAGCACGTGGGCGTAGGCGGTGCGCGCCTCCTGCCAGCGGGCGAGCGAGAACTGGTTCTCGCCGACCATCATCCACGAGTCGGCGTAGAGCGGCGAGCGCGGATGCTCGTCGATCACCTTCTGGAAGTAGGACAGCGCCTCCTCGGTGCGCCCGTCCTCGCGCGCGGCGAAGCCGACCAGGTAGAGGACCAGGTCGCGCCGCGGATAGTCCGGGTGACCGTCGAGGATGGCGCGGTAGAGCTTCTCCGGCTCGGCCAGGTGCAGCTCCGGCTCGCGCGGCGCCGCCTTGCAGCCGGCCGGGGCGGGCGCGGTCGACGCGCCGCTGCGCGCGCGTGGGGCGGGGACGGCGCGGCGGCGGCATGCCTCGGCGGCGCGCTCGTAGGCGTCCATGTCGGCGGTGTAGCGGCGGCGGGCGTCCTCCCACAAGAGCTCGGCCAGCTTGAACAGCCCCTCGGCCTGGCCCGGGCCGGTCGGGTTCTGGGCCAGGAACTGGCGCAGGAGGCCGATCGCCTGGTCGCGCTTGGCGTCGGCACGGTGCTCCACCACGGTCAGGCGCTGCTCGAGGATCGCGGGCAGGCGCGGCGACTCCGGCGCCGACGGGCGGCGCCTGACGTAGAGATCGGCGGCCGGGCTCTTGTCGACCTCGACCTCGACCTCGAGCGGGCGCGGGGCAGGGCGCTGCTGCGCCCGCGCCGGCGGCGGGGCGAGCCCGGCGACGGCCGCGCCGAGCAGCGCGGCGACCAGCACGGACCCGCGCCTCACCGCCAGCCCTCGTACTCGTCGGCCCAGAACTCGCCCTCGAACGGCCAGTACTCCTCGTCGTCGCCGACCAGCCCCGCCTCCCACAGCCGGCCGTGCAGCTCGGCCGGGAAGCGACCCGCGGCGAGGTCCTGGACCTCGATCTCGAGGCGGCGCTTCTGCCCGATGATCGCGTCGATCTTGCCCAGCTTGGCCTTGTCGAGCACCCGGCGGGTCTCGCGGTACAGCTGATCCAGCGCGCGGCGTGACAGCTGGTCGGCCGCGCGGCCGAGCTCGTCGGCCAGCCGCGCGGAGGCGCGCTCGAGACGGCGGGCTGCGGCCAGGTCGGCGGCCACCATGCGCCCGAGGGGGCCGCCCTCGTCGCCGGCCAGGCCCTCGTCGGCCGACTCGCTGGCCCGCGCGGTCTTCTCCGACAGCGTCTCCACCGCCGAGGCGAGGCCGCGCAGGCGCTCCTCCTCGGTCGCGGCCTCGGCGCGGGACAGGGTGCCGGCCCGCACCCCGCGGCGCAGCTCGACCCGCGCGCGGGCCACATCGTCGGACAGGCGCGCGACGTCCTGGTCCAGCTCGGCCGCCGACGCGGCCTGGTCGGCCTCGAGGCTGCGCTCGCCGGCGACCCGCGCCACGCGGGTCCCGCGCAGGCGCCCGGCCAGCCGCCGCCACTCGCCGACCACGTGCGGCGCGTCGCCGGCCGCGCGGCGCAGGCCGGACACGGCGTCGTGCAGGCGGACGAACCCGGGATCGAGGCGGAGGAGCGAGAGCACCGTGTCGCCCGGGGTCGACGCGGCGCGGGGGGCGGCGCGATCGCGCGGCCCGCTCTCGGCGTCGCGCCAGCGGGCCAGGGCGCGGTCGAAGAGCGCGCTGCGCCGGGCCGGGCTGCGCCGGATCGCCTCCAGCTCGGCCACCACCGGGCCGAGCTCGGCGACCAGGCGATCGTAGTGGCGCTGGGCCTCGTCGAACTTGCAGTCGGCCAGCTCGATGTAACCGGCCAGGAGGCCCGCCTCCGGCGCCAGCGGGGTGGCGGGGTGCTTGCGGCGCAGCTCGGTGGTGAGATCGCGCGCGGTGCCGAGCTCGCGCTTCTGGTACATCGACCAGGCCGCCTCGAACAGCGCCTCCGGCATGCGGTCGGAGTCGTCCGGGATCTGGAAGTAGTGGTAGTAGGCGTCGTCGTAGTCGCCCCACTCGTGGGCGATGCGGCCGAGGCCGAGGCGGGCCAGGTCCTTGATGGTGAAGTAGCGCTGGTCGACCACGAACGTGAACGTGTCGTCGTCGGGGGTGGCGGCGATCTCGCACAGCGCCTCGGCCGCGCCGCGCAGCTCGCCGCGGCGGGTGCGGATGAGGCCGCGCAGGTACATCGCCGAGCTGAACAGGCGGCTGCGCCGGCTCACCGTGACCAGCTCGGCCTCGGCGGCGGCCAGCCGGCCGGCGTCGTACGCGACCCGCGCGCGCAGATAGGCGCGCTCCCCGGACGCCTCGACCGGGATGGCCTGGCCGCGGGTGGCGCGGGTCAGCCGGTCGAGCACGCCGGCGTGGTCGCGGGTCTCGAGCCCGATGTCGACCATGCGCCGGTGAGCCGGCGCGAAGTAGGTTGCGTCGGGGCCGCGGGCCAGCACGCGGCCGAGGTGATCGAGCGCCGCGCCGTAGGCACCGGAGCTGGCCAGGGCGACGCCGAGGTAGTACTCGGCGTTCTGGTACTCGATCGAATCGGACAGGTCGCGGAAGCGTGGCGACTCGACCACCGCGTAGAGCGCGACCGCGGCCTCGAGGCTGGCTCCCTCGCGCAGGAGCGCCTCGGCCCGGCCGACCTCGGCGGTGAGCGCCTCCTCGGAGCCGGTGGCCACGTCGATGAGGCCGATCCGCTCGAGCTCGGTGAAGTAGCGGGCGATCGGCTCGTCGCCGGCCGTGGACCCGGCCGGCGCCTGCGTGGACGAGGCGGCGCCGGTCGGCTGATCCGCCCGCGCCGGACGCGCGGCGGCCACGGCGGCGGCGACGGCGATCAGCGCCGCGGCGACCGCGCTAGCGCTTCGGGCGCCGGCCGCCACCCTGTCCCCCCGGTCGGCTGGCGCTCTCGATCGACACGTCGAGGCGAAGCCGGTAGCTGCCGTGCTCGTTGCGCTGCCACTGGTAGGCGATGTCGCCCTCGTCCTTTGCCGCGCACTTCACCACCAGGTCCTTGCCGGCCGGCGCCTGGACCGCGAAGGAGCTCTCCAGCGCGGTGGTGAAGCGCTGGTCGTCCTTGCCGGCCGCCTCGATCCTGATGGTGACGAGGTGGCGGCCGGGCGCGACGAAGCCGTCCCAGCGCGGCGCCCGATCGTTCGCGATCGCCCCCTGGGCGTCGTCGTAGATGCTGGCCCCGTCGAGGCGGATGGTGGCGCGGGTGACCGTGTAGAACCGCGAGCTGCCGTAGTCGAGCAGGATGCGCAGCTTGGTCGAGTAGAGCGAGCTGGCCACCGCCGCCGCCCGCGCGCGCGAGCGAAACAGCTGATCGCGCAGCGCCAGATACTCCTGGCGCAGGGCATCGACGTCGACGGTCGACTCGGCCAGCGCGGTCGGTGGCGCGGCCGGCTGGGTCGCGGGCGGCGCGCCGGAGGACGACGTCGACGACCCGGGCGCGCCCGACGGGCTCGGCGTCGGCGTCGCCGGCGGAGGTGCGGGCGCCGGCGCCGGCGCGGGGACCGGCGCGCGAGCCGGCGCCTTGCGGGCCGGCACCGACCTGCGGCGCTGGGCCGCGGCCGATCCGGGCCAGGCAGCCGCCGCGACCAGCGCCAGGGCGGCGCACAGAAGCACGGGCGTTCGCGACATCGATGGAGTCCTCGGGCGGTTCCTCAGCGGGTTCATTCCTCGGTGATCGTGCCGGGTCAGTTGCCGAGCGGCAGGAACAGGGACAGGCCCAGGGTCACGGACAGGTCGTTGACCAGGTAGCGCTCCTGGAGCAGCTCCTGGCGGAAGATGTGATCGCGGGCGTCGAGCCGCACGGCCATCGCGTGCCCGGTGAACAGCTTCACCCCGATGCCGGCCACCCCGGCGGCGCCGCGGCTGGTCTGCGAGTCGATGACGCCGACCCCGGCGTCGAGGTGAATGTCGAAGCGCGACACCGCGCCGCCCAGCCGCAGCTTGCCGTACACCGGCGTCCACAGCAGCAGCGACTCGAGGAAGCGGACCTGGGCGAAGTCGTCGTCGATCACCATGTCGCGCTCCCCCTCGAGCGCGCGCAGGAGATCGGCGTTGGCGTGGGTCAGCGCGCCGCTCAGCTCGACCGCGGTGGTCTCGGTCATGTGATACGTGTACGAGGCGCCGACCGCGTAGGTCGACGAGAACAGGTCGGACACGTAGTAGCCGCCCATCAGCGACAGCTCGTGGCGGGCCTGCTTCACGAACAGGCGGTCCACCACCTTGCGCCGCTTGCGCTTGATGGCGAGGCGGTCGGCGATCTCCTGATCGATGCAGACGCTGGTCGGCCGATCGAGCGGCGCGGCCGCCGCGGCCCTCGCCGACGCCGGCCCCTCGACCCGCGCCGGTCGGTCCGCGGCCGGCTGCGCATGCGCCGCGCCGGCCAGCGCGGCCGAGCCCACCAGCGCCAGCGCCAGCGCCAGCCCTGGGCCCGCTACCATCCGGTCGGGAGCCACAGCCCGAGGCCTCCGGTGAAGGTCAGGTTGTTGGTGAGGCGAGTCTCGCCGACCGCTTCCTGGACCAGCACCACGTCGCGCAGGTCGAAGCGAAGGGTGATCCAGCGGGTCAGGAACATGTCGAGCAGCGCGCCGCCGTCGAACGCCATGCCCTGCACGCTGTCGTGGATGAGCCGCCCGCCGCCGGCCGCGATGATGAAGTCGGTGTGGACGATGCTGTCGCCCATCTTCAGCTTGGCGTGGACCGGCGACCAGAGCAGGTTGCCGAGGGCGAGGTAGCCGCGCCCGGACACGAAGCGGTCGTCGCCGAAGAACTCGGCCAGCGACCGGTCGAGGTCGAGCTTGAGGTAGGTGACGTCGACGCTCGCCTCGATGCCGAGGTCCTCGGTCAGGAAGAAGGCCGCCGCGCCGCCATACAGATAGGAGGTGGACAGGAGGTCGCTGGCGAACATCCCGCCGTGGGCGACCAGCTCGACCTGCCCGCGCTTCATGAAGTCGCGCTTCTGGACCCCGCGCGGGCGCACGCTCTGCCCGAGCTGATCGACGATCGACTGATCGAGGCACGAGGGGACCGGCGCGTCGGACGGGCGGGCTGGATTTCCGGCTGCCGGCGATCCAGGCAAGCTGGCCGACACCGGCGGCTCGGTCGACGACGCCGGCTGCGCCTGCGCCGCAGGCGCGGCTGCCGCCGCGGCAAGCGCACTCAGGATGAGCGCTTGCTGCCCCCGTCCCATCGCAAGCACCGCATCGAGGTTACTCCTCGCGCCAGCGGACGGTCAATCAGCCCGCGGGTGGCGGCTTCTGGTTGCCACCGGGCTTCGGATATACAGTGAGCCGAGGATGGATCACCTGGTCGGCACGAGGATCCAGCGAGAGGGGGGACCACCGACCGTCAGCCTGCGCCGATGCAAGCTGGTGGTGCTGAGCGGGCCGGAGCGCGGCTCCGAGCACGTCATCTCGTCCGACGTCATCCGCGTGGGCAAGGCGACCGAGAACGACCTGGTCGTCACCGACGACACCGTGTCGCGCGTGCACTTCGAGATCGTGCGCGACGCGAAGGGTTACCTCCTGCGCGACCTCAAGTCGACCAACGGCACCTTCCTGGACGGCGCCGAGATCAAGGAGGCCTACATCCGCGCAGGTTCGGTCATCGCGGCGGGCGCGGCCGAGCTCAAGTTCACGCCGTTCGAGGAGCGGATCGAGATCCTGCCGTCCGAGAAGGAGGAGCTCGGGCCGATGGTCGGGCGGTCGACCTCGATGCGGGAGATCTTCGGGCTGGTCGAGCGGATCGCGCCGACCGACGCCACCGTCCTCATCGAGGGGGAGACCGGCACCGGCAAGGACATGATCGCCCGCACCCTGCACCAGCTGTCGAAGCGGAGCGCAGGGCCGTTCATCGTGGTGGACTGCGGCGCGGTGGCCGGCACGCTCATCGAGAGCGAGCTGTTCGGCCACGAGAAGGGGAGCTTCACCGGCGCGACCGCCACCCGCCAGGGGGCATTCGAGCTGGCCCACGGCGGGACCGTGTTCCTCGACGAGCTGGGCGAGCTGTCGCTCGATCTCCAGCCCAAGCTCCTGCGCGTCATCGAGCAGCGCGAGCTGCGCCGGGTGGGCGGCTCGCGCACGATCAAGGTCGACCTCCGCATCCTGGCCGCGACCCGCAAGGACCTGCGCAGCGAGGTGGAGAAGGGCAAGTTCCGCGAGGACCTGTACTTCCGCCTCAACGTGGTGCCGATCGTGGCGCCGGCGCTGCGCGACCGCCGCGAGGACATCCCGCTCATGGCCGAGCTGTTCCTGCGCCAGCTGGGCGGGGCCGCGGCCGAGCGGCTCGAGCTGTCCGAGCACACCATGGCGGCGCTGCGCGCGCACGACTGGCCCGGCAACGTGCGCGAGCTGCGCAACGTCATCGAGCGGGCGCTGGCCCTGGGCGGGGACGCCGGCGCGCTGCTCGCGCCGCTGGGCGAGCGCCCGCTGTCCGGCCGCAGCCGCGCCGACATCCCGCTCGAGTTCGCCCCCGGGCTGCCCTTCCGCGACGAGAAGGAGCGGTGGAACGAGCAGTTCGAGCGCCGCTACCTCACCTGGCTCCTGCGCCGGGCCGAGGGGAACATCTCCAAGGCCGCGCGCGACGCGGACATGGACCGGAAGTACTTACACAAGCTCCTCAAGAAGTACGGCATCGACCCGGAGCACACGTAGCGCCGCGGCGGGCTCAGAACGCGGTGTGCAGCGCCAGCTGGAGCACGAACGCGTCGATGAGCTGCCCGCTCGAAAGGAACTGGCCGCCGATGCCGGCCGGGTTGTCCTCCTCCGGGTTGGCGGGCAGCTCGTCGAGGAGCAAGACGTCCCCCTTCAGCTCGAAGCGGACCTCGTCGAACAGGCCCCACACGCTCTCGCCGTCCTGGCCGACCCCGATGTAGCTCAGCCTGGCGCCGCCCAGCACGTTGCGGATCGGCGCCAGCTCGCGGTCGCCGGTGAAGTAGGCGCCGGCCGGCCCCTCGGTGTCGTAGAAGAACGCGTCCTTGAAGAAGGACGCCTCGGTCTGCTGGTAGACCCGGCCGCGCAGGCGGAACAACAGCGAGTCGCCGAAGTACTGGCTGTAGCCCATCTCCAGCGCCAGCGAGTTGACCCCCCAGGTGTCGCTGTAGCCGCGCACCGCGCCGTGCACCGCCGAGTGCAGGCCGGTCAGGTACTTGTTGGCCTGCAGGAACAGCGCGAGCCGCCCGCGCACGTCCGGCACCGACTCCTGCGGCTCGACCCCGGAGACGGCCACGCGCCGGTACGGGTTGGACTGGAACCCGCGCAGGATCTGGCCGTACGCCCCGGCCTGCACCGCCAGGGTGGGGGACAGGTTCTGGGTGAGCGTGGCCTCGGCGGTGTCGATCTCGACCTCGCGCCACACCGTCTCGCCCGGCGTGTCGTCGACCAGGATGAGGCTCGAGCGCTCGCACGGCTGCAGCCCGGTCAGCGCGCGCCGCTCGAGCGCGCCGGCCATGCCGTTGTCGCGGTCGCACACGTGGTCGAAGTGGTGGGTGTAGGACAGGGCGAGGTTGGTGTTCTTGCCGGGCAGGTCGACGTTGCCGGCCACCACCACGTTGATCGACGTGTAGTCGCGCTCGGCCGCGGCGCCGGCGCCGACCGAGAGCCCCGAGCGGCTGCCCTTGATCGCCAGGCTGGCGTGGGCCTCGTGGCGCACGTCCTCGAACGGCGTGGCCGAGGCGACCGCGTCGACCGAGAAGACCGAGGCGGTCGCCCCGCTGACCACGTCGGCGGTGTAGCCGGCGCCGACGGTGACCGAGTCGCCCGCGTCGAGCTGGACGTCGAGCTGCGGGTGCACCACCGACAGCCCGCCCTCCGGCCCGCGCCGGCGCTCCAGGTACCAGGTGGTGGTGAGGTCGATCTGATCGTCGGCCCACACCGGGGCGATCGCGGCCGCCGCCATCACCAGCGCGGTGGCGACCGCGGCTCCGGCGACCGCGCGCCGGGCCAGCGCTAGTTGCAGCCGCATCCGCCCCCGCTGGTGCCGCGACCGCCCGCGGATCCCTCGCGGTTGGACAGCACGTGATCGTCGGCCGCCGACTCGTGCCCGTCGGCGTCGAACCGCATGGTGCGATCGGCGAGGTGCTCCTTCTCGCTGGCGCGCACCGCGAACCGACCGCAGCCCGCGCCGGCCAGCGCCGCCGCGACCATCACGAGCGCGAGGATGCGCCCCGGGCGCCGTCGTCTAGAAGAAGATCGCAAGCCCACCGCTCAGCTCCTGCCCGCTGGAGGCCTTGTCCGGGTCGAAGATGGTCCAGTTGCGATAATCGAGCCGGATCGTGATCTGCTTGCGGAAGGTGATCTCGAAGCCGCCGCCCGCCGCCAGCGCCATCAGCGTCTCGGTCTCCTGCGCGAAGTTGTCTGCCTTGGGGCGGAGGTGCGCGGCGCCCACCCCGACGTTGAGGAACGGGCCGATCGCGGCGCCGGGGATGAGGCGAAGGGTCCACCCCAGGCCGGCCAGGTAGAGGTCGTCGTCCTGGCGCGGGCTCAGCCCGGCGAACCCCTCGATCGCGAAGTACGAGTCGATGAGCCAGGCCGGGCGCAGGAGGAATGCCCCCTCGGTGTCGATGACGCCGGCGGAGAAGGAGATCTCGACGTCGGAGTAGGGGACCGGCGACGGGCCGAGGATGGCGCGGCGGATCGCGCGACCCATGCGGCGGAACACGCCCGGGTTCTCGTCGTCCACCACCTCGAACGGAAAGACCAGCTCGCCCAGGACCCAGCCGCTGGTGCCGTCCTCGAGCTGGACCCGGAACCAGAAGCCTGATCCGCCGCGCTCGAGCACCTGGAACACCTCGCCTCGCTCCGCCACGTACAGCTCGCGGTAGCTCGCGCCCGGACCGGTGTGGACCGGCGCGCGCTGGCTGATGACGCGCAGGTACGCGTCGGCCGCGGCCGGGCGCGGCGCGAGGGCGAGGAGCGCGCCGGCCAGGGCGATGGCCAGGCCGCGCGCGCCTATTCGAGCGCGAACCATCCGAGGAAGGTCTCCTCCGGGGCGGAGCCGGCCCCGAACAGCTCGCCGCCGCCGTGCTCGTCGATGCCGTCGAGCGGCTTGGTCAGCGCCGAGCTGGCCTCCGGAGCGCCGCAGTTGAGGAAGCGAGTGATGACGTCGTAGTTGTGGTTCTGATCGATCGGCTCGGCGGTCTCGAAGCGGAGCGCCGAGCGCCCGTCCTCGATCCGGTGGCAGGCGGCCTCGTCGACGCACGAGCGGGCCTCGTCGTCCGGCGCGAAGAAGTCGGGCCACATCACGTCCTCGAAGTAGGCGCGATCCGGCCGGCAGGCGCCCGGCTCGGTCGGCGTCTCACCCAGATCCACGGTGGGACAGCCGGTCCCGAGAACCGCGCACAGCGCTGCCGCGAGCAGGGTCCCCTTCACGTCTGCGCTGACGATCGTACACCTCGGGCGGTCGAGCTGTCATCCAGGCTGCCCGGCGAGGTTCGCGTGCGCCGCGCGATTCGCGACCCGCGCAGCGGATCCACGCCCTCCTCGGGCCACTCGCGCGCGGCCATTCACGCGCGCGCGCGCGTCGCCCGTCGCGCCGCGGCGCAATCGCGCTTCACCGCGCTCGCGATGGATCGAGCGCACCGGCGGCCATGGGCGCCCTTGCCGCCCGGGAGCGCTGGGCGGTAAGGTGTAGGTCTCTTGTCGCGCGATCCTGGGCGGATATCCGACACCATGCCCGAGGCGCAGCTGGGCGCCGCACGGGTCGCGGCGAGCGTCGGGGCCGGACCTCCCGGCGGAGGCGAGGCGGGTCGCGAGGCGAGTCGCGCGGCCGAGGAGCCGACCGTTCAGCGTCTGGTCCCGCCCCCGCCATCGCGCCCGCCGCCGATGCCGCCGCCGATCCCCTCGCGTCGACCGACCGCGCCGGGCGCGCGGGCCGGCTCGCAGAGCGACGCGTTCTCGGTGCGCGGCGTGCGCAGCCGCCTGGTCGGGCGCGAGCGCGAGCTGGCCGAGATGGCCGAGGCGGTGTCGCGCGCGATCGACTTCCAGGCCCCGCAGCTCATCACGGTGGTCGGCAACCAGGGGACCGGCAAGAGCCGGCTCATCGCCGAGCTGCTCGAGCGCCACGTGGCGCCGTCCTCGCGGGTGTTCCGCGGGCGCGCCAGCGCCGACGGTGGCCGCTACGGCGTGCTCGACCAGCTCCTGCGCAACCGCTTCGCCCTGCCCGAGGGAGAGCCGGTCCAATCGTGCAAGGCGCGCTTCACCGCCGAGGTCGAGCGGGTGTTCGGCGACCGGCGGGTCGCCGAGGTGCTCCACTTCCTCGGCCAGTTCCTCGACCTCGACTTCCCCGACTCGCCGTTCCTGCGCGTCCTGGGCGAGAGCCCGAACCAGAACGACGAGATCACCCGCACCGTCTTGCGCCGCTTCATCGAGGTGGACGCGCAGGAGAGCCCGCTGGTGCTGGTGTTCGATGATCTGCAGTGGGCCGACGAGGACAGCCTGCAGGTGCTGCGCGAGCTCGGGGCCGGGCTGGGCGGATCGCCGGTGGTGCTCATCGCCGCGGCGCGGCCCGAGCTCCTGGTCCGCTTCTCCGAGTGGGGGTCCGGCACGACCGATCACCTGCGCATCGACCTCCGCAACCTCGAGCAGGACGACGCCGCCACCATGCTGTCGGTCCTGCTGTCGCGCTGCGACGCGGTGCCGCCCGAGATCGTCGACGACGCGGTCGAGATGACCGGCGGCAACCCGCACTTCCTCGAGCAGCTGGTCCGCCTGTTCCTCGAGAACGGCACCATCGACGCGCGCACCGAGCCGTGGCGGATCGACCCGGAGCGGGCGGCGGCGACCGAGCTGCCGATCAGCATCGAGGAGGCGATCGAGGCGCGCATCGCGGCGCTGGCCGGCGAGGAGCGCGACATCCTCGAGAAGGGCGCCGTGTTCGGCAACGTCTTCTGGATCGGCGCGGTGGTCGCGCTCACCCGGATCGACAGCGCGCTGGTCGACCCGGAGCGCGGCCGGACCGCCGACGACCTGGACTGGACCGACGCGGGCGAGCCGGTCCGCGCGCGCGTCATCGAGGTGATCGAGGACCTGGTCGACCGCGACTACCTGCTCCGGCTCGAGTCCGACGACTCGACGGTGAGCGGCGACGTCGAGCTGGTCTTCAAGCACAACCTCGAGCGCGAGCTCATCGCGCACAGCACCGAGCCGAAGCGGCTGGCCCGCTTCCACCGGCTGGCCGCGCAGTGGCTGGAGACCAAGCTCTCGGCCCGCTCCGAGGAGCAGCTCGAGTTCCTGGCCCAGCTGTACGAGCGGGGCGGCGACCCGGACCGCGCCGCCCACTGCTACCTGACCGGCGCCGACAAGGCGATGGCGCGCTACGCCAACGAGCAGGCGGTCGAGCTGTACGGCAAGGCGCTGGCCATGCTCGACGCGGAGGACGCGGTGGCGCGGCTGGCCGCGCTGCACAACCTGGGCAGCGTCCTCGACCTCATCGGCCGGACCGACGAGGCCCACGCTCACTTCAGCGAGATGCTGCGCCTGGCCTGGCTGTTCGACCAGAAGGCCAAGGGGGGCGCGGCGCACGGCCGGCTGGGCCGCATCTACCGGCGGCGCGGCGAGTACGATCGCGCCACCGATCACCTGCGGGCGGCCCACGAGCTGTTCACCCAGGCCAACGACCGGCGCGGCATCGCCGGCACCCTCGACGACATCGGCAAGGTGCACTGGCTGCGCGGCAGCTACGGCCAGGCGCTCGAGTTCCACCGCCAGGCGCTGGCGATCCGACGCGCCCTCGGCGACCGCCGCTCGATCGCGCTGTCGCTGGCCAACATCGGCCGGGTCCACAACGACTCCGGCGCGTTCAAGGCGGCCAACCGGCAGTTCCGCGAGGCGCTCGATCTGCGCCGCGACATCGGCGATCTGTCCGGCGTGGTGCAGTCGCTGTGCGACCTGGGCGGCGTGCACACCGCGGACGGCTCGTACGAGATGGCGCTCGAGATGTTCGACGAGGCCCACCGCATCGCCGAGGAGATCGGCGAGAAGCTGGCCCAGAGCGAGGTGCTCTCGCGCCTGGGCGAGTGCAAGGCGGCGATGGGGCGCGGCTCCGAGGCGGTCGAGCACCTGCTCGAGGCGATGTCGCTGGCGACCGCGCTCGGCCACAAGGCGGCGATGTCGGAGTGCTGCCGTCGGCTGGCCGAGGTCCACATTGGCATGGGCGACGCCGGCCAGGCCCACGACTACGGGCTGCGCGCGCTGGCCATCGGCGAGGAGGTCGGCACCCGGGTTCACGTCGGCACCGCCCACCGGGTGCTGGGCGAGTCGCTGCGCGCGGCCGGGCTGACCTCGCCGGAGCTGGCCCGCCGGGCCGACGACCACTTCCGCCGCGCGGTCGAGATCCTGGCCGGGATGAAGAACGAGCTCGAGCTGGCCCGCTGCTACCGCAGCTACGCGGTCCTGCGCGAGCAGGTCGGCGCCGGCGATGACGCGATCAAGCTGCGCCAGCGGGCCGAGGAGATCTTCGGCCGGCTGCGCGGCGCCGCCTCGATCGAGTGATCCGGCGTGGCGACTGACTCGAGCGCCGGCCTGGACCCGGAGCTGGCCCGGCTCGACGAGACGGTGCCACCGTCGGTGCGCGAGGTGTGCCAGCGGCTGGGCGAGGCCGGCCACCAGGCGGTCACGGTCGGCGGCGCGGTGCGCGACGCGATGCTGGACCGGTCGCCGGGCGACTGGGACGTGGCGACCAGCGCGCACCCGGACGCGGTCATGCAGCTGTTCCGCGGCACCCTGCCGACCGGGATCGAGCACGGCACCGTCACGGTCCGGATCGGCCGCGGCGGCCAGCGCGACCCGATCGAGGTGACCACGTTCCGCGGCGAGGGCGCCTACAGCGACGCGCGCCGACCGGACCAGGTCGTGTTCGGCGTGTCGCTCGAGGAGGACCTGGCCCGGCGCGACTTCGTGGTCAACGCCATGGCCTGGGACCCGATCGGGCGGGCGCTGTTCGATCCGTTCGGCGGGCGGGCCGATCTGGCCGCGCGCCGGCTGCGCGCGGTCGGGGTCGCGGCCGAGCGGTTCGCCGAGGACGGCCTGCGCATCGTGCGCGCGGTCAGATTCGTGGCCAGTCTCGATTTCGGGCTCGAGGAGTCGACCGAGGCGGCCATCCCGGGCGCGCTCGCCTCGCTGGCCCGGGTGTCGCGCGAGCGAGTCCGGGTCGAGCTGGTCAAGCTCCTGGCCGGGCCGGCGGCCGGGCGGGCGCTCGACATCGCCGAGCGGACCGGGATCCTGCTCCAGGTGCTGCCCGAGCTGGCCGGCAAGGACGTGGCGGCGGCGATCGCCCGGGTGGGCGGCGTGCCGCGCGAGGCCGGGGTCGGGATGGCGGCGCTGATGCTCGAGGTGCCGGCCACGGCGGTCGACGCCGCGCTCCGCCGGCTCACCTACAGCAACGTCGAGCGGGCGCGGGTGACCGGGCTGGTGGCCGAGGCGTCCGCGCTGGGCGGCGATCGGCCCGGCGACCCGATCCTGCGGCGAGCGCTCGGCCGGGTCGGACGAGCCGCGGCCGGCGATCTGGCCGCGCTGGTCGGCGATCCGTCGACCGCGGCGCAGCTACAACAGATCGCCGCGGCCGGCGACCCGCTGTCGATCGGCGACCTGGCGCTGGGCGGGGCCGACGTCATGCGCGTGCTGGGCGTCCCGCCCGGGCCGGCCATCGGGCGCGCGCTCGCCGAGCTGCTCGCGCGCGTGCTCGAGGACCCGTCGCTGAACACGCGCGAGGCGCTCGAGCAGATCCTGCGCGGCGCCGCGCTCTCCGGCGACGATCCGCGGTAGGCCGCGCTCAGGGGGTCAGGAGGACCTTGCCGAAGCTCTGCCGCGACTGCAGCCGCGCGTGGGCCTTGGCCGCCTCGGCGAACGGGAACGAGCCGTCGACCACCGGCACCAGCACGCCGCGCGCGGTGAGCTCGAGGACCTCGGCCAGCATGGCGCGCAGGCGGTCCACGTCGCCCCACAGGTGGCCCAGGTTGATCCCGAACACGCCGCGGTTCTCGTTCATGAGCGGGACGGCGCGGAAGCGCGGCATCGCCATGAGCGCGCGCACCGCGCTCCACAGCTGGCGCCGCTCGCCCGGCGCCGCGCTCGACGCTCCGAACAGGAACAGGCGGCCGAGCGGGGCGAGCGAGCGGTAGCTCTTTCGGAACGAGGCGCCGCCGACCGCGTCGAGCACGATGTCGACGCCGCGCCCCGCGGTCAGCCGGCGGACCTCGGCCTCGAAGTCCTGGCTGGTGTAGTCGATGCAGTGCTGCACGCCGGCCGCGCGCAGGCGCTCGTGCTTGGACGGGCTGGCGGTGCCGATGATCTCGGCCTCGCGCCAGCGCGCGATCTGCACCGCCGCCTGGCCGACCCCGCCGGCCGCGGCGTGGATCAGCACGCGATCGCCGGCCCGCACGTTGCCCAGGTAGACCAGCATGAGCCACGCGGTCAGGTAGTTGACCGGGATCGCCGCCGCCTGCTCGAACGAGAGCCCCTCCGGGATCGGCGAGACCTGCCCGGCCGGCGCGATCAGCTGATCCGAGTAGCCGCCGAACCGGGTCAGCGCGAGGACGCGCGCGCCTGGCTTGAGGTCCGACGGGGCGCCCGGGCCGAGCCGCTCCACCGTGCCGGCGACCTCGTAGCCGACCACCGCGGGCAGGGGGGGCGCGTCGGGATAGAGGCCCATGCGCGCCATCACGTCGGCGAAGTTGATCCCGGCGGCGGCGACGCGGACCCGCACCTCGCCCGGGCCCGGCTCCGGGTCCGGCGCCTCGCGCACCTCGAGAACCTCGGGACCTCCGCGCCGCGTGATCCAGACCTGTCGCATCGGGCGAGACTACTCCAGAGTCCGCCGGCGTCGAGCCGACTGGCCCGGTTTGCGCGCCGGCGCGACGACTGCTTGCCGCCGCGTTAATCCCGTACGCACGGACGCGGATCGAGCGACGCTCCACGTCTTCTTTCGTACCTTACCCAACCCCACCCCAGTCTCTCGACGCCGCGACCCGTCCTCGCGCGGCTCGCGATCGGCCGCGGCCTCAGGCGCGCAGCGTCGCGCGCGCGTCGGCCACGACCACGCCGTCGCCGCGCGCCGCGGCGATGACCCGACCGAGATCGAGCGACTCGATCCGCTCGTGGCAGGCGAGGAACGAGGCCCGCCGGAGCAGGTCGGCGAGCGCCGCGCGGTCCGGCTGCGGGTCGCCCAGCCGCGACGCCTCGACGTGACGGGCCAGCTCCTCGGCGTCGATCGCGCGCAGCGGGGCCGGCGCCGCGATCGGGCCGGGCGCGCCGGCGAGGTCGACCAGCACGGTGCGGCCGAGCTCGGCCAGGGTCACCACCCGCGCGCGCAGCTCGCGTCCGGCCGGCGGGGTCTCGCGCACGATGACCGGCGCGCCGGCCGGCTGACCGAGCGCGCGGCCGAGCGCGGCGAACGCGCGGCGCACGTCGGCCGCGGTGGCCAGATCGCGCTCGATCGGGCAGCCGTCCAGCTCGCTCGGCACGTCGGGCCCCCACGCCTTGAGCTCGACCGGGAAGCCGGCCCGCTTGGCGATCCGGGTCGCGGCCGACGGGGTGGTCGCCACCGCCTGGCGCGTGATCGGGATCTTCCAGGCCGCCAGCAGGACCTTGGTCTCGTGATCGCCGGCCCGCGCGCCGAGCTTGCCGACCTGGCGGGCGAAGCGCTCGCGGTCGACGTCGAGCGCGTCGCCCTCGGCCGGCTCGGCCGGGCCCAGCCCCGCGGCCAGGCGCTCGCGAAGCCGGCCGGCCGCCACCGCCGCGGCCAGCGAGGCGCGCAGGCCGACCAGCACCCGCCGATCGTCGTCGGCGACCAGCTCGGCCCGCCCGACCATCGGCAGCAGCATCGCCGCGGTGGTGCGCTCCGGCGCGACCCCGGCCAGCTCCTCGCGATCGATCAGCACGACGTCGGTGGGGCCGACCTTGCCGACGTCGGCGATGAGCGTGGTCGCGCGCGCGCCGGCCGCCGCCGCCTCGTTGGCCAGAAATTGAGCCGAGGCAGAAAGCCAGCTACCGGGCGCCGCCACCACCGCGATGCGCGGGCCGGGCGGCAGGCCGAACCCCGCCACCAGGATCAGCGTCTCCAGCCAGGCGTCGGGATCGGGGCTGAGGATCGCGCCGTGGCTGCGCAGCAGCGCCAGCGACGCGGCCTGGATGTCGCCGCGCGGTCCGAGTGCGCGCGGGAAGCAGGCCAGCAGCACCAGCGGCCGCCCCGCCTTGGCCGCTCGCGCGCACAGCGGCGCGAGATGGGCCGCGTGCGCGGGACCGGGTGGCTCGCGCAGGGCCAGGCCGACCGCGCCGGCCGGCGCCTCGGCCGCATCCTCGAGCGCCACCCGCTGACAGCTGGCCCCGCGACGGGTCAGCATCCGCGCGGCGTCGTCGGCCCACGGCACCTCGTCCAGCGCGAGCGCGATCCGCATGGTGGTCGCCTCGCGGGTGCGAAACAGGACGCTGGCCACTCGCCCCAAGCTATCGGAAGGCTCCGGGTCGGTCAAGAACGCGGTGAATTCGGCCGCTTATGGATGAGCCGGTCAGCTCGCGCGGCGCAGGTCGCTCCGGTGCGGGCGCGGGTCGAGCCGCCGGCCGGTCGCGGGATCGAACTCCCAGCCGTGGCGGCTGCATACGAGCCGTCCGGCGTCGACGAACCCGTCCGACAGCCGGCCGTGCCCGTGCGGGCACCAGTCCGGAAGCACGAAGCGGCGCCCGTCGTCGAGGACACAGACCGCGACCTCCTCGGCGCCGTCCCGCGCGGCCATGACCTGGCCGGCTGGACACCGCCCGAGCGCCTCGGCCACCGACGGGCGCCCGTCGATCGGGGCGTCCAGGTCCTCGCCGACCAGGTCACAGGCGAGGGCGCGAAGGCTGGCGCAGGGGCTGGGACCGAGCACGACTCGACGAGGCTAGTCGCGCCCCCTGACAGCGCGCGGCCGCCGCCCTTCGGGCCTCCCTCGTCTACCTCCCGCACTGCGCGCGGTGGCGCAGCAGGTGATCGGCCAGCACCAGGCACATCATCGCCTCGACGATCGGCACCGCGCGCGGCAAGACGCACGGGTCGTGGCGACCCTTCGGCTTGAGCACGGTCGCCTCGCCGTTCTCGGTCACGGTCTCCTGCTCGCGCAGGATGGTCGCGGTCGGCTTGAACGCGACCCGCACCAGGATCGACTCGCCGTTGGAGATCCCGCCCTGGATCCCGCCCGAGCGGTTGGTCCGGGTCCGCACCCGACCGTGTTCGTCGGCGTAGAAGAGGTCGTTGTGCTCGGAGCCGGTCATCCCGGTCGCCCCGGCGAACCCGGAGCCGCTCTCGAACCCCTTGGCCGCCGGGATGCTCAGCATCGCCTTGGCCAGGTCGGCCTCGAGCTTGTCGAAGACCGGGTCGCCGAGCCCGACCGGCGCGCCGCGCGCCACCGCCCCGACCACGCCGCCCAGCGAGTCGCCCGCCTTGCGGGCCCGGTCGATCTTCTCGATCATCCGCTCGGCCACCGCGCCGTCGGGGCAGCGCGCGATGTTGGCCTCGACCATCTCGCGCGTCACCGTCTCGGGATCGATCGCGGTGGCCAGGTCGTGCACCTGCTCGACCCAGCCGACCACCTCGACCCCCTCGGCGACGAGCAGCCGCCGCGCGATCGCGCCGGCCGCCACCCGCGCGGCGGTCTCTCGCGCGCTGGCCCGCCCGCCGCCCTCGACCGCGCGGACCCCGTACTTGGCCTGGTAGGTGTAGTCGGCGTGCGACGGGCGGTACTTGTCGCGCAGCTCGCCGTAGTCGGTGCCGCGCGCGTCGCTGTTGCGGATCAGCATCGCGATCGGCGTGCCGAGCGTCTCCCCGTGATAGACGCCCGACAGGATCTCGACCCGGTCGGCCTCGCGCCGCTGCGTGGTGATGCGGCTCTGGCCGGGCCGGCGCCGGTCGAGCTCCTCCTGGATCATCGCCTCGTCGATCGCAAGCCGCGGTGGGCAGCCATCGACCACGACGCCCAGGGCCGGCCCGTGCGACTCGCCCCAGGTCGCGATGCGGAACAGCCGGCCGAAGCTCGAGCCCATGCAGCCAGCGTAGGCGCCACCAGTTGCCAATTCAACCGCGGCCACGGCCCCTTGCGCCGGCCATCGGCACAGCGCTAGGGTTTCCCCTCCTCTCTCGGGGTCCTCATGAAAAGCTACAGCCCGTCGGAAGTTCGCGTCGTCGGCATCTTCGGCCACCGGCACTCGGGGAAGACGAGCCTGGTCGAGGGCGCCCTCTACAACGCCAAGGCCACCAAGGCGCTCGGCAGCGTGGATGGCAACGACCAGACCCTCGAGATCGACCAGGTCGCCCTCGAACGCCACACGACCATGCAGACCAACGTGGGATTCGTCGAGTGGGACGGCACCCGGATCCAGTTCATCGACACGCCGGGGGACGCCAACTTCTGGGGGGCGACCAACCGCGCCCTGCAGGTGGTCGACGCCGGGCTGGTCACGATCGCGGCGCCGGACGGGGTCGAGCCGGTCGCGCTGCGCGCGATGCAGACCCTGACCGAGCGCGGCGCGCCGTTCGCCATCTTCGTGACCAAGCTCGACAAGGAGGGCGCCGACTTCGCCGCCACCGTCGCCGACATCAAGGCGGAGGCCGGCCGCGACGCGGTCGCGCTGGCCATCCCGATCGGCGTCGGGCCCGACTTCAAGGGCGTGGTCAGCCTGCTGACCCAGAAGGCGTACATCCCCGACGGTGACAAGACCAAGGAGGTCGACATCCCGGGGGATCTGGCCGGCGACGTGAGCGCGGCGCGCGAGCAGCTGTTCGACGCGGTCGCCGCCGCCGACGACGATCTGGCCGAGAAGTACCTCGACACCGGCGCGCTGACCGAGGAGGAGCTGGCCCGCGGGCTCAAGGCCGCCTTCGTGAAGGGCCAGCTGGTCCCGGTCCTGGCCGGCAACCCGCTGGCCAACGTCGGCTCGCGCGTCCTGCTCGACGTCATCCGCGCCATCTTCCCGTCGCCGCTGGATCGCCCGGCGATCAAGGGCCACGGCGATGCGGCCCGCACCCAGCCGGTCGAGCGCATCCCCAGCCCGGACGGCCCGCTGGTGGCGCAGGTGTTCCGCACCTTCTACGACCCGTTCGCCGGGATGCTGACCTACGTTCGCATCTTCAGCGGCAAGATCCACGCGGCCGCCGACGTGTACAACGCGACCGAGAGCACCGCCGACCGCCCGTCCCACATGTACCTGCCGCTCGGCGGGGTGAAGGCCGGCGTCGAGATCAAGGACGCCACCGTCGGCGACGTGGTGGTGCTGACCAAGCTCAAGGTGACCGGCACCGGCGACACCCTGACCGCGAAGGACGACCCGACCTACCTGGCCCCGTTCGACGAGCCGGAGGCGCTGCTCAACTTCGGCATCTCGGCCGCCGACAAGAAGGTCGAGGAGAAGATGGCGTCGCTCATCGCCAAGCTGGTCGACGAGGATCCGTCGCTCCGCTTCGCGCGCGACGCCGAGTCCAAGGAGACCATCCTGGGCGGGCTCGGCCAGCCGCACGTCGACTACGTGATCGAGCGGCTCAAGCGCCAGCAGATCGAGGTCGAGCTGCGCGAGCCCAAGGTCCCCTACCGCGAGACCCTGCGCAACGCGGTGCGCGAGGTCGAGGGCAAGCAGAAGAAGCAGACCGGAGGATCCGGCCAGTACGCGGTCTGCTTCCTCAACGTCGAGCCGCTGCCGCGCGGCAGCGGCATCGTGTTCGAGGACGAGATCGTCGGCGGCGCCATCCCCAGGAACTTCATCCCGTCGGTCGAGAAGGGCGTGCGCGACGCGCTCAAGCGCGGCCCGCTCAGCGGCAACGAGGTGGTCGACCTCAAGATCGGCCTCTACGACGGCAAGTACCACCGGGTCGACTCGTCGGACATGGCGTTCCAGATCGCGGCCCGCAAGGCGATCCGCGCCGCCTTTGCGTCCAAGACCGCCAGGACGATCCTGCTCGAGCCGCACATGATCCTCGACATCACCTGCCCGGCGGAGGACGTCGGCGACGTGATGGGGGATCTCAACTCGCGCCGGGCCCGGGTCAGCAGCATGACCACCGAGGGCCGGCGCGGCCGCATCACCGCCACGGTGCCGATGAACGAGATCCTGCGCTACACCAACGTGCTGAAGTCGATCACGTCGGGGCGCGGCTCGTTCCACATGCACTTCGCCAGCTACGAGGAGGCCCCGCCCGACATCCAGCAGCAGGTGGCGGCGGCGTACAAGGGCGGCGGCGAGGAGGACGACGACTGACCACTCGAGCTCCCGCCCTGGCCGTCGTCCTTTGGGTCGTCTCCATCGCGGGGGCGGCGCTCGCGCTGGGCGGCTGCCCGAAGGCGCCGCCCCAGCAGGTCCCTCCGTCGGAGGCGTCCGGTTATGGCCGTTCAGGCCGAGCGCGTGCGCCGGCCAGCGCGGCCGGCTCGCCGGCGGCGGGAAGCGGTCCGGCGTCCGCTGGCGGGCAGGTCGCCGACGGTGAGGCCTGTTATGGCGGGGGCGAGTGCGAGAGCGGGGTCTGCGAGGGCGAGGGGTGCGGCGCGGACCAGCCCGGCAAGTGTGTGGCGGCGTCGCGCGCGTGCGCCGGAGCCGAGCAGGTCTTCTGCAGCTGTGCAGGGCAGGGATTTCGCGCCCCGACCGACTGTCCCGCTCAGCGCTTCTCGCGCCGCGGCGTCTGCGCACAACCTGCGCCATCCGCGGCGTCACCAGCAACCCCAGCAGGGTCTGCCACGGCCAGCAAGGCGCCATTGTGATGGCGCGCGGGTGCTCCCCGCGACGACATTGCCCCGTGCGCAGGTTCTGGTCTAACCTCTAGCGTTCGCGGAATGGTAGAGAGTCGTCTACCGCCGACGGCGGAGGAGCTCGATGAGCTGAGCGAAGCGTTCCGCCGGGATCCCGGCCGGGCGTTCGTCGGCCTGGGCGATGCCCTGCTCGCGCTCGGCCGCCCGCGCGACGCGGTCGAGATCGGGGCTCGCGGGCTCCAGATGGATCCCGGCAACCTGGCCGGTCGACTGATGGTGGCGCGCGCCTTTGCCGCGCTGCATCAGTGGAAGGAAGCGCAGGCCGAGCTGCTGAAGGTGGTCAAGACCGACCGCAACCACGGCAGCGCCTTCCGCCTGCTCGGCGAGGTGCTGATGCGGCGGGCCGACTACGAGCGCGCGCTTCCGGTCCTGCAGCACGCGCAGAACCTCAGCCCTGCCGACCCGTCGATCCTCTCGCTCCTGCGCCGGGCCCGCGCCGGCCAGACGCTCGATCCGCCGCCGCCGATCCCGAGCCCGCAGGCCCCGGGCGCGATGTCGGGCGGGGCGCGCTCGTCGCGCGCGCGCCAGGCGATGGCGTCGCCGGACAGCGGTGCGTACTCCGGGCCGTACTCCGGTCTGGACTCGATCAACGAGCAGCCCACCCGGGTCGCCGGCGAGATGGACATGCACGGCTCCGGCTCGGGCAGCGACTGGGCCGACGATTCGGCGTCGCTCGGGCGGGTCAAGCTGGAGCGGGTCGAGCTGCGCCGCGAGGGCAAGCGCGCGCCGCAGGAGGGCCAGGTCAGGCGCAGCGACGCGCGCGGGGCCGACCACGCCGAGCGCCGCCCGGTCGAGCACCACCTGCCGCCGCCGACCGAGGACGTGTTCGCACCGCTGGCGCCGGATCCGGTTCGCGATCGGATGCAGGGCGGCGGCGAGCAGGGCGGGTACGCGCCGGGCGGATATCCGCCGGGCGGCTACGGGGCCGGCCCGACCGCGGCCGCGTCGATGCCGACCCGCGCGATGCCGCCGGCCGGCATGCCGCCAGCGGGCCTGCCGCCAGCTGGCATGCCGCCAGCGGGTGCTCCGGGCGGCATGCACGGCGGGCCGCCACCCAGCCTGTCGTCCACCGGGTACGCGCCGACCCAGTTCCCGGGCGCCGGGCCGGTGCCGCCGGCCCAGTTCCCGCCGCCGGGCATGCCGAGCCAGTACCCGCCGGGCGGTCCGATGGGCGGGCCCGGCGTGGTGCGGCCGCGGGTGGTGGCGGGCGAGAAGCCGCGCGACGCGGCCCAGGCGTCGCTGCGCCAGTCGGCCGCGGTCGGCGAGCAGTACCTCAACAACCTCCTGGTCGGCGGGCTGCTCGACATCCCGCGCGTGCGCGTGCCGGAGATGAGCTTCGACCTCTCGCCCGGCCGGCGCTGGGGTAGGTCGACCGTCCGGCTCTTCATCTATCTCTTCGTCATCCTCTTCATGGGGATCGCCGGGGCGGGCGGCTGGTACTGGTACGCCGGCAAGCAGCGCGGCGAGGACGTCACCCGCCACATCGAGACCGCCCTGGTCCAGATCGACGACGGCGAGTACGAGGGCCTGGCCCGGGCCGATCAGGAGGCGCGCGCCGCGGTCGAGCGCGACCGCGAGAACACCTACTCGGTCGCTCTCCTGGCCGAGGTCACCGCGCTCGAGACGTTCCTCTACGGCGAGATCAACCCGACCGAGGTGCAGCGCGCGATCGAGCTGGCCAGCCAGGACATCGATCAGCCGACCGAGAAGGGCTACCGCGAGCTGGTGCTGGCCCGCGCGGCCCACGCGCTGTCCGTCCTGCCCACCCTCGAGGACGCCGCCGAGGGCCGCCTGACCGAGGTCCGCCGCGGCCTCGAGAAGTGGCTCGAGGGCCACGCCGACGACCTCATGGCCCGCTGGCTGCTCGGCCACGCGCTGTGGGCCGCGGGCGATCGCAAGGGCGCGCGCGCCGCGTTCGAGCAGGCCGACAAGGCCGGGGCCGGGCCGGCGGTAGCGAGCACGTCGCTGGGCGACATCCTGCTCGACGACGGCGAGTTCGAGAAGGCGCGCGCCGCCTACGACCGCGCGCTGGCCCGCTCGCCGCACCACCCGTGGGCGTTCATTGGCCGCTCGCTGACTCGCTCCGAGCGCAGCGCGGAGATCCAGGAGGCGGTGGCCGACCTCAACGTCGGGGTGGCGGCCAAGCGCGGACCGCGGGTCGAGGCGTGGAAGCAGCTGGCCACCGCCACGGTCTACCTGACCCAGCAGGACTACGAGGGCTTCGCCAAGGCGCTCGACCTCGCGGTCAACGTGCCGGAGCCGCGCTTCCTGGTCCGGGTCGGCCTCCACCGGGTGCAGGAGGGGCAGCTGTCCGACGCTGCCCGCGCCCGCAAGGACATCCGCTGGTACGCCGACAAGCCGCAGCCGGATCCGCTGGTCATCGCGCTCGACGCCGAGCTGCGCCTGGCCAGCGGGCTGCCGCGCGAGGCGTTCGCGGCGATGGAGAAGGAGCCGGGACTGCGCGCGGCCCGCCTGCGTGGGCGCGCGCTGTTCGACATGGGCAAGTGGGAGGAGGCGGTGACCGAGCTCGATCAGGCGCTGCAGCTCTCGCCGCGCGACCTGGCCCTGCAGGTCTGGACCGAATCCGCCAGGCTGGTGGTTGCCAGCGGCGACGACCGGCGCAAGACCGAGGATCTGCTCGACAGCCTCGGCCGGCAGTCGAAGTCGAAGGGCGCGCGCGTCCCGCAGGCGGTGGCGCTGGTCAAGACCGGGCGGCGCGCGGCGGCGCGCGAGAAGCTGGAGCTGTCGCTGAAGGACGTGAGCACCGAGTACCCCAACCCGCTCGCCTACCGCGCGCACCAGGTGCTCGGCGAGATCGACGTCGCCGACGGCAAGCTGGAGTCAGCCGCGGTCCACGTCGACAAGGCGCTCGAGCTCAACGCGGGCTACCTGCCCGCGCACGACCTGGCCTGCCGGCTGCTGGCGGAGACGGCGCCCGACAAGGCGCTCCCGCACTGCGTCGAGGTGATCAAGGCGGAGGTGGCGTCGGTCCCGGCCGAGCTGGCGTTCGTTCGCGCGATGACGCCGGCCAAGAGCGCCGAGGACACCAAGGCGGCGGCCGACGCGCTGCGCCGGGCCAAGCAGAAGGGCGCCGGCCCCGAGGAGCTGCAGGAGTACATCCCGCTGGTCGACACGGCGCTGTTCGCCGAGCTCGGCGTCCCCGAGCCGAGCGCGAAGGACAAGAAGCGCCGCTGAGCCGGCGCGGCGTGCTTCGCTAAGCCCCGGCGCGCACGGGCTCGATCTCGGCGAGCGCGGCCTCGATCTCGCCGCGGACGCCCGGGTCGGCCTCGCCGGCCAGCGCGGCGCCGAGCTGGTCGCGCGCGCCCAGCCGGCCGAGCGCCCAGGCCGCGTGGCTGCGCACCAGCGGGCTGCGATGTCCTCCGAGGGCGCGCGCGAGCGCCGGCACCGCCGCCGGGTTGCCCGCGTTGCCGAGCGCGACGCAGACGTTGCGGAGCAGGCCATCGCGTCCGGCGCGGCGGAGCGAGGTCCGGCGGACCAGCCGGCGGAGCTGCGCGGTGCCGAGGCCGAGCACGCGGACCAGGTCGAGCCAGTCGCGGTCCGGTCCGCTCGAGCGCAGGGCAGGGGCCGGTTCGACCCGGGCCGGCGCCGCCGCGTTGAACGGGCACACCTCCTGGCACACGTCACAGCCGAACACGCGCGTCCCGATGAGCGGGCGCAGCTCGCGCGGGATCGGGCCGCGGTGCTCGATGGTCAGGTACGAGATGCAGCGGCGGGCGTCGAGCTGGAACGGCCCGACGAACGCGCCGGTCGGACACGCGTCCAGGCACGCGCGGCACTCGCCGCACCGCGCGGCCGGCGCCTCCGCCGCGCTCGGCTCCAGCTCCACGTCGAGCAGGAGCTCACCGAGCAGCACGTAGGAGCCGATCCCGGGCGCGATGAGCATGTTGTTCTTGCCGACGAAGCCGAGCCCGGCGCGCGCGGCCACCTCGCGCTCGAGCACCGGCGCGGTGTCCACGCACGGCCGCGCCGCCACCGGTCGACCGGCGTGGCGGCCGACCCGCGCGGCCAGCTCGCGCAGCATCTCCTTCATCACCAGGTGGTAGTCGCGCCCGCGCGCGTAGCGCGCCACCTGCCCGGACGGTCGGGTCAGCCGCTCGGCCGGGACCAGGGACGCGTCGTGAGCCAGCGCCACCGCCACCACCGAGCGCGCGCCGGCCAGGATCGCGCGCAGGTCGGCGCGGCCGCCCCGGTGGTCATCGGCGGCCAGGTAGTCCATCTCGCCGTGCATGCCGGCCGCCAGCCACGCCTCGTACGCGGCGTGGCCGAGGGCGGGCCCGGCCGGCCCGATCCCGACCCGGTGGAAGCCGAGCGCGCGCGCCTCCTCGAGGATCAGCCGGGACAGCTCGCCCGGCCCGGGGCTCACGCGCCGCCTTCGCGATCGTCGTCTTCCGGCTGACCGGCGAAGTAGACCGAGTCGTAGCTGACCGAGCAGTCGCGCTCGACCGGCTGCGGGTAGCGGATCTCGACGCCGCGGTAGTTGCGCAGCACCGCCCACTCGTCGCCCGCCTCGACCAGGTAGGTCGGCCCGATCGGGATCTTGCCGCCCCCGCCGGGCGCGTCGAGCACCAGGTGCGGGATCGCCATCCCGGTCATCCAGCCGCGCAGCTGGCCCATGAGCGCGATCGCGGCCTCGACCGGCGTGCGCAGGTGATCGGTCCCGATCACGGTGTCGCCCTGGAAGAGGTAGTAGGGCCGCACCCGCATGCGGAGCAGCCCGCGGAACAGCGCGCGCAGGCAGCGCACCGACGAGTTGATGCCGCGCAGGAGCACCGCCTGGTTGCCGACCGGGATGCCGGCGTCGACCATCCGCTCGCACGCCGCCCGCGCCTCGGCGGTGAGCTCGACCGGGTGGTTGAAGTGGGTGTTGACGAACAGCGGGTGGTGCCGGCGCAGCATCGCGACCAGCTCGTCGTCGACCCGCATCGGCAGCACCACCGGCACGCGGGTCCCGATGCGGATGATCTCCACGTGCGGGATCGCGCGCAGCCTGGTCAGGATGCCGTCGAGCTTGCGGGTGGACAGGAGCAGCGGGTCGCCGCCCGACAGGAGCACGTCGCGCACGCGCGGGGTCCGCTCGATGTAGGCCAGCGCCTGCTCGAGCTCGTCCACGGTGGGCGGATCGTCGCCGCCGACCAGGCGCCGCCGGTTGCAGTGCCGGCAGTAGATCGCGCAGCGATCGACCACCAGGAGGAGCACGCGGTCCGGATACTTGTGGAAGATGCACGGCACCGGGCTGTGGCTGTCCTCGCCCAGCGGATCGGCCAGCTCGCCCGGCGCGGTGGTCGCCTCGCGCGGCGACGGGATCGCCTGGCGGCGGATCGGGCAGTCGGCCCGGACCGGGTCCATGAGACCGGCGTAGTACGGCGTGAGCCCGACCCGGAACAGCCCCTCCGAAGCGTCCAGCCCGGCGCGCTCGTCGTCGGACAGCTCGACCACCCGGGCCAGCTCCTCGGCCGAGGTCAGCATGCTGCGCAGCTGCCAGCGCCAGTCGTTCCAGTCCGAGGGATCGACGTCGGCGCGGCGCAGCGCGCGGCGGCCGTCGGCGACGGGCAGGCGGAGGCTGGCGGGTCCGGTGGTCACGGCCACGGACTACCGCACGCGCGGCCGGGTGGCAAGCCCGCGCTCCCGCGCCATCTCGCGGGCCCGCTCGATGACCTGGTGCAGGCCGGCGGTCACGCTCAGCCGGGCGAGCTGGTCGGGCGCGAACCAGCCGGCCTCGGCCGCGTCGTCCCCGGCGACCAGCGCGCCGTCTATCACCTCGACCAGGTAGTCGAGGATGACGTAGTGCACCTGCAGCGCGCCGTCGTCGCCGCGCTCGATCCAGTCGACCGCGGTGACCAGCTCGACCGCGCGCACCGCCAGCCCGGTCTCCTCGGCCACCTCGCGCACCGCCGCGTCGGCGGCCGGCTCGCCCGGCTCGATCCGCCCGCCCGGAACGCTCCACACCTGCTGGTTCGGCGGCCGGCCGCGCCGGACCAGCAGCACGCGCCCGTCCTGGTCGAACGCCACGCCCGCGGCCGCGACCACCGGGCGGACCGGCGCGCTCGCGCTCATATCTCCGCCGACGGACAGACCGGCGCGAGCGGGCAGGCGTCGCACTCGGGCACCTTCGCGTGGCAGATGCGGCGGCCGTGCCAGATGAGCTGATGGGCGGCGTCGATCCACTGCTCGCGCGGCACCACCTCCATGAGGTCGAGCTCGATCTTGACCGGGTCGGTCTCGCGAGTGAGGCCGAGCCGACCCGCCACTCGCTTGACGTGGGTGTCCACCACCACGCCGGACGGGATGCGATACGCCGACCCGAGCACCACGTTGGCGGTCTTCCGCGCCACCCCGGGCAAGCGCACCATCTCCTCCATGGTGCGCGGGATGCTCCCACCGAACTCACCGACCACCATGCGCGCCATGCCGAGCAGGCTCTTCGCCTTCTGCCGGAAGAAGCCGGTCGAGTGGATCATCGGCTCGAGCTCGGTCGGATCGGCACCGGCCAGCGCGGCCGGCGTCGGGTAGCGGCGGAACAGCGCCGGCGTGACCGTGTTGACCATCCGATCGGTCGACTGCGCGCTCAGGATCGTCGCGACCGTGAGCTGGTACGCGCTCTCGAAATCCAGCTCGCAGGTGGCCTTTGGCCAGGTGCGCTGTAAGATGTCGAGGATCTCGCGCGAAAGGCTGAGCGCCTGCTTCTTGGGTTTTCCTCCCATGCGGAACGGACTCATTCCTATCACGTTCGCCGCCGTCCTCGCCGCCTCGAGCGGCGCCTGCGGTGGCGCCTCGGCGGAGGACATCCGCTCCGCCCAGTCGTCCGGCTACCGGGGCGACTTCGCCGTCATCTACAGCGAGACGCTGGCGGTGGTCCGCGAGCTCTACCCGCAGCTGACCGAGGACGCGCGCACCGGCATCATTCGCACCGCCTGGCATCCGGTCCACGTCCAGCAGGGGACCGACGACGACGAGAACCAGGGGACCCCCAACCCGTCGGCCCCGCGCAGCGGTCTGCAGACCAGCAACCAGCTGCGCCAGGAGTTCTTCATCCGGTTCGACGTGCACCTGGTCGGCGGCAAGCCGTGGCGCGTGCGCGTGCGCGGGGAGGCGTCGTCGTGGAAGGCGGGCGAGATCCCGACCCCGCTCCACGGGGCCGATGTGCCGCACTGGCTCGAGGGTCGGGTCAACTCGCTCGAGGTCGCCATCCATCAGCGCCTCAAGAAGTACGCGGTGGCCATGAAGTACGCGCCGACCGACGAGAGCGCGGATGCGCCGGCCGCGCCGGTCAAGCTCGACACCGCGAAGTTCGGCAAGCTCCCGCCCGGGGCTGCCCAGGTCGTGGCCGAGGTGGAGAGCGCGGCCCGCGTGCACGACGTCGTTCGCCTGCGCAAGGTCATGGCGGACCAGTTCACCTACAGCACCGGCGACGCACCGTCGGCCGAGACCGCGATCGTGGTGTGGCAGGCCGATCCGTCGATCCTGGCCCAGATGGTCGTCGCGCTCGACGCCGGCTGCGCGCTCGATCCAGCCGGCTCGCAGGCGGTGTGCCCGGCGGCCTCGGCGAGCGACCCGGCCTTTGCCGGCTATCGCGCGACCTTCCGCGCCGCCGGCGGGATCTGGAAGCTGGTCTCGTTCGCGACGGCCGACTGACCGCGTCGGCGCTCTCCCGCGGCGCGCGCGTATACTCGCCGCCCATGAGGATGACGAGGACGAGGACGAGGACGACGACGACGCGGCCGAGGCTCGGGTCCATCTCGCTCCGGGGCGCCGCTCGCGCCGATGTGTGCCTGGCGGCGGTCTTCGCCGCGGGGCTCGCCTGCGCCGGCGGGGCCGGCTGCGCGGGCAAGTCGCAGGCGCCCTCCGGTCCCGGCGCGCCCGCCGCCGCCGCCGCGACCACAGTCCCCGTGACGGCCGTCGGTGACGCGAGCGGCGCAGCGCCGGCGCCGGCGAGCGGGCCGCGCCTCGAGGGGACCCCGCCCATCCCGGACGCGCTGCGCGCCCGCCTCCAGCAGTACCTCAACACCCGCTACGCCAACATGACCGACGTGTCCGACGACGGCCGCACCATGCTGGTCTCGACCCGCTTCGGCGACAGCACCCAGGTCCACCTGGTCGCGGCGCCGGGCGCCGCGCGCACCCAGCTCACCTTCGCGCGCGACCCGGTCCAGAGCAGCGCGTTCGTCCCGGGTAGCTCGCGCTCGCTGGTCTACGTCACCGACGTGGGCGGCGACGAGCAGTACCAGATCTTCCGCCTCGACCTGGACGGCTGGCGGACCACGCGCCTCACCGACGGCAAGAGCCGCAACGTCAACCCGGTGTGGAGCGCCGACGGCAAGAAGCTGGCCTGGGCCTCGACCGCGCGCAACGGGCGCGACTTCGACGTCTGGGTGTCGGACGGGGCCACCCCGGCCAGCGCAGCGCTCGCCGTGGAGGGCAAGGGGCAGTGGGTCCCGCTCGAGTTCTCGCGCGACGGCGGCTCGCTGCTCATCCAGGAGGAGATCTCGATCAGCCATACCCGCCTGTACCTCGCCGACCTCGGCAAGAAGACGGTCACCAACCTGACCCCGGGCGATGCCCCCGTCGCCTATCGCGACGCCGCGCTGTCGCCCGACGGGCGCCGGGCCTACGTGGCCAGCGACCGCAGCGGCGAGTTCGTCTCGCTCCACGAGCTCGACATCGCCCGGCGGAGCTGGCGCCCGCTGGCCGCCGGCATCCCGTGGAACGTGGACGAGCTCGAGCTCAGCCGCGACGGCCGCACCCTGGCGTTCGTGGTCAACGAGGGCGGATTCGGTCGCCTCCACCTGCTCGACACCCGCACCCGCCGCGAGAAGGCGGCCGCCGGGGTGCCCGACGGCATCGTCGACGGGCTGCGGTTCGCGCGCAACGCGCCGGTGATCGGCTTCAGCCTGCTCAGCCCGGTCCGCAGCACCGACGCGTACACCTACGACACGCGCCGCAACAAGGCGGCCCGCTGGACCGAGAGCGAGATGGGCGGGCTCGATCCGGCGCGCTTCGTGGCCCCGACCATCATCGAGTACCCGTCGTTCGACGGGACCAAGATCCCGGCGCTCTACTACCGGCCGGCCGGGCCCGGGCCGTTCCCGGTCGTGATCGACATCCACGGCGGTCCGGAGGGGCAGCAGCGCCCGATCTTCTCGCCGGTCGAGCAGTTCCTGGTGGCCGAGGACGGCGTCGCGGTGCTGGCTCCGAACGTGCGCGGCTCCGACGGCTACGGCAAGACCTACCTCGCCCGCGACAACGGCTTCAAGCGCGAGGACTCGGTGAAGGACATCGGCGCGCTGCTCGACTGGGTCGCCCAGCAGAAGGAGCTGGACGCGAAGCGGGTCGGGGTGATCGGCGGCTCGTACGGCGGCTACATGGTCCTGGCCTCGCTGGTCCACTTCAGCGACCGCATCGCGGCCGGCGTGGAGATCGTCGGCATCTCGAACTTCGTCACCTTCCTCGAGAACACCGCCGAGTACCGGCGCGATCTTCGCCGGGTCGAGTACGGCGACGAGCGCGACCCGGCCATGCGCAAGCACCTGCAGGCGATCTCCCCGCTCGCCCACGTCGACCGGATCCGCAGCGCGCTGTTCGTGGCCCAGGGCGCCAACGACCCGCGGGTGCCGGCCAGCGAGGGGGAGCAGATCGTGCGGGCGGTGCGCAAGGCGGGTCGCGACGTCTGGTACATGGTCGCGCCCGACGAGGGCCACGGCTTCAAGAAGAAGGACAACACCGACACGTTCACGCTGCTGGCGCTGATCTTCCTCGAGAAGCACCTCGGCGCCGGCAACGCGGCAGTCGCGCAGTAGCTCGCCCCGGCGCGCCTGGCCCGCTATCTCGCCGCTGCCGTCGGCGACACCGACGGCAGCAGCGTGAGACCGATCTGGCGCAGCGCGGCCGACAGCTGGTCGCGATCGATCTCCTCGAACACCGCCCAGCGCAGCACCTGGATCTGCACCGCTCCCACGAACGCCCACGCCAGCGACGCCGGGTCGCCGGGCGAGACCCCGGCCGCCTCCGCCGCCTTGACGATCTGCGCGGCCAGGAGGTCGGCCAGCGCGCGGTAGGCCAGCGACAGACCGCGCCGCACCCCCGCGCTCGACAGCCCCTCGCCCAGGATCAGCGCCACCAGGCGCCGGTGCTCGGCCAGCGCCGCGATCACCGCGTCCGCGCCGCGCTCGACCCCCTCGGCGCGGCTCTTCACGCCGGCCAGGGACGCCCCCACCGCCCGGTGCAGCTCGCCCAGCACCCGCTCGCCCAGCGCGACCAGCACCGCCTCCTTCGAGGGGAACCGGGCGTAGAACGCGGTGGTCGACACCCGCGCCGCGGCCATCAGCTGGCGCAGCGACGTCTCGCCGTAGCCGCGCCGCGCGAACACCTTCTCGGCGGCGTTCATGATCTGGTCGGCAGACAGGCGGACCGAGCGGGCCACCCTTCCCGGTAGCCGACCGCGGGCGGCCCGGTCAACCGGAAACAAACAGTCGTTTTCTCGTCAGCGCAGCCCCAGCGCCTCGTACAGCCCGTCGAGCACCCGCGCGGTCGCGCCCCAGATCCGGTGCTCCGCGTGTCGGTACGCGCGCAGGTGGTAGCGCACGCCGTTGTGCTCGCGCTCGCCCATGTCCTCGGCCAGCGACGGATCGGCGAACGCGCTGAGCGGCGCCTCGAACACCGCGGCGACCTCGGCGGGGTTGGGCCGGTAATCGCCCGGACCGACCAGCTCGGCGACCGCCGGCGTGATGACGAACCCGGTCGGGGTCGGCACGTCGTCGAGCAGCCCGATCACCTGCACGTCCTCGACCGGCACGCCCAGCTCCTCGAGGGTCTCGCGGCGGGCGCAGTCGGCGAACGAGCCGTCCGCCTCGTCGCGCACCCCGCCGGGCAGCGCGATCTGGCCGGGGTGCGAGCGCATCGCGCCCGGCCGCACGATGAACGGGACGTAGGTCTCGCCGTCGTGCTCGCGGAGCAGGAGGGCCACCGCGGCCGGGCGGTACCCGTCGATGGACAGCGCGCGCCGCTGGCGGGAAGGCAGCCGCCGGCGCAGCTCGTCGATGAGCTGCCGGTGGGGGAGGAGCGACGTGGACGTGGTCGCCTCGGCCCTTCGGGGCGCGCTCAAACCTGGAACGACGATCCGCAGCCGCAGGTCGACTTGACGTTGGGGTTCTGGAACTTGAACCCGGCCCCGGCCAGACCCTCGACGTAGTCGACCTGGGTGCCGACCAGGTACATGAGGCTCATCTGGTCGACCACCAGGCGGACCCCGTTGCTCTCGAGCTCCCGGTCCATCTCGTTCCGGGTGTCGAAGTAGAGGTCGTACGAGAACCCGGAGCACCCGCCGCCGACCACGCGGAGGCGCAGCGCCATCTCCGTCTCGATCCCCTCCGAGGTGCGGATCTCCAGAACCTTTTCGGCTGCCAGCGGGGTCAGGCTGACCAGCAGCTCCTCGTCTTCACCGGTCTGGCCGGTCGAGGGCAAAAAGTCGGCCGAGCTGGCCGGCTCCTCGGGAGTGGTGTCACAAGACGGTTGCGATGACATGCGGATGGGACTCCTTTTCGCGCCGCTCGGCCGCGGCCGCAGCTTCCTCTTTGTGCAGTCTTCTGGACGAGATGTCAAACCTCAGGGCTATTGTCGCCTGTTCCGAGCGGATTTGCGGGCAATTGTTTGACACCCCCCGATCACCGCCGCATGATGAGGCAAATCAGGGACGTCCGAGCTGCTGGAGCCGCGCCGATGCCGAACTTCCAATCCTATCTGAAGGCAATCAAGAGCGAGGTCGCCGAGACCGACGTGGGCCAGCTTCATCAGGCTCTCGACCGGTCCGGCGGCGCCGACCGACCGGTTCCGGCGGTCATCGACGTGCGCGAGCAGGACGAGTACGTCCAGGGCATCATCCCCGGCGCCCGGTGGATCCCGCGCGGGTACCTCGAGCTCCGAATCGAGGAGGCGGTGCCCGGGCGGGACCAGCCGATCGTCCTCTACTGCGCCGGGGGCACCCGCTCGGCGCTGGCGGCGCGCTCGCTGCGCGAGCTCGGCTACACCAAGGTGGAGTCGCTGGCGGGGGGCTTCGGCGCGTGGAAGCGGGCCGGCTACCGGTTCGACGTCCCGGTCGTCCTCACCCCGGACCAGCAGCTGCGCTACTCGCGCCACACCATGCTGCCGGAGGTGGGCGAGAAGGGGCAGATCGCGCTCCTCGAATCGCGCGTGCTCTGCCTGGGGGCGGGCGGGCTCGGCTCGCCGTCGTCGATGTACCTGGCCGCGGCCGGGGTCGGCACCCTCGGGATGGTCGACGACGACGTGGTCGACATGTCCAACTTGCAGCGGCAGATCCTCCACGCCACCGACCGGATCGGCGTGCACAAGGTCGAGAGCGCGGCCCGCACGCTGAACGGGCTCAACCCGGACGTCAAGGTGGTGCAGCACCGCACCCGGCTCGACTCGTCCAACGCGCTCGAGATCCTGGCCGGCTACGACGTCATCGTCGACGGCGCCGACAACTTCCAGGCCCGCTACCTGGTCAACGACGCCGCGCTCAAGCTCGGCATCCCGGTCGTGCACGCGTCGATCTTCCGGTTCGAGGGCCAGCTGACCGTGTTCTCCGGCGAGGGCAAGCCCTGCTACCGGTGCCTGTATCCGTCGCCGCCGCCCGCCGAGGAGGCGCCGAGCTGCGCCGAGGCCGGTGTGCTCGGCGTCCTGCCCGGCGTCATGGGCGTCCTGCAGGCGACCGAGGCGATCAAGATCATCCTCGGCCAGGGGACCACCCTGGCCGGCCGCCTGCTGGTCTACGACGCGCTCAAGACCAAGTTCCGCGAGCTGAAGCTGCGCTGGGACGAGAGCTGTCCGACGTGTGGGTCCGGGGTCGATCGATCGAAGATCGAGCTCATCGACTACAACCAGTTCTGCAACGTGCTCGCGCCCTGACCGGCGGCCGCCGACCGGCCTCCGCGGTCGGCTCTCCTTGACCGGCTCCTGACGGGGCGGGACACTTCGGCGATTTGTCGCTGTCCGCCGGTCAGGCCTTCGGGAACTACCGGATCCTCTCGCGCATCGGCGTGGGAGGCATGGGCATGGTGTTCCTGGCCGAGCACCCGCACATCGGCAAGCGGGTCGCGCTCAAGATCATCCACCGCGATCTGGCCGGCAACCGCGAGGTGGTGAACCGCTTCCTCAACGAGGCGCGCGCGGTCAACCAGATCGGCAGCGAGCACATCGTCCAGATCCACGACTTCGGCCAGACCGACGACGGCGAGCACTTCTTCATCATGGAGTTCCTCGACGGGCGGACGCTGGCCCACGAGCTGGGCGAGTGCGGCGTGCTCGCGGTGCCGCGCGCGCTCCACGTCGCGGCCCAGGTGGCCAGCGCGCTGGCCGCGGCCCACGACTGCAACATCATCCACCGCGACCTCAAGCCGGACAACGTCATGCTGATCCACCGGCTGGGCGATCCGGACTTCGTGAAGCTGCTCGATTTCGGGCTGGCCAAGTTCCTGGTCGACGCCGACGCGCGCAAGCTGACCGCGGCCGGCGTGGTGCTCGGCACGCCGCACTACATGTCGCCCGAGGCGTGCGAGAGCAAACCTGACGTCGATCACCGCTGCGACATCTACTCGCTCGGCGTGCTCCTGTTCCAGATGGCGACCGGCGTCTTGCCGTTCAGCGGCGAGTCGATGGGCGAGGTGCTGGTCAAGCAGGTCGCGCAGCCGCCGCCGGCTCCGCGCGGGATCAACCCCGACCTGCCGCCAGCGGTGGAGCAGGTGATCCTGCGCTGCCTGGCCAAGGAGCCGGGCATGCGCTTCCAGAGCATGCGCGAGCTGCGCGACGCGCTGCTCGACCCGGCCAGCTACCTGGCCGGCTCGCCGCCGGTGGTGCCGGTCGCCGCGTCGGCCGACGCGCGCACCATCTTCGGCGCGCCGGCCGCTCGCCGCCGCTCGGCCGAGGCGCCGTCGCCGGGCGTGGCGGGGGGGCCACCGGCCAGCGCGGCGGATCGCCCGACCGAGATGGAGCTGGATCCGGCGCGCGCGATCGCCGAGTGGGGCGCGCGCGGCCCGTCCGGCCAGGCGCCCGGCGCGGCGACCGCGTACATGGACGACGCCGCGCACCGCGTGTTCGCCGGCCAGCTGCACCACCACGTCCCGCAGCCGGTCGAGAACCGGACCATGGAGATCGGGACGCCGCTCGGGTACTCGAACCTGCCCCCGCCGCGCCGGCGGAGCTGGCCGCTCGCCATTGCGCTCATCGGGGCGGGCGCGGCGATCGCGGTGCTGGCGCTGGTGGCCAGCTCGGAAGACCAGCCGGAGCAGCGGCCTCGCGCGCCCGCGCCCGCGCCGCGCGCGGCAGCCGTCCCGATCGCCGACGCCGCGCCGCGCATCGCGCGCATCCGGCTCACCACGCGCCCGTCCGGCGCCGAGGTGACCGACGCGACCGGCAGCCGGATCGGCACCACACCGACCGAGATCGCCCTGCCGGTCGACGGTCGCGAGGTGGTCCTTCACTTCCGCCACCCGGAAGCGGCCGAGGCGGAGAAGCGGTTCGTGGCCACCACCGACGCCGCCTTCGACGTCGAGCTGCCGCCCGCCCCGGCACCCGAGCCGGTGGCGGCCGACGCCGGCCCGGCCGGAAAGCCGCCCGAGGTGAAGGAGGCGCCGCCGGCCGTGGAGAAGCGCCGCCATCGCAGGCGCAAGAAGTCGCGCAACGAGCTTCTCCGGCCCGAGTTCTGAACCGTCCGCCCCGGCCGGGGTGACCTGCGTTATTGTCCCCGCTCGTGCAGCTCGCCTCCCTCGCGCTCCCGCTCGGCCTGGCCGCGGTCGCCGCCGCCGCCGCGGTCCTGTTCCAGGCGTGGGCGCGCGGGACCCGCCGCGCGCGCGAGCGAGTCGAGGCCGCGCGGGCCGAGGCCAAGCTGGCGGTCAAGAGCGGCCGCCTCGAGGCCGCCGCCCTGCGCCGGGCGGCCGAGACCGAGGCGCGCGAGCAGGCGCTCGAGCGCCGCGCCGCCGCCGAGCAGGAGCTCGGTCGCGATCGCGAGGCGCTGGCGCGGCGGTCCGAGCGGGCCAGCGCGCGCGAGAACGGGTTCGGCGAGGTCCGCCGCGCCAACGAGCAGCGCGAGGCCGAGGTCACCGAGCGCCAGCGCGAGGTCCGCGCCGCCGAGGACCGCGCCCGCGATCTGCGCCAGAGCGTCGGCTCGAGCGACGGCGACGCGCGCGCGCTGCTCGAGCGCCAGGCCGGCACCACCGCGGCCGAGACCGCCGCGCGCATGGCCCACGGCTGGCTGGAGGACGCGCGCGCCGAGGCCGCCCAGAGCGTCCGCGGAGTCGATCAGAACGCGGCCGATCCGGAGATCGGCCGCCGCGCCAAGCGCCTGATGGAGATCGCCATCTCGCGCTACAAGGGGCACTTCCTGACCGAGCGCGCCATCTCCAACGTGCCGCTCGGCGAGGGCGTGGGCGACCTCCTGGTCGCCGACGGTCAGCGCCTGCTGGGTGCCGTGGCCGAGGGCGCCAACATCCAGCTCCACCTCAACGACACCGGCGACATGGTCAAGCTGGAGGGGCTCGACGGGGTGGGGCGCGAGGTCGCCCGGCGCGCGCTCGCCCGCCTGGCCCGCAAGGCCGGCGCGTCGTCCGAGGCGGAGCGCGACCCGGCCGCCTGGGTGGGGGGCATCCGCACTCAGCTCGACCAGGAGATCCAGGGCCTGGGCCGCAAGGCGTTCTCGGTGCTCCAGATCCCGCGAGCCCACGCCGAGATCGTCACCCTGGTCGGCAGGCTCAACTACCGGACCAGCTACACGCAGAACCAGTGGCTGCACGCGGTGGAGGCGTCGTTCCTGGCCGGGATGATGGCGTCCGAGATGGGCCTCGACATCAAGCTGGCCCGCCGCGCCACGCTCATGCACGACATCGGCAAGGCGCTGACCCACGAGATCGACGGGTCCCACGCGGTCATCGGCGCGGACATCGCCCGCCGGCTGGGCGAGCAGGAGGTGGTGGCCAACGCGATCGGCGCCCACCACGCCGACGAGCCGCCCAACTCGATCTACGCCTTCCTGGTCGCGGCGGCGGACGCCATGTCCGGGGCGCGCCCGGGAGCGCGGCGCGAGCATCCTGAGGGCTACTCGACCAAGCTCGAGGACCTCGAGCGCATCGGCGGGAACTACCCGGGAGTCGAGCGGTGCTTCGCGGTCCACGGCGGGCGAGAGCTGCGCGTGTACGTCCGCGAGCGCGAGATCAGCGATTTGCAGGCGGTGGAGCTCTCCAGCGAGATCGCCGCGCAGATCTCCAACGAGATGACGTTCCCGGGTCAGATCAAGGTGACCGTCATTCGCTCGACGGAAGCCGTTTCGGTCGCCAGCTAGAGCCAACACTCACGTACGCGTATGGTTCGCGTTGACATGGTGGCACGAAGCCTCCATAGTCTGCGGTGATACGTCGAACCCTTACGTAGAGGTGAGGGTTGTCGATCGCCGGATTCATGGAAGCCAAGTCCAAGGTTCTTCGCGTTGGTGAGCTGGCCCGAGCCGTCGGAAAGTCGGTCAGGGCGGTTCATCTGTACGAGGAGCTGGGACTGCTCCGTCCGGTGTCCCGGACCGCCGGTGGTTTCCGCCTGTTCACCGCCGACGCGGTGGACCGCATCAACTGGATCACCAAGCTCCAGGCGATCGGCTTCTCGCTGTCGGAGATCCAGGGCTTCGTGCGCGACTTCGAGAACGCCGAGAGCGGCCGGTCCGCCGCCGCCCGGGTCCGCGAGGTCTTCCAGGAGAAGCTCTCGCAGATCCGCAACAGTCTGGTCCAGCTCCAGGTCATCGAGAACGACCTCGTCGAGGCGCTCGGGTATCTGGAGTCGTGTCACGAGTGCGCCCCCATCTACACCCCGGGCGAGTGCCGCAAGTGCGATCACCAGGGTCACGCGCGCGGCGTGGCGCCCGAGCTGTTCGCCGGGCTGTCCGGTGTGAGCCCGGGCCAGGCCGCGCCGTCGGTGCCGGCCGACGCGTGCGAGGCCGGCGGTCTGGTCGGGTTCGGCCGGGCGGGCGGGCGCGGCGCTGACCAGGCCGAGGTGGCCGAGCTCCACGAGCCCGGCGCCATCGCGGTCGACCAAGGCCCTGACGATCCGCTCCACGATCCCAGCAAGGACCCCAACTGATGGCCCCCAAGCTCCCCATCTTCATGGACAACCACTCCACCACGCGGGTCGACCCGCGCGTCGTGGAGGCGATGCTGCCGTACTTCACCGAGGACTTCGGCAACGCGGCCAGCCGCAACCACGCGTTCGGCTGGAAGGCCGAGGCGGCGGTGGACCACGCCCGCGAGCAGATCGCGGCGCTGATCGGCGGCACCGGCAAGGAGATCGTCTTCACCTCGGGCGCGACCGAGTCGGACAACCTGGCCATCAAGGGACGGCCGTGGTTCCGCAAGCGGCGCGGCCAGCACATCATCACGGTGCAGACCGAGCACAAGGCAGTGCTGGACACCTGCAAGCGGCTCGAGCGCGAGGGCTGGCGGGTGACGTACCTGAAGCCGCAGACCAGCGGGCTGGTCACGCCGGAGCAGGTCACCGAGGCGATCGAGCCCGACACGTCGCTGGTCAGCATCATGCTGGCCAACAACGAGATCGGGGTGGTCCAGCCGATCGCGGAGATCGGCGCGGCCATCAAGGCGATCTCGTCGGACATCGTGTTCCACTGCGACGCGGTCCAGGGGGTCGGCAAGATCCCGTTCTCGGTCGAGGACGCAAAGGTCGACCTGGTGTCGATGTCGGCCCACAAGATGTACGGCCCCAAGGGGATCGGCGCGCTCTGGGTGCGCCGCAAGCCGCGCGTGCGGCTCGACCCGATCATCGACGGCGGCGGGCACGAGCGCGGCATGCGCAGCGGCACGCTGCCGGTCCCGCTCATCGTCGGGTTCGGCGCGGCGTGCGAGATCGCCCGGCGCGAGATGGCGGACGAGGCGGTGCGGGTCGCGGCGCTGCGCGATCGGCTGAACGACCGGATCACCTCGCGCCTGGACCAGGTGTTCGTGAACGGCGCGGTGGAGCACCGCCTGCCCGGCAACCTCAACATCTCGTTCGCCTTTGTCGAGGGCGAGTCACTGCTCATGGCGCTGAAGGACGTGGCGGTGTCGTCGGGGTCGGCCTGCACTTCGGCCTCGCTCGAGCCGTCCTACGTGCTGCGGGCGCTCGGGATCGGCGAGGATCTGGCCCACACCTCGATCCGCTTCGGGATCGGGCGATTCAACACCGAGGAAGAGATCGATTACGTGGCCGACCTGGTGGTGAGGTCGGTCGAGCGGCTGCGCGAGCTGTCGCCGCTCTGGGAGATGCACCAGGAAGGCATCGACGTGTCTCGGATCGAGTGGACAGCCGCGCACTGACGGCGCTACTGACCCTCGGAGGAAAAACACCATGGCGTACAGCAACAAGGTCATCGACCACTACGAGAATCCGCGCAACGTCGGCAGCCTCGACAAGGAGGACGAGTCGGTCGGTACCGGCCTGGTCGGCGCCCCCGCCTGCGGCGACGTGATGAAGCTGCAGATCCAGGTCAGCGACGAGGGCATCATCCAGGATGCCAAGTTCAAGACCTTCGGCTGCGGCTCCGCCATCGCTTCGTCGTCGCTCGCCACCGAGATGATCAAGGGCAAGTCGATCGACGAGGCGATGAAGATCAAGAACACCCAGCTGGTGCAGGAGCTCAACCTGCCGCCGGTCAAGATCCACTGCTCGGTCCTGGCCGAGGACGCCATCAAGGCGGCCATCGCCGACTACAAGAAGAAGCGCGACGAGCGGCGGGCGCCGGCGGCGGACGCGGCGTCCGAGGGGCTCGCGGCCCACGCGGCCGGCGAGCCGAGCTGAGCGAGGCTCCGATGATCCTCATCACCGAGGCGGCGGCACGCGAGATCACGCGGCAGCGCGACAAGCGCGGCAAGCCGGAGTCCGCCATCCGGATCGGGATCCGCGGCGGCGGCTGCACCGGCTTCTCGTACCTGTTCGAGTGGGACGACAAGGAGCCGCGCGCGACCGACAAGGTGTTCGAGCAGCACGGCGTCAAGCTGGTGGTCGACCCGAAGAGCTACGTCTACTTCCAGGGGACCGAGCTCGACTTCGTCAGCAGCATGATGGGCCACGGGTTCAAGTTCAACAACCCGAACGTCAAGGGCTCCTGCGGCTGCGGCGAGTCGGTGCAGTTCTAGGCTCCGCGCTGCGATGGCCGCGTGACAGGCGACAGCCGGGTGACAATCGATGTCTGACTACTTCGAGTTGCTGGGTCTTCCGCGTCGGTTCGCGGTCGACCTCGGCGAGCTCGAGCGCAACTACCTGGGGCGCTCGCGAGCGGTCCACCCGGACCGCCTGGCCGGAGCCGAGCGATCGGCCGAGGAGCGGAGCGACGCGGCCGGGCAGGCGATGGAGGTCAACCAGGCCTACCGGGCCCTGCGCCGCGAGCTGCCGCGCGCCGAGCACCTGCTCTCGCTCGAGGGCGTGACGATCGGCGACAACCAGCCGGTCGCGCCGGCCCTCCTGGCCGAGATGCTGGAGCTGCGCGAGGCGCTGGAGGAGGCGCGGGCCGCTGGCGACCGCGGCCGCCTGGACCAGCTGGAGCGCGACGCGCGCGCCGGCGAGCGGGCCGAGCTGGCCGAGCTGGGCGCGCGGTTTTCCGCGCTCGAGGCGATGGCGGCGGGTGCGCCGGAGCGGGCCGCGGCGCTCGCCGCGGTGGTCGACCAGGTGATCCGCCTGCGCTACCTGGCCCGCTATCGCGACGCGTTCGCCGAGGACGACGACGTGGAGGGCGCGGCATGACGCCGGGCGGCGACGACGTCTTCGTCGGCGGCGGTCTGTTCCAGATCGGCGAGCCGGGCCAGTCGACCGCGCCCCACCGGTGCGGCCGGCGCGCGGTCGGCATCGACCTGGGCACGACCAACAGCCTGGTCGCGATCGTCGAGGACGGCGCGCCGCGCGTCCTGCGCGGGGCGGATGGATCGGTGCTGTTGCCGTCGGTGGTGGCGTACACCCCGACCGGATCGGGCGAGGCGCGCGTGGTGGTGGGCGAGGAGGCGCGCCGCACCGCGGCCGAGCGCCCGCGCGACACCATCGCCTCGGTGAAGCGGTTCATGGGGCGCGCCGCCGGCGACCTCGCCGGCGTGGCCGGCATGGTGCCGTACGAGCTCGCCGGCCCGGGCGATGGCGACGGCGACCGGATGGTCAAGGTGCGCCTCACCGACGGGCGCGAGGTCACCCCGGTCGAGGTCTCGGCCGAGATCCTGCGCGCGCTGGTGGCGCGGGCGAGCGCGGCGCTGGGCGACGGCACGGCTGAGGAGGCGAGCTCCGGCGACCTCGACCCGGACGCGCCGCTCATCGACGCCGCGGTCATCACGGTGCCGGCCTACTTCGACGACGGCCAGCGCCAGGCCACCCGCGACGCCGGCCGCCTGGCCGGGCTGGAGGTGCTGCGCCTCCTGGCCGAGCCGACCGCGGCGGCGCTGGCCTACGGCCTCGACCAGGGCTCGCGCGGCCGCTACGCGGTCTACGACCTGGGCGGAGGCACGTTCGACATCTCGATCCTGGATCTGCACCAGGGCGTCTTCAAGGTCGTCGCGACCGGCGGCGACACCGCGCTGGGCGGGGACGACATCGACCGCGCGCTGGCCAGCCGGCTGCTCGCCGCGGCCGGCGCCGACCGGAGCCGGCCCGGCGACCCCGCCAGCCCGCACGATCCCGCGCTGCTCCGCCGCGCGCTCGACGAGGCACGCGCCGCCAAGCACCGCCTCAGCGACGCCGAGTCGACCACCATGCGGCTCGGCGAGGTGTCGATCCCGCTCGGCCGGGCCGACCTGGCCGAGGCGATGCGGCCGTGGCTCGACAAGACCAGCCGCGCGGTGCGACGGGCGCTGCGCGACGCCGAGCTCGCTGCCGACGAGCTGGACGGCGTCATCCTGGTCGGCGGCTCGACCAAGTCGCCGGTGGTGCGCGACTTCGTGGCCGAGCTGTTCGGGCGCGAACCGCTGTCCCAGCTCGACCCGGAGGAGGTCGTGGCGCTGGGCGCGGCCGCCCAGGCCCACGCGCTGTCCGGCGGCGGCGGCGACGTGGTGCTGCTCGACGTCATCCCGCTCTCGCTCGGCATCGAGACGATGGGCGGCGTGGTCGAGAAGCTGGTCCCGCGCAACTCGACCATCCCGGCCCGCGCGGTGCAGACCTTCACCACCTACGCCGACAACCAGACCGGGTTCGACATCCACGTGGTCCAGGGCGAGCGTGAGACGGTCGACGGCAACCGCTCGCTGGCCCGCTTCCAGCTGAAGGGGCTGCCGGCGGTGCCGGCCGGCCTGGCCCGGGTCGAGATCCGCTTCGAGGTCGACGCCGACGGCCTGACCCGGGTCAGCGCGCACGAGCTCATGACCGGGGTCGAGGCCGCGGTCGAGGTCAAGCCGACCTACGGCCTCACCGACGAGGAGGTCGAGCGGATGCTGCTCGACTCGTTCGAGAACGCCGAGGCCGACCTGGCCCGGCGCAGCCTGCTGACCGAGCGGGTCGAGGCCGAGCGGCTGGTCGCCGCGACCCGCGCCGCGCTCGAGCAGGACGCGGCGCTGTGCGACGAGCCGACCCGCGCCGCCATCGCGGCCGCGATGGTCGAGGTCGAGCGGGTCGCGGCCGGCACCGATCACGCCGCCATCCGCCGGGCCAGCGAGGCGCTCGACCGCGCGTCACACGAGTTCGCCGAGGCCCGAATGAACCGCGCGGTGCGCGCGGCGGTGCGCGGCCGACGGGTGGACGACCTGGCCGGCGATCTGGCGCCTGGCGCCGGCACGTCGCGCGAGACGGCCGGCCAGCGGAGCCGGTAGGAGCCACGAGCGATGCCCAGGATCCGGTTCCTCAACGCCGACGGAAAAGGCACCGAGCTGGTGGTCGATGCCCCGCCCGGCACGTCGATCCTCCACGCCGCCGAGTCGATCGAGCCCGAGCCGCGGGTCGGCAGCGCGTGCGGCGGCAACTGCGCGTGCTCGACCTGCCACGTGTGGGTGCTCGAGGGCGGTGAGTCGCTGGCCGACATGGAGGACCCCGAGAGCGACCGGCTCGACCTGGCGTTCGATGTCCGCCCGGAGTCGCGGCTCGGCTGTCAGGCGGTGCTCGCCGACCAGGATCTGGTCGTGGAGATCACGCCGGAGAGCCTGAAGGCCTGGCTCGACGAGCACCCCGAGGTGAGGCGCAAGGCCGGCTGAGCCGTCCTCGGCATCCGCGCTCGCCCATCCCGACGCTCGTCCCGTGCCGCCCTTCTCGCACATCTTCCCGGTCCGCTTCGCCGACGTCGACCACGCCGGGATCGTCTACTACCCGCGCTTCTTCCACTACTTCCACGCGGCGTTCGAGGAGTTCTTCCGCGTGCGGATGGGTGCACGCGCCTACGTGGACCTGCTCGACCGGCGGCGCATCGGGTTCCCGGCGGTGCGAAGCGAATGCGAGTACCGTGCGCCGCTTCGCTTCGGCGACCTGGTCAGGGTCGACATGTCGATCTCGCGGATGGGCGGCAAGTCGGTCCACTTCCGCTACCGGCTGTACCGGGTCGAGGACGAGGCCGATCGCACCGGCGGCGAGCTCAGCGCCGAGGGCGTGGTGGTCACCGTCGTGACGGATCTCGACCACTTCCGCGGATTGGCGATTCCCGAGGACGTGCGCCAGCTCCTGCTTGAACTGGTGGTCGAGAACGAGTAGACCATCCCCGTGTCCGGCGGCGACAGGACCGTGGAGCGCGTTCAGGAGATCCTGACCGCGCTGCTCAAGCAGCGCCTGGGGGCGTCGCTCGAGCGTGTGGAGGGCGCGCTGGCGACCTGGCGGCGCGGCGAGAGCGGCCTGTTCGACGCGCACAAGGAGGTCCTGCGCCACGTGGCGCGGGCCGACGCGCTGGCCGCCACCGCGAGCCGGCTCGGCCCCGACCGGACCGACTCGCTCCTCCGCTCGGCCCACGACGTCGGGCTGGTCGACCACGCCGAGCTGGTCGCGCTGACCGGCAAGGAGCCCGAGCAGATCGAGCCGGCCGGCGACCTCGACGAGGACCGGCCGCCGCGGCTGCCGGCCAAGCGCGAGGTGACGAGCCAGCTGCTCGAGCAGGGCGCCGTCCTGGTCCACGTCGACCCGCGGCGCGACGGGGTATCCGTGCCGGCCGCGTTCGAGGCCGACCCCAAGCTCGTGCTCCGCTTCGGGTACGGCCTGAGCCCGGCCATCGCCGACCTCGACATCGGCGAGGAGGCCATGACCGGAACGCTCACCTTCTCCGGCCAGCCGCACCACTGCGTCTTGCCATGGCCCGCCATCTACGCGGTGGTGTCCGAGGCGGATCAGCGGGGCATGGTGTGGCCGGACGACGTCCCGGCCGAGGCCCTGGCCGACGAGGCCGAGGGCGCGGCGGTGGCGGCGGCCACCCCGGCGACGCCGAGCAAGCGCGACCACCTCAAGCTGGTCGACTGAACGTCGAGCGCGCAGGGCGGCGGCCCGCTCAGCGGGCGGCGGGGAACATCATGCGCACGCCGCACGACTCGGGGCAGCCGGGGCAGGGCGGGGCCAGCTTCTCCAGCTCGACGGTGACGTCGGCCCGCGGATAGGCCTCCTGGATCGATTCGGCGATGCGGGCGGCCAGGCGCTCGAGCAGCCGGAAGGTCGACTCGGTGCCGATGCGCACCGCGATCTCGCACACCCGGCGGTAGTCGATCGTGTCCGGCAGCCTGTCGCTCTGGGCCGGCACCCGCAGTGGATGGCGCAGCTCGAGGCTGACCCGGAAGCGGCGGGTGGCGCGCCGCTCGGCCGCGGTGTAGCCGTGGCTGGCCTCGAACTCCAGGCCGCGCACGAAGACCGCGTCGACCCGCTCCGGGGCCTCCTCGATCGAGCCCACTGCGTCGTGGCCCGGTGCGTCGGTTCTGGGCACGTCGGTGCGCCTGGCGCTTCTCGTGGCGCGTCATCCCGCGGGGACGGCGCGTCTCATCCGGTCGGGGTGGGTCAGGCGCCGCTGCGCCCGGCCGGCACCGCGCCGTGAGCATGGTCGTGATCGTGATCGTGGTCGTGATCGTGTTCGCAGTGCTCGCCGTGCACGTGGCCACTGGCCGGCTCCTGCCGCTCGAGCTTGCGCTTGATCTGCCGCTTCTTGAGCGGCCCGACGAAGTCGACCAGCAGCTTGCCGGTCAGGTGGTCGTACTCGTGCAGCATGGCGCGGGCGAACAGGCCCTCGCCCTCTGCCTCGAACGGGAGCCCGTCGATGCCGGTCGCCCGCAACCGCGCGACCCGAGGACGGTCGATCGGCACGAAGATGCCGGGGAACGACAGGCAGCCCTCGTCCGCCTTCTCCTTCTCGCCCGAGCTGCTGACGATCTCGGGGTTGATGAAGGCGATCGGGTCCCCCTGGCGCCCCGCGACGCCGGCGTCGACCAGGAACATCCGGAGGGAGACCCCGATCTGGATGGCAGCGATGCCGACGCCGTCGTAGGCGTACATCGTGTCCGAGAGATCCCGGTACAGCGACCGGATCTCCTCGGTGACCTCGGGGATGGAACGGGTGGTCTCGCGAAGACGCGGGTCGGGCCAGACCACGATGGGGCGAACTGCCATGGCGCGCTACCTTATGCGTTGCTGAAACGGAGTGTCAATCGTGGAGATTCGGCGGCTTACGTACACATCGGGCCGGCTTGTGCGTTGACAATCGCCGGCCCGGCCATCATAGAGTACCAATCTCCTTTGTCGGGGCAATCTCAACGTTATTCGGAGGCAGACCTCCCTACGCCATGGGGGCGCTTCCGCATCGTGGTCTATCACTTCGGGGCTGAAGAGGCCCTGGCGCTGGTGCACGGCGATCCGACCCGGGCGGAGGGCGTCCTGGCCCGGGTCCACTCCGAGTGTCTCACGGGCGAGGTGTTCGGCTCCCAGCGCTGCGATTGCCGCCAGCAGCTCGAGCACGCGCTCGAGCGCATCGCCAAGACGGGGACCGGCGTCCTGGTCTACCTGCGCCAGGAAGGGCGGGGGATCGGGCTCGGCAACAAGGTCCGCGCCTACGCCCTTCAGGATCAGGGGCAAGACACGGTCGAGGCCAACCTGGCGCTCGGCTTCGCGCCGGACCTGCGCAGCTACGAGATCGCCGCCGCCATCCTGCGCGATCTGGGCGTGGCCTCGGTTCGGCTCATGACCAACAACCCCGAGAAGATCGACGGCCTGCGCCAGGCGGGCGTGAGCGTGACCGAGCAGATCCCGCACTGGGTGGATTCGGCGCACGAGAGCCAAGAGTACCTCGAGGTCAAGCGGGCCAAGCTCGGCCATCTCGGAGGCCATCCAGCCCCCGGCCAGAAGGCGAAGGGACCATGAGCGGCCTGACGGTCGAAGGCGCCAGGCAGGCGCTGTCCGCGGTGATGGATCCCGCCCTCGGGGTGGACGTCATCAAGCACCGCATCGTCTCGAACCTCGAGGTGCAGGGCGCCGACGCGCTGGTGACGGTGGACGTGCCGACCCACGCCTACCCGATGGCGCAGCGGCGCGAGCTGGTGGCGCGGATCGAGCGCGCGCTGCGCGAGCGCGGCGCCGAGCGGGTCACGGTGATCCAGCGGGTGGTCACCGCGTTCCAGCCGCCTCCCAGCGAGAAGGCGCTCCTGCCGGGGGTGAAGAACATCATCGCGGTGGCGGCCGGCAAGGGCGGCGTGGGCAAGTCCACGGTCGCGACCAACCTGGCGCTGGCGCTGCACGCGCACGGCGCCTCGGTCGGCTTGCTCGACGCCGACGTGTTCGGCCCGTCGGTGCCGCTCATGCTCGGGCCGGCCGACGTGCCGCCCGGCGCCGCGCCGGACCAGAAGATCATCCCGGCGATGCACCACGGCATCAAGGTCATCTCGATCGGCTTCTTCACCAACAAGGAAGAGGCGGTGGTGTGGCGCGGCCCGATGGTTCACCGGCTGCTCCAGCAGTTCCTCGGCGAGGTGGCGTGGGGCGATCTCGACTACCTGGTGTGCGATCTCCCGCCCGGCACCGGCGACGTCCAGCTCTCGCTGTCGCAGCTCATCCCGGTGACCGGCGCGGTCATGGTGACGACCCCGCAGGAGGTCGCCCTCATCGACGTGGTCCGCGCGGTGGCGATGTTCCGCAAGGTGGAGATCCCGCTGCTCGGGATCGTCGAGAACATGTCGTACTACCGCTGCCCGAACTGCGGACACAACGACGAGATCTTCTCGCACGGCGGCGGCAAGCGCCTGGCCGCCGAGATCGAGACCGAGTTCCTGGGCGAGATCCCGATCGACACGCGGATCCGTTTCGGCGGCGACAGCGGCGTGCCGGTGGTGGCGTCGGCGCCAGACTCGGAGCACGCCACCCGCTTCCTCGAGATGGCCAGCAAGGTGGCGCTGAAGATCGCCGAGCGAGTCCTGGCCCAGCCCAAGCGCTCGTCGCGCCTCGCCATCATCCGCTGATCGGCGGCTGGGGTCGGCGCGGGATCGCGGCTCAGTCGTCGAGCTCGGAGACCGGACGGCGGCCGGCGAAGCCGGTCTCGAGGTCGTGCCACCAGCCGACCTCGCGCTCGCCGTACTTCCAGCACAGCAGCACTTCGCGGCCGTGGTGGAGCGCGAGCCAGTCGACCAGGCCGACCTCGATGTCCTTGATGATGCAGCCGGTGGTCTGGATCTCGTCCACCTGCTCGCGCAGCGTCTCGACCAGCCCGCGGAACACGACCAGGTCGTGCTGCACGTCGGCCGGGACCTCCGGCTTGCGGCGCGGCGTGATCGCGCTCGAGCCGCGCAGGTGCTCCTCGCGCGGGGCATGGCCGGCGTTCTCCAGCCGGCCGTAGAGCGTCTTCAGCTGGGCGCGCAGCTGCATGACCCGCTCGAACAGATCGCGGAGCAGGGCGAGCTGGCTGTTGGCGTGGGCCAGGGTGAAGTACTGGGGATCGTCCGGTTCCATGGTGGTCAGCGCGTGGCCGGCGCTCAGCCGAGGTCGGCGGCCAGGGACGCGCGCATCTCGTCGCTGGCGCGCACCCGGTGCCGGTACTGTGGGTGGTCGATCTCCATCTCGACCGGGGTGCCGGGCGTCGCGAGCGCTTCGCGCGCCTCGGGCGGCAGCCGGTAGCGGGTGTACTGCACCGCCGAGATGCGCTCGTCGGTGGACCGACCCTCCTCGAACTCGGCGCGGATCGGGTGCGGGCCGACGTGGAGGACGAGGTGCTCGTCGAGCCCGATCAGGCGGTCGAGCTCGGCCCGCGCGTCGGCGTCGGCCGGCACCTCGATGAAGAGAGTGGCCGACAGCGAGCCCTCGGTCGGCAGGAGCTGGTTGTAGGCGTCGATCTCTTCCTGGATCTTGTCGCGCTCGCGGATCCCCTCGACGCGGAGGACCTCCTCGATCTGGAACAGGAGGGTGTGGCGGTTCTCGAAGACGAGGCTCACGCGGTCACCGATCTCCAGCCGACGGTGCCGCTTGATCTCGATGATGCGGCGGCGGAAGTCGTCGCGGATCCCGGCGTAGATGGCGGGGCCCTTGATGTCGGAGAGAGCGATCGGCTTCATCGTCGGCCTTCTTCGGCGCGCCGGGGCCGGGCCGCGCTCGTGGCGCGACCCGTCGTCCAGCCCGGCATCCTGCGCGCCGCCCGGGCGGCGCTACTCGAGGCTGTCGAGGCCCTTCTTGAAGCGTCCGGCGTGCGAGCGCTCGGCGCGGGCCAGCGTCTCGAACCACTCGGCGATCTCGGCGAAGCCCTCCGCCCGCGCCGTCTTCGCGAAGCCCGGGTACATCTCGGTGTACTCGTACGTCTCGCCGGCGATCGAGGCCTTGAGGTTGAGCTCGGTCGATCCGATCGGCTCGCCGGTGGCGGGATCGCCGACCGACTTCAGCCAGTCCAGGTGACCGTGGGCGTGACCGGTCTCACCCTCGGCGGTGTCGCGGAACAGACCGGCGACATCCGGACGTCCCTCGACGTCGGCGACCTTTGCGAAGTAGAGGTAACGGCGATTGGCCTGCGACTCGCCGGCAAACGCGTCCTTGAGATTCTGATGAGTCTTGGTGCCCTTGAGCTGAGCCATGAGCCTTCCTCCTCGGACGTCTAGTGGATGCGGGGGGCTGTGGAGTCGTAGCACGCGGCCGGCGGGTGCAGCAAGGCGGCGAAATGCCTGCATATCGCTCGCTCCTGGTGGGAGCTCAGCGCCCGCTCTCCAGGAAGGGGATCATCGCCTCGCAAACGTCGTTCTGCAAGAGTCGCGCATACTCCGCGCTCGCCTCGGTGAATCCATTCACCAGGATGGAAAAGGCCAGGGGCGCGCGCCCGTCGGTTGCCACGTAGCCGGACAGGGTCGACACGCCGTCGAGCGTGCCGGTCTTGGCTCGCACGAGGCCCGCGGCCGGTCCGTTGGCCATGCGCCGGCTGATCGTCCCGTCGACGCCGCCGATCGACAGCGAGCCGACCAGATCAGGCCCCCAGCGGAAGTCGCGGTAGCCGACCGACAGCAGGCGCACGATCTCGCGCGGGCTGAACCGGTTGGACGCGTAGAGGCCGGAGCCGTTGCCGTAGTAGAAGCCGTCCGCGGTCCAGCCGACCTTGTCGACCAGCCAGCGGCGGACCGCGCCGAGCCCGTCGTTCCAGCTGGCCGGGCGGGTCTTGTCGGCGCGGGTCTCGGCGCCGATCGTCTTCAGCAGCATCTCGGCCACGTAGTTGTTGGAGTACTTGCCGAGCCCGCGGACCAGGACCGCCAGCGGCTCGCTGACCCGCCAGGCCAGCACGGTGGCGGTCCTGGGGACCTCGCCGGTGGCGATGTGGTCGTCGCCGAGGGCGATGCCGGCGTCTGCGAGCGCGGCCCGCAGCGCCGCGCCGAGGTAGCGGACCGGGTCGTCGACTCGCCGGCGGTACGTCTTCACTCCGTCGTCGGCGCGCAGCTGGCCGCGCACGATGACGCGCATGCGGTCGGGCGTGGCCTCGCTCTCCACCCGGATGCGGGTGCGGCCGCGCTTGACGGTGTCGACCTTGGCCTCGACCACCACGTAGTCGTTGGGCGGATCGACCGCGACGGTGCACGGGCCCGACCCGGACGCGGCCGGGCGCAGCGACAGGCTGACCGCGTTGAAGTTGAGCGAGGTGGCGCCGATCGGCGCGCGATAGGGGGCCGGGTCCTTCGGCTTCTCCTCGAAGTGAGGCGGGAGATCGCGGTCGTCGAAGTAGTCGACGTCGATGACGAGGCGGCCCTCGACCTTCTTGACCCGGTTCTGACGCAGCTCGCGGACCAGCTGGTAGAGCTCCGGCGTGCCCAGCCCGGGATCGCCGCGCCCGCGGATGTAGAGGTCGCCGGCGACCACGCCGCTGCGGTCGGGGGCGGCGCCGTAGAGCGCCGTGTAGTAGCGGAAGTCGGGGCCGAGCAGGGCCAGCGCGGCGGCGGCGGTGACCAGCTTGGTGTTGGAGGCGATGTTGTAGAGGCCGTCCGGATCGCGCTGGTAGACGATGCGATCGCTGGCCACGTCGGCCACCGCGATCCCGATCCTCGCGCCGGCGAGCTCGGCCGAGCGGGCGGCGACGATCGCGTCGATGCGGCGGGCCAGGAACTCGGCCCGGGCCTCGAACGGGGCCGGCTCCGGCGCGCTGCCGCCGACCGCCGCGGTCGGGCTGGCCGGCTGCGGCGCGGGGGGCGCGGCGGGCGCAACCGGCGCGGCCGGGGACGGGGCAGGGGGCGACGGCTGTTGCGAGCGGGCGGTGGGCGTGTGGATACTGCAGACCGCCGCGAGCGCCGCGGCTGCGGCGAGCTCGCGAATCCGCGCCCATGACCGCATCGCCGACGCAGATTAGCACGCTCGCGGTGGTCGCGATCTTGGCGGCCGGGTGCAGCGCGCGCCACCGCCGCACGCCGGACGACCAGCTGGTGGTGCTGGTCGAGGCCCGCATCAACAACCTGGATCCGCGCTACACCGAGACCGTCGACGACGTGAAGCTGTCGCGGCTGGTGGCGGTCGGCTTGACCAGCGGCGAGACGCCGACGCTGGAGCCGAAGCTACTCCTGGCCGAGTCGATCGAGCGGTCGGACGAGCGCACGGTCGACGTGGTGCTGCGCCCCGGGCTGCGCTTCTCCGACGGGACGCCGCTGACCGCGGCCGACGTCGCCTTCACCTTCCAGAGCATGCTGGATCCGGACATGGCCAGCCCGCTGCTCCGCAACATGCGCGACCGGTTCGTGCGGGTCGAGGCGCTCGGCGAGCGCGCGGTCCGATTCCACCTGGTCGAGCCGCTCGCCACCATCATGAGCGACCTCGAGTTCGGCATCGTGTCGGCGCGCGCGGCCGGCAAGAGCGGGCGCTTCGCCGGTGGACGCGTGATCGGGGCCGGGCCGCTCATGATCGAGTCGTTCGATCCGGAGGAGGTCCGCCTGCGCCGAAATCGGCGGTGGGCGTTCGCCCCGCCGCGCACCGAGCGCGTGCGGGTGCGGGTGGTGCGCGACGCCAACGCGCGCGCGCTGATGCTGGTGGGCGGCTCGGCCGATCTCACCCAGAACACGATCCGCGTCGACCTGGTCGACGACCTGATCGAGAACCCGCGCGTCGAGATGACCACCGGGCCGGGCACGACCCTGACCTACCTCATGATGAACGGTCGCGATCCGGCGCTGCGCGACGTGCGGGTGCGTCGCGCGATCGCCTACGCCATCGATCGCGAGCGGGTGCTGCGCTCGAAGCTGGACGGGCGCGGGGTGCTGGCCACCGGGCTCCTGCCGCCCGGCCACTGGGCCTACAACCCGGACGTCGAGGTCCATCGCCACGATCCGGGCCGGGCAGCCGCGCTGCTCGACGAGGCCGGCTATCGGGATCCGGACGGGCCGGGCGGGCGGCCGCGCCTGCGCCTGGTCTACAAGACCAGCTCCCAGCAGCTGCGCGTCGCGCTGGCCCGGGTGTGGGCGGCGCAGCTCGGCGAGGTCGGCATCGAGGTCGACGTGCAGCCGTTCGAGTTCACGACCGTGTTCCACGACTACAAGACGGGCAACTATCAGCTCGGCTCGCTGCAGACCGCCGCGATCACCGAGCCGGACTTCTTCTTCCCCTACTTCAACTCGGAGCGGATCCCGAGCGCCGCCGATCCCAACGCGCTGAACCGCTGGCGCTACAGCGACGCGCGCGTCGACGAGCTGACCGAGCTCGGCCGCCGCACCCTCGACCGCGCCCGGCGGCGCGCGATCTACGGCGAGGTGCAGGCGATCGTGGCCCGCGACGTCCCGATCATCCCGCTCTGGCACGAGAACAACGTGGCGGTGACCAACGTCGACCTGCGCGACTTCCAGATCTACCCGAGCGGGAGCCTCTGGGGCCTTCTCGGCGCGGTGAAGCAGCGGTGACCGGGTCAGGCGGCGACGACGCGCGGCTCGGAGCTGGGACGAGGCGGCATCGTCCTGGCGTCCGGCCGGGCCACCTTCGGTCCGCGGCGGACCAGGAGCGGCACGCCGACCAGCTCGATCGTGACGCCGTGCGCGGGCGCCGACGGGTCGCCGTGGATCGAGCGAACCAGGCCCTTGAAGCGATAGGACAGGCGGAGCTCCTCGTCCTCGACCACCAGCTCGACCAGGGCGCCGGGCTCGAGGAAGGCCGGCACCTTGACCCCGACCTGGTCGAGGCCGACCGACGAGATGCCGATCCGGTCCCACAGCTTGCCGGCCCGTCCGCGCAGGCTGGCGACCAGCCCCTCGGGCTTGAGCGGCACCGCGTCGACCGCGAACAGGCCCTCGATCGCCTCCACGGTCTCGATGTCGTCCAGGGACAGACCGGTGCCTCCCCTCCTACCCATCAGGGCGCGGTACTCGTAAACCAGCTCGAGCGCCGTGGACATCGTCAGGAAACTTCAATAGCAATCGAGATGCCATGGCGCTCCTGACCCGCGACGTTCAACAAGCAAGCGAAACTACGTTGTCTCGGGTTCATGACGCGACCCGCCATCGTCGGTTCCCCTGGGAGTAAAAAATCCGGCCTGGATCCAGGGGTTAGCGACTCCTGGGAGATCCGGCTCTGCGTGGTAAATCCGGTCATGGATCTCTTTCAGCAGAGCGCTCAGAAAGAGCGCGTAAACCAGCCCCTGGCCGAGCGAATGCGGCCGGTGTCGCTCGACGAGTTCGTGGGGCAGGAACACCTGCTCGCGCCGGGCAAGCTACTGGCTGGGCTGGCGGGAGGGGGGCGACTCCCATCCCTGCTGCTGTGGGGCCCCCCAGGTACAGGCAAGACGACGCTGGCCCGGCTGCTCGCCGCGCGCGAGCGCTCTCACTTCGTGACGGTGTCGGCGGTCAACGCCGGGGTGAAGGACATCAGGGCCGAGGTGGCAGCGGCTGCCGAGCGGCGCGACCTGCACCGACAGCGGACCATCCTCTTCGTCGACGAGATCCACCGCTTCTCCCGCGCCCAGCAGGACGCGCTGCTCCCGCACGTGGAGGCGGGGACGGTGACCTTCGTGGGGGCGACCACCGAGAACCCGTCCTTCGAGGTGATCGCGCCGCTGCTGTCGCGCTGCCGGGTGGTGCGGCTCGAGCCGCTCGGGGACGCGGCGCTGCGGTCGATCGTGGCGCGGGCGCTGGCCGACCGCGAGCGCGGGCTGGGCCGTCGCTCGCTCGAGCTGGACGAGGGCGGGCTCGACCGGCTGGTCGCGCAGTCGGGCGGAGACGCGCGCCGGATGCTGAACGCGCTCGAGGTGGCGGCGGACCTGGCGGCCACGGCGAGCGGCGGCGGCGACGTGGTCGCGCGGGTGACCGCGGCCGAGGTGGACGAGGCGCTGCAGCAGCGGACCCTCCTCTATGACAAGGCCGGCGACGAGCACTACGGGGTGGTGAGCGCCTTCATCAAGAGCATGCGCGGATCGGACCCCGACGCGGCGGTGTACTGGATGACGCGGATGCTGGAGGCGGGCGAGGAGCCGCGCTTCATCCTGCGCCGCATGGTGATCTTCGCCAGCGAGGACATCGGCAACGCCGACCCGCAGGCGCTGGGGGTGGCGACCGCGGCGCTGTCGGCGTTCGAGCTCATCGGGCTGCCCGAGGGCGTCCTGCCGCTGACCCAGGCGGCGGTGTACCTGGCCTGCGCGCCGAAGTCGAACACGGCGCTGACCACGTACGCGGCGGCGCGCCGGGCGGTGCGCGAGCGCGGGGCGCTGCCGGTGCCGAGATCGCTGCTCAACGCGGTCACCGGGCTCGATCGAGAGATGAGCAAGGGGTCGGGCTACCGCTACCCCCACGACTTCGAGGGGCACTACGTGCCGGCGACCTACCTGCCGGACGCGCTGGTCGGCGCGCGCTTCTACCAGCCGTCCGCCTCGGGATACGAGCGCGAGATCGCGCCGCGGCTGGCGGAGTGGCGGCGACTGGCCGCGGGGGAGGACGACCCGGACACGCTGGCCGAGGCGGCGGCGGACGGTGGACCGGCCGACCCGGCCGCGACGCCGGAGGAGTGAGCGAGGAGCGAGGCGAGCGGCAGCGACCGCGCGGTCAGGCGGGGCGCTGCCACTCCTTCCTGGCCTGATTGATGAGAGGCGCCATCTCCTCCGGGAAGCAGGTCAGCACGAAGTCGATGGCCTGCTGCTGCACCTCGCGGTCGAGGTGAGCGGGCAGCTGCATCGTGCCGTCCTCGCCGTCCGGCCGGATGCCGTGGCGAACCACCTCGGTCAGGCGCAGGAGGTGGAGGCGATTGATGTACAGCGCGTGGGCGATGCCCAGGAGTGAGCGCTCTGTCGTGGGATCCATTGGTGCCCGTTTTTCCCTATCACAGACCGCCCGGCCGGGAAAGCCGGCCGAGCCGGCGTCCGGCCCGACGGGCCAGGCTGCCGCCTCGCCAGGCGACCGCGCGCGAGACGACCTGGGCCTTGTCGTAGCTGGTGAGATGCGGGCGCTGGGCCAGGACGCCGGCGCCCGCGGCGTAGATCTTGTCGAGGATGCGCATGCCGCCGTGCCACGAGATGGCGAACTCGACCGCGAGGTCGTCGCCGACCTCGTCGACCAGCGGGCGGGCCCGCTCGAACAGCGAGCGGGTGCGGACGACCTCGTAGCGGAGCAGCGCGGTCAGCCTGGCGGCGATCGGCGGGCGCTCGTGGGCGCCGGGCGCGCGCAGGTCGGCGGGGGCGAGCTGGAAGTGGCGAAGGTCCTCCTCCGGCACGTACAGGCGCCCGCGGGCGAGATCCGCCGCCAGGTCCTGCCAGAAGTGGGCGAGGGCCAGGCCGCTCGACAGGTCCTCGGAGAAGCCGAGCAGCGCCGGATCGCGGTAGCCGCTGGTGTAGAGGAACAGGTGGCCGACCGGCTCGGCGGCGCACGCGGTGTAGCCGCGCAGATCCGAGAAGGTGGCGTAGCGCGCGGTCTCCAGATCGGTGCGGAAGCCGGCCAGGAGCGAGGCAAACGGGGTGATCGGCAGGTCGAAGGTGGCGATGGTGTCGGCCAGCGCGACGAACACCGGGTGATCGGGGACCTCGCCGTGGTAGCAGGCCTCGAGCCTGCCCTCCCAGCGGTCGAGCTCGAGCGCGCGCCGTCCCGCGTAGGTGGCCTCGTCGGCGAAGTCGTCGGCGGTGCGGGCAAACGCGTAGACCGCGAAGATGTGCGGGCGCAGGCTCGACGACAGGAAGCGCGACGCGACCGGGAAGTTGTGGTGGCGCGAGCGGGCCAGCGCCTCGCAGTAGCGGTAGCAGGCGGCCAGCTCGAGCGGATGAGGCGGGGCCGGGACGTAGGTGGCTGGCAGCGGTTGACCAAAGGCGCGGTGGATCACGTCGACCTCATTCGATGACCAGGGAGACGGGCCCGGCGTCGAGCTCGACCCGCAGGCGGGTGAGGATCTCGCGGGCGCGGGCCGGCTTGACGTCGCCGAGCGCGGCGATCTCGCTGGCGACCCGCTCGACCAGCTCGCCGGTGGCGCCGGCGGCGCGCGCGACCAGACGGGCGTGGAGCGCCATGTGCCCGCGCTGGATGCCGCACCCGGCCAGGGCGCGCAGCGCAGCCAGGTTGCTGGCCAGCCCGGCCGCCGCGGCCACCTTGGCCAGGTCGCGGGCCGACGACGCGGCCAGCATGGCGAGGGCGAGGCGAGCGCCGGCGTGGAGGTGGAGCGCGCCGCCGACCGTGCCGACCGCGAGCGGCATGCGGAGCTCGCCGGTGAGGCCGGTCGGCGATCGGCGCCAGGTGGCGAGCGGGCGGTAGGTGCCGCCCTGGGCGGCAAAGGCGTGGGCGCCGGCCTCGGCGCCGCGCCAGTCGTTGCCGGTGGCGAGCAGGACCGCGTCGACCCCGTTCATGATGCCCTTGTTGTGGGTGGCGGCGCGGTAGGGGTCGAGCTCGGCGAAGCGCGAGGCGCCGACCACCGCGTCGGCCGCGGCGGCCCCGCTCTGCTCGTCGTCGGCCAGCGCGGCGTGGGGCACCTCGGCGCGCACGGTGACCATGCGGTGGACGCTGAGGTTGGACAGGATGCGCAGGCCGACCCGCGCGCCGGTGAGCTGGGCCAGGAGCGCGGCCACCGACTCGGCCACCGAGTTGACGATGTTGGCGCCCATCGCGTCGCAGCAGTCGATGAGCAGGTGGACCACGACCATGCCGCCGTCGGGCTGGCCGGGCCGGCTGAGCACCCGCGCCTCGACGCCGGTCGGCCCGCCGCCGCGCGCGACCATGCCGGGCACCACCGCGCGCGCGCGGGCGAGGATCAGCGGCTCGGCGGCGGCGATGGCGGCGAGGGCGCCGTCCGGATCGGCGACGTCGCACAGCTGGACCTGACCGATCATGATCGGGCGGGACACCTCGGCGCGGAAGCCGCCGCCGGCGCGGACCATCTTGGCCGCGTTGGACGCGGCCGCGACCACCGACGGCTCCTCGATGACCATCGGGACCAGGTAGTCGACATCGTCGATGCGGAAGTTGAGGGCGACGCCGAGGGGCAGGGCATAGCGCCCGACCACGTTCTCGATCATCCCGTCGGCGGCGGCCTGGTCGAGGCCTCCGGAGTCGAGGGCGTCGAAGGCGTCGGCCGGCAGCCCGGCCGCGGCCGCCACCTGGCGGCGGCGCTCGCCCACGCCGAGGCGGTAGAAGCCTGGAATCCGAGACGACATCCGCGTACGGACGATACCTGTCCCCTCCTCAAAAATCACGCGGAGTCATCCTCGCGGGCCGCGCCCCGTGGATCAACGCTCAGGTCGAGCGCGATCATTCCGAGCGATGCCCCATGAGCGCGGAACTGCTCGGCGCGATCGGCGCGATCGAAGGCGCCGAGCGCGATGTCGCCGCCGCCGGCGCCGGTCGGTTTGAGCGCGCCTCCGAGCGCCGCGGCGCGCTCGCCGAGGGCGCGGTGGCTGTCGAGGAAGAGCTCGACGCCGGCGGCCGCGCCCAGCTCGCGGACCGCGTCGCCGCCGGCGGCGATGGCGGCGACCGCGCGAGCCGGATCGCCCGCGCGGCAGGAGTCGGTGAGCGCCGCCGCGGCGCCGGCGAGCGCGGCCAGGCGACCCCGGTACGCCGCGGGGGCGCGCGAGGCGAAGGCGGCGATGCCGGCGACCAGGACGCGGGTGTCGGCCGGTCGGCCGGTCCAGACCGCGACCAGCTCGAGGCCGGCGGGCAGCGCGAGCGGCTGGACCCGCGGCGGCTGATCGGCCAGCGGCGAGGGCTCGAGGTGGAGCAGGCCGCCCCAGACGCTGGCGGCGATGTCGGCGCCGCTGCCGCGGGTGGCCAGCGGCGGGGCGGGGATGGGCGCGCCGGCCGGGCGGCTGGATCCGTCGCCGGGGTTGGCTCCCGCGGCGGTGGCCCGCGCGGCGGTGGCCCGCGCGGTGGCCCGATCGGTGGCGACGATGCGCGCGGCCAGACCGGCCTGCGCCTCGGCGTGGGCTCGATGGGCGAGGCGGTGGAGGAGGGCTCGGTCGAGCGGGCCGCGTCGCTCGGCGGCGAGACATGCGGCCAGCGCCGCCACGGTCGCCGCCGCGCTGGAGCCGAGGCCGAGCTTCTCGCCGGACGCGGCCGCGAGAGCGCTGGTGTCGACTCGCACGCGAAGGGCGGCGCGCGCGGCGGCGCTGTCGGGGCCCAGCTCACCGGCGAGCACCGCGGCGACCGCCAGCAAGAACGGCGACCGCGGTGGCGCGGGCGGTCGGTCGGCGTCCGCGCCGCCCGCGATCCACGCCTGCGCGCGCCGCCCGACCGCCATGACCACGGCCGGACCGCCCTCGAGCACCGCGTACTCGCCGGCCAGGAGGATCTTGCCCGGCGCGCTGGCTCGCGCGCGGCTCATCTCGCCCGCGGGGCGGCGTCGCGCGGCGACCTCGGTCGGCTCACACCACCTCCGCGCCGCCGCCGGGGCCGCTCTCGATCACCTTGCTGACGTCGGCGACCTGGCTGACCCGCCGGGCGACCGCCGCGGCCTCGGATGGCGTGGTCAGGATCTTCACGTGCGGGCCGGCGTCCATGGTGAAGAACGCGGTGGTGCCGGCGCGGCGCAGCTCCTGGACCGCCTCGATGAGCGCGATGGTGGCGGGACGGAAGTAGGCGATCGCCGGGCGCGCGGCCAGCGCCGCGGCGTGCATGGTGAGCGCGCTCTGCTCGGCGACCTCGCCGAGGGCGTGCAGGTCGCGCTGCTCGATCGCCGCGCGCGCCGCCGCCAGATCCCCCGGCACCGACGCGAGCCAGCCGGCGTAGAGCGGCGAGGTCTCGGCGCAGTGGTCCATCGCGGCGCGGGACGAGATTCCCTTCACCCGGCCGCCGCCGACGACCGCGATCACCATGGCGAGCGGCCACGAGGAAGCCAGCTCGTCGGCCGACATGAGCTGCTCGGCGTGCGAGTCGCTGCCGTCGCTGCGAGTGCCGGGCCGCATCACCACCAGGCCGCCGAAGATCGAGCGCGCCGCCGAGCCGCTTCCGCGCCGGGCCAGGACGCTCAGCTCCTCCGGTGACAGGCTGAGGCCGGCGGCGCGGCTGACCCCGAGCGCCAGCGCCGCGTACGCCGACGCCGACGAGGCCAGGCCGGACGCGGTCGGGAAGTCGTTGGCGCTGGTAACCTGGAAGCGCAGCTCCGGCCCGCCGGCCGCGGCGCGGACCAGATCGGCCCAGGCCGAGAAGCGAGCCAGGGTCGGCCCCACCACCGCGTGGCCGTCGAGCTCGAGCTCATCGCGCCCGCCCTGCGATGCGGTGACCGTGGCGGTGGTGGTCAGCGCCGCCAGGGTCAGCGACATGCTGCCGGCGGCCGGCAGGTTGAGGGCCGCGTCTCGCTTTCCCCAGTACTTCACCAGCGCGATGTTGGCGTGCGCGCGCGCGCTGACGGTCCGTGCCTCGGGGCTCATCGCTGGTGCTCCTCCACGCGTTCCACGCAATCCACGCAATCGGTCGCGCTCATCGATTTTTCTCCCTCACCGCTCTGGCTCCGTCGAGCACCGCGCCTGCCGAGGCGACGAAGGCTTCATGGCCCAGCGCGCGCCACGCGGCCACCACTTCCTGCTCGCGGCCCGGGGCGAGCGCGATGACCGCGCCGCCGCCGCCCGCGCCGGTCAGCTTGGCCCCGCTCGCCCCGGCCGCGCCGGCCGTCTCGACCATCCGATCGATCGCGGGCGTGGAAAGGCCGATGCCAGCCAGGATCTCGTGCGCCCGCCCGAGCCGCGCGCCGACCTCATCGATGCGCCCGGCCGCCCACTCGGCGGCCGCCAGCTCGGCCGCGCGGCCCATCTCGGCCAGGCCCGCCGCGGTCCGCTCCGGCGCGCGCGCCAGCTCGGCCGCGACCCGGCCGACCATGTCGGCGGTGCGGCGCGGCTCGCCGGACAGCCCGACCGCGAGCGCGACCGGCGCGGCCGCGACCGGCGTCAGACCGGCGCCGCGCCGGAACAGGCCGACCCCGCCGCGCGCGGCCAGCGCGACGTCGATGCCGCTCGGGTTGGCGTGGAAGAAGCGCTCGCCGGCGCCGGCGATCTCCTCGACCTCGCCGTCGGTGAGGTGACGCCCGGCCGCGCCGGCCAGCGCGCGCACCACCGCCACCATCAGCGCGGCCGAGGATCCCAGCCCCGCGGCCGGCGGCAGCTCGGCGTCGGCGTCGAGCCGCAGGCCCAGCCGATCGGCGCCGGTCAGGCGGGCCAGCTCGGCGAGCGCCTCGGCCAGCGGGTGCGGGTCGCCGACCGCCACGCGCAGATCCCAGCGGGCGACGTCGAGCGAGGTCGGGCCGGTCGCCTGCTCGCAGCGGATCGAGATGCGGCGGTCGATCGCGGCGGCCAGCGCCGGGTGGCCGTGCACGACCGCGTGCTCGCCGAGGATGATGACCTTACCGAAGGCCGAGGTCATCGAGCCAGCTCCCGAGCGCCGGGCCCAGGTGGCGGGGCGCGGCGGCCAGATCGGCGGCCCGGCGACAGCCGCACAGGAGCGTCACCGCGCGCACCGACGCGATCACGCGCTCGAGGAGCTCGACCGCGCCGGCCTCGCCGCCGGCCCGCTGCGCGCGCAGGACCGGGGCGGCGAGCCCGCCGGCGGTCGCGCCGAGCGCGAGCGCGCGGGCCACGTCGAGCCCGGTGCGAAGCCCGCCGGTGGCGATCACCGCGAGGCCGCGGCGCGCGCAGGCGGCCACGCTGACCGCGGTCGGGATGCCCCAGTCCCACAGCTCCTCGCCGAGCGCGCGCGCGGCGCTCTCCTCGGCGGCGCGGCGCGCCTCGACCGCGACCCACGAGGTGCCGCCCGCGCCGCTGACGTCGACCGCGGTCACCCCGGCGGCGGCGATGGCCGCGGCCGCCTCGCTCGACAGGCCGCAGCCGGTCTCCTTGACCACGACCGGGACCGGCAGCGCGCGCACCAGCTGGGCGATGGTGTCGAGCGCGCCGCGGAAGTCGCGGTCGCCGCCGTCCTGGATCATCTCCATGGCCGGGTTGAGGTGGATCGCCATCGCGTCGGCGCCGATCCGCGCGGCCAGCGCCGCGACTCGATCGGGGCCGAGCTCGCGCGCCTGCACCACCCCGAGGTTGCCGAGCAGGAACACCCCGGGCGCGGCGTCGCGCACCTGGAAGGTCGACTCGAGCTCCGGGTGGAGCGCCATGGCGCGCTGCGATCCGACGCCGAACGCGATGCCGAGCTTCTCGGCGGCGCGGGCGAGGTCGCGGTTGATGCGCCCCGCCTGATCGGTGCCGCCGGTCATGCCGCTGATGACGATCGGCGCGGACAGGCGGCGACCGAGCAGCGACACCGACAGATCGATCTCGTCGGCGTGAAGCTCGGGCAGCGACTGATGGACCAGGTGGACGTCCTCCAGCAGCGTCGACCGGGCCCGAAAATCGGCCTGTCCGCTGGCAGCCACCTCGATGTGGTCGGCCTTGCGCTGGGCGATCGGCGGTGGCGTGGCGGCGGCCGGCTCCGGCGCACGGGGGGGCGTCGCCACCGGGGCTGTCCCTTCCGGCCCGCTCACTTCTGCGGGGCGCCGGGCGCGCCAGGAGGCGCGCTTCCGGTCGCTGGCCCGCTCAGGTTCTGCATGCTCGGCTGACACTGCACCGACGGAGCCGGCGTGCAATCGTTCTTGTAGACCAGGAGGCCGTCGGAGTTGCGGAAGCGACGCTCCGACTCCTGGGTCCACTTGCCGGTCACGACGACCTCGTCGCCGAGCTTGAACGAGGGCAGCACCTTCCAGCGCCCCTCCATCTCGGCGCGGGCCTCGTCGGGCAGGTTCTTGTCGTCCTTGCGCATGGCGCGCGGCAGGTCGACGATCCAGATGCCGCGATCCGGCGGCGTGTCCGCCTTGTCGCCGATGTAGAAGTGCGGCGGGATGCACTTCTCCGGCTGGTCCTCGAGCATGCGAGCGACGTCCTTGTCGCTCATCTCCGGGGTGCGGATCGCGGTGGCGCAGTCATAGATCCAGACCACGTAACCCTTGACCTTCACCTCGGTGTCGAGGAACTTGTTTCCCCGGAGGCGCATCTCGGCGACGGAGTGTGTGCCGTCGGGGTTGGGCTGAGGCATGACGAAGTCCGGCACCGCTGGTAGGTCCAGCTTGATGCTGGTCTTCTGGACTTCGGCCTTGGCCCCCTGGAGCTGGTCCTTCTTGCACCCCGCGACAGTCACGATAGCGAGACTGAAGGCGACGCCGGTCACACGATGCATGGCCCGGTGATACCATGACCCCTGACGCGCCACAAGTTGTCGGAACCTATAAGAAGTGTGCGTGGGCGCGCGGGCGTCGGATCCGGGTGGCAGCGCTCGTCGGCGCGGTCGCCGTGGGTGGGGCGGCGGGCGCGGGCTGCGAAGGGGCTCCGGCCCGGTCCAAGCCCTGGCGGCATGCGGCGGACGCGGGCGCGGTCGGGGTATCGGCCGCAGCGGCGCCGATCCTGGCCGGCGAGGAGGCACGGCTGCGCGCGATGGCCGCGCGCGGCGACACGCTGACGGTGTGGCTCGACAGCGATCCGCGCTCGCTCGACCCGCGGGTCGGGCCGACGGTGTGGACGATGCGCATCACGTCGGACACGGTGTTCGAGTCACTGGTCCGCTACCGGCCGGGCGAGAGCGAGGCGCAGCCGGGTGGCTACGAGCCCAGGCTGGCGCGCAGCTGGCGGGTCGGCACCGACGGGCGAGAGATCGTGTTCGAGCTCCAGCCGGACGTGCGGTTCCACGACGGTCGCGCCCTCACCGCCGGCGACGTGCAGCGCTCGATCGAGGCGGCGCGGCGAGCGGCGGGGAGCCACGACCCGGCGGCGGCGGGGAGGGTCGGCCCGCTCGGGGCCGATCTGGCCGACGTGACGGGGATCGATGTGGTGGGGCCGAGAGCCGTGCGAGTGAGGCTCGCGCGCGCGAACGCGCACGTGCTGCGCGCGCTGGCGGAGGTGCCGATCGTGGCCGCTGCCCGGGCGAGTGGTGCTGGTGGTGCGGGCGGTGGTGGTGCGGGCGGTGGTGGTGCGGGCAGTGGTGCTGCGGGCAGTGGTGCTGCAGCGGGGGCGGGGGCTGGTGCGAGCGGAGCGGTGGGGGCCGCGGGTTCGGCGACGGCGGTCGGCTCGGCGGGCGCGCCTGGCTCGCCGGTCGCGCCTGGCTCGGCTCCCACTTCGGCCGCGGCGCCGGGCTCGCCTCCATCGGTGAGCCCGGCCGTGCCTGGCGTTCCTGCCGTCAAGGCCGGCTCCTCTCCCCCTTCTTCCTCCTCTTCCTCCTCTTCCTCCTCGGGACCGGGCTCGCCTCCCACCGCCGCGTGGGTCGCCGAGGTCGTCGGGACCGGGCCGTACCGGATCCGGTCGTGGCGGGACGGGACGGTGGAGCTCGAGCGGTTCGACGGGTACTGGGGCGCGCGGCCGGCGGTGGACCACATCGCGTTTCGCTACGAGCCGGACGCCGCGGCCGCGCTGCGGCGGGCTCGCAGCGGGGAGATCGACGTGGTGCCGGCGCTGATTCGCGAGCACCGCGGGGAGCAGGGTCGCGGCCCGGGGACCACCGCGGCGCTGTCGCCGCTGCGGCTGCGGCCTCCGGTTCTCCGCTACCTGTCGCTGAACGCGCGCCGGCCTCCGTTCGACGACGCGCGGGTTCGCTGCGCTCTCGGTCGCCTGCTCGATCGGGCCGCGCTGGTCAGGGCGGGCAAGCAGTTCAGTCGAGCGGCCGGGGGGCCGATCTGGCCGGGTGGGCCCGGCGATGGGCCGGCCATGGAGGCGCCGCCCTTCGACCGCGCCGGGGCCAGCGCGCTCCTCGACCAGGCCGGCTGGCGCGACGAGGACGGCGATGGTCTGCGCGCGCGCGAGGGGCGCCGGCTCCTCTTGACCGTGCTGGTCTCGGACCGCGCCGACCCGGAGCGCGATCTGGTGCTCGAGCAGCTGCGCGCCGCCGGCTTCGTGCTCGACGCGCGGGTCGGATCGACCGCGGTGCTCGACAACCGGCTGCGCGACGGCCGGTTCGACGTGGCGTTCGTCGAGTGGAGCGCGCTGTCCGGCGCCGACCTGACCCCGGTGCTCGGCACCGGCGGCGCGCTCAACTTCGGTGGCTTCACCGATCCGCGGGTCGACGAGGCGCTGGCGGCGCTGCGCCAGGCCTGGCAGCCCGCCGCCCGCTGGGACGGGATGCGCCGGCTCGGCGCGCTCCTGGCCGAGACCTGTCCGGTCGTGCCGCTGGTCGCCCCCGATCCGCACGGGCTCATCAGCCGTCGCGTGCGCGCCGCGCCGGTCAGCGGCGGCTGGCTGACGCTGCGCGGTGCAGTCCTGGCCCCGTCCGACGAGGCGCGCTGAGCCGCGACGGTCGCCCGGGTCGCCGGGTCGCGATCGCCGAGCTCAGCGGGCGTAGCGGCCGGCGAAGTCGATCTCGAGGCCGCGCTGGGTGGCGCGGACGATCATCGACAGCTCGGCGAAGCGGTCGTTCGCGCTGGCGTCGATGTCGGCCAGCTTGCGGGCCAGGTCGGCGTCGATCGAGGCCATGCGCGGATCGGCCGAAGGCTGGTTGCCGACCACCAGCGCCCGCAGCTGGGCCACCACCTTGGGGTCGATCCGCATGAAGAAGAGCGGCGGGTCGTCGACCACGTCGGCCGAGAGCATCTCGGTCAGCTCGCGGGCCTCGGCGCCGATCGAGAGGCCGACCGCCCGCCGGCCGATCGCGCCGTGGACGGCGCCGAGCAGGGCGCCGATCGGGAGCTTCAGCTCGACCGGGGGATCTCCCGGCTCGAGGCCGGGCCGGCGGGCGCCCATCGAGCTGGCCAGCCGGTCGAGCAGATCGCCGGGGCGATCGGTTCCGAACAGGAAGAACAGGTCGGCGCCGCCGCTGGTCAGCCCGTCGATGTTGCGCACCGCCAGGCTGGCGCCGCGCACCCCGACCAGCGCGCGGCCGGTCTGGCGCAGGGTCTTGCCCTGGGTGCGGGCCAGGTCGTTGAGCCAGCCGAGCGCGGCGCAGCGGAACGGGCGCGCGCGGATGCGATCGAGCGTCGAGCCGAGCCCGCCGACCAGCGCGCCGACGTCGAGCGCCGCGGCGATCTCGATCGCCGCCGCCGCGCTGCTGGTCGGATCGGCGCGCGGCACCTCGCCGCGCAGGTCGCGGAGCGCGGCGCTGAGGTCGGGGCGCATCTCCACCACCGAGTGCAGGCGCATCTCCTGGCCGGTCGCCGCGGTGGTGCCGAGCACGACCCGCGGGACCGCGCCGGCCATCGCGGTCAGCTCGTCGCGGCAGGGCGCGGGCAGGGCGCCGCCCACCGCCGCGGCCAGGCTCACCATGCTGACGTAGCCGAGCCCGGACGGGCTCAGGCCGTACGAGGCAGCCAGGCGATCGAGCCCGCGATCGGTCGCCATGCTGCGCGCCGGCGCGCGCTGGCCGAGCACCGCCGGCAGGACCGCGGCGCGCTGGTCGGGCGGGATCATGGCCGCCACCAGATCCCCGTCGACCACAGCGAGCACCCAGTAGAGCGCGTCCTCGCGCGCGCCGTAGTAGGTCTGACCGGCGAGGGCGGCGCGCTGGATCTGCAGGCGGGCGGCCACGCGGGCCAGCACCGCCGAGAACCGGGCCGGATCCGACAGCTGGATGCGCACGACCGGAACCATGCCGATCGCATAGAACGCGTAGACCGTGACCGGGTCGAGTCCGACGCCGGCCAGCTTCTCGCGGGTCGCGGTGCCGCCCAGCTCGGCCAGGAGCGACAGCTCGAGCCGCATGAGGAACGAGAGCCGCTTCATCTCCGACGGCCGCGCGCGCCGGAGCCGCTCGACCGCGGGCAGGACCTGCTCGTAGGCGGCCAGGCGCGCGATGTACTCGCGCTCGACGTGGTCGGCGGCCGGCGGGGTCAGCACGCCGAAGAAGTAGGCGGTGTCGGCCGGCACCCAGCGGAGCATGCGAGGCCGCGGAAGCAGCGGCGTCGACGCGTCGCCCGGCTCCGGGGCCGGGGCTGCCGCGGCGGGGCTGGCGCCGGTGCGCTGCGCCGGCGGCGACGAGCAGGACGCTGCGATCGCGAGGAGGAGCCCGAAGGCGTGCGGACGGGCGCGCATCCCGCCAAACCTGTCGCGCGGCGGACGGCGCGTCAACCGGGTCGGAGCGGAATGGCGGAGCGGCACCGTCGCCGCCCCGCCTCGATCGTGCTCCGCCGCGCTCCGCGACGCGCCCGGCCCGCTACTGGCTGACCGTGATGTCGCCGCGCAGGTCGCCGCCCGACGTGGCGGCGAGGACCGGGGTCGGCTCCTGATCGGCCAGGGCCGGGTCGAGCAGGAACAGCTCGATCTGGTTCGGCGTGGCGTGATCCGCCACCAGGTAGAGCTGGGTGCCGTCGGGCGACCAGCCGACCGCCTCGGCGTCGGCGTTGGGGTCGGCCGGGCCGATGGTGGCCAGCTTGCGCTGCCCGCTGCCGTCGAGCGGCGCCACGAACGGCTCGTTCTTGCTCAGCGTGCCGTAGTTGGCGAGGAACGCGATCTCCAGGCCGTCCGGGCGCCACTTGAGCGGCTGGCCGAAGTCCGGGTTGATGCGGTTCTCGCCGCCGGGCGGGACCAGCCCGGTCGTGAGCCGGGTCGGCGGCTCGCCGCCGCTCACCGGCATGGCCCACAGATCGTACACGTTCAGAGTCTCGTCGGCGCCGAACGCGATCTGGTTGCCGTCGGGCGACAGGCCCACGGATCCGATCGTGGCGATGGTGGTCCCGTCGGTGCGCGGGATCTCCGACTGCGGCAGGACCGACACCGGGCTGCCGCCGGTGGTGGCGACCCGGTGCAGCCGGATCGCGTCGTCGGCCGCGATGCGTCCCTTGAACAGGACGCTGCCGCCGCGCCCCTGGATCGGCTGGATCACGCCGGCCGGCGCGACGGTGGAGAGGATCTCGGCGCGGCTGACCAGCGTCACCGGGGTCGGGTTGGTCTGGGTGACGTCGGTGATGAGCAGCTCGAAGAACCCGGCCTCGGTGAAATCGCCGGTGACCATGATGAAGCTCGAATCGGCCGACCAGACCAGGTCGTCCACGTCGTCGTTCGCGCCGGCCGGGCTGACCAGGAGCGGCGTCGCGTCGGGCGCGTTCGAGGGGACCACGTAGGCGCCGAACACGCCGTCGGTCTCGAGGTCGGCGGTGAAGGCGATGCGGGTGCCGTCCGGCGAGAAGCGCGCCTTGCCGACGTCGGCCAGGCCGGAGGCGGCGAAGACGCGGATCAGGTTCGTACCGTCCACCGAAGCGGCGTAGAGATCGAACTGGTCCGGCACGTCGATGTCGGCCGGCATCGTCACGCGCTGGCCGTTGCTGCTGATGTCGTAGGCGCCGGAGTTGAAGCTCTGGAAGGTGGCCAGGGTTCCGGTGTCGCTGGCGGGCAGGACCACGGTCGGCACCGCCGGCAGCGGCGCGCCGATCGAGACCGCGGCGAGCTGGTTCCGGTTGTTGGTGATCATGTCGCCGTGCACCCAGACCAGGCCTGGGCCGGGAGGCGCCGCGTCCACCTCGGGGGCCGCGTCGAAGTCGGGGGCCGCGTCGTCGCCGGGGGTCGCATCCGGGAGGGGACCGCCGTCGGGGGTCGCCGCGTCAGGGGTGCCACCGCCATCGGGGACGCTCGCGTCGGGCTGGTTGGTGCCGTCGCCGTCGTCGTCGTGCGAGTCGTCGTCGTCCCCGCAAGCCGCGGCGGGGACGGCGGCGAGGAGGAGCAAGAGGAGACTGCTTGAGAACCGATCCATCTTCATTGCGCGACTATGAGAGTCCACCGCGCCGGGCGCAACGGAAACCGATGACGGGTGCACCGCGCGCGTGGGCTCCATCCGGCCCTGCGCCCCAAGGGGGCGATCTCGCGGGCGGCATCCGGTTGCCAGGCGGTGTGCGGCTCATCATTTGTGGGTTCGAGCTGGCAACCCTGCCGTTCGACGTCGGCCAGGTCGTTCCGTCGGGCGAGGCATACCTGCCAAAGCCGCAGATGAACGATTCAGTAGGCCACGGTGGGGGGCCCCCATACCGCGCCGACCGATCGGGACAGGAGGCCAGGATCCTGGCCCCGCGTGCCCGCCGCTCTGCCGATCCTGCAGCCGGCCGCACGCCACGAGCACCGCTCTCGGCGTGTACAATGCGCGCGACAGGGTTCGTCGATGGGACGGGCTCGTCGAAGGAGGACGCATGCGACGATCGGCGGCGCTCCTGGCCGCGGCCTGTCTCCTGGGGGGAGCTGGCTGCAGCAAGGACGAGAACAAGACAGGCGATGACAAGGCCGCGGCCGGCGGGGCCACCGGCCAGCCAGCTGCCGAGCCGGGCAAGGCCGCCGGCGACGCGGCCAAGGCCGAGGACGGCGCGGCCGAGGCCGCCCTCGATCCGGCCGCGCTGGCCGAGAAGATCGGCGTCGAACCGGGGCCTGTCGAGTACGGCGCCGACGAGGGCGCCGCCGCGGTCCTGTCCGCCGCCGAGGGCAAGGTGGAGATCCGCCGGGTCGGCAACGAGACCTGGGAAGAGGGCAAGGCCGACGCCCAGCTGCACGAGGGCGATCAGGTGCGAACCGGCGACGCCGCCACCGCCACGTTGACCCTGGTCGACGAGAGCTCGGTCGAGGTCGCCGAGGAGAGCGCGGTGGCGATCGGCTCGCGCCAGGCGACCGAGGATCCGGCGTCGTCGGCGGCGGTCCTGTACGGGGTGGCCCGCTTCAGCGTGGCCGACCGCGCCGCCGGTGAGGGGCCGTTCCTGGTGTTCACGCCGGGCGGCGTGGTCGCGACCAAGGGCACCGTCTACACCGTCGGTGTGGTGGCGTCGGGACAGAGCCGGATCGGCGTCGAGGAGGGCGAGGTGGAGGTGGCCGGCGCGGCCAAGCTGGACGCGCCGATCTCGGTCGGCGCCGGCAAGGTGCTGCTGATCGATCCGGGCGGCGAGCTCGGCTCGGTCGAGGGGATCGGCGACGGCGACTGGGGCGCGTGGCGCGACGGGGCCGAGGCGGATCTCGACGTGAAGGCGGCGGCGGAGTTCCACGCCCACCGCGCCGAGGCGCTCGAGACCGAGCTGGAGGCGGCCTACGCCGAGCTCGAGGTGCAGACCGCGGCGGCGGGCGAGGCCGAGGCCCGCGCCGAGGCGGCCGAGAAGGCCAACGACACCGCCGCGTACGAGGCGGCCGCGCCCGACGTGGGCGGCGCGGTGGACGCGTCGTTCGCCGCGTCGCTGCGCCTGCAGTACCTGACCAGCGCGATGATGTCCGACGCGTACGTGGCCGACGCTCTCTACGTTCGCCACCCGGAGGTGGCCGTCATCATCGCGCCGGCCCGGCCGCGCCTGGCTGGGGCGATCCTGTGGCAGAAGAAGTACCACGCGGTGGCCGACCTCCACGTCGAGCCGCTGCGCGCCTACTACTACGTGCACACGCCGGTCGGGCGCGCGCGCGCCAAGCTGGTCGCCTATCCGATCCCGGCCTTCTATGCGCGGTCGAGGATCGATTACCGGCCGGCGGTGGTGAGTACGCGGGTCAGGTTCGCGGTCTACCGGCCACCGGTGATGCGTGCGTCGGTGCGGGTCCACCGCAAGGTCTACGTGCGCGGTCCGCGGGTCGGCTGGTACGCGAGCGTGAGGACCCGGGTGCGGCCGGCGCCAGCGCGGGTGCGCTGGTACGTGCGGCCCAAGGCGCCGCGCGCGCGCGTCGTGTTCGGCGCCCGGCCGCAGGCGTCGATCCGGGTGAAGACGGTGTTCCGGGCGGCGCCGCCGCGGCCGCGGGCCCAGGCGGTGGTCCGGTTCGGCGGGCGAGTCAACGTGCGCGGCCGCGGCGGCGCGGCGGTCGACGTGCGCGATCACCGGACCGCGGTGCCCCCGGCGGTCGACGTGCGCGATCACCGCAGCGGCGCCGACGTTCGGGCCGGGGCTGGCATCCGGGCCGGGGCCGGCGTCCGGATCGGCGGGGGCGGTGCGCCGCCCGCGGTCGACGTGCGCGATCACGCCGGCGCGGCCGTGCGCGGCGGGGCGAAGGTCAGGGTGAGAGCCGGCTCGGCGGTGGACGTGCGCGATCGCCGCAACGGCGGCGAGGCCGCGGTGCGCGGCGGGGTCAAGGCTCGCGTCAAGGTGCGCGAGCCGAAGGTGAAGGTGAAGGAGCCGAAGGTGAAGGGCTCGCTCAGGGTGAAGGGCGGGCTCAAGATCGGTCACTGAGAAGACCGGCGCTCCGGCCGCCCGTCGCGGCCGGAGCAGCGGCCCGAGCAGCGCGCGCAAGGAGCAGCGCAGCCGGAGCAGCGCGGCCGGCCCCGGGGCCGTCGACAGCAACGCCGGCGCGGACCTCTTGCTTCCCGCGGATCCGGCTTTTGCCGCGATCTGGCGCCCTCGCGGCGCGGCCCGGACCAGCGCCGCTCGGAGCCGGCCGGCGCCATGGACCGCCCGGAACAGCCGTGCTAACGCTGGCTCATGGCAGGCGCCGGGTGGCTTCGGGCTGCGCTCGTCCTCGTCGCCGTGCTGGTCGCGGCCCCGTCCCCCGCGCACGCCCAGAAGCGGCCCCGTCACCGTCGCCCGCATCCAGGCGCCCCGGCCGCGCCGGCGCCGAGCGAGACCGCCGCGCTCGAGAAGCAGCTGCTCGATCTCCAGATCCGCGGCGCCATCTACCCGTCGCTGCGCGTGGCTCGCCGCATTCATCAGATGAAGGCGCGCAAGCTGGGCGCTGATCACCCGGAGACGATCCGCGCGCTCGAGGACGTGGCCCGCTTCACCTCGGGGACCGGCGACTACGTGGGCGCGATCCAGATCCACCGCGATCTGCTGGCCCGCGCCGAGAAGCGACACGGGGTCGGCAACCCGGCCACCTTGCAGGCGCTCGAGGGCCTGGCCAGCCAGCTGTGGGTGGCCCAGCGGCTCGACGAGGCCGACCGGCTCTACCAGCGCGCGCTCGACATGCACCGCCGCGAGCTCGGCCCCGACAACCCGCTCCTGGCGACCTACCTCCAGACCTACGGCAGCTTCCTGTGGGGCAGGAACGCGTTCGCCGCGGCCGAGGAGAAGTACCTCGAGGCCAAGGAGATCGTCGACCGCACCTCGAAGCCGGACGATCCGTCGCGGGCCGGCCTCATGATGAGCCTGGGCTGGCTGTACTGGAGCCAGGGCCAGCAGCAGAAGGCGGTGAAGCAGTTCGACCAGTCGCTGGCGCTGCTGGAGAAGTTCTACACCGAGACGCTGAAGGATCCGTCGCAGGCCGCCGGCATGCTGCTGGCCATCGCGTCGATCTACGCGACCGGAGGCCGCGCCGATCTGGCCCGCCCGCTCGAGCAGCGCGGCGAGCGGCTCTACCTCGAATCGATCGCCGCCATCGAGAAGCAGGGCGGTCCGCGCGATCCGCGCCTGCTGGTGCCGCTCAGCTCGCTGGCCGGCCTGCACCAGCGCCGGCGCGAGTGGGACCAGGCCGACGCGCTCTACCGGCGGGGGATGGCGATCTACGCCGGCCAGAAGCAGCCGGGCGCCGAGGTGGCCAGGGTCAGCGCGCTGGCCCAGCTGGCCTTCCTCGAGCGACAGCGCGGCCGCCCGCGCCGGGCCCTGCCGATGCTCCAGCAGGTCCGCGCGCTCTACGCCAGGCAGTACGGCGCGTACATGGCGTCGACCATGGACCACCAGATCGCCGACCTTCACCGCGAGCTGGGCGACTACCGGGTGGCGCGGCGGATCCTCGAGAAGGTGATCGCCACCTCGCGCAAGACCTGGGGCGCGCGCCACCCGCTGGTCGGCAACCAGCTGACCAGCCTGGCCATGCTGCACATGGCCGAGGGCAAGCCGGCGCTGGCGGTGGCGCGCCTGCGCGAGGCGCTCGACATCCAGGAGCCGAACCTGGCCCTCATCCTGGCCACCGGCACCGAGTCCGATCACGCGACCTACTTCGCGCGCATCGCCCACGAGCTGCACATGGCGATCACGCTCCACACCCGCTACGCGCCGAACGATCCGGCGGCCGCGCGGCTGGCCTTGACCACGGTGCTGCGGCGCAAGGGGCGCATCCTCGACGCGGCCGCGTCCAGCGTGGCCACCCTGCGCGGCAAGCTCAGCGCCGACGACCAGAAGCTGCTCGACCAGCTGGCCGCGGCCCGCGCGCAGCTGGCCCGGCTGATCCTGGCCGGGCCCAAGGCGACCGACTCGCCCGAGGACTACAGCGTCGAGGTCGGCAAGCTCGAGCGCGACGTCAAGCGGCTGGAGGACCAGGTCCGGCGGGTGAGCGCGGCCTATCGCGTGCAGAGCCAGCCGATCGAGCTCGCCGCGGTCCAGAAGGTGATCCCGGCCGACGGCGTGCTGGTCGAGATCGTCCTCCATCAGCCGTACGACGCGCGCGCGTCGAGCTGGAGCCCGGGCCCGCTGCCGGCCCGGCGCTACATCGCGTACCTCCTGCGCCGCACCGGCGACCCGACCTGGGTCGACCTCGGCGAGGCCCGCGCGATCGACGCCGCGGCCGACGAGTTCCTGGCCGCGCTGGCCGATCCGGACCGCTCCGACGTCATGGCGCTCGGCCGCGCCCTCTACGACCGCGCGTTCAAGGGGCTGGTCGCGCGCCTGGGCCAGACTCGCCGGGTGTTGATCGCGCCGGACGGCCTGCTCGACCTGGTCCCGTTCGGCGCGCTGGTCGACGGATCCGATCGCCACCTGGTCCAGCGCTTCAACTTCTCGTACCTGACCTCGGGGCGCGATCTGCTGCGCATCGGCGCCGGCGGGGCGGCCCGGCAGGGACCGGTGATCGTGGCCGACCCGCGCTTCGACGACGCCGCGCCGGAGCCGGTCGCGGTGGCGCCGACTGCGCCGGCCAAGGCCGGGGCGGCCCGGTCGCGCGGCCGCCGCTCGCGCGATCTGCGCGGCCGCAAGTGGGAGCCGCTGCCCGGCACCGCCGAGGAGGCCGATGCGCTGGTCGCGCTGCTCGGGCGCGACAAGGTGACCGTACTGCGCGGCGCGCGCGCGACCGAGGCGGCGCTCAAGAAGGTGCACGGCCCGCGCCTGCTCCACATCGCCACCCACGGCTTCTTCCTGCCGTCGGAGCCGCCACCCGCCGCCGAGGAGCCGGCCGGTCCGGCGCCGGCCGGTCCGCCGATGCCGATCTTCGCCGCCCAGGCCGCCGCGTCGGGTCCGGAGAACCCGCTGCTCCGCTCCGGCCTGGCCCTGGCCGGCGCCAACCGGCTGTCGAGCGTCGGCGAGGACGGCATCCTGACCGCGCTCGAGGCGACCGGGCTCGATCTGTGGGGCACCCAGCTGGTGGTGCTGTCGGCGTGCGAGACCGGCGTCGGCAAGGTGACCGAGGGGGACGGCGTCCAGGGCCTGCGCCGCGCGATCGTCATCGCCGGTGCCGAGTCGCTGGTCATGAGCCTGTGGCAGGTGGACGACGCGGCGACCCGCGAGCTCATGACCGGCTTCTATCGCAAGCTGGAGGCGGGCGAGGGCCGGTCCGAGGCCCTGCGCGAGGTGCAGCTGCAGATGCTGCGGAAGCCGCGCACCAGCCATCCGTATTACTGGGCGAGCTTCGTACCGACCGGGAGCTGGGCGCCGATTCAGCCCTGAGAGAGCGACCCGATGGATCGACCCGATGGATCGAGAGGAACAGCCATGAAGCAGCGATTGGGCAGGATGGGTCTCGTCGCGCTGGTGTGCGCCTGGCTGGGCGCGGCCGGCGCCAGCGGGCGTGCCGAGGCACAGGGGCTGGTCGACATGTACGGCGGCGGCACCTCGCGCAAGCCGAGCGCCAAGCAGCGCACCATCGACCGGCTGCTGTTCACCGCGCAGTACTACCTCCTCCGCGAGGGCAACCTCAACGCGGCGGCGGCCGAGTACCGCAAGGTGATGAAGCTCGACCGCGCCAACGTGATGGCCGGCATGGCGCTCGCCGACGTCGAGGTCCAGCGCAAGAAGCCGAAGCTGGCGATCAAGGTGCTGGAGAGCCTCGGGCGCAAGGCGAACGCCGACCCGCGGGTGTGGCGCGCGCTGGCCCAGGCGTACAAGGCGAGCGGCGACGACAAGAAGATGGTCGCGGCCTGCAAGAAGGCGCTGGCGATCGATCCGCGCGACGGCGAGGCGCAGTGGATCCTGTTCGAGCGGGCCAAGGAGCGCATGCAGCGCGGCGACCGGTCGGCGCGGGCGGAGCTCGAGGCCGCGGCGCGCGGCTACATGCAGTCCGGCTACCTGAGCCAGGGGCCGCAGCACCGCGTGGTCGAGCGAACGCTGGTCGAGCTGGCCGGCGATCCGATCGCGGTCGAGGTGTACGACGCCAAGGCGGCCTACGCCGACGCGTTCGCCGAGGGCGGCCTCTTCTCGATCAACCAGAAGATGGGTGAGGCGCGCCAGGGGTTCGAGAAGTGCGTGGCCGAGAAGCCGGACCGGCAGGAGTGCCACTACTACCTCGGCCTGGTCTACGGCTCGGTCAAGGCATCGGACTCGTACAGCCCGGAGAAGGCCAAGGCCAGCCTGCGCCGGGCGCCGGACATGCCGGAGGCGCACGTGGAGCTGGCCCGCCTCCTGCGCGTGCAGGACGACCTCGACGCCTCGGCGCGCGAGCTGGGCGTGGCGCTCAAGCTGCAGCCGGGCCTGGCGCTGGCCCACCTCGAGCTCGGCATCGTGCGCAAGCTCGACGGAAACGAGGAGGCGGCGATCGACTCGTTCGTGGCGGCCTACGAGGCCGATCGATTCTCCGGCACCGCCGACCGCGCCGTCTCCGAGCTGGCCAAGATCCGCCCGCGCCACCCGCTGGTGACCGGGACGATGACGTTCGGCAGCCTGAAGGGCGACGTGTTCTCGACCGACCGGTTCAAGGCGGCGGTGAAGATGGTCGAGGAGCAGCTGGGCGGGGTCGACGAGGCGGCGCCGGAGAAGGCGGCGCTGGAGGAGATCCTGGCCCGCCTGCGCACGGCCGGCGACGTGAGCTCGCGGTTCAGCTTCCGGGTGTCGGTGCTGAAGACCCCGATGGTGAACGCGCTCGCGCTGCCCGACGGCAGCATCTACTTCACGCGCGGCCTGTTCGACTACCTGGCCAAGAAGTGGCCGGGCCGGAAGATCGACGCCCACAACGACGTGCTCGGCCACGTCATGGCCCACGAGATGACCCACGTCATCCGCCGCCACACCATGCAGAGCCTCATCTACCAGGAGGCGATCAAGGACGCCTCGCGCCCGCTCGACGCGGCCATCCTGACCCACGTGACCCGCCTGCACGAGATCGAGGCCGACCGCGAGGGGATCGTGATGGCGTTCCTGGCCGGCTTCCACCCGCGCGGCGGGATCGAGTTCATGGAGGCCTCCGGCAAGGAGATGGAGATCCCGGCTCACCTCGACCACCCGACCTTCGAGGAGCGGGTGCACTACCTCGAGGAGTACTGGTCCAACGACGTGAAGTACGCGTTCGTGTCGTTCCGGCTCGGGCTCGCCCAGCTCGACCAGGCCGGGCGGCTCGAGACCAGCGAGCCGGCCCGCGCGGCCGAGGCGTACGAGGACGCGGCCGACGACTTCAAGCGGTTCCGGACCACGCTGAAGGCGACCAAGGAGGTGCTGAACAACCTCGGCATCGCCTACGCCAAGCTCGGCGTGATGCGCATGGCCGCGACCGGGCCGCTCTCGCGCTGGCAGACCCGGTTCTCGGTCGAGCGCGAGCAGGCGCTGAAGTACGTGGGCGTCGAGCGGAGCGACGAGTCGCGCACCCGCGGCGGCGGCGCGCCGGGCGCAAGAAAGGCGGCGGCGGTGCCGTGGCAGCTGCGCGAGGCGATCGCGGCGTTCGACGAGGCGCTCAAGATCGACGCCGGCTACGGCAAGGCGCGGCTCAACCTGGCGCTGGTGTACCTGGCGCTCGGCAAGCCGGCCGACGCCGAGAAGCGGCTGGCCGGCCTGCGTCCGTCGGGCGAGCGCGACCTCCTGCTCGGCGTCATCGGGGCCGAGCAGCAGAGCTGGACCGAGGCCGAGGCGGCGCTCAAGCGGGCCAGCCGGGTGAAGGGGACCGAGCGCGCGGCGCGGTTCAACCTGGCCCGCCTGTACGAGCTGTCCAGCAAGAAGCCCGAGGCGCGCGCGGCGTACAGGGCCTACCTGGCGGTCGACAAGAGCAGCCCGTGGGCGCGGGCGGCGGAGCGGGCGCTGAAGAAGCTGTGACGAGGACGAGACGAGGGCCGTGATTGACAGCCATTCGACTACCGCGGTAGTACTTGGCCAGACATGACGATCTCGCGAGCGAGTCATCCCGCCCTCCTCGTCCTCTTGCTGGTCGTCCCGGCCGGTGCGTGCGCGACGGTGCACGGCACCTTCCAGCGCGCGCCGAGGGTGAGCGGGCCAGTCGACCTCGAGGTGGAGACCGGCTCCGGCGACGTGACGGTCACGAGCGGACCGCCCGGCCAGGTCAGCATCACCGGCCGCATCACCGCGGGCTCGTCGATGTTCGGCGGCGGCCGCGAGGACGACGTTCGCGACCTCGAGCGCAACCCGCCGCTCCGCCAGGAGGGCAACTCGATCAAGCTCGATGGCGGCCGCTACGACAACGTGTCGATCGACTACGAGATCACCGTGCCGCCCGACACCCGTCTGCGCTCCGACACCGGGTCCGGCAACCACACGGTGCGCGGGCTGCGCGGCGACATCGCGATCAAGGCCGGCTCGGGAGACATCCGCATGGACGACATCGTCGGCGGGGTATTCGCCGAGACCGGCTCCGGCAACGTGCGTGCGAACCGGATCGCCGGCTCGCTGGAGGCGCGCACCGGCAGCGGCGACATCGAGGTCCTCCTGAGCGGGCCCGGCAACGTGCGGGCCTCGACCGGCTCCGGCGACGCCGACATCCGCGGCGTGGTCGGCGGCCTGTCGCTCGAGACCGGCAGCGGCACCGTGGTAGTCGAGGGCGACCCGCGCTCGCCCTGGCAGGTCGACACCTCGTCCGGCGACGTGCGCCTGCGGCTCCCGGCCCAGAGCTCCTTCAACGTCGAGCTCAGCACCGGCAGCGGCGACATCTCGGTCGCCCGCCCGGTCCACACCGTCGTCCAGGGCCACGTGTCGAGCGAGTCCGACCACGTCGCCGGCAAGGTCGGCAGCGGCGGACCGCTGGTCAAGGTGAGCACCGGGTCGGGCGACGTCTCGGTCGAGTGAGCGACGTCTCGGCAGGCGCGGCGTCGTCCGGCCGGCGCCGCGTCGTCTCGGCCGGCGCGGGCGGGGCGATCAGCGCCCGGCGGTCAGGCCGTCGCGCGGCAGGCCGCTGAACGTGTCCGGCGTGGCCATGCCGAGCCACGGGTCCTCGGCCGGGGTCAGGAACAGCGAGGCGTAGACCCAGCGGTTGAGCTCGGCGAGTGCGAGCGCGGGCGCGCCGGCCATCCGGGCGTGGATCTGCTGGTGCAGGACCAGCTCGTTGTAGGCGGCGTCGCGGGTCATCGACGCCTCGAAGGCGGCGACCAGCGCGCCCATGCCGGCGGCGGGGAGCGGCTGGCCGGCGCGAGCCCAGTCGGCCGGCTCGAGTGCGGCGAACAGGGCGCGGCTGCGATCGTCGAGCCGGCTCGGCGCCACTCGCGCCGCCAGCGCCGCGCCGACCTGGTCCCAGAGGTCGGTCGCGCGGCCCCAGGCGCGGGCCTGCTCGAGGGTGAGCTGCGAGCCCAGCTGGAGCGATCTCACCACCGGCATCTCGACGATCGCCTTGCTCATGGCGCGGCCCTCGGCCTCGGCCAGGCTGGCGGTGCGCTCGCCGGGCGCGAGCTCGACGGCGCCGAGCTGAGAGAACCGCTCGGCCGCGCGAGCCGCCTCGCGCCGGTGGAAGTCGGCGATGAGGGCGGCGCGAGACGGCGCGGCGAGCCCGCCGGCGCGCGCGGCGATCGGGTAGGCGCGGGCCAGCGCGTCGACGAAGAGGGCGGGGCTGTACAGGCCCGGGATGACGTCGACCGGCCGGCCGGTCGAGTCGAGCACGTAGTGGGCGCTGTTCCCCGCGATGGTCCGCTCGAGCACCCGGCCGTCGCCGAAGTCGATGCGGGCGACCGGCACCGGGCGCTCGCTCGACCAGTGCAGCACGAAGTGATCGGCCAGGTAGCGCGACACCTCGCGGTTGGCGTAGAGCGCCACGCGGAAGAAGCGGCTGTTGGCGCAAGAGAGGTCCCGATCCAGCCGGCCGAGCATGCGCAGCGACAGGATCGGCTTGCCGGTGGCGCGTGCCTCGGCGATGGCGCCGTCGAGATCGCGGTGCCAGTACAGGCGAGACCACGTCGCGTACCGCTGACCGGCAAGGCCGTCGATGCGGTCGGCCAGCGCGTCGCGCGCAGGCCCCGGCGCCGTATGGTCGTGGACCGCAAACAGCCGGGCCAGCTCGTCGCGTGGGTCGAGCGCGGGCGTGGACGGCGGAGCGTGGCGAGTCTGGGGCGGGACCACGGCGGCGACCGACGGATCGCGGCCGGCGCAGGCGAGGGTGAGAGACAGAAACGGCAGTGCAGCAGCGCGCGAGCTCATGCGGACCTCCTGGTGTCCCCATGAATACGCGCGGCGACGAAGCCGCGGGGTAAGGGTGGTGTAAGGAGTACGCGCCCCGCCCGAGCAGGAACCCCAAGGCGACCCCGGCCCAGCGAGCGCTCATTTTCTTTTTTGGGTCCCCAACCCACCCCCTGCCCAGGCAACCCACGCCGACCGCGTTGGCAACCGACGCGCCACGCAACCCACGCCGACCGCGGCGGTCACCACGCCGACCGCGGCGGTCACCGGCGCGCCAGGCAACCCACGCCGACCGCGTCGGCCACCGGCGCGCCCGACGGCGCCGCGGCGCCGCGCCGGGTCCAGGCCATCCGGGTGGCTCGACCGCGAGAATCGATCGGCTCGTTCGTGAACGGGCCCTCCGCCTGGCGAAGCGGATCGACCGGAGCGAATCGCGACGAGCGGATGACCCGCCGGCTCCTGCCGCGGGCGCCGGAGGCCCCAAAAAAGAGCGCGGGAGCCGGGGGGTGGTCGAGGTCGGGGGAGCCGGTGCTCAAGAAGTGAGCGAGAGCCGAGCGGTGTCGAGGTCGGGAGAGCCGGGCTGCTCAGCGAGCGGGGGCGGCGGCGGGAGCCGCCGCGGCGCGTGGCTCGAAGACGATTGCCCCGCCCGAGAAGTACTGATCTCGCGGGCGGGCCCTCCGCCTGGCGAAGCGGATCGACCGTAGCGAATCGCGACGAGCGGATGACCCGCCGGGTCCTGCCGCGGTTGCCGGAGGCCCAAAAAAGAGCGCGGGAGCCGGGCGATGGTCGACGTCGGGAGAGGCGGTTGCTCAGCGAGCGGGGGCGGCGGCGGGAGGCGCCGCGGCGAGGGGCTCGAGGACCAGCCGCTCTTCGCGTACGCGCCGGCAGTCGTCCAGCGGCTGGGCGCCGCACATCGACTCGAAGGTGGTGCGCCGGGTGGCGTAGCGCGGGTGCGCCACGCCGAGCGCGCAGCCCGGCGGCAGCGAGGTGCCCATTCCGCCCAGGGAGGCGGTGCCGTCGGTGGCGGTCTGGACGAGGGTGGATTCCCAGGTGCGCTCGGTGCACACCAGGATGACCGAGGCTCCGGCGACCGGGTGGCCGGCCGGGTCGCGCACCGACAGGGAGACGCGCCAGATCGGGTCGCAGGCGGCGAGGGTGAGCAGGGCGGCCGCGGCGGCGAGCCGGAGGATGACGCGGGCCGGGCGCTGGCTGGGCGAGCGCGTCATCGCGCCGGCTCCAGCTGGACCGGGGGGGCGTCGCACGAGCTCGGGCGGCACTGGACCTGCTCCTCGCGGGTGGCGAAGCCCTCCTTGGCGACGACCACGGTGCAGGAGTCGACTGGCTCTCCGGTCTGCACGGCCAGGCGCGCGGTCCCGGTCGCGTCGGTGAGCCCGGCGGTGCGCCCGGCCGGCAGGCAGGCCGCGCCGACCATCGCGTCGGGGACCGAGAGGCCGCCGGTCGCCACCGCGCGGACCGTCACCGGCGTTCGCGAGACCGCGGGGCACGCGCACAGCCCGGCCAGCGGGAGAGTCAGCAGCCATCGCGTCATCGGCCGGGTTGTCGCACGGCGGGCCGGCCAGGTCACGCGATGCGACGAGGTCAGTCCCCGGCCGGCGGGAGCCGCAGCGAGAAGACCGCGCCGCCGCCGTCGCGGTCGCGGTAGGCGAGGTCGCCGCCCATGGCGCGCGCCTGGGCGCGGGCGAGGGCCAGGCCGAGGCCGAGGCCGGCCGGTCCTGCCTGTCGATCGAGGTCGTGGCCGGGTGATGGGTCGGCCGCGCGATCGGCGGAGGTGGCGCCGTCGACGCCGCGGGCGAACGGGCGGAACAGGAGTCGCTCGAGGTGGGGCGGAACGCCCGGGCCTCGGTCGGCGATCTCGATGACGGCGCCGCAGCCGTCGGCGTCGCAGCGCACCGACAGCTCGACGGCGCGATCGGCCGCGCCGCGCGAGTACTTCTCGGCGTTGTCGAGCAGGTTCTGGAGGATGCGGGCGACCGCGTCGGCGTCGAACCGACACGGGGCCGCGTCCGCGATGTCGGCGGACAGCGTCGCGCCGGCGTGAGCGTAGGCCGGCCGGATGCGCTCGGCGGCGTCGCGGGCGGCCTGGGCCGCGTCGCCGCGGCGAGGGCTGAGGGCCAGGCCGCGCCGCTCGAGCTGGGTGAAGCCGAGGACGTTGCCGACCACGCGGCCGAGCCGGGCGGCCTCGTCCGACACCCGCCGCGCGTAGTCGGAGCGCCGCTCGGGGTCGCCGAGCCCCTCGGCCAGCATGTCGCCGTAGAGGACCAGCCCGGCGAGCGGCGTGCGCAGCTCGTGGGCGGCGGCCGCCGCGAAGTCGGATCGCTCGCGAGCCAGTCGATCGGCGCGGGCGACCAGCGCGACCACCAGCGCGCCGCACAGGAGGGCGAGCGCGGCGGCGGGAAAGAAGCTCCACAGAAAGCCACGCCGGACCTCGGCGGCGGCGGCGCGAGCAGTGGCGAGGGCAGGGCCGGGGTCCACCGCGATCCGCCACGCGGGGGAGGGCGCGGGCGGCCCGGAGGGTTGGTCGAGGTCGGTCGAGGTGGCCGCGCCGCCGAAACCGGTGAGCGAGATCGGCGGGGACGCGGACGCCGAGGACGACGGCGCCGCCGCCGCCGTCCCCACCGACGCCGCCGTCGCCGCGTGGCCCGGCACATCCGGGGTGAGCATCGCCTCGAGGTCGCCGGCGTGCTCCTCGAGCCAGTCCGCCACCGCCGCCGGGGCGAGGGTGAAGCCCTGGGTCAGCCGGCCGTCCGGCGTCTCGATCGCGCGCAGCGCCACCAGGGCCGGCCGGCCGTCGAGCTCGATCGCGCGCCAGATGAACGGGCCGACCTCGACCTCGACCACGCCGGGCGGGGCGTCGCGGGCCGGCGGAGGAACGCTGGCCGTCTCCGGATCGCGGCTTCCGTCCGGGCGCTCGGCCGGGCGCTCGGCCGGGCGCTTCGATGGGCGGGGCAGGGCGCGGGGCTGCGCGCGCTGCTGCTGGACGTCGCGGTAGACCTGGTTCGGCGCCATGTTCTGGGCGTACGCGGACGGCTCGATGCCCTGGACCTGCGGGGCCTCGATCGCGTTCTGCTGGCCCGCCTGGTCGGCGGGTCCGGGCGGCGTGGGCCGCTGTGCCGGGATCGTCGCCGGCGACGGCGCGCGTGCGGTCGGCACCGCGGCGTCGGCTACCGCGAGCGCTCGCTCGCCGCGGGTCGCCCAGCGGGAGGCGAGCGCGCCGGCCGGGGCGAGCGCCAGTGGTCGCAGCTCGGCGGCGTGGGCGCGGAGGGAGGCGAGGATCGGCTGATCGGCGCGCAGGCGCGCTGCGTCCGACAGCTCGGGCACGTCCTCGTTGATGGTCGGGACCGTGACGCGTCCATCCGGCGCGATCTGGAAGTGCACGGCGATGAGCGCGTCGCTCGGCCCTCGCGCCAGCGGCGACAGCACCACCGACTGCCCCTCCGACGCGCCGCGTGGGTCGTGGAAGAGGTTCTGGTACTCGTAGTAGGGCCGCTGGCTCTCGCTGCTGCGCAGCTCCTCGAGGCGCGCGCCTAGCTCGGCGGCGAGCAGGGCGGCGCGGCGCGCGGCCTCGTCGCGAGGCGCGGCGACCAGCCCGGACGCCTCGGCGCTGACGCTGCGCCAGCCGGTCGCGAACCATCCGCCCAGCACCGCGGCGAGCGCGGCGGCGCACAGGAGCGCGGCCCACAGGGTCCTCATGGATCGACCGCGGCTGGATCGATCGCGTCGGGATCGGCGTCGTCGGCTCCGGCCGGGCCCCACGCGTAGCCGAGCCCCTTCACCGACACCACGATGCGAGGGCTCGCCGGATCGCGCTCCACCTTCTTGCGAAGAACGGCGATCGCCATGTCGACGGCGCGCGTGCGCAGGTCGCCGCGCGCCCCCCATACCTGCTCGAGCAGCTCGGCGCGAGTGACCGAGCGCCCGCGGTGGCGGTGGAGCAGGCGAAGGATGCCCGCCTCGCGAGCGGTGAGCGCGACCTCGGGCGCGCCGGCCCGTCGGGCCACGAGCAGGCCGAGATCGACGGTGAGCTCGCCGATCACGAGCGCCTCGGGCGCCGGCGGAGGCGCGCGTCGGCCCAGCGCTCGCACCCGCGCCAGCAGCTCGCGCGCCCCGAACGGCTTGGTGACGTAGTCGTCGGCTCCTTCACCCAGCCCGCGAACGACGTCCTCCTCGCCGCCGCGGGCGGTCAGCATGAGGATCGCCATGCCTGGACGAGCCGCGCGGACCCGCCGGCACACCTCGATCCCGCTCAGTCGCGGCAACATGAGATCCAGCACCACCAGATCGAACGCCTCGGCCAGGCCGCGCGCGGCTCCCTCCTCGCCGTCCGCGGCCGCGACCACCTCGTGCCCATCGCCGGCCAGGAGATCGCAGAGCCCCTCGCGGAGGCCACGCTCGTCCTCGACCACCAGGATCCGCACCACTCGATGATAGGCCGCACCCGGCCCGGGGGCGTAAAGGGTGCGTAAGGGCCCGCGAATGGGCAAGTCGATCGTTCTCGCGGCCGGTCCATCCCGGCTGGCGGCGTAGCGGCTGCGCTTCCCCCGGTCTTCGCCGGGGCAACTTCGATCGATTCTTGCTGCGGACCGGTGCTCACGTACGTCGAGTACGTTCCGCGCCGGTTCTCGCCGCTCCTTGCCATCCGGGCGGCTCGACCGCGAGAATCGATCGACTTGCCCATCCGCGGGCCCTTAGGCCTTGGGCGTGGTCCGATGTTTCCCCAGTTTCACCCACATGCGTGATACGCCTGAAGAGCGTGCAAACCGCACGATTCGAACCGGGGGGGAATCATGAGGGGACAGGGAGCGAGCCGTTTGCTGGTTGCGGGGTTGTTCGCGCTGCTCGTGGCCTGCGGAGGCGACGACGACGACGATGATGGCGACGTCACCGATGGCACCGACGACAGCGGGGATGTGGCGGATGACGACGGCGGATCGGACACGACGATCGATCAGCTGTCGGACGCGGAGGCGGCGGAGCTGTGCGCGGAGGCGACCGACATCCTGTCGTCCGACGTCTTCCTGGAGTTCACGTGCTACCTGATCGCGATCAGCACGTACCCGGACGACGTGGACCTGTGCACGGCTGACGCCGAGGATTGCCTGGCCACGATGGAGCCGATCAGCGAGTTCGAGTGCTGGATCGACCCGGACACGGTGGCGGTGCTGCCGGACTGCGCCAGCGACATCTCGGCCGCAGACTTCCAGGACTGCATGCTGGCCAACGTGCAGCAGATCGTCGACTTCATCGACGGGATCGACTGCGAGACCTCGTTCGACGAGCTCCCCACCGACCCGGCCGATTTCGAGTTGCCGGAGGAGTGCGCGGCGATCGAGGCGGCCTGCCCGGAGCTGTTCGGGATCTCGACCTGATCTAGCCCGACCTGATCTGGCCCCGACCTGATGGCCGCCCCCGCGACGCGGGTCCGGGTCAGCTCTTGCTGGTGCCCCGGCTCGCCTCGCGGGCGGCCTCGACGACGGCGTCGACGTGTCCCTTGACCCGCACGCTCGGGAAGATGTGGGCGACCACGCCCTTGCCGTCGATGACGACGGTGGTGCGCAGGATGCCCTGGATCTTCTTGCCGTACATGTTCTTCTCGCCCCAGGCGCCGTACGCGTCGATGACCTTGCCGTCCGGATCGGACAGGAGCGGGAACTTCAGCTCGTACTTCTCGCTGAACTTTCCGTGCGAGGCGATCGAGTCCTTGCTGACCCCGAGGACCACGGCGCCGAGCCGCTTGAGCTTCGGCAGCGCGGCCTGGAAGTCCTGGGCCTCGACGGTGCACCCGGGCGTGTTGTCGCGCGGGTAGAAGTAGAGGACGACCACCTGGCCGGCGTAGTCGGACAGCGAGACATCGTCGCCGCTCGATGCCGGGAGAGTGAACGAGGGAGCCTTTCGCCCCACCTTGAGCTCCGCCATGCCCCTTCGATATCACGTCGCGGATCGGGCGGCGGGATCCGGCGGTGATGTCTCTCCGGTTTCGCGTGGGAGGTGGAGCGACGATCCGGGGCGACAGTCGATCGATCGCGGTCCGGCTTTTTCTCGGGTCAAGGGAAACGTTCGCCGCGCCCGGCTAGAGCTGCGCGATGTCTGCACAAACGATGGGCTCCGCCCGCGGTGCCGGACCTGGGGGGTCGTCCCCTCATGGCCGCTTGGGTTGCTGCCGCACCAGAGCAGTGGGACGCGCGGACCCCAGCGCAAGAGTCCGATCCTCCGCGGTACAGGTGGTGGAACGTGGTTTGCACCACGATGCTCGGTGCTCGTCGAGAAGCCTGGTGACCTGGCCCTTTCGACCCAGCCCGACCCGGCTCGTCCCGAGCAGGGGCAGCCGGACGATGACGCGGAGGAGGGATCTCCTCGGCCGCGCGCGGTGACCGAGCGGGGCTGGACGGTCGAGCCATCTCCCCCTCCGGTGTTCCCGATCGCGCCGGGGGCGAGCTCGGATGCGCCTGACGGTTCGCGCGCGGCCCCGCCGCTTCCGATCGGCAGTCTGCCGCAGCTCAAGGCGGCGCTGGCCCGCACCGAGAAATCGCGCGAGGCGTCGTCGCGCGGCGCCGCGGTTGCCTCGCCGGCGCAGGGGCCGATCGCCGTCGAGGTGAGCAATGACCTGCCCGCCACCTCGGGCGTGATCGTCGGCGGCCGCGATGGCGATCCACCGCGCGCGACGCCTCGATCGCGGGCCGACACGCCGGCCCGGGTGGTGGTCGACGAGGGCTGGACTGCGGGCGTGCTGCGGTCGACGGCCGCGCCGGCCGCCCCGATGTCGGGCACCGGTCGCGCGCCGGTCGCGGCGGTCGCGGTGCCGATGCCTCCGCCGCTGCGGGCCGCGCACGCGCCGGCCATCTCGATCCCGCCGCTGGCGAAGGCGGCGCCCGCGCCTGCCGAGGCGGCCACGCCCCCCGAGACACCACCCGCGCCGGTGCGGCGAGCGCTGGAGCCGCCCGCCGGCGTCATCTCGCGCGGCTTTCCTCGATCCGCGGCGGAGCGGGCCGGCGCGGCGGCGTCGCGCACGACCCGGGTCTCGCCGCCAGCGCTGCCCCGGGATGGACGGCGGGCTTCGGTCCCCGCCCGCTCCGCGGCGTCGCTGTCGCCGCGGGTGTCGCAGGCGCTCGAATCGATCGAGCCGCCGATCCGGGTCGCGCAGGGCTCGGTGACCGCGCCGCTGCCGTCGGCAGGACGCCGCCGGCCGCCCACCGTCGAGCTGCCGACCCTCGAGTCGACCGAGCCGACCCCGCCCGGCCCCGACCGCGTCTCGATCGCCCGCGCGCGCGCGTCTCGTCGGCCCGCGCCGCCCGAGCCAGCCAGGGTGCTGCCGTCGATCTTCTCGGTGATCGATCGACGCCACGCCCCACCGGGGTCGCAGCCGGCGGCGGAGGTCCATGCGCCGCGCATCATCGCGCCGGCCGCGGCGGCGGTCAGCGCTCCCGCGATGGCCGAGCCGATCCGGCCGGCACCGGTGCGCGAGCTCGAGCCGCTGCGGGCGTCGAAGCCTCCGCCCACCGACGGTCCGGCGTTCCTCTCCGATCCCGCGCCAGCCTCGCAGGCCGGGCCAGCCCGGACCGGGCCAGCCCAGGCCGGGCCAGCTCGGGTGTCCCGGCCGGCCGATCCGGCGCCGGCTCCCTCGTCGTCGGCCCCGCGCGCGCGGCAGAGGCGGGCGGGCTCGTTCAGCGAGGCCGACGCCGCGTTCTTTCGCGCCGGCGAGGAGATGGAGCAGGGCGACCACGAGCTGTTCGACGACGCCCCGGACCCGGCCTACTCGCTGAAGCGCCCGGCGCTGTGGCGGCGGATCACCGGCCGCCATCGGTCCGGGTAGACCGGTCGATCAGCGCGCCGCCCGCGCGCCGCCGTCGACGCGGGCGCGCCGCTCACTCGAGCTTCTGGCGCAGGAGCTCCTGGACGCGCTCCGGGTTGGCCGCACCGCCGGACGCCTTCATCACCTGGCCGACCAGAAAGCCGAGCAGACCGGTCTTGCCGGCCCGGTAGCGGGTGACGTGGTCGGGGTGGGCGGCCAGCACCTGATCGATGAGCGGGTCGATCGCCGAGGCGTCGCTCATCTGCTGCAGGCCGCGCACCTGGACGATGGACGCCGGATCACCGGCTCCGGCCAGCATCGCGGTCAGCACCTCCTTGCCGCCCGCGCCGGAGATGGTCCCCTCGTCGACCAGCCGGACCAGCGCACCGATGTCGCTGCCGCCGAACGGAAGCGCGTCGAGCGCCCGGCCGCCGAGCTGGCCGAGCAGCTCGTTCAGCACCCAGTTCGCGGCCGCCTCGGGCCGCGCGCCGGCCGCGACCGCCGCCTCGAAGAACGCGGCCAGATCGAGGTCGCCGGTCAGGAGCTCGGCCGGCTCGCGCTCGAGGCCGAGCTCTCCGGTGAAGCGCTCGAGCTTGGTGACCAGCTCCGGGGAGCGCTCGCGAACCCGATCCCGCACCTCGACCCGCGACTTGCGGGGCGGACGGGTCTGGGCCTTGGCGCTCTTGCCCCTCGGCGCCGGCGTCGCGGCTGCGGACCCGGCCGCGACGGCCGCCTCGGCGCCTTCCTTGGCGCCGCTCGAGTCGCGCAGCGCGACCACCCGGTTGAAGACCAGCGCGCCGCCCGCGCCCGAGCGCGACTCGAGGGCGAAGTAGCCCACCCGCTCGAACTGGAAGCGCGCCCCCGGCGCCGCGTCGACCACGCTCGGCTCGATCCGGCACCCGGTCAGCGCCTCGTGCGAGCGCTGGTTGACGTGGGCCAGAAAATCGGCCGTCTCGTCGGGCTTCTCGACGGTGAACAGCCGGTCGTACAGGTTCACCTCGCACGCGATCGACTTGTCGGCCGACACCCAGTGCACGACCCCCTTGACCTCGCCGCTGTCGCCGCCGGCCCGGTAGCTGCAGTGCAGCTCGACCGGCTGGCCGGAGCGCGCGTCGGTCATCACCTCGCGGCAGCGGATGGTCCCGGCATAGCGCAGGCGCACCTCGCGGCCCGGCGCCAGGCGGTGATACCCGGCCGGCGGGTCGACCCGGAAGTCGTCGCGGTCGATGTAGATCACCCGGGTCAGCGGCATGCGACGGGTGCCCGGCTTGCCCACGTCGGGCGGGAAGCTCGGCCCCTCGACCTCCTCCACGTGGCCGGCCGGCACGTCCTCCAGCACCACCCGGAGCGGGCGCAGCACGCACATCACGCGCGGCGCGCGCCGGTTGAGGTCGTCGCGGATGCTGAAGTCGAGCTTGCCCAGGTCGACCATGCTGTTGGCCCGGGCCACGCCGATCCGATCGCACAGCGCGCGGATCGCCTCGGGCGTCACCCCGCGCCGGCGCAGTCCGGCGAGGGTCGGCATGCGCGGGTCGTCCCAGCCGTCCACGCGGCGCTCTCCGACCAGCCGGAGCAGCTTGCGCTTGCTCATCACGGTGTAGCCGAGGTTGAGGCGGGCGAACTCGATCTGCTGCGGGCGCGCCTCCGTCTCGCAGGCGGCCAGCACCCAGTCGTAGAGCTCGCGGTTGTTCTCGAACTCGAGCGTGCAGATCGAGTGGGTGATCCCCTCGATCGCATCCGACAGCGGATGCGCGTAGTCGTACATCGGGTAGATGCACCAGGTGGTGCCGGTGCGGTGGTGCTTCTGGTGGCGGATCCGGTAGAGCAGGGGATCGCGCATCTTCATGTTGGGGGCGGCCAGGTCGCCCATGCCGCGCAGCACGTGCGCGCCGTCGGGGAACTCGCCGGCCCGCATGCGGCGGAGCAGATCGAGATTCTCGTCGGCCGATCGCGCGCGGAACGGGCTGGGCTTGCCCGGGGCGGTCAGGCTGCCGCGGTGCTCGCGGATCTGCGCCTCGTCCAGGCTGTCGACGTAGGCGCGGCCCTTCTGGACCATGGCCTCGGCGTGGCGGTAGAACGCGTCGAAGTAGTCAGACGCGAAGAAGAGCTTGTCGCCCCAGTCGAAGCCGAGCCAGCGGATGTCGCGCTGGATCGCGTCGACGTACTCGGTCTCCTCGGTCTCCGGGTTGGTGTCGTCGAAGCGGAGGTGACAGGCGCCGCCGTAGTCCGCCGCCAGGCCGAAGTTGAGGCAGATCGACTTGGCGTGGCCGATGTGGAGGTATCCGTTCGGCTCGGGCGGAAAGCGCGTCACCACCCGGGTGTGCTTCCCGCTCGCGAGGTCGGCGTCGATGATGTCTCGGATGAAGTTCTGAGCGCGAGCGCCGCTCGCCTCGGGGCCTGTCATGACGCATTCCGATATAGCACGGGAACGTCGCGGGCCGCGGCTGCCTCACGGGGGTGATGGCCCTTCCCGTCGCCCTGGTGCGCCGGGGGCCTGGATCTCGCCGCGGGTGAACAGCGCGACCTTCAGGTAGTCGGCCTCGGCGAAGCCGACCGGGTGATCGATCTCGGCCGGCAGCCGTCGCTCGAAGCGGAAGCCCGGCCCGAGCCCGGCCGCGACCGCGCGGCGAAACGCGGTGTCGCCGATCCGCGACGTGCAGCAGCACGCGATCACCCGGCCGCCCGGCGCGACGTGACGGCCGATCGCCGCGTACAGGCGCCGGTAGGCCGACAGCGCGCGGTCGACCTGCACCTTGCGGCTGGTCATCGGCGGCGGATCGGCGATGATCAGATCGAGCGCGTCGTCGGCGGCGAGCGCCGGCATCCACTCGAACGCGTCGGCGTGGGTGAAGCGGGCCCGCCCGTCGGTGTGATGGGCGGCCGCGAACTCGAGCGCGGCGGTCGAGCCGTCCACGTTCCACACCAGCGCCGCGCCGGCCCGCTCGGCGGCCAGCCCGATCCAGCCGGTGTACGAGAACAGGTTGAGCACGCGCTGGCCGGACAGGTCCTGCTCGCACACCCAGCGGCGCAGGCCGCGCAGGTCGAGGTAGGCGCCGCTCTTCTGTCCACCGGTGACGTCGACCCTGAGCTCGAGGGCGCCCTCGCGCACGCGCAGCGGCTGGTCCGGCACCTCGCCGCACAGCGCGCGCACCTCGCTCGCCAGCGCGGCCGAGCGGCGGCGGTGGGCCGCCTTCCACAGCACGCGGCGGAGGCCGAGCCGGGCGCGCACGTGGGCCGCGGCCAGCCGGCCGAGCGCCTCGGCCCCGGCCGAGTAGGTCTGCAGCACCGCGGTGTCGCCGTAGACGTCGACCACCACCGCCGGGAGCCCGTCGCTCTCGCCGTGGATCGCGCGGAACGCGTCGGTCTCGCCGTCCAGCGGCGCGCGCCGCTCGAGCGCGGCCCCCACCCGCTCGGCCACCCACGCCGCGTCGGGGCGGCGCGCGGATCGCTCGAGGATCCGGATCGCGATCGCTCCCTCGGCCTCGTACATGCCGGTCCCGACCGCGCGGTTGGCCTCATCGACCAGCGCCAGCCACTGCCCGTCGCGGAACACCGCGGCGGCCGAGCTGAGCTGGCCGCGGAACAGCCACGGGTGGCCGGACCCGAGCACGTGGAGCGACGACTTGCGCAGCTGGTAGCGGCGCGGTCGAGTCAGCTGTCCGGCCAGCGTCACGCCGAGGCGCCCTCTTCGCCGTCGGGGCCGGGCACGATGAGGAAGTGGCTGTGCGCGATCGCGATCGGCCGCACCCGGTCGTCCTGCCACGCCTCGACCCGGACGTTGGCGACCCGCCGGCCCTGGCGGGTCAGGATGCCCCTGGCCCAGGTATCGACCGGCCGGCCCGAGCGCAGGTACTCGACGGTGATGCCGATCGTCTTGGGCAGGACCACGGTCTCGGCCTCCCACAGGAGCTGGAAGATCGCGGTGGACTCGAGCAGCGCGCCGATCGCGCCGCCGTGCAGGGCGGGCAGGGCCGGATTGCCGACCAGCATGTCGGCGTAGGTGAGCCGGCCGAGCAGCTCGCCGGCGACGTGGTGCATCGACAGGCCCATGAAGCGGGCGTAGGGCACCGCCTCGGTGAGGCGACCGGGCTGGTTGTCGCGCTTGGCCTCGGCGATGAGATCGATGAGCGGCTTGCTCACGGCTTGCTCCGGGTCCGCCCGGGCGAGGTGGCCAGCATGAACGTCCCCGCCGCGGCGGCCACCGGATCGTCCTCGTCGTCGTGATACGCGACCCCGCGCACGAAGGCGACGTTGCGGGTGATGCGGAAGCAGGAAGCATGGGCGAGGACGTCGCGGCCCGGATCGGCCGGGCGCAGGTAGTCGATGCGCAGGTCGAGGGTGGCGATCGGCACCGGCATGGTCAGGCGCATGAACACCGCCGCGCCGCAGCACGCGTCCATGAGCGAGGTGATCGCGCCGCCGTGGAGGACTCCGGTGTCGGGGTTGCCGACCAGGTCGGGCGAGTAGGGCAGGCGCATGCGCGCGTCACCGTCCCCCAGCTCCGCGATCTCGAGGCCGAGCGCGCGGTTGTGCGGGACCACGGTGTGGAACTGGCGGTTGATCATGGCCAGGCGGGCCACCTCGTGGCTGCGATCGCGCGGTTCCGGCACCGCGGCATTCTACTCGTTCCGGGACCGCCCGCCGGCCCGCGGTCACCCCGTCGGGGCGCAGGCGCGCCCAGTCGTTCGCGCGCGAGCCGCTTCCTCGGCAGAATGGAGGCGTGGAGCTCCTCTCCGGGCTGGACGAGCTGGACCGTCGCGCAGCCGAGCTCGATCGCCAGGCGCTGGCCGCGCCGTACATCGATCGATTCTGCTCCTCGTCGTCCTGGATCCTCCCCGCCGCCGCGGCGCTGATGCCGCCGGGCCAGCCCCTGGTCGCCGCCTCCGACCTCGGCTTCCTCGCCGCGGTCGTCCGCATGCGAGGCGAGGTGAGAGCCGTCGAGCCATGCGAGGCCTCCTGGGGCCTGGCCAGCCCCCTCGTCGGCCACCCTGCCGAGCAGCTGGCCGCCGAGGCCGCCGCGATCCTCACCGAGCGAGAGCGAGACTGGGACGTCCTGGTCCTGTCCGGCCTGCCCCTCGGCTCGCCGCTCCTCGACGTCCTGGCCCACCGCCTTGCCCGCCGCTACCGCGTCGGCCTCGGCCCGGCCACCCGCCGCCACATCGCGTCCCTCGACGGAGGCCTGGACGGCTTCCTCTCCCGCCGCCCCCGCCGCCTGCGAAAGACCCTGCGCCAGTCACTCCGCCGGGCCGCCGCCACCGGCCTCCACTTCGAGCCCGCCCGCGCCGCCACCGCCGCCGAAGCCGACGCCCTCTTCGACCGCCTCCTCGCCGTCGAGCAGCGCAGCTGGAAAGGCCGAGCCGGAGTCGGCCTGGTCGAAGAGCCGATGCGAGAGTTCTACCGCCTCGTCAGCCGCCGCCTGGCCGAGCAAGGTCGCCACCGCCTCCTCTTCGCCCGAGCCGCCGACGAAGACGTCGGCTTCGTCCTCGGAGCCGTCTTCGGAACCACCTACCGCGGCCTCCAGTTCAGCTACGACGATCGCTTCGCCCACCTGGGCCTCGGCAACCTGGCCCAGTACCACCAGCTCACCGAGCTCGCCACCGACCCCGCCATCGAGAGCTACGACCTCGGCACCGGCGGCGAGTACAAGATCGACTGGGCCGAATCGAGCTGGGACTCCGTCTGCCTCATAGCCGCGCGCTGATCCGCTCGCGCAACGCGCGAGCGGATCAGCTCGCGTTGTTGGTTCGCGTTGCTGGTTCGCGTCGGTGGTGCGTGGATGACCGGGCAGCCGCCTCGGCTGTCGCTGAGCTGGATGCAGTGCATCGGGATCGGCGCGCGGCGGGCGCGAAGGGCGGTGCGCCGATCGGCTTGTCACGGTGTCGGCGTGCGCCGGCCGTGCCGATCAGATGCCCGGTTGCCGTCGGTGCGCGGTACGAGCGGGCGCGGCCTCCCGGCCTCCCAGCCGTCGCGCGGCGGCGCCCGGGCGAGGCTCACGGATCGCGCGCGACCACCCCGCAAAGAACGTTGCCCACAATCAAGACGCGACGGCAGGGCGGTGGCGGAGCGGGGAGCCGGTCGAGCCGCGGGCGGCGGCGCCCGGGCGAGGGCTCACGAAAATCGCGCGCGACCACACCGCAGAGAACGTTGCCCAAAATCAATCCGCGATGGGAGGGCGGTACGAGCGGCGGGCCGGTCGACCCGTCGCCGCGGCGGCGGCGCCCGGGTGAGGGCTCACGAAATCGCGCGCGACCACACCGCAGAGAACGTTGCCCACAATCAAATCCGCGACGACCGGGCAGTACGGAGCGGGGAGCCGGTCGATCCGTCGCCGCCGCGGGCGACACCCGGGCGAGGCTCACGAATCGCGCGCGACTCACCGCAGAGAACGTTGCCCAAGATCAATCCGCGACGCCGCGGCGGCACCCGGGCGAGGCTCACGAATCGCGCGCGACCACACCGCAGAGAACGTTGCCCAAAATCAATCCGCGACG